>JAEELL010000144.1 GCA_016282745.1 Lachnospiraceae bacterium
AAATACTCCTTCTTCAGGAATGTTGTTTCAAACATGTCTTTCCAGTTTTTCCAATAACCTTCATTGTTCTCATTAAATGTTTCTTTAATAAACTCCTCTACTGAAGAATACGGTGCCTTATTATCTTCATTAAACTCTCCATATCCTGTAACAGAAGAAATATCCGTATCGGCAATCTGGAAGATCATATCAAAAATCGCTTCGTAGTTTTTTTCAAATTCTTCCACGGAAAGCTCGTCGGCATTTCTTCCTGTTGGGTTCATTACAATTTTATCATCTGTTAAATTTCTAATAAAAATATCTCTGTTCATATTATTGTCCTTTCAGTAATCATCTTATTCATTTGCAATTGTATAAGCGCTTTCTACAAGGATAATAATACCAACCTTTGGCAATGTGTAAAATAGACAGAACTATTATAACTGATTAATACCTATCTGTGTTGTTTCGTCCGTTGATAACTACTCACATCATATCACACTTCCCGTCCCGAGACTAACATGTTATTATGATATCCTTTGTTGAAATTAAATATAGTGGTGTCATCGTCTGTACCGTTGCTACTGTAGCTGGTATGCAGGAGGGGAAAATGATTAGAACATGCGGAAAGTAGATTTTATGCTTTGGGATACGGTTGGGAAGTAGCGCCCGAATCTCTTTAAAACCGCAGGTTTAAAAATTTTCTGTTCCCTAATTATCTAAATCTGTTTCATTTTTTTCCTACAAAAACTCATTATTGAAAGATTGAGATTATTGAGAGGTTACACAGACTCAATCCTTTTGGTGAATATCTGCTAATGAAAGACGGCAAGCGTATCAAAGCTTACCACCACACTGTCAGACTTAAAAAAATTTGTGAACTTCTTTTTTTCATTTACAATAATATTCTATTCCATTAACAGTAATTGTTATGATTTTTTCAATATTCACCAATCTGTTGAATGTAAATCTGAACTCTTCTCCCTCTCCAAGTTCATACCCTGTGTTAAGAGTATTTTCGTCCCATACTACATACTCTGTTCCGTCATCATATTTTATTATTACATCTCTAATTTCGCCTGGTTCAACCAATCTAAGGTTTAATCCCTTTTTCAGATTTAGCGTGCTTCCAATTGCTGATACATACATTTCTCCACCTTGATTTGATGTGTACTTAACTCTAGGAATACATTTATTTACAGGGACATCAATTATTTCAACCGTTTTTACCTCGTCCTTATTCTTTGTATAATCTAATATACAAAATTTTACATTATTTCCATCCTCAACCTCTTCTTCAAAAACTATATAGTCATAACAATATAATTTATTATCAGTACTTTTTTCTAAGTCGACGTAAATGAAATCTCCGCTATCTTTGCAATTAATTGCAAATGACTTTTCGCTCCACCTTGCTCCTTTTGCCATATTTGTCTTTTCATCATAATAAAGCGCATCCACACCATTTTCATTTTCAATGGTATATTCCATTAACATACAATCTTCATCTCTGACTGCAGTAATAATTGTTATGGTATTTCCCATTATTTCTTTCTTTAATGGAGTATCCATGACATAATCTCCAAGCATTTCTTCTGCCTCATTGATATCTAATTCAACATACTCTCTTGCAGGCATCTGATATGGAACCAATCCCTTATCCTCATCAACTTGATACTCTGTATGCGCTTCAACATTAGGCTTGGTTTTATTCCCCAATAAACCTTCATAAAAATCAACCTTAAGTACAGTTGCTGCTGCCACTCCAATTGCTCCTGTTAAGCATATAGCTGCCACTGCCACTGAAATTTTTAAAGGTATTTTTATATTTTTCTTTCTGCTCTTACCGCTTTCTATTTTTTTCATTGTTAACTCCTTTATTCTTTCGGAAGAAACAATACTTTTATCTTCAATCTCTAAAGAATCATCAAATATGTAATCCATCATTTCACTTATTCTCATAATAATAGCCTCCATCCTCTAATATCCTTCGAAGTTTTTTTCTACCTCGTGCCAGTTTAGATTTTACAGTTGATCTATTCATTCCCATATTGGTAGCTATATCTCCAACCGACTGACAGTAGTAGTAATGTCTCAAGAAAATTTCATTTTCATCATTGTTCAGTTCGTCTAAAGCTTTGTTAATTACGCTTTCTAATTCTTTTTGCAAAATTCTATTTTCTGTCACTTCTTCTGAACGGATTCCATTAATTATTTCAAAATTGTCATCATCAAAAGAAATATGCACATTACGTTCTCTTAACTTTTTCAACGCCGCTCTTCTTGCCACACTGCTAATATAAGCTTTCAATTTACCGTAACGAATTTCTTTTGCTTTGTTCCATATTATATAAAAAACATCTGATGCAACCTCTTCGATATCTTCTGCTGACATTGAACCACCAATAATATTTACTATTATTGTCTGTATATAATTTGAATAGATATCAATAATTTCATTCAATGCTTTAACATCACCTTTCTTAAGACGATGAAGTATTTTTGCTTCTTCCATTGTCTGCCTCTCTTTTCTTTTGAACATGTTCATATATAATATACCAAATCACCAACAAATGGTTGCAAAAAAAATCTGTTGCATGCTTTATGTGTTATCATTAAATTATCACCTGTACTTAATACGCTTACTATAAAATCATTTAGCATACTCTGAGTCTAAAGAGGAGGGAATATAATGATTCATATCGAGGATTTAATTAATAAAAGAATTTCTGGAATCGGACGTTGCAGCGATATGGTATGGATTGCCATTGGAGAAGAAATAGACACTCACGATTGGAACAATAATATGAAACATAAGAGCGAGTTTGAAATTCATATTCAATCATCATTTAGGTTTCTAAAAGATAAAAAAATAATAGCAGCTAACGATGACATATATCACTCTATAGACGACGACAATTGGGACACCCCAGGCAATAACTATTTTGATACATGGTGTAATAAAAAAGAAGTCGAAGGAAAGATTATAAAAAGAATCACAACAAATCAAATCGGTGATTTAAAGATAGAACTAGATGATTATGTACTCGAAATCATCAATCTACATACTAACGGTGAAGCATGGAGAATTCTATCTTCCGATTGCAACGAAAAGCATTATGTCAGTGCGCTAAAAAGCGGACGAGCAACTTATGAGTACCAATAAAAAATGTATTTTTGTTCCCTTGTGATTCATTTTCAATCCTCCTAAAATGAAAGAAACCACCAAACAATATTTCTATCGTCTGATGGTTTCTGATACTTATCTAATCAAATTTTCTTATAATATTAGAAAACTTAAATCTCCACTTTGCAGTATCTTTTTCCATCAGCAATAGACCAGTAACTGACTGAGACCACAAGTGACTTTATTTTTTTATCGTTATTTTACTTTAATCGAGATAACAGCAGTTTTTGTTGCAGCACTATAATCCTTATCACCTGTTGCAGTAACATCTACTGTTACTTTGTATGTTCCTTTTTTGAGTCCTTTTTTGACTGTAATGTTACCGTTCTTTGCTATTTTAAAATACTTTTTATAATTCTTCTTGCCCCTCACAGCTTTCACAACCTTATAAGTAACAGTTCCTTTTGCTGCTTTTATTGTAATAGCGTTTTTCAATTTTATAGTCTGTTTTTTCTTTTTCAGGTTATTATATTTAAGGCTAGGTTTCTTTCCTTTTACTGAAAGCGTATTATCTTTTCGCTGAACTTTAATTACAACTTCTGCCGGCTTTGTTGTTTCTTCAGCCTTTGTTGTCACTGCAGTATTAGTTGTTTCTGACGGTTTTGCGATTTCTTCAATCTTTGTTGTTTCTTCAGTTTTTGTGAGTTTTGGAATAGTTTCATTTTCCATAGCCGCACCACAAACAACACATTTATGAGCCTTGATTCCTTCTTTGTCGTATGATGGTTCCTCGATTACAGTTCCTTCATCCGCTATATGACTTAACTGAATAAACATGGATGCTACTTCTGCATTTTTACCAATCTGATTCAGAACTTTCTGAGTAGGTCCGGGTAATTCAGAAGGTTCTATCTCCTGACCATTTTCTGCTCCATAGAAGTAGAATTTGCCATCACCACAGATTCTTCCATTATTGTCAAAACAAACCTCTTCAATGCCGTCATGGAAAATATATCCACAACAAAGGATTCCATTCATCACCATATCGGCACCATCACAATTGATTATCTGTCCACCCATCTGGCTTCTTAAAATAGACTTATCCGCCACAAAAATCTTATTGTGATTAACAATACTACCACCCATTGTAGTTGAAAGAAATGCTCCAGTCTTCACATCTACTGTTCCATAATTTTCGATACCACAAGATACATCTGCACCTGTATTCAATGTGAGAGTCGTGCCCTCCGGAATGGTTATCTGCGCCATAGTTTCAATAGTTTCACCGAACTGAACCTCAATATTGTCAGTAAGTTCAATCAAGGTATCCATATCACCCTCAACCTCTTCACCGGCAACTTTTCTCAGACCTGTTGTCGCAGCTTTTATCTGGTTAAAATCAGACGCTTCTATCTTTTTGTAAATATTAATGTCTTCCCAGTTTTCAAATCTCTTTTCCTGTCCAAGTAATGACATAACATCCAAAATCAAGCCATCCATATCCGCTACCGGCAATTCTTCATGAGATGCTTCATATATAATCAAATCTCCATTTCCGCTCACTGTACCTCTGTTTTCAAACCAGCATACATCTGCATTTTTTAATCCTATACAACCACAATAGAATTGGCCTTCAAGACTAATTTCACCTCCTGTTTCATTGATAATCGAAGTTCCAAAGCGTGACTGCATAACTGCACCTTTTTCTATCACTATACGCCCAAAATTGACCGCTGTACTACCTTGGGTTGTTATATACGCTCCACCATTTTCGACTACAACATCACCGTTGTTCGTGTTACAGCAGACTGCCTTGCCTCCGTCTTTTACAAGAATTGAGCCATTATTTTTATCAAAATCAGCCTCAGTAGCTCCACCTTTTTCAATAATTATCTGACCATTATTAATAACACTGCTGTTAGGCGGTGTATTAGGATCTCCTTCGTAAGATGGCCAAAAGCTACCAATTCTTCCACCATCTCCGATAGTCAGTGTCACGCCTTCCTCTATGGTAATGACAGTGTCTGAATAATAATCAATGTGGGCAGGATCTAACTGAATGGTGCAATCATCATTTACAGTAAAACTATCGATAATATTAATTGCCTGCACCGGTGTATTTCTGTCCAGAGCTGCCTTTAGTTCTGCGTTGGTTGAAACATTAATCGTATCATCCGCAATTACATGAACAGGCTGCACATTAATTGATGATACAACCATGGCAAATGAAAATAAAATTGATAAAGTTTTCTTCATAGTCTTTCCTCCTCATATTTGCAATAAATAAGTATTTTTGCTATCCGGTTGTAAAAGTTGCAGTATATATTACTGCAACAAATTCGTTCAAAATATATATTTTTATTATACAATATCCCCCTATTTATGTAAAATATCTTATATTTTTCTTTTGCCAAAGTGCTAAATCCAATTACATATTTAAGTGGATTTGATTTATTCAAAATGATTCCGGAGCCTATTTTTCTTTCATCTGCTCCAAACGATTCTGAAGCCACTCCAGTTCCTTTGGATTGCCTTCATACTCATATACATTCTGATAGAAATTAGAATCTCTGTAAGTCATTTCGAAAATATACAGAACATTCTCCTCTTCAAAATAATCCCATTGATAATCAACTTTTCCCGATTTCAACCAGTCTGTATATGCTTCATGTTCTCTTCCTGCATATCCGTATACAGTTTTACCACGAACGCTTTCTTTTAACTGATCATCCTTTTCAATCAATTTTGACTGTTTTATTAATTCCTTAAGTTCATCCTGTGTTGCATAAGTAACTACATGCTTATCATTGTCGTCAATTGATTCATCTATTTCATCATCTGTGTTTTCATCACTTGACTTGCCTTCTGTGTCATCTGCATTGTCATTTAAAATCTTCTCAATTATGGCATCTGCTTTTTCCTTGTCTGCTCCCGACTTATCAACCTCAATTTCAAACAGTGCATTAAGTGTATCTGTACTTTCGTCCCTTACTATCTCTCCATTTGAATCAAGTTTATAGCCAAATCCATCAGCAGGATTTCTGAAGTCGAACACTCCCAGATAAATCTTTCTATCTGCAAACACATCCAAATCCACATCGTACTCCATTATTGTGTAGCAAACATTATCGATTACTCTGTACGTAGAACCGGCTCCCAGAGAAAAGGCATTTACTTCCCATGTATTATATCCCTGGATAAAGGTCGACATAACAAATGATTCTTTCATTTCACCATCATTCGAAGAAAATCCCTTGTCACTCTCAATTGCTGTAATCAAATATGTGACACCATTATTCAATTCTTCCTTCATTCCGGTTTTTAATTCAGTATCCATATTTTCAAAAATCGAATCATCTACAGATACATAACCAAGATATGTCACAGTGTATCCGTTACATTTCTGAACCATAACTTCTGACTTCTTTTTTCCAAACTCTGCAGCTATCTTTTCAACACCTGCCTCATAGTTTTCATTTTTGTTTTCATCCTCAACCTCTTCTTTATATACTTTTCTAAATATCTGTTCACCGGATAAAATTCGGCTCACTGCGTACACAGTTCCTGTACTCACTATCATTACTGCCGCAACTGCAGCTGCGACTCTTATTATTTTATTCATCATATTCATTTCAACCGTTTCAGAGTGACTATCAACTTCATCCCAGATATTGTCAAAAATCTGATTCATATCCGAATCATTCATTTCCATTCTGTTGAAAGCCTCTCGGATTCTTTTTGAATTGTCCGGTTTCATCTGTTCTGATGATTTATTCATTTTTTCTGACATCACTCCAACTCCTCCTTCAATAGTTTTCTTGCTTTTTGAAGATATGTTCTGATGGTAGACTCCGGCTTTCCCAGTATCTTTGCAATCTCTCTGCTGTTGTATCCTTCGTAGTAATACATGTATACAGGAATCTTATATTTTTCCGGAAGTTCAAGCACCAAATGATACATTTCGTCATCTTTGGATGTTTCTTCCACCACCACATTATTATCCTCTATACTTTTTCTTTTCCACCACCAATGAGTCACAATATTTTTACAATGGTTTGATGTCGTTACAATAAGCCATGCTTTTAAATGCTCATCACTCTCATACTCTTTTTTGCTTTTCAAAAGCTTTATAAACACTTCCTGCACAGCATCTTTTGCATCTTCATCATTTTTCAAGAAACTAAAACTAATCTTATATATTGTACCTGCGTATTGGCGGTATACTTTTCTAAATAATTCTTTGTCCGTACGTAACAATTCACTATTCATTTTTTACCTCCTTCACCTCAGATACAATTAACGGTTGAAATGTGTCGAAAAAATTTTTCAATTATTTTTTTATTTCTCCAATTCGACCACAATCAATGGAATTCTCATTTCCTCTTCGGTCAATCCTGCATGAACTCCGATGAATTCTGCCTTCTCTTTGTATGTATTGTAAATTGACAAATCAGATATTGCGATGGCAAGGTAGTCTCCTACCATTCCACTAAATTCTGTATGATTGGTGCCTGTTCCAAATAACTGTTTTTCAATGACCTGCTCTCGTGTGTAAAGCAAGAACTTTTCTCCAAAGAATTTGTTGAATTCATTTTCAAACTGTTCTTCTTTTCCTTCCTTCACATAAAAATTAAGTGCTCTTGGCTCTATCGAAAAATCACATTTAAGACATTCGGTAATGGTTGGATAATCAAGTATACACTCGCCGTCTGAATCCATATGTCCATGATCCGCAGTAATAATCAAAAGAGTATCCTCAAGATTCTCACACAAAGCTTCAACTCTTCGTTCCAGGCTTCTCAATACATCTTTTGATTTCTGACAATAGCATCCTTCTTTATGCATTATTCCATCCGGCTGCTCCCAGTATGCATAGATATATTTCTCTTCATCCGATTTGCACAACTCTTCAATTCGATTACAAATCTCCTCAAACTCACTTGGAAATGGTTCCTCAAATGGACTTGCTGTGTACGCATGTTTTCCATTACGATTCAGTCTGTCAACTACTGGCTCATATGGAGTATATTTAAACGGTATAAAATAATCTGCCGCCTGCTCTTTTGTTCCTTGAATCAAATTTAGAAATACGGTTACATTCTTATCTTCTTTTGGATAATAACAATCCCAACCAAGCCAGCAGTGCTCATTTGGCATGAGCCCACTCATAATCGAAGTAGTTGCCGCAACTGTAGTCGGTGGAAAAACTGAACTGTATTCTCCCACAAAATGACTTCTGAAAAATCCATCCTTATCCAGATTATTTTCAATAATATTAATTCCCATTCCATCCAGCAACAAAACCACGATATTTTTGTAGTTTTTATCAAGATATTTGTCAAGCAACGGCAATGTCTCACCCACCGTTTCAACCCCAAACTTTTTTAAAATAGAATTTGGAAGATTTGCTATACAATTTTTGTAGTCCGGTAAACATATTTTATGTTCCATACTATTTTCCTCCGTTTTTTTCATTGTCATAAATCAGTTCCGTATTGTTTCGCCAACTATCTTACCTAAATTTGTAAAGTCTGCATAAGATTGTAACTTTTAATCCATACATTCATTTATTGTTATCTTAACATCATCTCTCATATTTTTAACTGCAATCTGAAATTCATCTTCATAAATAACTTCTCCCGGAATTTCACTGCATTCTGATTTGTATAATTTAAGTCCATACTTCTTAGCCATTGCTCTGTAAAATGTCAACTGACTGTAAATGTCATTTCCTTTTTCATTATTCTTAAACCATGTAATGGCCCCATCAGGATTTCCCTGCTCATAGTATGGGGGAACAGGAAGAACCACTTCAAAATACTCACGATTCTTCCAGTATTCTTTAGTTTCTTCCTCATTCAAAACTTTTCCGTCAACTAATTTTCCAATAGCCGCAAAAATACCTCTTGGTTGTTTTGTAGCATAAGCTATATCAGCTGTGTGTACTCTATAATACATCGTTAAAATCCTCCCACATTTCCATATATTTATTACATTTATCCTAGTTATTCTCTCTCAAAAACTGCATAATCTTTTCATAGTTTTCGGGAACATGCGGAAACACACATTTAGAACAATCCTTAATCTTTCTGTCCCCCTTATCTATGAATGAAGGATTCCCAAGACACTTTTCCTTTGTGTACATCGGGCAATAACAAAACATGCAGTTAAAATCCTCCAAGCCCTTATGGCATGGAAAATACTTGCAATCTTTATTTTCAAAAAACTTATATGAATTCTCCATTTTTAACTCCAATTCCAAACTGTTCAATACTACTCTTCTGTTTCGTATACAATGTCCCCGGAATGATAAATGAACATCGTCATCTCTATCCATTTTCTTTTATTTCTTTGTTTCAAAAAACCACTGTATTCAACCCTGTTGAATCCATACAGTTCATCCACTATCTCAAAAGTGTAGTCATCATACTTTTCAAGAAATTCCTTTAGTTCCATTTTATGACCCGTAAATTTTCCAAACTTTCCATCCTTACTCAGAAGTACTACATTAGAAAAGTCCGGATCCACTTTTTCTATTGTGATATTTCCTTTAACTTTTTGGTATGGTTCTTCTAACTTTACATACCCTTCCTCAAACTGAAGTTGTACAGTTTCATTATCTATAAATGAAATGTTGTTTACTTCCATATCATGTAAGCCATAAGGCTGTGATGCTTTATATTTGTATCTTGTAATCATACTTTCTCACTATCTTTTTCTTCCTGTTTTTACTTTTCACTTTTATTTTTTTTACTACCTATTTATTACTCTATACCTTTTATTCACCACTTATAAAAGTGGGTGTTTTATCCGACCCGGATAAATAACAATATATAACAATAATATATATCATTACTATATATCATTACTATAAAATTTGTTTCTCCCTGTAGTGTAAAAATATTTGCTTATGCAAAATTCGCGCCAGCAACAACTGACGCGACATTTTACATTTATCTTATATTGATTCTATATTGATTCCAATCTGATTGTATTTGTGTTTCCTGATTTTCCTCCGGCTGATCCTCCGGTAAGAACAACATTGTCCCCCTTATTAAGTCCAAACACATTCTTTGCATGCTGAAGTGCATGATAGAACATTACATCTACCGAGTTGAACTCTTCACTGAGAACCGGTGTTACACCCCAGCTGAGGTTCAGCTTTCTCCAAGCCTTTTCCGAAGTAGTCATTCCGATAATATCGACAGGCGGTCTGAATCTGCTCACCATACGAACTGTAATTCCCGAGAGCGAACTGATGACAATTCCCTTTGCTCCTGTGTCAATTGCCATGGCACATGTAGCGTGGGAAACCGCGTCAATATTACTCTTAATCACATAATCAGTATTTGAAAATCTCTTTGTATAATCGATTTTTGTTTCCGTGTATTCGGCAATCTCTGCCATATTTTTAACTGCTGCCACAGGATATTTTCCCGATGCGGATTCACCTGATAACATAATTGCCGACGAGCCGTCATAAACAGCATTTGCAACGTCAGAAATCTCTGCTCTTGTTGGTCTTGGATTTTGAATCATAGACTCTAACATTTCAGTTGCTGTGATAACACGCTTTCCTAGAAGTCTGCATTTCTTGATAAGGAACTTCTGAATAGAAGGCACTTCCACAAACGGAATCTCTACTCCAAGGTCTCCTCTGGCAACCATGATTCCATCAGCAATATCACAGATTTCTTCTATATTATCAACCCCTGCTCTATTCTCAATCTTTGCAATTACATCAATATCATTTCCGCCATTTTCATTGAGGAATTCTCTGACAGAATTGATATCACTCTTATTTGAAACAAATGAAGCAGCAATATAATCAACATCATTTTTTATTCCAAAAAGGATATCATCCTTATCCTGCTCACTTAAGTAGTCACCCTTTAAAACATGATTTGGGAAATTCATACTCTTTCTGTCTGACAGTTCGCCTCCTGCAATAACCTTACAGATGGCTTCTGTTTTATTGAGTTCAACAACCTCGAAAATCAGTAATCCGTTATTGACAAGAATCCTCTCGCCAACACTTATTTCGTTGATAAGGTTCTTGTAATTAACTGATACTCTCTGCTCATTTCCCTCAACATCATCAACAGTGAATATGAACCTGTCTCCTTCCTGCAAAACTACCTTATGATTTTCAAAAGTCTTAATTCTGTATTCAGGTCCTTTTGTATCAAGCATGATAGCAATTGGCAGGTTGAGTTTTTCTCTTACCTTCTTAATTAAATCTATCTTTGTCTGATGCTCCTCGTGTGTTCCGTGAGAGAAATTCAGTCTTGCAACATTCATTCCTGCCATACACATCCGGGTGAGGATTTCTTCGTTTTCACTAGCTGGTCCAATTGTACAAATAATCTTTGTCTTTCTCATAATGCTAACCGTCCTTTGTTTTATTCCAATGGGTATTATAACACTTCATTCAAACAAAACAAACAGAATAATTCAACAATTAATAAAATTAACAAATAATTATTATTTTGTCAGTAATCCCTTTACTGATCTTGCAATTATTCCAATCACCAAACCTATGACAGAAGTAGCTCCATCAAGAAAGATGTTCATACTAATCATTGATTTAATTTCTTCCAGGTCACTTAAATAACTGGTATCTGCCGATAACAAAACAATGCATCCTCCAAGCACAAAACCAATTGGCGCAAGGAGTTTCCACCAGCTTTTCTCTGTGCCCAATGCTATTCCGCCAACAAAGCTGCAAATCGGAAGAACCATGTACAAAAAGATTATCTGAGGCGGGATTGTTTCATCTACAATTCCACCATGCTCCGAAAGAATATTAATTATTACAGAACCTATTACGCACAATGCACATACAAGAATATATAATCCCCATGTTACATATGAAACTATATTTCTTCTGATATCTTTCTTAAAAAACTTAACTCCGTCTTCGAAGTTTCTCACCTTAAACAGATCCATTTTCATATAATTTATTTTCTCAGCACACTCAGGACATTCTTCCAAATGTTCCTCCACAATATTCATCGTTTTGTTATTAGCCATTTTTTCTGCATATAAAGGAAGTAAATCTCCCACAAAATTACAATTATATTTCATATCAATCTCTCCAATCTTTTCAATTCAATTTGTTTATGCCATTTGACACTACTTATTTCAAATTTATTTATGTCATTTGACACTATTCATTTCAAATGATTTATGCCATCTTACTCTATCTTTTTATTTTTCTTCTGATAACATAATCAATCGTATCCCCGAATCCACCTAATGCCATACCTGCTATAGAAACAGCTGTTCCAATTAGGAAGGATACAAATCCTATAAATAAAATATCAGGCACTCCGGAAACACCTTTTTCCCAACAACCGGGATTTGCCGCAATTAATGTAAACACATATGCCATCGATATTATCGGTGTAAACAAATACTTCTTCTTATAACTCATTTTGCCCAGTATTGCAGAATAGATAAATATTACCGCCAGGTAAGGAAAAAATACCTTCCATAAATCTTGTCCCTCAAGAGTCATACGACCATATCCTGCGGTTACCAGACATAAAATCGTAAATGCTATAGTTGCAAAATATCTTACTTTATTATATCTGTACTTCTTTGCTATCTTCTTTAATAAACTACCGTCATCTTCTATTATATTTTCACCGGCTTTAAGTTTTTCATATTTTTCTCTGCATTCACCACAGTAACTCAGATGCTCCCTTACTATCTCATTGCTCTCTTCGCTTGTAAGGTCCTCGACATAAAGTGGCAACAGATCACTCATAACTTCACAATCAATTCTCATGCTCCATTTCCCTCCTTATCATTTCTTTTGCCCTGTGGAAAGTTACACATGCCCAATGCTCACTCTTTCCAAATAATAGGGCTATCTGTTTGAAAGACAATTCTCCAAATATCCTTAGAGAGAAAACTTCCTTATAAGGCTCCTTCAGCTTATGAAGTGACTGATGAATCTCAAAAGCAGCCTCTTTATTAACAAGCATGTGCTCTATACCTTCCCGGGTCTGCTCAATTACCGACTCATCCTTTATATTGATTACTCTTTTGTTCTTATTTGCGTGTGTAAATAATGTGTTTTTTGCTATCTGGCAAAGCCACACCCTTACATCACAATCCCCCTTAAAATTATCAATAGCCTTAAATGCCTTAAAGAAAGTCTCACTGGTTATCTCTTCCGCAAGATGTTCGTCTGCCGTAAGTCCTCTAATGTACTTAAATACATCCTGGAAATACGTTCTGTAGATTTCTTCAAACTCCATTTTTTACCTCCTTTCACCTATAAGACTAACGAACTAACAAAATATCACAAACTTTTTTAAATTTTTTCAAAAAATTTTTTCAACCTATTTTATAACTGAAACAAAGACATTCCTTTATTGAAGAAATGTCATTGTTATTATACTATCATTCACCAAAAAAATCCAAAATCTGATCCATCCCCACTGTCGGCTCATCCAATAAAAGCAATTTGTCATATTTTTTTAAAAGACATATTATTGGGAACAAATTTCAAAAAAAAATATTGGGAACAAATTTCAAAAAAACAGTTTACAAAATTCATTTTTTATAGTATGATAATCCTTGCGTGTGAAACACGTAACAATGCGCGAGTGGCTCAGCGGTGGAGCACCTCCTTGCCAAGGAGGGGGTCGCGGGTTCGATCCCCGTCTCGCGCTTTAATTATGCAGTAAAATAGGCACCTTACAGGTGCTTATTTTATTGCATAAACGAGCCCAATCCTGGGCTCGAATGTTCGAACCTTCTCGGCTGCCGCCTCGGTCGTTGCTTCTGCTTCGCAGAGGTGTCCACTGGACACCCGCAACGTCTCGCGCTTCTTTTCGCGAAGGCAATAAGCCGTGCAAAAATAAAAAACAGAGACTTGATGAATGCTTGCATACAAGAAAGTTTCTGTTTTTTTATTTTTATAGGGCGCATGCCCGCGACGAAATAGATGCGCAACATCTATGAGTGCACGG
>JAEELL010000145.1 GCA_016282745.1 Lachnospiraceae bacterium
GGATTTTCTTCACATGGGTTGTCGGATATAACTTTTGCAACAAAATTCCCTACCTTGCTTTTGAAAATAGTCCTTTAAGTAATGACTCAATTTTTAGAAAAAACATTCCTATAATGCGAAACGGTTATTTTGAAAGCATCGTATATCTGTTTCAAAAAGTATACATTTTGAAAGCAGCGTATATCCATTTCAAAAGTATACTTTCCTATTGATATTATTCGAAGGCTAGGATATTATTTAGATTAGGAGAAATCAGAGTAGGATAACGGACACAACTAAATATTAGGAGGAGAAAGAATTGAAAGCAGGTTTTAAAATTATTACTTGTACCTTATTGTCACTTGCTCTTGTTTGTTCCCAAATGTGCACAGGGTTCGGAATTAGGGAAGCAAAAGCTGACAATATCAATGTCAACGAGAATGCTATTTATCGCATTGTCAACAAATCAAGCGGGAAGGTATTGGATGTAAAAGGCGGAAGCAGCGACAACAATACCACACTTCAGACTTACAGCAGCAATAATTCTGCTGCACAGCAGTTTAAGTTTATCAAGTCTGTAAGTCACGGTTACTATTGTATCATTCCACAGAATGCATTGAGCAAAGCTCTCGATGACCCGAATCACTCAAGAGATTCCGGAGTCATTCATCAGATTTACGCTCAAAACGGTAAAGATGCACAGGATTATACAGTTCAAGATGCTGGAAATGGCTATGTAAGAATCGTAGCAAGATGTTCCGGTTACGCGCTCACTGATGAAGGTGACGTCAAACAAAGACCTATCGGAAATGACGACAGACAGCTTTGGAAAATGGAAGTTGTCAGAACAACTAACTGTTTTGTCAATCCTATCAGATCTGACGGAGCTGATCCATGGGTTGTAAGAGCCGGAGATTCATACTATTACTGTCAGTCAAGCGGCGGTGTTGCACTTTATAAGATGGATGACCTCACTCAGTTTGGCATCGCTCAGTACAACAACATTTTTGCAAATGATGTTCAGGCATCTGATGCATTTCTTTCATCATATTGGGCACCGGAATGTATCTGGCTAAGAGGTCACTGGTATTCATACTTTGCACCGGAGACAAACAGGAACGGAAATGACAGCCACAGAACTTATGTCCTCGAAGGTGGTACTAACCCAAACAACCCACTGGACGGAGCTTACACATTAAAGGGAAGACTTGCTGATTGGTCAGCCGACAAATGGTCAATTGACACAACAGCATTTGAATATAACGACAAATTATACTGCGTTTGGTCAGGTTGGGAAGGCGATGTAAATGTAGTTCAGAAGCTCTACATTGCAGAGATGAGCAATCCTTGGACTATGTCTTCACGTCGAGTATGCATCTCAACACCTACTTACGGATGGGAGACAAACTCTACCCCACAGGTTAATGAAGGACCTGAAGTTCTTATCAGAAACGGAAAAGTACACATTATTTATTCTGCCAGCGGAAGTTGGATGGACTCATACTGTCTTGCCAGAATAACCTGTACAAACGGAAATCTGCTTGATCCAAACTCATGGTCAAAGGGAAGTGAACCGGTATTTCAGCAGACATCTGACGTTCACGGAGTAGGTCATGCGTCATTTACAAAATCCCCTGACGGAACAGAGGACTGGATTGTTTACCATGCAGCAAAGCGTTCAGGTGCCGGATGGGACAGAGATGTTCACATCCAGTATTTCACATGGCATGATGACTATCCGTTCTTTGGTGAGCCGGTTTCAAACGGTGTGGAACTCGGACGCCCATCACAGAACTCTGCATCTCCGGTTGTATCAAACCACTACTATGTAGTAAAGAATCTTGCAACAGGCAGATGCCTTGACATTCCAAACGGCGAGGATAAAAACAGTCTTAAATTACAGACTTGGACGATCAACAAATCAAACGCACAGCAGTTTAAATTCAACAAAAAATCTGATGGTTGGTATACTATGATTCCAAAATGTGCTCAGGGAAGAGGTCTTGACAATCCATCAGGATCAAGAGACAAGGGATTACAGTACCAGACATGGGAATTGAACAACAACAAGGCTCAGAACTTCAGATTAGAAAAAGTAGCTGACGGTACTTACAGAATCATAAATCAGGCAAGTCTTTTTGCTCTTACTGACAAGGGCGAAGGCGAAGGATATAAAGTAACTCAGGAAGCAATTACTAATAACAATAACCAGAGATGGGAACTCATTGATATAACAGCCGAAGAGCAGCAAACAGAGCCACCTTCTGACCCACCTTCTGACGGTTACACAACAGGTGCTGTAAATGAATGGTCATACGCAGGCAACTGGGGGCTTTACTACGGAGATTGGGCAGGAACAGCAAATGCTTCTTACAAAGCTGACAACAATACACCATTTTCAATAAAGGTTAACGAAGCTAATAAAGGTGCTCAGTGGCTTGTTCAGGGTAGTTATCAGACAAATGTCACAAGCGGTCATACCTACAAAGTTTCTGTTGATGTAACTTCAAGCAAAGCTGCTCAGATTGGAATGAAAGAAGATTTGTCAAACGGCGAGGCAGCTCCTGAATACACAACTGTGAATGCAGGCTCACGCACAACTCTTACAGGAACTTATACAGTATCTCAGGATCAGATAAAGATTATGTTTGAGTTAGGTCTTGGGGTTGATGCAGGAACAACTATTGATTTTAATTCTGTTAGAATAGAAGATATTACAAACAACAATCAGGAAACTTCAACTTCTAAACAGGTAGCAGACGGTCCAATCGAGGTATTTGGTTTGTTAGTAAAGAGTGATTCTGACAATACAATCACTGTCACTTGGGGACAGAACACTGATCAGGTTGCTCTTGGTCAGAAATACAATGTATACGTTGACGGAGTTAAGGAATTAAGCGAAGTACCATGCGGCTCATATACAATAACCGATGTCCTTTCAGGAAATCATACTGTAAAAGTAACTGCTACATTAAACGGAAATGAGTCTAACGGATTGAACGGAATGGTAGAAGTGTCAGGTTCTTCCGTAATTGAAACAGAAAAACCTACTGAGGCTCCAACCGAAGCACCTACTGAGGCGTACACAATTGAGGGGGGAATCGAGATAAACGGTTACCAGATCAGTGCAAAATCAAAAGGATTCAGAACAGTATACTCTGTTGAACCTGAAATAAACGGTAAAGAAGTTGTAGAAGCAGGACTTGTATACGCCCTGACTGATTACATTATTGATTCCAACGAATTATATGTTGGAAATACAAATCCAAGTGTTGCAAGTTTTGCAAAGACTGCAGCAGGAAAGATTTCGAATTCTTTCTCTGAATCTCAGTCAGCACAGAGTTATGCAATGACAATGAAGTTTGCAACTGCAAACCCTGCAGAGTACACAGCAGCAATGGCAGTTAGAGCTTACGCTAAGTTATCCGACGGCTCGTATGTATATTCAGGATGTTACTCATATTCATTCTATGATGTAGCTGAAAAGCTTTACCGTGATTCATCAATGAACACAATAGAAGCTCACAATTATTTATACAATGATATTATCAAGCTTGTTACACCGGAATACAAACCGGTAGAATACACAGTATCAGGTGTAATCAATTAAAGAAATGGGAGTCTTATCCGACTGGGATAAAAGATTTCATACAGACCAAAAAGGCTGTTACACTAACAATTAAGTTGGTGTAACAGCCTTTTTTCATAAATACTTAAAACAATATCACATAATCCTTTGTCATATGATTATGTGAATAATCAAAGAAATAAAGCTATTAATAACCGGAATTCTAAATTTTTTTGTTCATTACATACATTGCATAAAGCAATATATTAATATCGTTAAGCAATACTTTTGTGCCATAATGCAATATATATATTGCATTTACACAAGAAGTATGTTATTCTATTATTATCAAAGATACCAAGACTCAAAAATTGATAACGAGTCCAATCTGCAAAGCATCTTTGAGTCATGAAAGGAGATTTATTATGAAAAGAAACAATTATATCTTTAAAGAAGATGAAAGAGTAGTTAGAGAATCCGGTAAATACTGTTATTATGTTGCAGTTGCTATGATTTTTTTAGCAATTTGCTCAATTATAATAAAAATATCATTTGAAGTACCATTTACAAGATATACCCTTGAAATTATATCTTTGGTTGTAGGGGTAGCAATTTATCTTGTTGATGAGAAAAGAAAAGGGATTCTATTTTTGCCTAAAACAGATGATTGTCTGTTGGAAATGCATTATAAAACATTTAGATACATAGCAATCGCAATGCTATTTACATTTGTTCTCGGCGACCTCGTATTAGGATTAATTAATAATGACATCATGTTTTTTACTTCTAATATAATCATATGGGGAATTCCCGGTTCTATATTTAGTGAAATTGCAATAAAGAATGGCTGGTTAATTTACGATAAGAAAAAATTAAATGAGATAAACGGCAAAAGTGAATTAAGAAGAGCAATTTCATTAGCAAAAAAAATCTTTGGAATAGCTGTATTATGGGGAGCCATAGTATACCTATTCAAAAGTAACTCCGGTGAGATTAACGGTATGGACGATGTGATAATTGTAATCAAGATGTCAATATTTTGGGGCATTTCAATGTTTGTAATAATGTATGCTTCGATAAGAATCAGCGAAAAGATTTCTGACAAAAAAGTTAAGGAGGCTGATGGTAAAGATGAAGAATAAACGAATGAAGATTGCAAGAATCGAATGCGATTTGACACAGGAACAGTTAGCTGACAAAGTAAATGTAGCAAGACAGACTATAGGACTTATCGAGGCCGGAAAATACAATCCAAGCATTTCTCTTTGCATTGATATTTGCAAGGCTTTGAATAAAAGTTTGGATGATCTATTTTGGCCTGAAGAAGAATAATCTTCTTAATGAGAGAAAGCTGGTTCCTACTCAATATCCTATATCCTTGTTGTTGATAGCACAAAATCGAGCATGTTGATATTCCCCTTAAGTAAATAAAGGGAAAATCAACATGCTCGATTTTTTCTTTTCAATAAAATATTTATTCTACTTAGTTATGTTTATTATCCAAGATATTTTTTAAGGTCTTCAACCTTATCAAGTTTCTCCCATGGAAGATCAAGATCGTTACGTCCGAAATGTCCGTAAGCAGCTGTCTGCTTGTAGATTGGTCTTCTAAGGTCAAGCATCTTGATGATTCCTGCAGGTCTTAAGTCAAAGTTTTCTCTGATAATATCAACTAACTTAGACTCGCTGATTTTTCCTGTGCCAAATGTGTCTACCATGATAGATGTTGGTCTTGCAACACCGATAGCATATGATAACTGAATCTCACACTTATCAGCAATTCCTGCTGCTACAATGTTCTTTGCAACATATCTTGCTGCGTAAGCTGCTGAACGGTCAACCTTTGTGCAGTCCTTTCCTGAGAAAGCACCGCCGCCGTGACGTGCATATCCGCCGTATGTATCAACGATAATCTTTCTACCTGTAAGTCCACTGTCTCCGTGTGGTCCACCAATTACGAATCTTCCTGTAGGATTGATGAAGTACTTTGTATTATCATCTAACATTTCTGCCGGAAGAACAGGTTCGAATACAAATTTCTTAATATCAGCGTGAATCTGCTCCTGTGTAACTTCAGGATTGTGCTGTGTTGAAAGAACAACTGCCTCAATTCTGAGTGGCTTTCCTTCTTCGTCATATTCAACCGTAACCTGACTCTTTCCATCCGGTCTTAAATATGGGAGTGTTCCATCTTTTCTTACTTCTGTAAGTTTTCTTGTAAGCTTGTGAGCAAGCGAGATAGGAAGTGGCATATATTCATCTGTCTCGTTTGTTGCAAATCCAAACATCATTCCCTGGTCTCCTGCACCAATTGCCTCAAGTTCTTCATCAGACATTGTATTCTCTTTTGCCTCAAGCGCCTTATCAACTCCCATTGCAATATCTGCCGACTGTTCATCAAGTGCTACGAGAACACCACATGTATCTGAGTCAAACCCATATTTTCCTCTGTCATATCCAATTTCTCTTACTGTATCTCTTACAACTTTTTGAATATCAACATATCCTTCTGTTGTAATCTCACCCATTACAAGAACTAAACCGGTAGTAATAGATGTTTCACATGCTACTCTACTGTTTGGATCCTGTTTCATCATCTCATCCAAAATTGCGTCTGAAATCTGATCGCAGATTTTGTCAGGATGTCCTTCTGTTACTGATTCTGAAGTAAATAATCTCTTGTCCATTTGTTACCTTTCCCTTCTCATATTCTATAATTTTCTTTTCGGCAAGCTATTTTTTATCTATAAATCCTCATTTCAAAATGTATACTTTTTGAAACGTAAACTACAGCAGTTTTCAGAATAACTCTGAGAGCATTCAAGCAAATGGTTTTCTCTAAAACATTGAATCAAGTACATAGTTTTTCTGAAATAATAATAATGATACGAAGTCACGTACGCTTTCGTGATTGTAAACAATCACTTTCGCTTGATAACTCTCCTTGAGAGTTATCTGACTGAACGAGTTTTCATCAAGAAAACTCGTGAATTGGAACGGACGAGTTATCATTATTATTATGAAGTTAAAAACTAGTACTTGATGAACAGTTTTAAGAAAACATTTGCTTAATGCGACAGAGTATTCTGAAAACTGCGTA
>JAEELL010000146.1 GCA_016282745.1 Lachnospiraceae bacterium
AGGACATCGATGATTTCGCAGGTGGTGCAAGACAGTTTGATGATATAACAATGCTTCTGTTTGAATATCGTGGGAAAGATGGGGAAAACAAATGATAAAAAGAAATAAAGTGATTGACATTATGAAAGGATTGTTAATTCTTTCTGTAATGATCTATCATTTGATTTATCGAAATCAAATGAGCATATTTGACGAGGTGATTAAGGAATTTATCTATTCCGGATTGCCGGTATTTATTCTTCTATCCGGATATTTTTATCATTTTAATGAAGAAAACGTATTTAAGATGTTCCGACGAAGAATGAACATGATTTTTGTAAGGACATGTTTAGTGATGGCACTTCTTTTGGCTCTTTTTGGACCATACTTTATGCTGGTTCATGGTTATTCAGTACGAAACTGGGTAAATGATGCCTTAACTACCTATTTAAGACCGGAACTGATGGCAAAGATTGCACCTTCTTTTAGCGAAACAGGACAGCTTTTTAATAATCTTTCGCCGGTTTGGTTTATGTGGACTTTAGTTTGGTCGACAATCATATTCTATCTTGTGATGTATTTTGTAAGAAAGAGCATATGGATGATGGGAGTTGCTACGGCAGTCCTTATGATAATCGGTGCGGCTCTTTATGTAAATGTTCCGGCACAGTCATGGAGTATTCATCTGGCACCTCTTTATGCAGGAATAATGGTAATTGGTGCAATGCTTGGAAAATATAAGAGCATTGGAAAAATGTGTGAATTGCCAATGATTCCGTCAGTGATTGCTGCAGTGATTGGTGGATTTGTTCATTTTCAAATCTTTGAAAAGTTTGGGTCAGATTGGCTTTACCTGAGCATTTTCAGAGTGGACAAGGATTTTAATGGAATATTTACTTATCCGACCGTAGCAATTTTTATTCTGGAAGTATTTCTTGGTGGCTACGTTCTCATAGTAATTGCCAGAGTTTTCGATAAAGTGAAAGGATGCAGGGAGGCACTATCGTGGATTGGAAAGCATACCTATATCATTCTTCTGTTACACTGTTTAGTAGGTGGTGTGGCAGCAGACATCCTGCATACTTATAATAAGCCGGGACCGGATTGGTATGTAGTGCCATTGACGGCAACCGTTGTAATCAAATCGATTATTTCCTTTGTTGTTTCTCTGGCGGCCTGTGTCGGTGTCGGAATGATTCAGGATCGGATGAAACAGAAAAGAATAAAATCTAAATAGTATTAAAAAAGGTTGTTTCTTTCGGGAAACAACCTTTCTTTCGTCTTATTTATATTTTTTAAATGATTAAATGATTTTTTAAACTAAGTCAACAAAACAAACAGAATCGAGATTGACATTTGGAAAATCCAGACTTATGATGAAGAAAAAGAGGAAAGTGAGGGATGCATATGAACAATTTAAGGCCGTGTTTGGGATGTTTTAAGAAGTATGATAGATCTTTAAAAAAATGCCCATATTGTGGATATAGTAAATATGGCGAAAATGATGAATTTAAACCCACAGCTTTCCATTATGCGCAAGCAAGAAAGATATTGAACGGTTCACAGAGCGCACCGAAAAGAAAAAAGAGTTTATTCAGAGATCCGATATTCTCATTAGAAGAAAGATTGACTTTGGGATTATATCCGAAAAGCAAAACCTATAGAATGAGTTTGATTTCATTGATTTTAGGGAAGCGGAGATAATTTCTTAATATTACTTAAAGAGTTAAAAGCATTTACCGAAAGGTAGGTGCTTTTTTATTTGTATTTAAGGGTGTTATGTAGATACATAATGCTTTTTTGCATGCAAGAAAGGACAGAATATTATGCCAGGAGACGTAATTGAATTCAATTATTTCTTTCAATTCCCCTACACCCTACATCTCCCCAAAACCACACGTCCAAATCGTTGACGTTCCTTCAAAAATCATTGTATAATGGAAGTTACAGTGGTTTGAGAGAAATATTCGAAACATGTTTACTACAAACACGGAAAAGGAGGATGAAAATGATAAAAAAATTAAGGAGAACTTTGAGTTTAACGTTAGCGATTGCTATGGTTTTCTCGCTGTTGCCGACCGGCAATTACGTGGGAAATAAAGCGGTACAGGCTGCGACAAACTTATCAAGCTTTGACGATGATGATTCGATTGACACAAATGTCATTCCGGACACTCATTTGTTACAGGCCATTAAGGTGATTGTTGGTGGTTCTGAAACTGCGGACGTTAAATTTGGTGAATTGAAGGCATATAATGGAGCGGTGGATTTGACACCGTATACAGACATTGCTGATGTATCCGGATTGGGATATATGGTGAACGCTTCGTCCATGGATTTGCATGCACTTACAAAGGTGACAAAAATCTATGATAACGAATTCGGTTCCTGTAAATTCCGTTCGTTTGAGATGGCGCCAAACGTAAAAGAAATCGGAAAATCAGCATTTTATAACTGTAAAAATCTGGAGACAATCGATTTACCGGAAGGTTTAACAAAGATCTGGGCACAGGCTTTTGAAAGCTGTACAAAATTAGACGGCATTGTTTTACCGGATGGAATTGAAAAAATTGGAAATCAGGCGTTTGCAAACTGTGAGTCTCTTTCGGCAATTGTTATTCCGGATGGAATTAATGCCGCAACAGATAACTCCGGTGATGATTCAGTCAATGGTATTGGATCCAACGTTTTTGCAAACTGTTCCAGTCTTTCTTCTGTTACAATCGGTGCAGGAATGACTGCTATTCCGACAGGATTTTTATCAGGAGCAGATGATTTGGTGAGTATTGATATTCCGGCAAAGATTTCAAGTATTGGGGATAATGCCTTTTCTGCGACATCTTTACTGAAGATTGATTTATCTGCAAATACATCGCTGACTGAAATTGGAAACGCTGTATTTGATAACTGTCATTTCTTATATGAAGTTAAACTTCCGGACAGCATTATGAAACTCGGAAATGGTTCATTTGCTTTTTGTGACAGTATTATGGATATCACATGGTTGGAAGACCTTCCAAATCTGAAAGTGATTGGGGATAATGCATTCGAAGGAACTGCGTTTACCAGCGTAACGATTCCGGGAACTGTTGAAACAATCGGAAGCAGAGCTTTCGAGAAGAATACAGACTTAGAGACTGTTACAATTTTAGATTTTGATACAATCGGCCAGGACAGCGTGAAGAAGACTATTGGTGCTTCTGCCTTTGCAGATGATTCTAGATTGTCAAAGGTGGTATTGCCCACAAAGAATGAAGACAGCGTGAATGAGTCCATTGAAATATTAGATGGAGCTTTTTCAAACTGTTACAGTCTGAGCAATATTAACTTCCCGGCAAGTATTACTTCCATTGGTGCCAATGCATTTTATGGATGTGGTACAAACTGTACAGACTGGTCAGATACAAAAGATATTTATGAGGGAGAATATAAAGGAGTTGCAAAGTATGTTCTTCCGGGTGATGTAACAAAAGTTGACGCAAATGCGGAAGATGCGGTTTTAATTACCAGCAAGGATTTGCCGGAATTTTACCAGCCTGCATATGCAAGCATCAGTAAATATGCAAAATCCTCTGACGAAGGAGCAGTTAGAATTCTTTGTCAGGACGAGAATGGTACTTCAAATATTCATATCCAGTTACACACTGGATTAACGGAAGTAGATTTATCTCGTTGTAGAGAGTTGGAATTGGGAGAAGCGGCTTTTTCAAACTGTTATCAGTTAGAAACAGTGAAGCTTCCGGATTGTTTGACCAATATTCCAAATAATGCATTTGCATATTGCTATTCTGAAAAGATGGCAGGGGACGGTGGAACTCTCATTTCCAAATTAAAAAATTATGCTACAGAACAGTGGAAGTTCACAGGATTAACTTCTGTTACAATGGGTAATAACATTACTTCCATTGGCGATAATGCATTTATTGGATGTAAAGCTTTGGTTCTTGGTGGTTTACCTTCCAAGTTAGTGAGAATTGGAAAAAATGCATTTGACGGATGTGAATCCTTAGGAGATGTGGAGATTCCTTCCAAGGTTGAAGTGATTGACGATTATGCTTTTGCTAATACATCCAGAGTGACTACAGACAAGGAAATCTTAAGTGGTTACGGATTAACTTCCTGCGATGTTGCATCCGATTCATCATTGAAAAGAATTGGTTCCAATGCATTTGAATCATCAGCAATCAGTAGTTTCCTGATGAACGAAAGTGCAGGGGTAAGAAAGATTGAAACAAAGACATTCAATAACTGTCAGCGTTTGAAGACAGTACGTCTTTCAAAGGCGGTACAATACGTATCCGGTTATGTGTTCTCAGCAAATATCAGACTGAAGTCTTTGGATATTCCGGATAAATGTACCTTACATAAAGATGCATTTTTAGGAAAAGTGCAGATTAAAGAAATGATTGACCGCGGAGGCGATTCTTTCTACGCTGCAGATACCAATTATTATACAAATAAGTTCGTATTGAACATCAGCCCGGTAGAAACAGCATTCTCAGTGATGAGAAATTCTAAAGTGAATTTACCGTTGGTAACAATCCCGACAGTAGGAAATTCCACTTATAAGTCTGTTAAAATCGGAGACCATACGTACAATTGGGATAAAGATAATGAAGTGTACTTAGGGGAAAATACAGATACTTATATGTTCCCTAGTGCATATAGTGAAAAGAAGAAATTAGAAAAGACAGATTACAATGCAGCATTAACTTATGATGCAAGCGGTATTGCCGTAGAAGGTAAAAAAGAAGGAAAGAATATTGCTGTTAATATTGAACAGGAATTAAAAGTATACGTGGACACAAATACTTACTTAACGCTTTCTCCAACAGTAACCTACTACGTGGATGTTACTGCAAACCCATGTACAAGCATTGTTTGCAATGACAAGATTTATATGAGATATGATTCCACGAGTGAAAAAACAATCACACCGGAATTTATCGGACAAAACAGTGAAATGGAAATTTCCGATGATATCAGCTGGGAAGTGGAAGCAGGGAATGACATTATCAGCATGGTTCCTTCAGATGATTTGAAGACTGCAAAAATCAAGGTTTTGAATTCAAACCGTGGTACTGCAAGAATCAAGCTGAAAGCAGGTTCGGTAGAAAAGACAATTTTTGTTTACTCCGTTGCACCTGCAAAATCTATTCGAGTTTATAAAGACGGAAATCAGGTATTATCCAGTGTGGATATGTCCAGTGAAAGTCTGACCGATATTGAAGCAGAAATCAATTATGGTACCGATGAAGAAATCGGAAGATTATATCCGGATGCGTTAGATATTTCATCCAGTGATCCGGCGGTTGTTCAGGTTCAGTCCATCAAAACGGAAGACGGAAGAACCAAGTGTCAGTTTGTATCCCATAATCCGGGACAGGCAAAAGTAACCTTCCTGTCTTTGGCAAGCGGAAACAAGACAGTAATTAATGTAAATGTTATTTCGCCGACATGTAAGCCAATCCTGCAGAACTATGCAACCAATGAGAGTATTGAGGCAGGGGGGACATTTACACTTAGAGCGAAAACTTCAACGAGTCTTACATCTTACATTAAATACACATTTAATGAAACATTAAGTGATAAAACAGTAAATATTCATGTTGATAACCCGGATATTTTAGATGCAAGTTGTGTTATTACTCAATCAACAGGTCTTGCCAGAGTTGCAATTACCGGAAAGAAAACCGGAAAAACAAACATTACAATTTATCCGACAGTTGGAAATATTAACAACAACGGAATTACAATTCAGGTTGAAGTAAAGTCTAACGTTGATTACATCAACTTGGCAGCTAAGACAATCTATGTAGGAAATACAGAATCTGTATTTACCAATATGTCCAATGTTTTCAGTGAGTCTATCACAACAGCATCGGATGCAAATTATCAGTCTATTACAGATAACAGAATTGTTTGGACTTCTTCCGATGAAGAATGTGCGGAAGTCGATGCTTACGGAAACGTAACAGCAAAGAAAGTTCCAAAGTATAAAACAGTAACCATTACGGCAACTGCTTATGATGGAGAAACTGTTGCAAAGAAACAGTCGGTTAGCGTTACAATTAACAGTGTTAAACCGGCCCTTAAGACTGTAGAAGGTACGGATGTAAGAGATGGTTCTACACTGGTTCTTCAGGGAACAGAAGAAAATACATTGATTTGTTCTTACGGAGCCGCTGAAGTTGAGAATGCATTACTTTATACAACAACTGATGCATCAATTGCAGATGTAACTATTACCGAAAAAGTAATTGATGGTTCAACGAAAAATGAAATCGTCATTAAAGGAAAGAAAAAGGGTACTGCGACCATTACATTCTACGCAGAAGGCGGAATACCGGAAACTGAGGGTGTGAAGATTAATGTGAAGGTTGAAGCCGATGTTGCAGAACTTGTTTTAGAAGACCAGATGGTTAGTATCGGAAATACGAAATCCGTATTTGTCAGCATGAAGAACTCCATTGGTCAGGAAACAACAGAAGCATCAGCAGATGGCTTTGGTGGAATTACTGACAACACGATTGAGTTTATTTCCGAAAAAGAAGATTGTGCATCTGTGGATCAGTACGGAAATGTTACAGCCATCAAGATGCCAACCAATACAGATACAGTAACCATTACAGCAAATGTTTATAAAGACGGAACATTAATTAAAACGGTTACAGCAAATGTAACTTTGAAGTCCGTTAAGACGGTAATTACCGATGAAAACGGAAATGATATTAAGGATGAATCCAGTGTCGCTTTAGTCGGAACCGGAGAAATCAGATTCCTTTGTGACTTCCTGGATGACATGGCAGGACAGTCCATCCGATACAGCGTGGGTGACAGCAATATTGCGACAGCAGAAGTTAGAACTGTTACGGTGGATGGAGTACAGAGAAGCGCAATCTTTGTCAAAGGTAAAGCAAAGGGTACAACTACCGTTAATATTTATCCGGCAGACGGAGATGCAAGTCTGGACGGCATTGTCTTTGATGTAGTTGTTCAGGCGGATATTACCGCTTTAGAATTAAATGACGATACACTTTACCTTGGAAACACTACAAATCTTGTGAAAGAAGCAACAAACAGCTTCCAGAGTAAGATTACAAACGGAAATGATTTGGCAAGCTTCTGCGATAACCGCATTGAATGGGTTGTCAGTGATCCTCAGAGTGTTGTAGTGGATGAAAAAGGAAATGCTACCGTTGCAAAACTTCCAACAGACGGTAAGGTAACAATTACCGCAAACGTGTACAGAGGAGAAACATTCCTCTTTGCGAAATCCGTTCAGGTAACCGTGAAACTGGCTGAACTTCAGTTAACGGATGCAAGCGGCACTGCAATTGCAGACAATGCTACCGTGGAAGTAGACGGAACCAATGATTTAACAATTTACTATGACTTCAAGGAAAATGTCGCATCTAAAGACATTGACTTTGTGGTAGGAAATGAAAA
This sequence comes from Lachnospiraceae bacterium, assembly GCA_016282745.1. Taxonomy (GTDB): domain Bacteria; phylum Bacillota; class Clostridia; order Lachnospirales; family Lachnospiraceae; genus SIG293. Next base: position 7,429 of record JAEELL010000146.1, read on the forward strand.
TGTGGTAGCTGCCAGACAGCTGGTACAGACAGTCGGTGGAGTAACACGTTATTCCATTATCCTGACAGGAAAGGTGAAAGGTAATACCACAGTTGTTGTTTATCCAAGCGTTGCAACAGCAAACGACGGAATTACATTGAATGTTTCCGTAAAAGCTGATTTGACAAATATTCAGTTAAAGAATATTAATTTGACAGAAGGTGACTCTGGAAGTGTCTTTGTAAAGGGAACAAACTGTTTCAACCAGACAGTGACAGCTGAAAGCCTGTTAACATTTGCAGACATTACAGATAATACTGTTGTATGGTCATCCAGTGATTCAGAATCCGTATCAGTAAATGAGTACGGAACAGTTGTGGCAAAGAAAGTGCCAAACGGCGGAAGTGCTACAATCACAGCAGCGGTATACAAGAAGAATGAAACAACCGGTCAGCAGATGAAGGTGCTTGAATCTACAGCAGTAGTTACTGTGGCCGATGCAAAACCGATTTTGAAGGATTCTTACGGAAACTTCTATCAGGATGGTGCTACGATCACACTTACAAACAGTGAAACAAAGAAATTGTATTATACATACAATGGATTTATTGCCAATAAGACACCACAGTTTGACTACGAAGATGCATCTGTATGTACAGCAGTTGCCGGAAAAGAGTATGTTGGATTACAGGAAGAACAGGCTGATATCATTACAATCAGTGGTAAGAAGAAAGGTTCTTCAAAAATTACTGCTTATCCTGCAGGTGGTGTGAAAGCTAAAAATGCAATTACATTAAATGTAGTGATTAAGGCAGACGTTGCGGATATTGAGTTGGTTGAACAGGAAATTTATGTTGGAAAATCAGCTTCCGTATTCGCAAAGGTTGTAAATACATTCGGTCAGGAATCAGACTTGTCCGGACTTGGAGTGATTTCGGGAAATGAAATCGAATGGGAATCCGGAGATTCTCAGTACGTAACCGTAGACAACAATGGTAATGTAACTGCCAAGAAGGCAACACCGGAAGGTGGTATTCAGATTACCGCAACAGCTTATGACGGAAACAGATATGTTACAAGCAAGTCAGTTACCGTAGTGGTTCGTCATTCAAAGATTGTTGTGAAGGACAGCGAAGGAAACACACTGGAAAACAACGGAACTGTTGCTATCAGAGGAACAGAATCCAATGCCTTCACTTATACAATTCCGGGAGAATCCAATGCGGATATTGTTTACAGTGCAGTGAATTCGGGATTGTTAACCATTTCAAATTCAACAAAGAATGGAGAAGCAAACGAAGGAACTATTTACTTCAAGGGTAAAACTTGCGGTACAACAACGGTTACAATTTATCCGAAGAACGGAAATGTTGAGGATAACGGAATTGTCTTAAGAGTTTCCGTAAACTCTGATATTGAAACAATTGAGTTAATTCAGAAAACATTTAAGGTAGGAGAAACAGCACCGGTATTAGACTTTATGAACAATGCCTTCGGAGAAGAAGTACTGGCAGACGGATTGGTACAGTACAGCGATATTACAGACAACAGAGTTGAATGGTCCGTAAGCAATGTTTCTTACGCTTCCGTAGATGATTTCGGTAATGTCACAGTGAAGAGATATCCAAAGAACGGAACTATTACTGTTACAGTAACAATCTACAAAGACGAAGAAGTATTTAAGACAGAATCCGTAGAGTTAACCGTGAAGGATCCGAACGCTGTTGAAACAACAACCTCTAAGGACTCTTCTACAGGTGGTCAGACCGTTAAACCTGTAACGAAGCCGGTATTTAATCCAAATACCAAGGTTTCCTTAAAGAAGGTTAAGGCAGCAAAGAAGAGCGCAAAATTATCTTGGAAGAAAGCAGCAAATGCTACAGGATATGAAATTTATATGTCTGTGAAGACAAAGAAGAAATTCAAGAAAGTTGCTGTAGTAAGAGGCGCTGCAAAATTAACTTATGTGAAGAAAAAACTGAAACGTAAGAAGAAATATTTCTTCAAAGTAAGAGCCTTTGGTCCAAACGCAGCAGGAAAGACTGTTTACGGTAAATGGAGCAAGGTGAAAGCAGTTAAAATTAAAAAATAATTCATTTTTTTTGAACTGTCGCGAAAGCGGCAGTTCTTTTTTTTATTAATAATATTTGAAACGTTCTAGAGCTTACTCTTTTATAGTATTTATGCTTTTAATGTGGTAAAATTAATACATCAATGGTTACGTGTTGGATCGGAAAAGAATACGTAAAAAATGAAAACTGAATATAGAAAGGAGTATGCTTATGAAAAGATTGATGTATGGTCTTTCTGCAGTGGCTTTTGTGATTCTGGCAACGGTCTTTTTCATGCCGCAGGAACGGATTATGGCGGCTGATAATAAGGCACCGGTAGTAGATGCCACTTCGGTTACAGTAAACAAGACAACAGTGGAAAGACAGGGAACAGTAAAGATTTCCGTGAAAATTACAGATGAATCGAAGGTTGCAGATGCCTATGTGATGGTAGCGAGCGTTGGCGAAATTGGAGTATATACAAACGGGACCTACAATTCATCCACAGGAAAATGGGAGTTTGAAATCGAGCCGCAATATTTTGGAAAGCATGAAATCGAATATTTTATAACCAATGATGTTTACGGAAATATGGGAACTTATTATAATTCCCAATGCGAAAAGGTACCAAAGGATGTTCCGATTTTTACCTATATGGATTTCAGTACGGGCAATTTTACAGTTTCCAATGGAATCTACAGTCCGGAAGTTGTAAAACCGAACGTTCGTCTGGATACATTGAAGGTAAATAATGCAAAGCCAAAGTTAAAAGAAGAAATCAAAGTTCAGGTGAAAATCAGCGATACTTCACCGATTGCTCATACGTATATTCAATATGCGTTCTCTTCGCATTGTCTGCGTACTTACGGAACCTATAACAGTGCTACCGGATACTATGAATACAAGTATGATTGTCCGACTTATGGAGAATATCAGCCGATTCGAATTGTGGCGGAAGATGCTTTTGGAAACCAAACCTGTTATGCAGACAGAACACAAACTTATTTCCAAAAGTACATCCATGATGTAGCGGATACGGATGTAGAAGCAAACCTGAAAGCTGCCAACGCAACGGTTGCAGGCAGCAGCAGAGATATTACACCGCCGAAATTAGATGTTTCCTCCATCAGGATTGAAAAAATCTATTTGAGTCGGAATGAATATACGAAAGTATCTTTTAAAATTTATGATGAATCTGAAGTGAATGCGATGTACTGTGATGTCTGGGATGGCGGACTGAAAGGCCCAAACAGCGCAGGAAGTTGTTCTTACAACAAAGAGACCAAAAGGTATGAAACTACCGTAGGAGCCAGCTACTATGGTACCCATCAGATTTATGAAATGCGTTTGACGGATGTTTACGGAAATTCTATCTATTATTTGGACAAAAATTCAGAAATCTTCGAAACATCCATTGGTTTCGTTCCTGAGGATGAGCCATATGAAGTGGTAAGCTTGAAGGCGAGTACATACTATGTTGGTTTAGAAAACAAAAGAACAGGAACTTTTGCATCCAATTCCACAATGGACAAGACTTCAAGGCTGAATGTGGATGATTTGAAAGAAAATGCAGATGCCTTCGGAAAACTGAATGAAAAAGGTTATAATGTCAAAGGATTTTACAATGTGAAAGTCAAAGGAAAATGTGACATGAAGAAAGAAAGCACCAAAGTTTTCTTTGAAGCTCCGGAAGGATTTGAAAATGGTGATACCTTAAGAATCAGACATTTACTTTCAAACGGAACTGTTCAGACAACAAATGGAAAAGTTCGGAAAGGAAAAGTGTGTATTGATGTTAAGGAATTCTCCCCATTTATGATTGAAGTAAAGAAGAGCAATGATAAGAATCTCTTTACGAAAAAAGGTATCATTTATCAGGCAACGGGAAAGAAAACCGTTAAGGTCATCGGAACGTCAAAGAAGAAGGTGAAAAGTATCGCAATTCCTGCCACAGTAAAAACTTGTGGAAAGAAATACACTGTAATCGGTGTTGGAAAAGAAGCGTTTAAGAATTGCAAGAAACTGAAAAAAGTAACCTTCGGAAAGAACGTGAAAAAGATTGAAAAAAATGCATTCTATAATTGTAAGAAATTGAAAACACTGATTTTCAAGACAAAGAAACTGAAATACAAGAATGTTGGAAAGAATGCTTTCAAAGGAATTTCAAAGAATGTGAAAATCAAAGCTCCAAAAGGAAAGCAGGAGAGTTACTTGAAATTTGTCAAAGAATAAAAGTTCTTTGGGGGGATAAATATGTAAAAGGAGGGATGGATTATGAAGAGATTATTAGTTGGATTTAGTGTAATGGCAGCCGCTATGTTTCTGTCGTTGTTTTTGTTACCTAATACGGTAGCATCTGCAAAGGATACAAAGGCGCCTGCCGTTGATGAAAATTCCATTACACTAAGCAATAAAACACCACAAAGATTGGATACGATTACGATTTCAATTAAGATTACGGATGATTCCAAAATTGTAATGCCGACAGTGTGGATTAAAGGTGCCGGTGTCTTTATGGAACACGGAAATGGTGTATATAATTCATCAACAGGTAAATATGATTTCGTAATTAATGTGAGATATTTTGGAACAACAGTTATAGATCATATTTGGGTTGCTGATGTATATGGAAATACTATGGAATATTACAATAATTCAAGCGATGCGGTGAGTCTTGGTGTTACCCAAGGAATTGAAGTAGATTATATTAAGTACAAAAATTTGAGCAAGGGTAATATTAATGTTTCAACAGGTGTATATAAGAAAGAAACGGTGGCACCTTTTATTAATTTAAGTAGCTTTACAGTAAGTAATTCAAGTCCTAAGAAGGGGGCTGACGTAAATTTCAAGGTAAAGATGAGCGACAGCTCACCGATAGCATATACATATGTATATTACGCATATGCCAGCGCATGTCTTGCTTCGGAAGGAAAATATAATTCATCAAGCGGATATTATGAGTACCCTATCAACTGTAGTAGTTATGGGAAAATAGAGCCAATCGTTATTTATGCTGAAGATGCATTTGGTAATAAAATCAGCTATTGTGACAAAAAACAGAGCTTTGCCAGACAGTATCCGGAATATTTTTCAGGAGATGAAAAGGCTACAGATTTAAGTAAGGGAAATATTTTTGTTAAAGGTGGAAATGGAGATATTACACCGCCAAAGTTGATTTTGTCTTCTTTTAAAATTGAAAAAATATATATCCCAAGAGAAAAGAATATTACAATCAGTTTTAAAATAGAAGATGACAGTGAAATAGATTTAATGACCTCATGGGTTAATTATTCAGGTATGGGAGGAGACGGTAGTTCGACATCACTTTCTTACAATAAAAAAACCGGACGTTATGAGATTTTAGCTCATGGAGAATACTATGGAACCCATCAGATTACTAGTATGTTTTTGTGTGATGTAAATGGAAATAAGGTGCATTATTTTGACCGAGAGTCTGAGATCGTGAAAGCTTTCGGATGGATTGAAGAAGAGGCAAAAAATGCAGATTTAACAGCTACGACGTACTATGTGGGCCTTGAGAATAGAAAGACAGGAACTTTTGCATCTAATTCTACAATGGATAAGACATCCAAATTAAAGGTAGGGGAATTAGAAGAAAAAGGAGGCAAGTTCAACAAACTTGCAGAAAACGGTTATAACGTAAAAGGATATTATGAAGTTAAAGTAAAGGGTTCCTGCGATATGTCGAGTGAGAGGACAAAAGTTTGTTTTGATGCACCGAAAGGTTTCAAAAATGGCGATAGATTAAGGATACGTCACTTGTTATCCGATGGTTCCGTTCAGACTCAGAACGCAAGAGTCGTAAGAGGAAAGGTTCGAATTGACGTTAAAGAATTTTCTCCATTTATGGTTGAGGTTCGAAAGAGTAAGGATAAGAATCTTTTTAAAAGAAAAGGAGTCATTTATCAGGTTACAGGCAAGAAAACAGTGAAGGTTGTTGGAGCGTCAAGCAAGAAAATAAAGAGCTTGAATATTCTTGCAAAGGTTAAAGCAAATAAAGTTAAATATTCGGTTACCGAAATCAATGCAGGGGCTTTCAAGAATTATAAGAAATTAAAGAAAGTGACCTTTGGAAAGAATATTAAGAAGATTGGTAAGGAAGCATTTTATAACTGTAAGAGAATAAAGACACTGGTCTTCATAACAAATAATATTCAAAAAGGATCCGTAGTAGGAAAGAATGCTTTTAAGGGAGTTTCAAAGAATGCTATAATAAAAGCTAATTCAGCACTACAGTATTTATATGTAGAGATTTTGAAAAATAAGGGACTAGGAAAGTAATAGTCGAAACAAAGTGTGTGCCAATGGACAGAATTATTTGGGGAATGGTTTTGTGCATTGGCACATTTCTGTCCGGATGTTAAATACAACAACTAATCTCTAGTCATTGCACCAGCAATTTGGTACAATAGAGGTTAGAGTATAGGGAGGTAAACGATATGAAATTGAAGAAAATTGTAGCAATGATGTGTGTGTTGGCAGTAGCTGTTAGTATGAGCTCCGTTACAGGAGTTTCCGCAAAAACGGTTAAGTACAAAACCAAGACGGTAAAGAAAAGTACGACTTATATGTCGCTGGATTATACAAATCTGGTAGTTAAAGGAAAGTCGAAAGTTGCTAAGGCGGTTAACCGTGATATGAAAAAGAGCAACAAGGCGATTTTGAAAGATTATAAGGAATCGAAGAAAGTTTATGGTACGGGAGAATACGGAACCGGATCATTCTATTCTTGCAGTAGAAAGGTAACATCAAACAAGGGAAAATATTTTTCAATTCTAGAAGATAATATGGAGTATAGTGCAGGGGGCGCACATCCAATTTCTTGGTTTGTGGGATACAACTACAATATAAAAACAGGAAAAAAAGTGTATATTACTGATGTATTGAAGATGGATTTAGGTACGGTAAAAAACAAGATGAAAACAAAGCTGCAGAAGTTCTTTAAAAAAAATCATATTGAGTTGACATCGATATATCAGGAAACAACTTTTGATGATTACAAAGAAGAGGACTTTAAATTTTATATTAAAGGAAAGAAAGTACACGTTGTATTTTCGCCATATGAAGTTGCACCATATGCGGTAGGCTTTGTAGAATTGAAATTTAACTTGAAATAGTAGGAGAACAAAATGACAGATAAGCGAATCGCGTTATTGATCGATGCTGAAAATACCAGCTATCGCTACATTGACGAGATATTAAAAGAAATTAATGAATACGGAACAGTAACGTACAAAAGAATGTACGGAAACTTTACGGATGATTCTTTAAAGGCGTGGAACGATATTGCGGTGAAGCATGCTATTGTGCAGGTTCATCAGCCGCGATATTCCAGCGCTAAGAATGCTTCCGATATTATGTTGGTTATTGATGCCATGGACATTTTATATAACGGAAATGTGGAAGGGTTCTGTATTGTATCCAGTGACAGTGATTTTACCAGACTGGTAAACCGGTTGAGAGAGTCCGGTATGGAAGTCATCGGTATGGGAAAAGGAAATGCCTCTAAAGCATTGAAGGCTGCCTGTACCGCATACAAGAACCTGGAAATTTTGCAGGACGAAAATGCGGAAGGAAAAGCAGAAAGTTCTGAAGATAATAAGGTGAAGAAGGCAGATATTACTTCCATTGTTGAACTGACCGGTTACATTGATGACATTATCAGCAAAAATGAAAATGCCGGCAAAGATACGGGATTGGGAGAAATCGGAAGTCGTCTGATTAAAGCGTACTCCGATTTTGACGTGCGAAACTATGGATATAAATCCTTGTCCACTTTTGTGGAAGATATGAATCGCTTCGAAGTGAAAAAAGAAGGAAAGAGCACTTATGTTACCAAGGCTGATCTGAAGGTTTCCAAAAGCGATATTGAAAAGTTTATCCGCAAGAAGGTGGAGACGGAACCGATGCATTTGGGAACGATGGGACAGGAAGTTCATAGCCAGTTTAAAAACTTTAATGTGAAAGATTACGGATACTCGAAATTTGAAAGCTTTATCAAGAGTATGCAGGGCGTTGAAGTGAAAAAGAAGAAACTGCAGAAATATGTAAAGAAAAAGTAAGAAAAGGAGAAACAGGATGAGAGGGTTAACAAAATTATTTGTAGCAGCAGTAGCTGTTACAGCAACAGCAACAGCGGTGACTGCACCGGTAAAAGCAGCAGATTCCAAACAGTACAAACTGGTTTGGAGTGATGAATTTGACGGCACAGCCTTAGATCAGGACAACTGGAACTATGAGCATGGCAATGGCAATTGGGGCTGGGGAAACAATGAATGGGAAGATTATACGGATGAAGAAAGAAACATCAAAGTAGAAAACGGAAATCTTGTTATAACAGCCAGAGCAGACAAGGAAGAAGGCGGAGATATTCATTATACTTCTGCAAGAATTCAGACCAGTGGAAAGGCTTCTTTTAAATATGGAAAGATTGAAGCCAGAATTAAAGTTCCAAGTGAAGACGGATTGTGGCCGGCTTTTTGGATGCTGGGACAGAATCAGCCAAAAGGATGGCCATACTGTGGAGAGATTGATATTTTAGAAACATGGAACACCGGAGCATTCGCTCAGGCTGCATTACATTATGAAGATGAAGTGAAAAAGCCGGGCAAAGATACTTATTTCACAGGTTATAAAAAAATGGAAGATAAGACACAGTGGCATGTCTATGGAATGAACTGGACTCCGAAAAAGATTCAGTGCTATGTGGATAATAAAGTTTACAGAGAATTTGATATTTCTGATAAGGCAAAATCAGAACTGCGTGAAGATGAATATTACTTTATTATAAATTGTGCGATTGGTGGAAATCTTCCGGGAATGGGACCAAATGATAAATTTGAATCAGCTCAGATGCTGGTAGATTATGTTCGTGTATATCAAAGAGAGTGTGATAAAGGAACAAGTAAATTTAAATCCAATGATGCAGACATTGTTCCAACTCGACAGGTAACATTTAAAAGTCTTGGAAAAGTTGTTTCAACACAGAAAGTAAAAGACGGCGAAACTGTTACCCTTCCAACCGTTAAGAGAAATAAATATCGTTTTATCAGTTGGATTAATGCAGCAACTAAAGGAAAACTGAAGGCAACCAGCCGAATCTACAAAGACGTGACTGCAAATGTGAAGTGGGAAAAGATTAAGCTGAAGCAGGCGAAGATTACTTCCACAAAGCAGCGTTACAAGAAAGTGCTTACATTGAAGTTTAAAGTCAAAGGAAAACATGACGGATTCCAGGTTAAGGCAGGAAAGAGAAAAGGAAGTACGGATTCTAAAGCAATTCTTATGAGAAAATTTAAATCCGGAAAAACCTATAAAGTGAAAGTTCGTGCCTATGCAATCGACTCTAATGGTAAGAAAAGATATGGCAAATGGAGTAAAACTGTCAAGATTAAAGTAAAATAATGTTGGCATTCCTAGAAAAATCAGTTATACTAGTTATGTTTGAGATAAATTTTTTAAAAAATATGGAGGTACATTATGTTAGTATCAGCTAAAGAAATGTTAGACAAGGCTAAAGCAGGCCACTATGCTGTAGGTCAGTTCAATATCAACAACCTTGAATGGACAAAGTCTATTCTTTTAACAGCACAGGAGTTAAACAGCCCTGTAATCTTAGGTGTGTCTGAAGGCGCTGGAAAGTATATGACAGGATTTAAGACAGTAGCAGCTATGGTAAAGGCTATGGATGAAGAATTAGGAATTACAGTTCCTGTAGCTCTTCACTTAGACCATGGTACATACGAAGGATGCTACGCTTGTATTAAGGCTGGATTCACATCAATCATGTTTGATGGTTCACATTATCCAATCGAAGAAAATATTGCAAAAACTCAGGAATTAGTTAACGTTGCTCACGCTTTGGGATTATCAATTGAAGCAGAAGTTGGTTCAATCGGTGGTGAAGAAGACGGAGTTATCGGTAAGGGTGAATGTGCAGATCCTGATGAATGTAAAGCAGTTGCAGACCTTGGTGTTGACATGCTTGCAGCAGGTATCGGAAACATCCACGGAAAATATCCTGAAAACTGGGAAGGACTTAGCTTCGAAACTTTAGATGCTATTCAGCAGAAGACAGGTTTAATGCCATTAGTACTTCACGGTGGTACAGGAATCCCTGAAGATATGATCAAGAAAGCAATCGATCTTGGAGTATCTAAGATCAATGTAAATACAGAATGCCAGTTAGCATTCCAGGAAGCTACAAGAGCATATGTAGAAGCTGGTAAGGACTTAGAAGGAAAGGGATTTGACCCTAGAAAACTTCTTGCTCCTGGTGCTGAAGCTATCAAGGCTACAGTAAAAGAAAAGATGGAACTTTTCGGATCAGTAAACAAGGCTTAATTTTAAGCTCGCTAATATGCAAGCCACAGTTGTGCGAAACAACTGTGGCTTTTGTTTTATAGATTGTTTACTTGATAATTTGAGTGGAAATCATTATACTAGGTAATATCCGGGTGACTTGGGAGCTGGGGGAAAACAGCTTGTTGCCCAATAGTGAAGCGAGAGTTTGAAATGGAAAAGAAAGATAAAAAATATATTTTGTCGGACAAAATGTATAATGTGGTGCGATTTATTTGCCTGGGATTGGCAGCATGCGCGTTGATTTATGCATCTTATAATCTAACGCTTTCATATTTGGATTATAAAGAAGACGAAAAGAAATATGCCAATATTGAAAATATGTTTATTCAGGATGTGGAAGTGCAGGAAGTGGACAAAAACGGAGAAATCAGCTATTCCACACAGAAACAATGGGTTTGGGATTATGACGCCATGCTGGAGTATAATGATGAGGCCAAAGGATATATCAAATTAGAAGGCACTAGAATCCAGTACCCCATTGTGGAACATTCAGATAATGCCTTTTATCTGTGGCGTGGTGTGGATAAAGTAAAGAACGGCTCCGGTTCTATTTTTATTGATTACCGAACCGCAGGACTGGAAGGAAAAATGTGTTTGCTGTACGGACACAATATGCTGGATGGCTCCATGTTCCAGGATTTAATGGATTTCCGAAATGCAAACTTCTGTAAAAAACATCAGGTTTTTGATGTTTATGTTGGATACAAACATTATCTTTATTATGTATTCTCTACATTTTCAGCGAAGGATACCGACGAAAATGTTTACGAGTACGGGTTTGAAAATGATTCCGATTTCCAAAGCTGGATTGACCGTGTGGCATCAAAGAGTAGTTATTCCTTTTCTTATGGAAAGCCGAAGGTTACAGATAAGGTAATTATGTGTTCCACATGTATTGATGACTATGGAAATCGTCAGCTGGTATGTATGTATCGTGGCGAAGAAGTTTCGGAATAGAGTATAGATGAAAGAAGTATAGGTGTTAATGATGATAATTGTATTAGAAATTTTATTACTTTGTGTTGGATTTGTTATGTTGGTAAAGGGAGCGGATTTCTTTGTTGAAGGAAGTTCGGCAGTTGCAAAGAAACTGAAGGTTCCTTCCATTGTTGTAGGACTTACCATTGTGGCAATTGGAACATCCCTGCCGGAGTTGGCAGTCAGCAGTGTGGCATCCATTCAGAATTCCAACGCCATTGCATACAGCAATGTAGTAGGTTCGAATGTGTTTAATTTGTTGATGGTGCTGGGTGTTACAGCGTTATTTATTAAAATTCCGGTAAAGAAGTCTGTGGTTAAAAGAGAATTTCCTTTCTTGATTTTTATCACAGCCGTATTGGTTTTCCTTGCAGGAGATGCATTATGGTTTTCCGGAAAAGCAAAAGAGATTAATGTGTTCAGTTTCAAAATTGCAGGAGAGAAAATCGGAATGATTAACCGAATTGACGGAATCTTACTGGTTTTATTATTCCTTTTCTTTATTGTATGGACTGTCACTTATGCATTAAAAGAAAGAAAGAACAGTGAAGAAACCACAGAAGAAGTCATGACCAATGGAAAATGTGCCCTTTGTATTATCGGTGGTGCCATTAGCGTTATGGTTGGTGGAGAAGTAGTTGTAGAATGTGCAAAGCGTCTTGCGATTTCCGCGGGAATGAGTGAAACGTTGGTGGGACTTACCATTGTAGCATTGGGAACATCTTTACCGGAACTGGTAACTTCTGTTGTAGCTGCAAGAAAAGGGGAAGCAGATATTGCTGTTGGAAATGTTGTAGGTTCCAATATTGCAAATATTTTATTGGTGTTAGGTTTTTCCGCCTCTGTTTCACCGGTTAGTGTTTTGACAATGTCCTTGGCAGATGCCATCATCTGTTTTGGTGTTACGATTGCAGCCTTTGTGGTGGCGCGAACAGGAAAAGAAATTCGCAGATATGAAGGAATTCTTTTGATTCTGATTTATGCCGGATATATGGCATATATTCTGGCAAGACAGTATTTGTAGAAAAAAGAGCATTAGAAAAAGGATGCTCGCGCATCCTTTTTCTACAAATCTATTCTAATAAATAATAAAAAGGGAGGGAATCGACAAATATGTCGATTCATATCGTCCTAACGAACGATAAAAATTATGAAAAATATAAACATTTGATGCAATCTCTTGTTTACAATGATAATAATAAAATACAATAGTAAAAAAACAGTGTTTCTGATGTAAAAGAAATATGAACAAAATGTTAAAATCGTTTTTTTAACAAATTTATAAAAGAAAAGGAGAACAGAAATGGCAGAAAAGAATCCAATTGTTACAATTGAAATGGAAAACGGAGATATTATGAAGGCTGAATTATACCCGGAAATTGCACCAAATACGGTAAACAATTTCATCAGCTTGATTCAGAAGGGATTTTACGATGGAATTATTTTCCACCGTGTTATTCGTGGATTTATGATTCAGGGTGGAGATCCTCAGGGAGTAGGAATCGGAGGACCCGGTTATTCTATTAAGGGAGAATTTTCCGGAAATGGATTTGAAAACAACCTTGCACATACACCGGGAGTACTTTCTATGGCAAGAAGCATGATGCCTGATTCTGCAGGATCACAGTTTTTCATTATGCATGAGACTTCTCCACACTTGGATGGACAGTATGCAGCTTTTGGAAAAATCACAGAAGGTATGGATGTTGTAAACAAAATTGCAGAAGAAAGAACAGACTATCAGGATCGTCCATTGGCAGATCAGAGAATGAAGAAAGTTACTGTGGAAACTTTTGGCGTGGAATATCCGGAACCGGAAAAGTGCTAATTTCTAGTTGCATTATATGAATTTAGTGTTATGATAGTAAAGAATAAATTTAGGAGGTAGACTTATGGCAACTCAGATTACAAAGGATATGATTATTGCTGATATCTTAAAAGTAAACATGGGATGTGTTCCAATCTTATTAAATGAAGGAATGCATTGTATTGGTTGTCCTGCTTCACAGGGAGAATCATTGGAGGAAGCATGTATGGTTCATGGTATTGCTGTAGAACCATTGGTTGAAAAGTTAAACGAATTTATACAGAACGTTGAAAGTGAGTAAAAAACGTTTTTAACTCAAAAATAGAATGTGAAGGAAATAAGGGAATCACAGTGCCTGAAAAAGGTGGCACTGTGATTTTTTTATAGATTATTTCATTATAATTTCTGTATATTTTAACAATATGCACGAAAAATTAATTAGATGCTTACAAAAAAATTTTTTTGAGGATATAATGGGAATGTTGGGTTAAACGAAGAAAGAGGAGGAAAGACGAAAGATGACTAAGAAAATTATTTCGTACGTACTAGTTGTGGCAATGCTGCTCAGTGGCGTAAGTGCATATCTTCAGTTTGGAACTGACAAAACTGATAAGGTAGGTGCTGCACAGCAACAGCAGATGAAAATGCCAATTGTCATTTATGACCATTTAAATGATACATTGTTGTTTGAATACTTGAATACAGATACAAGTTTTGGATTAACAATGTATGTAGATACTCCAAGTGGAGTAGCTAATGAAAACAGTGGTAAAAATTTAGTAGAAGACGAATTGGGACCAAACGGAACACCGGTTTATAAAAAAGAAGTGGTGGAACGTGTGGCACAGATTGTAAAGGATACAATCGAGCAGGTTCGTACCGATGCAAACTATGATACAAGAACAGATGTATCCGGTTTATATCGAAAGATTACAAATATGGTTCTTACGGAAAATCCAAAAGAAACAAAGATTGAAGTTAATGAAGGTGGACAGATTTTTAATACTTTAGAAGACATTGGATGGACTTTTGAAAAAGGTGTTTCTTCTAGAGTAGAAGGAAATAGAAATAATGTTTATGATTCCAACGAAAATGTCCTTTGGTATCAGGAAGGGGATCAGCTTCATGCAACAAGCAAAGATTCGGAGAATACTGCTACCTGTGAATTAGGAGTATTGTCTGCAGGAACTTATAGACTCTACGGTTGGGCTGTCAATGATTTGGATGTGACTATCACCACACCGACAGGAACAGAAAACGTTACCTTTGAAGAAAAGGGAGAAACTGATTCCGGAGCAAATCGTCCGGGAAAAGTTTACGAGTTTACCTTGGAAGAGGACAGTATCGTTTCTGTAACCTTGAGTCCAAAGAACGGTGCGGATCCAGCCGTTATGCCGTTCTATCTTTTGAAAAAAGATGGTGAGCAATGGAACAAGGAAAAAGATTTATTAGATAGATCTGGAAACGTCAGTGCAACAAAACTTGGATGGGTTGTTGAGGATGGTTCTTCATGGAGAGTATACCAAGGTGGAGGAATTACTTGTGATAACGATGAAGAGACTTCTGCATACAAAGAAGTGAACGTAACACCAGGTGAAACTTACCGCTTTAAAAACGGAATGAATGATAATGGAATTTGTAAGGTTTGGGTAGAAGATGAAAACGGAAATGTTCTGATTTCAAAATTACCGACTCAATATAATGAGAGTGGAACTTCTCTAGATGACAGAAAAGCAACCATTACTATTCCAAATGGTGTGAACAAAGTTCGTGTATACGTTGCGAATGATTCTTCCAAAGAAGGAACGCGCCGCGTGGGTGAAATCTATATGAAGCAGCTTGCAAAAGCAAACTTAGGAGATTATGAAACTTCAAAAGCAAAATATGACGGTGGTGCTAAACTGGATGACATTACTTCATGTATGGATTACGCATATTACTTCTTAAACAGTTTTTGGAGTGATACAAACGGAGACATTACACAGAAAACAGATTTATACCAGACATTAACATTGGATTTATTGAATAATTCTGATAAGTACAGATTCTCCAATGGACAGAAGATTAATTATGACTTAGATAATAAGAACATTCATCAGGATTTAAATACTGCAGGAACTACCGGATTATTTCCGTTGGATAGTGCAGTGTTAGGTGATAGAAGTGACTTAAGTGCTCCATTTGGTGTGGCAGACGGAGAACTCACAAATGAAAAACACAACTATCATTATGGAATGAAGGCACACTGCCAGTTTGTTTATGACACATCTTCGGATTTGGAATTTAACTTCTCCGGTGATGATGACGTTTACTTATTTATTAACGGAAAGAAGGCAATGGATATTGGTGGTGCCCATGGTGCCGTTTCCGGCTCAGTAGTATTGAACTATAATGCAAAATCCGGAAATGATTCTGAAGTTGCCAAAGATAACGCGTCAAAACAGTTGGCAGAATCTTTAGGATTAGTAGAAGGACAGATTTATGATTTTGATTTCTTCTACTTGGAAAGACATACTTCTTTAAGTAATATTAGAATTGAAACAAATATGCCATTAGTACAGGCAGGGGTTACACCAAAAGTAACTTTTAAGGACAAAGACGGTAATGAAATTCCTGATGGCTCAAAAGTTCAGGCAGGTGAAACCGTTGGAGTGGAATATAATATAACCAGCACAACAAAGATTAATCCGAACGCACCAAATAAATTAACCGATTTGGAAATTGTGGATAATGAGTTAGGGGTTCAAATTGGATACTTTGGAAACAATTATCCAACTTTAAACCTTGGAAATGCTTATGTAGATGATGCAATCACTGTGACTGTAAAGGATAAAGACGGACAGGTGACTAAGACATTCTCTATTGCAGCAAATGATTTATACAATGATGATAAAGTAAGAGAATTTGTAACAGCATTAAAGAATGTGCAGTTGGATAATCAGGAATCTGTAACAATCTCAGGAATTAAAAGAAAAATGCCGGCAGACGAAATTTTGAAGTCTGAGCTGGATGTTCATGTGGTTGCACCGGAACCTTACTTTGATAACAGCGGACATATTCAGTTTAAGAACAATGAAGTTACAACACTTCCGGTAGATGGAAAATTAATTCCTGTGAATGATCCGGATATTAAAGTAACAGGTGTGTTACAGGATAAAGACGGCAAGGTCTTGAACAAAGACGATGAAGGAAAATACAAAGATGAATACCTTCCAAAGGGTACGGAAATCTACCCGGTATTTACGATTACAACAGATGCAGGTCAGATGACAGACATTAAATTGGATGACAGCAATGGGACTGGATTTGTATTAGATAAAGACGGTGTGAAGGATCCAAATGGTTTCTTAGGTGAGAATGATACTTTGGTAGTGACTTATAAACCGGCGGACGGTGAAGAACTTGTACTGAATATTCCAAAACGTGATATTGAATATCAGAATGAAAGTTTCCTGATGCTTCGCGAACTGTTAAACGGTGGAATTTCATTGAACAAGGGAGACCAGTTAATTATTTCCGGACTTCACAAGGCATTGGATACAAATCCAATTGAAACAAAACCATCAGCTTCTGCCTTTGGCGTGGTACCGACCTATAATGAAGAAACAGGGGAATTAAGTACTGCCGATAAAGAAGTAAGCGATACTGATAGCAAAAAGAAAGCAATTCCTACAGTGGAAGCGAGATTCTTAAATGGAACAAACGGAACGATTGAAGGCGATACAGAACAGACTGTTGTTTGCAATGGCTCGGTAGACAGTGTTCCTGTTAAGAAAACCTCTGATCCGGGATATTCCTTTGTTGGTTGGAAGATTGTAGATAGTCAGGATGACACTGTTTATACTTCCGAACAGGTTGCGGCAATGCAGCTTACAGATGACACTGCATTTGTTGCCCAGTGGGAACTTGGAAAGGTGACCGTAGTCTTTAAGGCAGGGAATAACGGAAGTGTAACAGGAACCGATGCTGAAAAGTCACAGACTTTTGATTATGGAGATAAAGTAGAGACCGTTCCGGGAACTAGTGCTGACACAGGTCATGAGTTCAAGGGATGGAAGAGAAAGAGTGACGACAAGATTTATACTGCTGATGAAATCAAAGACCTTGTCTTTACAGAAGATGATGAATTTGAAGCGGTGTTTGATCCGATCAAATTGAATGTAACTTATCAGGCAGGAAATAACGGAAGTATTGACGGAGATGAAGGAGAAGAAGTTTCTTATGGAAGCAATCCGGAAAACGTTCCTGAACCGAAAGCAGATAAGGGATATAAATTTGCCGGTTGGACAAAGAAAGTGACCGGAGGAGATTCTTCCGTAGATGATCCAAAGGATGAAACAATTACAGAAGATACTGTTTTTGAAGCAGTATTTGTTCCGGTTCATTCCAACTACATTGTAAAATATGTGGATGAGAACGGAAAAGAAATCTTTACTGCAAAACCGGGTGAAGAAACACAGGTTGGAACCATTGTTACAGAAAAGGCTGTTAATGTGAATGGATACGAATTAATCAGTGCGGACACAGTTGAATTGGAAATTGCTGAAGGTGATGAAAATGTTATTGTGTTTAAATATCGTAAGATTGAAGAAACAACAACAGAAACAGAAGAAGAAACAACAGTAAAAGAAAAGACAAAGAAAGAGAAGACTTCAAAGAAAACAAAGAAGAAAAAGAAAACAAAAGAAGAGACAACAAAGGAACAGACAACAACGCCAAACCAGACACAGACTGGCACAAGCAATACTTCACTGATTTCTCCTAAGACAGGACATGGAAATCAGTTGATGGTAATCTTGATGATGCTTTTCGTATCAGTGCTTACCGGAGGAATTGCTTTCCGTAAAATGAAAGAAGACTAAATAAGAAAACCGGAATGCTCTACGGAGCACTCCGGTTTTTATAATGATTTATGGCATATAAAAAACTCCGAAAACAAATTGCTTTCGGAGTCTTTTATATATTTTAAAAATTATAATGCTACATCACCAAATACGTCATCGATTACATAGTAAGCTTTTCCGTCTTCCGGTTTAACATAAATTTTAACAGAAGTAGGAGCTGTCTTCTTACCAGACTTAGCTTTATAATCAGCGATTGCATTTGTCTTAACTGTTTCAACATCAACCTGGTTTCCTGCGAATTCTACAAAAAGGTTTGTTTCCTTCTTAGCAGCAGCTTTCTTAGCAGCAGGCTTCTTAGCAGCTGTCTTTGTAGCTGTAGTTGCCTTCTTAGCAGGAGCTTTAGCAGCTGTAGTTGTCTTCTTAGCAGCAGTCTTTGTTTCAGCTTTCTTAGCAGGAGCCTTAGCAGCTGTCTTTGTTTCAGCTTTTACTTCAGTAGCTTTTGCAGCCGGAGTAGCAGCTTTAGTAGTTGTTGTAGTTGCCTTCTTTGTTTCAACAGCTTTTGCTTCAACTTTCTTTTCAGCAGCTTTAGCAGTTGTTGTTGCCTTTGTTGTTGCCATAATTTAAATCCTCCTTTAATTAGGTGGGTCGATTGTTAGTCCATAGTTTTAAGTTTTCACAAAATCAACCATAATTATATTTTTTTTCACGTTGATTATCATACAACTACTAATAAAAATATGCAAGATTATTAAAAAAGTTTATGAAAATGTTACAAAAACTAGTAAAAAACCGAGAAATAATACCTGTTTTATCCAAAAAAATGCATAATAATTCAACCTAAAATAAAGGAAAATTTGATGGAAAATAGGGGGCGAAAAACGAAATGTGTCGATTTTCGGTTTGACATAAGGAAAAAAGTCTGTTAAAATTCTCGAGCATATACTTTTTGGAGAGTTATTATGAATCGATTTGAAAAAAGAAAGTTAAAACAGAATATTTATAAGCATGCAAATGCATTAATGTATACATTTATTTTTTTCCTGGCTTCTATGATTACAATTGTGGCTGCCATGCATCGAAATGACGATGTGGAATATGTAAACCAGCAGGAATTGTCAATCACGGCGACGGAATCTATTGCAATTAATAATGGAGAAAGCGTAAAAGTTGCTGCTTCGGAAGAAGCACTTACTACTATAGAAGAAACTGCTGAAGAAACAACGGTTGTGGAAACCGAGGCAATTACAGAAGAAACCGAAGAAGTTACAGAAGAGGTTGCTGAAACTACAGCACAGCAGATTCGAATTACAGCGGATACTTTAACAGTTCGTGCAGAGGCATCTCAGGATAGCGAAACATTAGGTCTGGTAGATGAGGGAGATGTGTTTGATGTAATTTCTCAGAACGGTGAATGGATTCAGATTGACTACCAAGGTCAGCAGGGATTTGTAAATGCCGGATTTGTAGAGAATGTAGAATAATGATTATAGAAGGAATCCTAAATTATTAGGGTTTCTTTTTTTGTGGAAAATGATATAATGGTCGTAATATTATGAAGAAAGGAAATGGGGCTATGGAGTATACAGAATATATGGTCTGGGTTTGGCTCGGAGCATTTATTATTTTTGTCGGTCTGGAACTTGCTTCCTTAGGTTTGACAACAATCTGGTTTGCCATTGGTGCATTAGCTGCAGAAATTGTTTACTTATTAAATGGTAATATTATTTTGCAGGCAGTGGTATTCTTTGTGGTATCCATTGCGGTGATGTTACTGGTTCGACCGTATGCGGTAAAGTACTTCAATAAAGGAACGCAAAAGACGAATGTTGAAGCGTTGGAAGGAAAAACAGCAAAGGTTGTGGAGAACATTGATAATGTTGCGGCAACGGGAATGGTTACACTGGATGGTGTTGAGTGGACTGCCAGAAGTGCAAAAGATCAGACGATTGAAAAAGATGCTTTAGTGACGGTGAAAGAAGTCCGGGGGGTTAAGCTCATCGTAGAGAAAAAGAAATAACTTAAAAAAATGGAGGATTATTAAAATGGAAGATTTAGGATTTATTGTATTAGTAGGAGTTATTGCGGTAATCGTTGTTATCGCTGTTTCTTGTATTCAGATTGTGCCACAGGCACACTCATATGTTATTGAAAGACTTGGTGCATATCAGGAAACATGGTCAGTAGGTTTACATTTCAAGGTTCCGTTCCTTGACAGAATTGCAAGAAGAGTAAACTTGAAAGAACAGGTTGCAGATTTTGAACCACAGCCGGTTATCACAAGAGATAACGTAACAATGCAGATTGACACAATCATTTTCTATCAGATTACAGATGCAAAATTATATGCTTACGGTGTTGAAAATCCAATCGTTGCGATTAAGAACTTAACAGCAACAACACTTCGTAACATCGTTGGTGATTTGGAATTAGATGAAACATTAACATCCAGAGAAACAATCAACGCAAGAATGCGTGCGGAATTGGACGTTGCTACAGATCCTTGGGGAATCAAAGTAAACCGTGTAGAATTAAAGAACATCATTCCACCAAGAGATATTCAGGAAGCAATGGAAAAACAGATGAGAGCTGAACGTGAAAAGCGTGAACAGATTCTTAGAGCAGAAGGTGAAAAGAAATCAGCTGTCCTGATTGCAGAAGGTAAGAAAGAAGCTGCAATCTTAAATGCGGAAGCTGATAACAGAGCAGCCGTGTTAAAGGCTGACGCTGAAAAGCAGAAGAAAATTCTGGAAGCTGAAGGTGAGGCTGCAGCGATTCTTAAAGTACAGCAGGCTACTGCGGATGGTATCAAAGCAATCAAAGATGCCGGAGCAGATCAGGCAGTTCTTACAATTAAGAGCTTGGAAGCATTTGCAGCAGCAGCAGACGGACAGGCTACAAAAATTATTATCCCATCTGAAATTCAGGGAATTGCCGGTACAGTACAGGCATTGGCAGAAGTTGTAAAATAAGCAGAGTAAGGAAAATCCCATGCAGTATCGCATGGGATTGCCTTTGAGAATAAAGGAGCAAATATGTTTAATGATAAGATTGTTCTGTGCGGTTCCAACGCATATGAAAAGAAGTATTATCTGAACGAACAGTTTTCAAACCTTCCGGAACAGATTAAGCAGGAATTGCAGATTATGTGTGTTATGTTTACGGAAGAAATCGGCGGAATTCTCCTGTTGGAGTATCAGGAAGACGGAACGTTACAGTTTACGACACAGGCAAAAGAAGACGATATTCTTTATGATGATATCGGAAGTGGACTGAAGGTTCATCAAATGCAGGTAAACAAGAGAGATTTGCTGGAAGCTTTAGAGCTTTACTATAGAGTTTTTGTATTGGGAGAAGATGCAGATGTTATTGACGATTGATGTAGGAAATACAAATATTACTTTAGGACTTTTTGAAGGAACTGAGGTTTATGCCACCTTCCGAATTACCACAAAGAGTAACAAAACTTCAGACGAATACGGTACCTTGATTGTAGATATGATTCGCGGAAGAGGGATTAGCATTGAAAATATTGAAGATGTTATTGTTGCTTCCGTTGTGCCGAAAGTAATGTATTCATTAAACAGTGGAATTATTAAATATCTTGGAATTGAACCGATTATTGTTGGCGTGGGAACCAAGACCGGAATCCGAATCAACAGAACGGATCCAAGAGAAGTGGGAACAGACCGTATCGTAGATGCTGTAGCAGCCTATGAAATTTACGGGGCACCATGTATTGTTATTGACTTTGGTACTGCCACAACTTATGACTTAATCGGGCCGGATGGTACTTTTGAAGCCGGTGTCACTTCACCAGGAATTAAGATTTGTGCCAAGGCTCTTTGGAACGAAACCGCAAAATTGCCGGAAGTTGAAATTGCTAAGCCGGATACGATTTTGGCTCGAGATACAATCACCAGTATGCAGGCAGGTATTGTATACGGTTATATCGGCCAGACGGAATATATTGTGGAACATATTAAGAAAGCAAGCGGTATCGAAAACCTGAAGGTAATTGCCACCGGTGGTATGGGACGTATTATTTATGAAAATACGGATTGTATCGACATTTATGACAGTCAGTTAACCTTGCAGGGAATGCGCTTAATTTACGAAAAGAATAAAAATAGGAAATAAGATGAAAATAGGAACAATAGATATTAAGAATAGTATTGCATTGGGTCCAATGGCAGGTGTAACAGACCTGCCTTTTCGTTTCTTATGTAAGGAACAGGGTTGTGGGCTAATGTACACGGAAATGGTAAGTGCTAAAGCCATTTTATATAAGAATAAAAATACAAAGCCGTTGCTGGAAATCGGAGAAAGTGAACACCCCATCGGTGTTCAGCTTTTTGGTTCGGATCCTGACATCATGGCGGAAATCGGTGCTCAGGTGGCAGAAGGACCTTGTGATTTTATTGATATTAATATGGGATGTCCGGTGCCGAAAATCGTAAACAACCATGAAGGCTCTTTTCTGTTGACACAGCCGAAATTGGTGGAAGATATTTTGACAAAGATGGTACAGGCGATTCCGAAGCCGGTGACGGTGAAGATTCGAAAAGGATTTAAGCAGGGAGAAACCCAGGCAGTGGAGATTGCAAAAATTGCTGAAGCCAGCGGTGTTTCTGCGATTGCAGTGCACGGAAGAACCAGAGAACAGTACTATAGCGGTACTGCAGATTGGGATGCGATTCGTGATGTGAAGAAGGCTGTAAAGGTGCCGGTCGTTGGAAACGGAGATATTTTCACACCGGAGGATGCTAAGGCAATGAAAGAATATACCGGATGTGACGGATTGATGATTGGCCGTGCAGCAAGAGGAAACCCATGGATTTTCCATCGGGTAAATCACTATTTAGAAACCGGAGAAATTTTGCCGGAGCCAACCATGGATGAAGTACGGGACATGATTATCCGCCATGCGAAACTGCTCTGCGATTTTAAAGGAGAGTATACGGCGGTGCGTGAAATGAGAAAGCATATTGCATGGTATACACAGGGACAGCCGCACTCGGCAAAACTGAGAAAGCGATGCAATGAAATTACAAGTATGGATACACTATATGAAGTAATCAACATGAAACTTACGGAAGAGTAAGTGAAAGGAGGGTTCAATGCCGGTAGCATGTATTACAGGAGCAAGTTCCGGAATCGGAAAGGAATTTGCAAAACAGTATGCGGAAAAGGGATTTGATTTAATCCTTGTTGCCAGAAATAAAGAAGCCATGGAACAGATTGCCGAGGAAGTATCTGTAAGTGTACAGATTTACACTTGTGATTTGTCCAATGAACTGCAGACACTGGAGCTGGCGGAAAAACTGAAGAAAGAAACCATTGATGTGCTGATTAACAATGCCGGATTCGGCGATGTGGGGAATTTCGAAGAAACGGATTTACACAAAGAAATCAATATGATTAACGTCAATATTAAAGCACTTCACATTCTGATGAAAAAACTGTTGCCTCAGTTTTTGAAACGGGATAAAGGTTATATTCTCAATGTGGCATCCAGCGCAGGTTTGATGCCGGGAGGACCGTATATGGCGACGTATTATGCCACAAAGGCGTATGTTGTCAGCATGACAGGAGCTGTTTCGGATGAACTGAAACGTCGAAAGAGCCATGTGCATATCAGTGCCTTGTGTCCGGGACCGGTGGATACGAACTTTAATGAAGTGGCAGGAGTAAAGTTCTCATTGCCGGGAATCAGTGCAAAAGATTGCGTTTCCTATGCAATCAAAATGCTTTCAAGAGGAAAATTAATCATTGTTCCTACCTTTACAATGAAAGCAGCAGTTGTTGCAAGTCGACTCATTCCGAGAAGTATGACGTTGCATATTACTGCAAATCAACAAAAAAAGAAAATTTGAACAACTTTAGTCAAGGATAAACAATTCTAGTCATTCTAATAAGTTGTGCAATGTTTATAATTAGAGATGGTGGAGGTACAGGTTTTCCGAAACCATCTCTTTTTTACCAAAAAAGATTTGCCCAACAACTTCCACCAATTTTTTTGACATAAAGAATGGAGAGAAGAATGAAATACGGTTATTTTGACAACGACAACAGAGAATATGTGATTGATAAAATCGATGTTCCGGTATCCTGGACTAATTATCTGGGCTTAAAAGACACTTGCGTCGTAATGAATCATACGGCAGGGGGCTATATGTTCCACAAGTCACCGGAATATCATCGAATGACCAGATTCCATGGAAACACAGTACCAATGGATCGCCCGGGTCATTATGTTTACATTAGAGACAACGACAGCGAAGACTATTTCTCAATTTCATGGCAGCCGGTTTCAAAAGACCTGAACAAGGCAAAATACCGTTGCCGTCATGGACTTTCTTATTCAGTATTTGAATGTGAATACGACAAATTAAAGGCTTCTCAGAAGATGTCCGTTCCAATGAATGATGATGTGGAACTTTGGGATGTCAAAATTAAAAATGAAGATGATAAGCCGAGAAACTTAAGCGTATTTTCTTATCTTGAGTTTTCTTTCCATCATATTATGATAGATAATCAGAATTTCCAAATGAGTTTATATTGTGCAGGTTCTTCTTATGAAGATGGCGTCATTGAAAATGACCTTTTCTATGAAGAGTTTGGATTCCAGTTCTTTACTTCCAATTTTGAACCGGATGGATTTGATTGTTTAAGAGATACCTTTATCGGTACTTATAATTCAGAAAACAACCCGCTGGCCGTCTCCCGCGGTCAGTGTTTCTCCTCTTTTGAAAAGGGCGGTAACCACTGCGGCTCCCTGCAGAAGAATCTTGTTCTGATGCCGGGAGAGGAGGTCCGCCTGATCTTTATCCTTGGAGAAGGAAACAGAGAAGTAGGTAAAAAATATAAAGAAAAATACAGTGACTTTGCAACAGTAGACAAAGTTTACGAGGAACTGAAGGCGTACTGGGATGACAAGTGTTCCAGACTTGTAGTAAACACTCCAAGTGATGCCATGAATACAATGCTGAATATCTGGAATCTGTATCAGTCAGAAATCAACGTTATGTTCTCCCGTTTCGCTTCCTTTATTGAAGTAGGTGGAAGAACCGGTCTTGGTTATCGTGATACCGCACAGGATTCCATGACAATTCCGCATTCCAACCCGGAAAAATGTAAGGAACGTATTTGTCAGTTATTAAACGGATTGACTTCTCACGGCTACGGACTCCACCTGTTTGAACCACGTTGGTTTGAAAAGGAAAAGGAAGAAAAGAAACCGTTCAAGTCTCCGACAGTAGTTCCGGGAATCAATAAACAGGACATTATCCATGGAATCGAAGATGCCTGCGCAGATGATGCGTTATGGCTTGTTCCTTCCATTGTGGAATATATTAGAGAAACCGGAGACTTCAGCTTTGCTGATATGGAAATCGATTATGCCGATACCGGAAGAGACACCGTATACGACCATATGAAGAGCATTTTGGATTTCTCTACAAAAGAAGTCGGAAAAACCGGAATCTGTAAAGGACTTCGTGCCGATTGGAACGACTGCCTGAACCTTGGTGGTGGTGAAAGTGCAATGGTATCCTTCCTGCACTATTGGGCACTGGATCACTTTATCGATTTGGCGAAGTACCTTGGCAGAGATGAAGACGTAGCAAAATACAGCCGGATTCAGGAAAAAGTCAAGGCTGTGTGTGATAAAGAATTGTGGGATGGGGACTGGTACATCCGCGGAATTACAAAGAACGGAAAGAAAATCGGTACCCATACCAATGAAGAAGGAAAGATTCATTTAGAAAGTAATGCCTGGGCAGTTCTCTCCGGCGCAGCACCGGAAGACAAAGCCAAGAAGGCATTGGACAGCATTCACGAATACCTTGCAACACCATACGGTATTATGTTGAATGCACCATCCTATACAGTACCGGATGACGACATTGGATTTATTACCAGAGTTTATCCGGGCGTTAAAGAAAACGGAGCAATCTTCTCCCATCCAAACCCATGGGCATGGGCGGCAGAATGTATTATCGGAAACGGTGACAGAGCAATGGAATACTATGATTCCCTTTGCCCATACAACCAGAACGACAAGATTGAAATTCGTCAGTCAGAACCATATTCATACTGCCAGTTCATTATGGGAAAAGACCATACAGCTTATGGTCGTGCAAGACATCCGTTTATGACCGGTTCCGGTGGATGGTCTTACTTCTCAGCAACCAGATATATGCTGGGAATCAGACCGGGATTTGACACCATGGAAATTGACCCATGTATTCCTGCAGACTGGAAAGAATATTCTGTCAGCAGAGTATGGCGTGGTGCAACTTATGACATTCACGTAACAAATCCAGCCGGCGTAATGAAAGGCGTAAAGGAAATTAAATTAAACGGTGAAACCGTAGAAAAAATTCCTGCAATGCCATCCGGCACCACAACAAAAGTAGAGATAATAATGGGGTAACCCATAAGTATTGGAGTGAAGCAGGATCGTTTCACTCCATTATTTAAAATCCTTCTTAATATTGAGGCAATGGAAGGAATTGGAAGAAAGGAGACAAACATGATTAAGTTTGGAACAGGTGGTTGGAGAACCATCATAGGAGATGAATTTATTAAAACAAACATCCAGTTAATTGCCACAGCAATGTGTGACAAAATGGAAGCCGAAGGAAAGACAGATAAGGGAATCATCATCGGCTATGACAAGAGATTCTTATCGAAGGAAGCAATGCAGTGGTTAGGAATGGTATTTGCCAAGAGAGGGATTAAAGCCCAGTTGGTTAATAAAGCAGCTCCAACTCCGCTCATTATGTTCTGTGTCGAAAAAAATGAAATGCCATATGGAATGATGGTTACAGCCAGCCACAACCCAGCACTTTATAACGGGATTAAGGTATTTACATACGGTGGACGTGATGCAGATCAGGATCAGACCGATGAAATTGAACGCTATATTGAAAAGATTGATCCTGCCACAGTAGAAGAAATGCCATATGATGAAGCTGTTGAAAAAGGATTAATTGAAGAAATTTATCCGTTAAATGAATATATTGATAACATTATTGCAAACATTAACATGGATGCAATTAAGGATGCGAGATTAAAAATTGCATTGGACCCAATGTATGGTGTATCAGAAATTCCGTTGAAGACATTATTACTGACAGCAAGATGTGACGTGGAGACAATCCATGATGTTCACGATACATTGTTCGGTGGAAAACTTCCTTCTCCATCTGCAAATACATTGAGAGGCTTAATTTCCCGCGTAATGGATTACAACTTCGATATCGGTATTGCGACAGATGGTGATGCGGACCGCCTTGGTGTTATTGATGATACGGGAAGATTTTTACATCCAAATGATATCCTTGTACTTTTGTACTATTATCTAGTAAAATATAAGGGATGGCACGGAGCAGTTGTACGAAACGTGGCAACAACACACATGCTTGATAAAGTTGCAAAGAAGTTCGGCGAAGAATGCTATGAAGTGCCTGTTGGATTTAAACATATTTCTGCAAAGATGACAGAAGTAGATGCCGTAATCGGTGGAGAATCTTCCGGTGGATTGACTGTAAGAGGTCACATCAATGGTAAAGATGGTATTTACGCAGCAATGTTGCTGATTGAAATGATTGCTGTCACAGGCAGAAAGATTTCAGAAATCTACAAAGACATTGAAGAAGAATGTGGCAGTATTTATATGGAAGAACGCGATTATCGTTTCAGCCCACAGAAGAAGATAGAAGTAAATCAGTTGTTAATGGAAGATAAAAAACTTCCGGAATTCCCATATGAAGTGGAAAGAGTTTCTTATATGGATGGATGCAAAGTTTATTTCAAAAACGGTGGCTGGGTAATCGGAAGATTTTCAGGCACAGAACCATTGATTCGAATCTTCTGCGAAATGCCGAAGAGAGAAGATGCAGTGGAGGTTTGCGATATCTTTAAAGAATTTTTAGGACTGTAAGAAAAAGCCAGATACAAAATAATACTGCGAATTAGATAATGGAGGAGAAACATTGACTATTGGAAAGAATTTTCGAAAGACAATAACAAAATCCAGCTTATCGATCGGAATGGTTCGAGTAATTATTTTGTGCTGGCTTTTACCATATGTATTGGTATCCCTTTTCTGGTTGTATTACACGGAAATCAGAAACAATGAACGAATCACGGATTCGGCTATGACTTCTGTGGGAAATGCAGCTCAGATTAGTGGACGAATGATTGAAGAAACTATCAACTTATCTTTGCAGGCTTCTTATGATGAGGTTATTCGAAAAAGTTATGAAGAATATTTAGTTTCTAAAAATGAAGACAAACTGTATGGCGATGTCATGGATTATATGAAGCGTCAGTATAAGTATACCAAGTTGGTTTCCAATACTAAGCTGCTGTTTAACATGGAACTTCAACGAAACTATGAAACATTCAGTAATCCGGCCGGGTCTTCCTATAACAAAGCGCAGAAAATTACTACAGATATGGTAAAAGCATTGAAACTGGAAGCCAAGGATTTAGGAACAAAGACGAAGCTTACTAGTGTAGATGGTCATCTGTTTATGATTCGAAATCTTGTGACGAAAGATTTTGTTCCCTTTGCAACGCTGGTATTTGAATTAAACAGAGATACAATTTTTGATGCGATTAAAAATGTTGTCTGGCAACAGTCCGGACAGGTTTATGTGGACGAATCATTGGTCTACGAAAGTAAGAGTTTAGACCGTGAAACAAAGTCTTTGCTGGACAAATATTATGACGAACGATTGTCTTGGGAAAATATGCCTCAGACGAATGTGAAAAATACCTTTTTCCAACGGTCAAACAACATTGCCAGTTCCATTGTTAATGCAAATGGACAGAAGCTTACCATTGTAACAAAACTGAATGAGAAGGAAATTGTTAGTGAAAGCGGAACCTATATGATTGTCTTTTCAGCAATGTTCGTTTTACTGGTGCCATTGCTGGCGGCTACGTTCTATTATTTCTTCCATAATATCAGTTTCCCAATTTCCAAATTGGTAAGTGCTTCGGAACATATTGAAAAGGGAAAATATGGGTATAAAATCGAAAAATTTGACAGAAATGAAGAGTTTGAACGGTTGATTGATACCTTCAACCACATGTCCGAAAGTCTGGAAGAATCCTTTAACCGGATTTATGCGGAAGAAGTTGCAGCCCGAGATGCTAATATGAAAGCGTTGCAGGCACAGATTAATCCACACTTCCTGAACAATACGCTGGAAATAATTAACTGGAAGGCACGCCTTAGCGGCAATGAAGATGTAAGCAAAATGATATCGGCCCTCAGCACCATGATGAATGCCACAATGGATCGAAAGAACGAGGCTTTCATTACGATTGAAGAAGAGTTACGGTACGTGGATGCGTATTTATATATTATTTATGCCAGATTTGGTGGAAAGTTCAAGTTTACCCAAGAAGTGGATGAACAGGTTCTTACGAAAAAAATCCCTCGATTGATTATTCAGCCGTTGGTAGAAAATGTGGTAGAACATACCGGTGACTCCAAAGGGAATATGGAAGGAAAGCTGATTGTGCGTATGGATGGAGACTTCCTGAAAATCCGCGTGGAAAACAACGGAAATCTTACGGAGGAAAATAAGGAACGAATTCAAAAACTGCTTTCTCAGACCAAGCTGGGGGACAGCAATGAAAATATCGGTATCAGAAATGTTAATCTACGATTGAAATTGCTTTATGGAGAAGACAGTGGTTTGACAATTACCAACGAAGTAGATGGTTTGACCGTTAGTGAAATTCTGATTGAAAATAAGGAAATTTTGCCGATGGAAAACTTGGAAGAATAAAGGACAGAATGTGATATATAATTGATGAAAAACAAACCGGAACAACCATAGACAAATTGAAGCAAGAAGATGCAAATTTTTCTTGAAAATTTACAAAATCAAACAACAAAATGCCAATAAGATGCATTCTCTTATTGGCATCTTTTGTATAAAATAAACATATCATAATCGCAAAGGGTTTAGTCTCCCAGCGATGTATTAAAGAGGAGGATATAAAGATGAGACTAAAAAAATTAACAGCGCTCGCTATGGTATCTGCAATGACAGTTGCATTAGCAGGATGCGGTAGCTCAGACAAAGCAGGCGAAACTAAGAAGGCATCAGAGTCAACAGGACCAGTTGAATTAAATGTAGTTACTACATATGCTGGTGAAGACACAAATGCACAGAACTATCAGGATGCAATCGCAGCTTGGCAGAAAGAAACAGGAAACACAGTTAAAGATGCTTCAGCTACAGCTGATGAAACATTCAAGACAAGAGTAATCACTGACTTTGAAACAGGTTCAGAACCAGACGTATTATTCTTCTTCACAGGTGTAGATGCAAATGCATTTGTTGAACAGGAAAAAGTTGTTTCTATCGATGATATCAGAGCAGAATATCCTGATTTCGCAGACAACATGAAAGAAGACATGCTTCCAAAATCTCCAGTTGATGGTAAGGCTTACGCAGTACCTGTAAACGGATATTGGGAAGGTTTATTTGTAAACAAAGAAGTATTAGACAAAGCTGGCGTTGAAATGCCAACAAAGGATACAACATGGGCTGACTTCCTTGATATGTGTCAGAAGATTAAAGATGCAGGATTTACACCAATCGCTGCTTCACTTCAGGAAATTCCACATTACTGGTTTGATTACGCTATCTTAAACAACAACAAGTTAGACGTTCATACAACAGTTCCTGGATCAGTTGATGAAGAAATCGGAAAAGCTTGGGTTAACGGACTTGAAGACATTAAGTCATTATACGAAAAAGGATTCTATCCAGAAAACACATTAACAGCTACAGATGCTGAAACATTCCAGTTATTTGCAGAAGATAAAGCTGCATTCTTAATCGATGGTTCTTGGAAAGTTGGTGGTATTGAAGAAGCAGTAGACGATATCGAAAACTTCTCAGTTACACATGTACCAGGAAACAAGGGTGAAGGATTAAGAGCTACTACAGAAGCTATTTCAGGTATTTCAAGTGGATACTACATCACAAAGAAAGCTTGGGATGATCCAGCTAAGAGAGAAGCAGCAGTAAACTTCATTAAGTATATGACAAGTGATGATCTTGTATCTAAGTTCTCAGGAACAGCTGCAACAGCATTAAAGAATGGTGTTAACACAGAAGGATTAGAAATTTCTGCATTAGGTGAAGCCGCAGTTGCTTACACAAGCGAATTCACAAAGATTACAGCTCCTGTACAGGATAACCTTTCAGAAGCTCAGAGAGAACCAATCTTCTCAGAAATGGCAGCAATTGTTAAGGGTGATACATCTACAAAGGATGCTGTAGAAGCAGTACTTGAACTTGTTAAGGAAGACGAATAATTCGTTATTTAAAAAAGTAATATTGCTAGTACCCGCAAGGGAAAACTAGATGAGTGCGTCGGATAGAAATGTAAAAGTTTCTATCCGATGTATTAGGAGGAGCAAAAATGAACGCAAAAATTTATCAGAAGAAAAATATGATTGCATTTTTCTTAATTCCGGCGTTTTTATTCATCGCGGTATTTCTGTTCTATCCATTCATCCAGAATATCATTAACAGTTTTCAGCACATCAAGCATCTGGGAACAATGGGGGGAGAATGGAATGACCCATGGTATAAAAACTACCTAAAAATGTTAACCGATGACAAAATTAAGATTTCACTTCAAAATACAGGCATCATGGTTGCAGCAACATTGATTGGACAGGTCGGAATCGCATTAATTCTTACTTTGTTAGTAAGTAACATTAAAAAGGGATCGGGATTTTTCAGAGTAGTATTCTTCTTCCCGATTGTAGTATCGGCTACAGCTTTAGGTTTATTGTTTAACTTGATATTCTTATACAGCGATGCTGGAATGATTAACAGCGTTCGGTTAGCATTTGGTGCGAAAGAAATCATTAACTTCAAAGATGTGGCACCAATGATAACAATGATGACTCCGGTTATATGGCAATACGTAGGTTTCTATTTCATTATTATGCTGACAGGAGTCAGCGGAATTCCGGAAGACCTTTACGAAGCAGCATCCATTGATGGTGCTTCCAGATGGCAGAGTGTACGTTATATTACATTACCATTACTCAGAAACAGTATTTGTACCTGTGTCGTTTTAGCGGTAACCGGTGCTTTGAAAGTATTCGACCTTCCTTGGACAATGTTCCCGAAGGGAATGTCCAACACATGGTTGACAGGAACTTACATGTATTCAAAAACTACAAGTGATGTCGATTACGCAGCAGCAATTTCAATCCTGATTGTAATTGTCGGAGTAGTCTTATCAGTCCTTGTAAACAATGTCTTTAAACAGAATTCAGATTATGATGCATAGGAAAGGAAAGAGATATGAAAACAAGAAAATTTAAAATATCGAATATTTTTATCTATGCAATTTTAAGTGTATGGGCACTGACAACAATCTTTCCACTAGTTTGGTCCATCATGAATTCCTTTAAAGATAAAAAACAAATTTATCGGGATTCATTCTCGTTACCAATAGGTAAATTATTCTCGCTAGACAACTACAAAATGCTCTTTGAACGTTATGACATTGGAAGAGCATATATGCATAGTATTATTATTTCAGGAACAGTAACAGTAGCAGTAATCCTCTTTGCAGGAATGGCGGCATACATTATGTCCAGATATAAATTCCATGGCAAAGGATTCTTAAACGCAGTACTTTACGCAGGAATGATGTTCCCTGTATTCTCAACAATTGTTCCGAATTTAAGTTTGTTGACTGCATGGAACATTGCCGGACAAAATGACACAGCACTTAATATGCTGGCGGTAATTCTTTTGCAGATTGCAGGAAATATGTGTTTTGCAATTATTGTACTGACATCTTACATCAAAACATTGCCAATCGAGTTGGAAGAAGCGGCATACATGGAAGGATGTAATATCTTCCAGATTTACTTCAAGGTAATTATGCCACTGAGTAAACCGTCTTTCGTAACCGTTGGTGTGTTCAGTTTCTTATGGAGTTACAATGATCTGTTTACACAGATGTTCTTCTTAAGAACAGCAGATGACTGGGCAATTACAGTTCTGCTTAATAATATTGCATCAAAAGAAGGTGTGAACTACGGAGCGTTGTTCTCATCTGTAACATTAATTGTTATCCCGGTATTGATTGTATACCTTTTATTACAGAAATATATTATTAAAGGAATGACAGTCGGTGCAGTAAAAGGTTAAAAAGCATGCGCCCGGTATTCAGTGCCGGGCGATATTTTTAGGGGTTGAGTCGAAAAATTGAAAAGGGTCGAAATTTTACAATTTGAGTGAAAAACTTCTTTGCGTTATGTAGTCAAAATAGATTATAATAGTATCAGACAAAAACGGACTATAGTGACAGAAATGAGGAGTGCATATGTATAAAGTTATAATTGTAGATGATGAACCGATTATTTGCGAAGGATTACGAATCAGTGTGAAATGGGAAGAATATAACTGTGAAGTAGTAGGTACCGCAGGAAACGGTTTGGAAGGGTTAGAGTTAGTAAGGGAGTTACATCCCGATATAATTTTTTCGGATATATCCATGAACAATATGGATGGATTGGCTATGGTTGCGGCTATTAAGTCGGAATTTCCAAAGACAGAAGTATGTTTATTGACAGGATATCGAAATTTTGAATATGCCCAGCAGGCTATTAAATTGGGGGTTAGCAGATATTTATTAAAGCCATCACAGATGGATGAAATCCATGAAGCCATCGAATGCATGACAAACAACTTGAGTAATGAACAGGATTCTGAACAGCATTTTGAAGGAAAGATTTGGAATGTATCGGACAAGAAAGAAAAATATCTGTATGAAAACTTTATTAAGAATCGACCGGAAGTAGAGCAGGATTCCGACTCGAAGATTAAGGAAACGGAAGCAAACAACTATATTGCAAAGAAAGCATTGGAATACCTTTACGACAATTACAAAATGAAATTGTCTCTGAAAGAGGTTTCAGAATATTGTTATATCAGCAGTTGGCATTTGAGTAAACTGTTGAATCAGTATACCGGTAGGGGCTTTTTTGAAATTGTAAACAAGATTCGTGTGGACGAAGCAAAGAAGCTTCTTAGAACAACGGCTTACAAGGTACAGGATGTTGCAGATATGGTTGGATTTGTGGATGTGGCACATTTTTCAAGAATATTTAAAAACTATGAGGGGGTTGCTCCTTCAGAGTACAGACATCAGTAAACAGGAGGCCAAAATGAGAATTATCAAAGCGCCGGACTATCAGTCCATGAGCAGAATGGCAGCAAACATTATTTCAGCACAGATTATTATGAAACCCAAATGTGTACTTGGACTTGCGACAGGTTCCACTCCACTTGGAATTTACGCACAGTTAATTGACTGGTATAAGAAAGGCGATTTAGATTTCAGTGAAGTTCAGACAATCAACTTAGACGAATATAAAGGACTGGCTCCGGACAACGATCAGAGTTATCGTTATTTCATGAACCAGAATCTTTTTAACCATATTAACATTGATATTAAGAATACATTCGTGCCGGATGGCTTGGAAATGGACAGTGAAAAGGCATGTAATGATTACAACAACATTATTTTAAATTCCGGCGGCGTAGACATGCAGCTGTTAGGATTAGGAAATAATGGTCACATCGGTTTTAACGAACCGGATGAAGCATTTGAAAAAATGACCCATTGCGTGAAACTGGCAGAAAGCACCGTTCAGGCGAACTCCAGATTCTTTGAAACAATTGATGAAGTTCCAAAGGAAGCTTATACGATGGGAATTAAGTCTATTATGCAGGCAAGAAAAATTGTCGTGGTAGTAAACGGAAGCGGAAAAGCACAGATCGTTAAAGATGCATTTTTCGGGCCGGTTACCCCGAAGGTGCCGGCATCAGTACTTCAGTTACATAATGACGTGACTTTAGTAGGAGACGAAGAAGCGTTGGCATTATTAGATTTGTAAGAAAAAGGGATGTGTGAAAACATATCCCTTAAATTATAGATTCACAAAGAAATATTCAAATTTTCTTGTGAAGTGCACCCGATTCGTAGAAAAGCGCCGTTGAGGTGCAGTTGCAGAGGTGAATCTTGAGGGCAGATGCACCTAATATGGAGAAAAGCGCCGTTGAGGTGCATCAGGAGAGTTTAATCTGATAAAAAACTGCATAGAAAATGAAAAAAGTAGCCTGGTTAGTGCATACCGCAGTGAGCCGGCTGAAAAAAAGTGCATAGAAAATGAAGAAAGTAGCCTAGTTAGTGCATACCACGGTGAGCCGGCTGAAAAAAAGTGCATAGAAAATGAAAAAAGTAGCTAGGTTAGTGCATACCGCAGTGAGCCGGCTGAAAAAAAGTGCATAGAAAATGAAGAAAGTAGCCTAGTTAGTGCATACCACAGTGAGCTGGCTGAAAAAAAGTGCACAGAAACTGAGAAAATCGGCTCAATTAGTGCAAATAAGTTTGTTGAGAAGGAGAAATTAACAATGATTATTAAGAACGGTTTAGTATATATGGAGGATTTTCATTTTCGTGAAGTGAACATTAAGTGTATTGACGGAGTGACTCAGAAAATTACGGACGCGGAGATTGAACCGGAGATTGGTGAAGAAGTGATTGATGCTACGGGAATGAAGGTGATTCCGGGATTGACGGATATTCATTTTCACGGATGTATGAACTACGATCTTTGTGATGCGACAGATGAAGCAATCACAGCGATGGCGACTTATCAGAAATCAAAGGGAGTAACTACTATTTGCCCGGCGACAATGACTTTGCCTAAGGATAGACTGATGGAAATCGTTCACGTTGCAGCAAATCATGAGAAGGGTGATGATGAGGCGGAACTGATTGGAATTAATCTGGAAGGACCATTCATTTCTCCGGAACGCGTGGGTGCCCAAAATCCGAAATTTGTGCATCGTGCAGACCAGGGATTCTTGAGAGATTTGATTCAGGCATCCAAGGGTCTTACCAAGCTGGTAACTATTGCACCGGAAGAAGAAGGGGCATTGGAATGTATCAGTGAAATGAAGGATGAGATTAAATTTTCCATCGGACATACCATGGCAAATTATGAAGAAACAGTGGCTGGAATTAAAGCAGGAGTGCGTCATATGACACATATGTTTAATGCTATGCCGGGACTGACGCATAGAGCTCCGGGACCAATTGCTGCAGCGGCAGAAACACCGGGAATGACGGTAGAACTGATTTGCGATGGCTTTCATATTAACCCGGCAATGATTCGCCTGGCATTTCGGATGTTTGGTCCGGACCGCATCATTACAATCAGTGATAGTTGCAGGGCTTGTGGAATGGAAAACGGAGCTTATGAACTTGGCGGACAGACGGTATATTTGAATGACGGCGTGGCAAGACTGGAAGACGGAACTATTGCTGCCAGTGCAACGAATATTTTTGATTGTATGGTGAATACTATGAAGTATGGAGTGCCGGAAGAGTTGGCGGTTCGTGCGGCAACCTATAATCCTGTGAAGGCAATCGGAATGGAATCCATGTATGGCTCGATTGCAGAAGGAAAAAAAGCCAATATGGTTATCGTGAATAATGACTATGAAATTCAGCAGGTAATCGGATAATAAAGAGAAAAGAAGTGCCAAAACATTGACAAATAGGGGTGTTGTAGGCTATTATAAAGTGTAAAACTCGAGTTATGGAGGAATTGAAAAATGGCAGATAGCACAAAGAAGAATATTCTGACTCACGAAGGACTTCAGGAATTAGAAGCAGAGTTAGAAGATTTAAAAGTAAATCGTAGAAAAGACATTGCTCAGAAATTAAAAGAAGCAAGAGCTCAGGGTGACTTATCAGAAAATGCTGAGTATGATGCAGCAAAAGATGAGCAGAGAGATATTGAAGCCAGAATTGAAGAGATTGAAAAGATTTTGAAAAACGTTGAAGTCGTAAGTGCTGAAGACGTAGATGATACAAAAATTAACATTGGTTGTCATATTAAAATTCATGATTTTGAATATGATGAAGATTTAGAGTTTAGTATCGTTGGTTCAACACAGGCAAACAGCCTTCACGGAAAAATTTCCAACGAATCTCCACTTGGTTCTGCATTAATCGGCCACGAAGTAGGCGATGAAGTAGAAGTAGAAATGGGTGAAGTAGTAAACAAATACAAAGTATTGGAAATTAAGAAATAAGCGATTGAAACATAACGACTCAGATATTCGAAAGATTATCTGAGTCATTTCTAAGATAAAAAGAATAAGGAGTATTGTTATGGCACAGGAAAATAACAACGGACAGCCAACCAACCTGAAGCAGCTTTTGAAGGTGCGTCGTGATAAGTTGGCTGAATTACAGGAAAACGGAAAGGACCCATATCAGATTACAAAGTATGATGTGACACATCATAGTACAGAAATCAAAGATAACTTCGACACAATGGAAGGACAGATTGTCAGCATTGCAGGTCGTATTATGTTAAAGCGTGTAATGGGTAAAGCATCTTTCTGTAATGTTCAGGATAGAGATGGAAACATTCAGGTTTACGTTGCCAGAGACAGCCTGGGTGAAGAACCATTTGATGAATATAAGGCATTCAAGAGAATGGATATCGGTGATATCGTAGGAATTAAGGGTGAAGTATTCCGTACAAAGATGGGAGAAATTTCCATCCATGCTACAGAAGTAACTTTACTTACAAAGAGCTTGCAGATTTTACCGGAAAAATTCCACGGAATGACAAACGCTGACTTAAAATATCGTCAGAGATATGTAGACTTAATCATGGATCAGAAGTCCAAGGAAACATTCATCAAGCGTTCAAAGATTCTTAAGGAAATCCGTAACTTCTTAGATGCAAAAGATTTCATGGAAGTAGAAACACCGATGTTGGTACATAATGCCGGTGGTGCTGCTGCAAGACCATTTGAAACACACTACAATTCATTGGACGAAGATGTAAAACTTCGTATTTCTTTGGAATTATACTTAAAGAGATTAATCGTAGGTGGTTTGGAAAGAGTATACGAAATCGGACGTGTATTCCGTAACGAAGGTGTTGATACAAGACACAATCCGGAATTCACATTGATGGAATTATACCAGGCATATACAGACTACTACGGAATGATGGACTTAACAGAAGAAATGTTCAAGTATCTTGCTGAAAAAGTTGTGGGAAGCACAAAGTTTACTTACAACGGAATTGAAATTGACTTCGGCAAGCCATTCGAACGTATTACAATGAATGATTGTATTAAGAAATATACAGGAATTGACTTTGATGAAGTAAAGACTGATGAAGAAGCAAAGGCATTGGCAAAAGAACATCATGTAGAGTTCGAAGAACGTCACTGCAAGGGCGATATCGTAAACCTTTTCTTCGAAGAATTCTGTGAAAAGAATTTAATTCAGCCTACTTTTGTTATGGACCATCCAATTGCAATCAGTCCATTAACAAAGAAGAAACCGGAAGATCCGGAAAAGGTAGAGCGTTTCGAGTTATTCATCAATACATGGGAAATGTGTAATGCTTACTCAGAGCTTAACGATCCAATCGATCAGAGAGAACGTTTCGCAGCACAGGAAGAAGCTTTTGCAGCCGGTGATGATGAAGCAGAACACACAGATGAAGACTTCTTAAATGCATTGGAAATCGGTATGCCTCCTACAGGTGGTATCGGATACGGAATTGACAGACTGGTAATGTTATTAACAGACAGCCAGGCCATCAGAGACGTATTGTTGTTCCCAACAGTGAAAACTCTCAAGCAATAAAGCCCATAAATAAAGGGTTTGCGAGGGGCTTGTGAAAAAAGGACACAAAAAAGGACACCTAAAACTTATATAATAATACATCATAATACATCAAAAATAGGATAAAAGCACAATAAACAATCTATTAAAAAGGACGCAATTTTCATTCAAAGGAAATTGTGTCCCTTTTTTAATTGACTAAAGTTACAAACAGAAGTATAATCTTTATTAGAGATTGATAGAGGCAAAAGCGCTAATGTTTTGAATGCACTATCGGTCTTATTTTTTTATAATTTTTTATCACAATAGGGCAAACAAATAGTGCTTATTTGTCCGGGTTCATTAAAGGAGGTATGTAGAATGAACAAAGTAATTTTAATGGGTAGACTTACCCGCGATCCAGAGGTGCGTTACAGTAATGGAGCAGATGGAAATCAGATGGCTATTGCCAGATATACTTTAGCGGTTGACAGAAGAGGAAAAACACAGGAAGGTCAGCAGAATGCAGATTTTATCAGATGTGTTTGCTTTGGAAAAACCGGAGAGTTTACGGAAAAATATTTCCATCAGGGCACAAAAATTGTTGTCGAAGGAAGAATCCAGACGGGTTCTTACACAGACAAGAATGGAAACCAGGTCTATACAACAGAAGTTGTTGTAGAAAATCAGGAATTTGCCGAAAGTAAATCAAGCAGTAATGCAAACGCACAGGCACAGCCACAGGCTCAGAACAATCAGTCAGCACCACAGCCAGTAGGTGACGGTTTTATGACCATTCCGGAAGGCGTAGAGGATGAAGGTTTACCATTTAACTTTAGTTAATTGGAAAGAAAACAACTAAACAGTAGTTGAGCATTTAAAAGGAGAGTTATATAGACTCTCCTTTTTTGTGTTCTAAGAAAGAAAGGAGTGTATACAATGAGTGTACGTAGTATGTTAAATAACAGCAAAATTTTGAATGGAAGTGTTCCAGAATGTTTTAAGGAGTACGAGAAAAGACCAAAAAGAGGTCAAACGTATGGAATTTATGGTCAGAATATTGTTATCGAGGATAATTGGTTTGAATCAAACAAGACAACAGAAATTATTCTTAACCCATCATTCCTTAGAGCAATTGATTTAATGACAAAGGAGTTAGTATCTTACGGTTTACAGGAGAGTAACGGAAATGTCAGTTATGTCTTAACAGAATATTTGGATGAAGCTAGCAACGAAATTATAGCCACGGCTTACAGTCCAAGTTCTGGTAGAGTAAATGGATGTACAAAGTCACCTGTATCTAATCAGTTTAAAGGTGCCAGAGCAATCAACGGAAAAGACGGTGATGGTACTGAAATCTGGTTATCCCTTCTCGTAACAATTCTTAACGTTAGTTATATGGATGAGAAGTGGATTAAAGATTTGGGTGGTGCAGACGAAGCTGTTGAATTGCACGATTTACTTAGAAACATTTTGAAAGAGCCAAAAGATAAACCTTCAACAGTTATTTGGGTTTATAAGTTACAGCAGAAGATATGGGATTTAATGGAAGATTCCAGATTGCCGTTATTGTTTAATACAACGCAGGCAAAAGGAAACGACATTGCTCAGCAATCTATCGAAAGTGGCTTGTATAATCCGACAACGAATGTTGGAGATTTTACCGTTTTCTGTGAAGGTAAAGCTAAAAAGAAGAGTATTACTAAATTGGTAGGCGAGATTATTGGTGATTTAAAGGGTAAATATATTACCGTTAATGATCCGAATGAAGTTAAATTGATTCCAGACAACAAGGATTTACTTGTGACAGAACAGTTAGAGGATTTAATCGAAGCTATCGTGAAAGGACACGAAAGAATCTTTATTCTTCGTGGTGATGCCGGAACGGGTAAAAGTACAGTAGTACAGAACCTCGCAACTGCATTACAGTTACCTTACAGATACTTAAATTGTTCTAATGGTACTGATGAAGCGTCTTTGTTGTCCAACATGGTTCCTAATATGGACTCTGACAAAGAATACTTAACTTTAAAAGAGGCTACAGATATTAGTTTAGGACTCGAATTTGATGCTGCAGGAACAGTTCAGGCTTTAACAGGAAAAGAAGTAGATGATGCAATTACTCCGGGAGAAGCGTTAATGCATATTGTAAACGCATTATGTAAGAAACAGAAAGACAGTGAGAAAGATTTCAAACTTGTGAAATCACAGTTGATTGAAGGTGTTTCAAAACCTAGTGTTGTAGAAATACTTGAGCCAACATTGATTGCTAATGCGGGTGTATTGCCGGCACTTAATTCACTTTTGGATGAAACTGGTAAAACAACACTTGTTGACGGAAGCGTAATTGAACTTGATCCAAACTCAATTATCGTGTTTACAACTAACATGGACTATGCAGG
This sequence comes from Lachnospiraceae bacterium, assembly GCA_016282745.1. GTDB lineage: Bacteria > Bacillota > Clostridia > Lachnospirales > Lachnospiraceae > SIG293. The sequence continues at coordinate 48,593 of JAEELL010000146.1, forward strand.
TTGTAGAGACTTAAACGAGTCACTGAAATCAAGAGCAACTACTATTATTGACTTCGATGAGCTTAGTGATGCGGAAATGGTAAACAGAGTGTTATCAAGAAGCGACACAAAGGCTCTTATGCAAGAAAATAATATAAAGTTACCAGAAGCAAGAAAAATGGCTAATTTGATGGCTAGAACACGTTCTCAGCTTGAAAATTATGTTCATGAGCAGTTTATTTCAGGAGCTGTATTTGGCTACAGAGAATTTGCTGGTTGGTTTAAAAAGTGGTTGTACACAGGCGATGCAAGAAAGGCTGCAGAAAGCACAATCATCACTCATATATCTGGAGATTCAGAAACTAAGGAAGACCTTAGAAATATGATTAACTCAAAGATTCCGGAAACATTGTAAGGTGGTGATGAATTATGAATATAGCAAGAGAAATTGAAGCCTTTTTCAAAGACAGATGTTATCACGAAGCAAAATTTGTATCGGATTATTCTGGAAGGTTTATGTTTGGAAGAAAGTGTATTGGATATATCTGTAAACCGAGCGACAAATATAATATTATGGCAGAATTGTCAGCATATTTATCTGAGCAAGGTTTTGATTTATCCATTGTGGAAGTAAGTGAAGACGAGATGGCATTAGACCGTATCGTTTATTTTCCATATTTAAGTTTATAAGAGGAAACGAGGGTTGTGTTTACAACTCTCGTTTTTTTCAAATTAAAGAATGAATTTATGATAAAGAGAGAAAGAAAAAGGAGGTTATTAAAATGAAAGATAACAGAGTAATCAATGTATTTGTGGAAAAGGCACTATCTACTTTAGGCTCATTTGATATTACATCTAGTGATAGACATAATTACAAAACAAATTACCATTACGTACAGGACAATGTAGGTAAGGCAAAATTTATATATGGAATTTGTGGGTATAGTGATGATAGCATAAGTTCAAAAATCAATAACAAGCTTGAAATTGCAGCTATTGTATCTGAAGAAATGGTTTACATTGTAGATCGTTTTAAAGTTGGTGGTTATTATATTGAACTCCCAGAAAACGCTATAGATTTTGCTTTCGCATTAAGAACAAAGATTACGGATTTTAAAGAAAGAATATTTCCAACATATATTGACAGTCTTCCTGTACATGAAATTCCTCAGAAAAGAGAAAATCAAATAAAAGAGAAGGCGAGAGATTATGTGTTGGAAGGAATTACCAATCCATATAGTATAATTCAGTTCCCGGAAATTATAAATGAACAGGATATTGTAGATGACCTTTGTGGACGAATTTGTTTAGAAGATGAAATCTTGAAATATCTTGAAGAAAGACGTGAAATATGGATTGATACAAAATCAGAGATAGAAGCAATTAAAAAGTATATGAAAAGTCCTGATATTTTAAGCGATTGGGAAGCAAGACTTTCTAAATCAGTAAACAATATTGATGCAAAGTATCTGACCGTTGAATTTGAATTAAATGGAAAAAAAGCGCAAGGTAAACTTGCACCAAGAATGATTTTAGAGAAACTTAAAGATAATGATTCATTCTGCGATTATAACTTTAACACAACTGTAAACGGAGAAAAATTAATGAATGAGTTAGATGCTAGTAGAAGATGGAATGATGGAAAAGAAAGAATATTCTGTAAACACATTTCAAAAATTACATATGGCAGAAAAGCAATCTATACAAAGAATGGAGAATAATATGAAAGATGAATCATTCGTAAACGTAATTTAGAAAGGAGCTAATATGAGTCAATTTAAGGAGTTATATCGAGTTAGCTTAGATCACGAGAATGGAGAATATAAGTTTAATATTTATTCAAGCACTTACGAATTAACAGAATTTGTTAATGTACCTATGATTGCGTGGAGCGATACAAAAGCAACAAATTTTGTACCGGTAGATAACGTAAACGTAGTTCTTGAAAATTACTGTTATACCGATAATATTGAAAGATTAGAAGAACTTAAAATTGTAATTCTCAAAAAATTAATAGATGAATCAACTGAGAATATCAGATTTTTTCAGAAAAAAAGAGCTGAATTGATAATGAAATTCATTGAAACAAGAAAGGAGCAATTATGAGCGCACTAAAAGAAAGAATTTTAAAGGAATTTTGGGATTATGTTTTAAAACACGATAGTGCTGTGGTGCTTTGGGATGATTGGGAAGATGTAACAATTTACATTAAGCCAGATGAACTCGTGGATTTCGCAAAAACTTACATTATTGATTTTGAAAGCAGAGTAAGAGGCGAGATAGACGAAGATGGAGATGTAACTGTTGAAGTTATAGGCTCTCTTTTAAACGGCTATGGCATTACGCTCGAAGAACTTGTAAACACGAAACCAGAAAACGTAGAATGGAGTTAGGAGGATTTAAAATGGATATTAATAGAATTAGAAGTAACTATATTGGGGCAAATTTTATGATAGATGATTATGATTACCTGTTTAAGGGTGAAGTTGTCACTGTTGACGAACTTTATATGATGATTGTAGTGAAGGAAATCGTTAAAGATTGTCCTTATGCTATGGATTCATTTGTGAAGGTTGGAAATAAAATCTGCTATCCTTTATCTAATTTGCCAAAAATGTTGAAACTATAATCTAAAAGAATTAACAGAAAGAAAGAGGCCCTCATTAAAAAGTGGGGGCTTTTTCATTGACTTAAATTGTAAACTAGAGTAAAATATCTATTAGAGATTGATAGAGGCAAATGCAATTATTTAATTGAGTGACTCTAGCAGTCTTATTTTTTTTATAATAATTTATTTATCAAGAAAGACGTGCCTATGGTGCGTCTTTTTTGCGTTATGTGAAAGGAGTGAAACAAATGAAAAGAAACAAAGCAAAGCTTATAGCTGAAGCTAAAGCACAAATGACTGAAAAAGATTATTTTCAGTCAAATTCCTTTAGGGAACATCTGGATCATATGTTTAAATTTATGACCAGATGCCAAAAAAAGGGATGTATTGAAGTCTCGGATTATGGAGACGCGACAGCTTGTACAGACGGAAAGAAGGTTATGATTAACTGGAATAGTCCTATACAAAAGGGGTTTAATACTTTTAAGTTAAAAGTAATGAGCACTTTAGGACTGTTCTATCATGAAGTAGGGCATATTATTTATACGGACTTTGATACTAATCGTGATTATGAGGAGCGAATAGTGAAGGAGGGCAAACTAGATGTCAGACCGGATGCAGCGTTAAGAGCTGAAAAAGACAGTTTAGAATATTTCTTGGAAATACGTCCTGTTTACAGAAATTATATCGGACTAATATTTCATAACATTATGAATATCATCGAAGATGTATGGATGGAAAACAAGGTAAGTGCAGAATATTCGGGAACCGTTGCTGACTGTCTGAGAAACAATCGTGTAAAAATGCTCGATGAGTGTCCGACATTAAAAAGAATGATTGATTCAGAGTATGACAATATTGCGATTACAATGAATTTAATTCTTTGCTATGCTTCATCAGGGCTTATTCCAAACCCTCATCAGTATGAAACAGTTCACACACAGGCTTTGGATGATGCAAAAGCATTTATCGATGCCGGAATTAGTAACGACAATGTTTGGGGTAGAATTATTGCTTCTACAAACATAATGCTAAGTATGTGGCAGTTGATTCAAGATGAAATCGAAGAACAGGAAGAAAAAAAGAAAGAAGAAGAGTCAAGGCAGAACGAACAACAAAACGAACAACAAAACGAACAGCCAAATTCGCAAAATAAGCAGTCAGAAGAAGAAAAAGGTAGTTCTAATAGGCAGAAGACTGAAAAAGGCGAAAATGAGCCAAATAATGGCAATTCTAAGCCTGATTCAAGTTCTAATCAATCAAATCAGACATCAAAACAAAAAGAGATGGATAAAGAGATTGAAAAGCAATTATCCAGTCAATTAGAACAGCAGACAAAACAATCATCTAATTCTAATGATGAAGCTAGAACTTCAAAACACTTTAGAGGTGAAAAAGCCAAAAAAGAGGAAGAAGAAAACGGCTCTGAAGAAAAAGGTGGTACAGGCAAGACTGACGAAAATGCGAAAGAAGAAGAAAAAGAAGTTCTATCAAATGAAGCCAGCGAGGGAAGAACCGAAATAGCTAATATGCTTGAAAATTCCCCGCGATTTGCGGAAACTGAAGGCTCGGCAGATGGAGAACTTGACCAGGGAGGAAAAATAGATTACGAAAGTAAGGTGTTTTCGACTTCCGATGGTATTGGTTCAAAAATCGAAAAATCAATCAATGATTGTGCCGAAGAATCTGTAAACCGAGAACTTTTAGAGGAAAATAGGCGTGAACTTGCTAGAGAAGTAGCAGATGTTCCGTTTACAAATAATCATGTGGGCGTAAATTTTAGTATAGGTCGTCATGAAAGTGTAAGCGATAATGACATCGAAGAATATAATCGGCAAAAAGAAGCACTTAAATACTCGAAAGCTTTGCAAAAGGCACTGGAAGAAACTTTAAAGAAAAAGCCTGACGAAATTAGTAGAAGACAATGGCTCGGAAAGGGATTGGACAAAAACAATCTTTACGACCGTCAACAGAAAGTCTTTTACAAAAAGAATATTCCGTCAGAAACTAATCTTGCAGTCGCTGTGCTGATTGATGAATCTGGTTCTATGCATGGTAGAAAACTTGTTGAAGCTACTCGAATGGCTGTTATTTTGGAAGATTTCTGTAGAAACTTTAAAATACCTGTACATATTGCTGGTCATCATTGGTCGGGAAGAGTACATTATGACATCTACAGAGATTTTGATGACATTGATGGAATGGATCGATTCCGTTTGATGCAGATTAGAGCAAGTGGCTGTAATAGAGATGGAGCTGCATTGCAATACTGCGGAGAACATCTTCTTAAAAGACCAGAAGAAAAGAAATTATTGATTTTAATATCAGATGGTCAGCCTAATGCCGATGGTTACAGAGGTGAATGTGCAAAACAGGATTTAAAGGCAATTAAGAAGAAACTCAAACAGAGAGGCGTTGAATTGTTTGCAGCTGCAATCGATGATGACAAGGAATACATTAAAGCTATTTACGGTGATGGATTCTTAGACATGTCGGACTTAAAGAGATTGCCAAAGACAATGGTTCGTCTGGTTGAAAACTTTATGAATGTGTAATTATGAAAGGATAATCTGTAAACACGGATTATCCTTTTTTGAAAGGAGAGATAAGTAATGTTAGAAGGAAAAGCAGTAAGAAAGTATTTTACAAATCATCCAGAAGCCAAAGATATTATCGAAAATATGGAAATTCAAATTAAATGTGGATTTGATTTGAAACATGAGGAAATGTATAGAAAACTGAATATTCAAGATGTTAGATACATTTCTTTTGAAGGATGGTTTGGCGAAAAAGGAGTTTTTGCATGGTATTACCCTATGGGAGTACCACATTATGTAAAAATCGGATAGAAGTACATTTATAAATAAAGGAGAATGAAAGAATGAAAAAAGGATTAAAAGCAATTATTTTCGCCCAAGGAAAACGGTTCCGTGAACTAGAAGTAATGAAAATGCATTACAAAGTAGAAGATAATTCTTTGTGGATTACAGACCATGAAAATGTAATTCATGATTTAGACTTGGACGATCAGTACGAAGTAGTTATAAAAACGGAAAGAAAGGACATCATTGGAAAACAAACAAAGCAAGCAAGAATCTATGACAAACTTATGGATAAAGAAATTGGTGCAATTATGTTGGACAATGGTGATGCTATTCTTTGTGACAATGGAGATTTAATCAAAAGTAAAGAAATTGGACCAGACTGTAACTTTCAGATCAGAGAAAATTACAGACATTGGGTTTCTTTATCTGAAGAAATTATTGGCGATTAAGAAAGGAGAATGAAGTGATGAAAGAAAGAGAAAGAATATTAAATGAAATTGAAAAGATATCAGATTATATGATGTTTAGCACAGATATGCAGGCTGGATACAATCTTGCAATCGAAAAAGTTAAAGAAATAATCGCTGCTGAAGACGACATCGAGTCTATTAGACGCAAGATGAGTTCTTTGTTTGGCGATGTTATGATTACACAACTTGCACAAGCAGGATACCATCAAGCACTTGATAGAATTAGAGTTATTGTTGATGGTGGAAAAGCTGAAGATTACAAATGCAAAAAAGAAAGAATGGAGAGATGCCAGGACTGTGCTTGCCTTGTCAGAGGTGATTACGGTGACTGGGTATGTGATGAAAGAGAACGCAATGTAATAACAATTTCAGAAGATGAATGTAATTGTTAGAAAAGAAAGGAAGGATTAATATGAGCAATACAACAAATACAAATTATGAAGATAAAAGAGTAACTATTCTTGATGGAAATAACAGAAAGTTAGATGTATCAGATAAGCTTGAAAAATCAGATAATTGGAGACGACCACTTACAGATAAGTCAAAATTGTGTATTACAATTTGTGATTACACAAATAAAGACAAAGGTGGTTCGGTAACGGCAAAGTTTAACTTCACGGTAAATGAGATTGCAGAGTTCAATTTTATGATGGGATTTGCAGGAGATTTTACTAAATCATATGACAGAATATTTAATTCGCCAGATGATAAGGGGCTTTCGCCGGTTAAAAGAATTATGATTTCAAGACAGGCTAAAATGCAAGACGGCTCACCATCTAAGTATCCTATTTACATTAGAATAGAAAATGGTAGAGCTAAATGCAACGTAAACGACAAGGGAATGACATCTTTTACAAAGAACACCTATGTCTGTGATCAGAAAGCAGATATTAGATTATCTTATGAAGATGCAAGAACTTTGTTTAGAGAAAGCCAAGAATACATCGAGCGTATGAAGACTATATACGCACTTGAATTAAGAGGCTCAGTAGGAACAGGAATTGGAAATACTGAAGCCGAGGCATCAGAGGGAACTGTATCAGAAAAGAAATTTGTTGATGGAGTAAACTGCTTGTACAAGGCAATAGATGAGAAATTTAAAAGTCAGAATGAATACTTTGCAGGAGAATTAGAGAAAATTCTCAAAACTCTTAGTGATATTCATGAAGATATTATGTTTGGAAAATAAGAAAGAAACAAAACAAGCCACACGATTTACTGTGTGGCTTGTTCTTTAAGTTTGGATTCTATTGCGTCAATAACAAAAGCGGTCATACTAACATTGTTATCTTTACAATGATTAACTATCGTTTCTTTCAATTCGGGAGTAACTAAAATAGTTAGTTTTGAAAAATTGGAAACATATTTTTTTGACGCTTTTGCCTGAGCTTTTGTATAAGTATTTCCCATATGAAATGCCTCCGTTTGCTAATATAATTTTAGTATATACCAATATATATATAATTAAAATAACAAAATTTTAAAATAGGTATTGCAATATATGCCGACATATACTATAATTCGAATTAAGAAGTATATACCGACATATATATTATAGCATATTCTACAATGAAAGGAGGAATTTATATGAATAAGAACATTGAAGGAAGTGCAGCATTATTATTATCAGTTTGTTATGGTATCAAACCAGACGTAGCAATTAAACTTACTAGAACGCAGGAGAGGAGATTGTTGACTCAAGAAGAGATAATCAGTCATGAAATCGAAAAATTCTTTGGCGATAGATATGATTTTATGAGAGAAGTATTCTTATATCATATAGATCACGACCAAAATGTAGATAAGACTGCAAAGAAGTTTGACATTACAAATAAAACAGTAAGAAGTTATCTCGCATCTTTTGAAGAACATTACCTTGAGTTTAAAGGATTAATTGAACTTGGAAGACTTGATTACTACGATCACGAAAAACTTTTCCCATTTCTAACAAGATATGGTGCATTCTATGTTAAAGAACAGGAGAAGATGAAGACAAATTATAGAACATATTTAAGATACTTGAATGGAGAGATTGACCTGAAGAGGTTGAAATTTATTACACATATGACGCCAAAGACATTGGCAGAAATTTAAAGAGGCTTGGATTGAGCCTCTTTTTTTTGTCTATTTTTTCTTGTTCAGATAATCAATCATAAATTCCGTCAGTTCAGTCCGAACCGGATTGTTTTGCTCTAACAGATTGCATCTGTAATCTTTTATGTACTGGTTATATTTATAGCATTCAGCGTAAAGCATTACCGTGTTTACAAGTAAAGGATGAAAAAGAAGTGAAGCAGTGGCAAAAATACCAGTATAAGTCATGGAATTTGTAAACAGAGCAAGTAGTACAAATGCAAAACTTATAGAGTAGCAAATAATCTCCTCAAAAATACTAATCATAATCGTTCTCCATTTCTAATCTTCTTTGATTTTTACAACATTTCTGGCCGCACGTACACGTTCTTTATCTACCTTGCTGTAATACTTGGCAGTCGTGTTTACAGATTCGTGTCCTAATGCTGTTGCTGTAATATAAATATCCCCCGTTTCGTTATAGAGAGCAGTTCCAAACGTACTTCTTAATTTGTGAGGCGTAATGTGTTTTACGGTAACGTCAGAAGTTGTAAACTTGCTTACCATATTTTCAACAGCCCTTACGGAAATACGTTGATGTTTCAATGAGATAAAAAGAGCAGTTAAGTCTTTCCTGTTACTTGTTAAAACCGGTCTCTCAATCTCTATATAGTCCTTTAAAGCCTTTTCCGCTTCATCAGACATATAAATTATCTGTTCTTTTAAACCTTTCCTTAAAATGCGAATTTCGCACGATTCAAAACTAATGTCATCCATATTGATACCGACAAGTTCAGATACACGCATTCCTGTGGTAAGAAGTAGAACAAAAATTGCAATATCACGGTACCTGGTTTTATTTGCAAATTTAAGCTGCTTTTTTGATAAGCCGTTTCCACTGTTTATTTTGTCAATTATCTTTACGATTTCATCCGGATCAAGAGTAGTAATCTCTTTTTTTCTCTGCTTAGGTGTGTTTACAAGTAAAGCAGGATTGTTTTCGACAATTCCATGAGAGTACAAGTATTTATATAAAGCTCTAATAGAAGATAATTTATTGCTCTTGGTGACTGAATTATTTGTTCTAATATTGCCGTCTTTATCTTTATACTTTGATACGTAAAAGATATATTCTTCAATATCTTTAGGTGTGAGGCTATTCATATAAGCAGCATCGATTGTTTCAGCCTCAAGTTCATTCTTTAGATAATCGAAGAATAGTTTTAAGTTGTAGGCATATCTGATCTGAGTTCTCTGCGTATTTACAGTGGATGTTCCAACAAAGAAATCTCTACAGAAATCCGGAAGCAAGTCTATTAATCCCTCTAAGGTGTTTTCGTTTTTTAAAGTTTCTGTAATCATAATTTTCTTTTCAGAGTCTACAAGAATAACGCGGAATTAAACTGTAGAACAGTGACTCCTTTCAAATGTATTGATATAAATATTATATAAATTACAAGGCATCAAACCCTTCCTTTTGAACTCCAAAACACATATTTTTATACATATAATGTTTTAAAATGCCTTTTACGACGTGAAAGAGACATTTCACGCAGTGAAAGCGATTTTTATATACAGGGACATACAATACTTTTTTGTTACCACTACTTTAATGACATAATATAGAGATTTACTTCCGAAAATATGAATATATTCCATTCTAATCCATATTACTTCTGCATTAATACGAGAAGCTTGTGCCGATTATTCCTTATAATCCATTCCAATTCCGTATAAATCCTTATAAAAAGCTCTGAAAGATAAATCAAAAAATATTGACGAAGCCATGCATTTATACTAATATTTAGGTACACGATACATTTCTCGCGTATCTTGAAAAGCTATACACGCTAGAACTCCTTTCTGGCTTGTGATAGAAAATTATTATAAAAAAACGGTGTCCATTCACTTTGTGATTGGACGCTGTTTTTTGTTTACAAAAAATATTTGTAGTGATAAGATTATTCCATAACACTATAGTGATTCATTCTAGTGGATCGCTCCAGGGCAACCGAAACCCAATACCCGGTTGCCCCGTTTTTTTATATAAAGTCAAATTTGTATTTATTATCCTTAATACTTAACAATGCATTACTCTTCTTTCCAGATTTCCATGTAAATCTTCGATTTATCTGTCCACCTGCTAAAAGAGTCTTAAAATCTTGTAAACTGAGCTTTACTCCAAAAACTTCTTTGCCTAAATAGTATTTGCATGACTTTTCTTTCCAACCAGAACAGTAAAATCCTTTATCAGATTCCATTATCTGCTTACCGCAAATCGGACATAGTAAATCCGTGTTTACAGATTGAGATTTTTTAGCGTATTTGTTGTTCTTTTTCAAAGGATTATCGTCTGAAGCTTTTGGTAATCCCTTTAACTGCTCTGTTAAACGCTTTATATCATCGATCATTTCAAGATAATATGTATTAGCATCATATTCGCCCCGTTCAACAGCTGCCAACTTACCTTCCATTACTGCTGTGGTATCCACGTTTACAAGTTCTGTTCCTGATAAAACCTCTGCAATATAATTCCCTTCAGGCGTTGCCTCTAAATGCGATTTCTTACCCTTTCCGACTTCTGCAATATAATTCAAACTGATTACCTTCTTTATGATGCTATCTCTCGTGGAGGACTGCCCTATTCCACTAGCATTTTTTAGCATTTTGGCATTGTCTTTGTTCATTGCAAATTTACCGCAATTCTCCATATCTTCCAAAAGAGTTTTAAAGTTATAATGACTCTTAGGTTTAGTATAAAGAATGTTTCCTTCAACACCGACTATATCCACAGGATCATCGTCATTTAATTTTGGAAGGAATTTCTCTGATGTATTATCTGGGATTACTTTTGAATAACCTTCCTGTATAACACTCTGCCCTTCAGATAAGGTTGTAATATCTCCAAACGAGCAAATTACCTTAGTTTTAGCAGACAGTTTATTTGGCATAAACAGTGCTACTACTCTTCTGGCTACCAGTTTATAAATATTGGCTTCTATATCTGTTAAATCTGTAAACTGAGCCTTTTTTGCAGTAGTAATTAATGCGTGATGGTCTGTAAGTTTAGAATTGTCTACATATTTGTTTTTGTGTTTACAGATTTTAGATAATGTCTCCACGTCATTTATTATTCTTGATATTTCAGAACTGTATTCGGGTATTTCTGCTAAGGCTCGTAAATTATTGTCCAGCTCGGAAGCAACATTTTCTGAGATATACCTGCAATCAGTTCTTGGATATGATAGTAATTTATTTTCATATAACGACTGAGCAGCTTTAAGAACAACATCTGGCGAATATCCATAAACAGAGAATGCTTCTTTTTGCAATTCGGTCAGATTCAACAATAAAGGTGGCTCCGTCTTTTTTGTAGTATTCTCTATTTTTATAACTTTCCCTTCAGCTGTGGCTGTATTCATTAGTTCCTGTATTTCTTCTTGAGAGTTAAACTTGTAATCGTTATGCTCTCTTAGAAGTTTTCCTGTAAACTCGCTGCCGTCTTCCGTTTTAATCGTTAAGGTGCATTCATAATATGGTTCCGGAACAAAATTCTTTATCTCTTTATCTCTGTTTACAACCATCGCTGTGATAACACTCATTACTCTTCCGACCGAGATTGAGCAACCTGTAGATAAAGATGCAGCTCTTGAACAGTTCATTCCCATAAGCCAATCATTCCATTGTCTTAGATACGCAGCCTTTTTAAGATTGTTTTGTGGTTGAAGCAAATTATCAAATGCTTTGCAAATTCCGTTTACAGTTAAGTCTTCAGTCCACAGTCTGAGTTCTGGCAGTTTACAGTTTAAGCTTTTTAAAATTTCATCTACAATCAGTTCTCCCTCACGAGCCGGATCACCAGCATTGATAACCAAGTCATAGGAATTGGTTTTAAGTGCATCTTTAATTGCTTTATATCTTGTAAACCCATTTTTTGAAACTTTGGATTGAAACCTTTTGGGAATCATTGGTAATACATCTAATTCCCACTTCTTCCATTCCGCACAGTATTCATCCGGCTTTAGCGTTTCCATCAAATGACCGGCGCATGCAAGATATGTAATGTCATATTTCTTGTTTGGATAGTTAGCGTAACCTTCTTTAATCGCTTGCGCTAAACTTGGTTTCTCTGCAATAAGCAATGCTTTAATCATTCATTTTCCTCCCTGTGTTTTCGTCTTAATGTTATTTTAATGCGTGCTAATATGTATTTAATGCGTGTTAATGCGTATTAAATAAACATTAGTGTTATTTATCTAATAAAAAAGGACAAGCCTTTTACAGCTTGTCCTTGCCTTATTTTATAACTACACCAATTACATCATCGATTGCAACCGGACCGAAATCTCTTGAATCGGTAGAGTTATCTCTGTTGTCTCCAGCAACATATATATACCCTTTTTTTACTTCAATTTCTTGAGTAGGCATTAGTTTCGTATAATTAATAGTGTAAGGTTCTAAGAGCAAAATATCTGCATATCTTTTACCGGCAGAATCATATAAGCCATCTTTGTAGAATTCATGATCGTATCCTAAATAATAACCAGGCTTGCTACCGAAGTGATTAGGATCTTCAACAAAACCAATTCCTGTACACTGTGGAGCAATAACTCTTTTAATGTACACTTCTCCATGTGTTTGCTTGTCATTCTTAAAAATCACAAAATCGCTCAGTCGAATATCATCAGTGTTAGTTGAATACATTACTAATTGACCATTTTTTAAAGATGGGTTCATTGAGTCACCAGATACTCTGGCAAAACCATAAAATCGAGTAAAGGTAAATACACCGATACCAGATACGGCTATTACAATCAAAACAAACTTAGTAAAAGCATGTGATTTTTTCTTTGAGGTTTCATACGCCATAGTTACATTTTCTTCGTTCATAGTAAAATCTCCCTAATAAATTTATTTGCCGTTCATCATCGCCCCTAACGTATCAGCAAAAACATCGTCAAATTCGCTATCTTCGCCTTCTTCATCGTCGTCATCATAGTATTCTAATGACACAATTCCATCATTTTCATCAAATTCTTCTTCGACTACTTCTTTCTTCTTTGGTTTACTTGGTGTGGTCTTTGTTTGTTCTGGCATATTTTTAACCATTTCAAGAATATCATCTAAGTCGTTTGTATCGCACAGATGATCTCTTTCGTTTAGCAAAAGAAGGGCTTCTCTTATAAGAGCAGCCTTTCCTCTTGCCGGAACTGATTGCAAGACTTTAATTGCCTGTAGGTCTCGTCTGAAAGACAAATTAAACTGAACCGTAAACCTTCCTGGATTCTTCTTTGCCATAACAATCTCCCTTATTTTTTACTTCTACGTTTAGTAATTTTATAAAGTGCTTTATAACCTTTGGCATTTGCACAGACATCATCAACGTATTCTGCGTTTACAAGTAATGGGTTTGATTTAAAATATTTTTGCAAAATAACTGAGCCTCCACCTGCAAAAACGATTGGCATCGCTCTGAAACCTTCTACTTCTTCCTTGAGGGTATTAACAATTTCATTACAATAATTTGTAGCTGCGTTGCAAATATACTCTTTAACTTCATCATCAACAGGTAACTTGTATGTTCCCTTTAAGATTGCATCAATCTGGCTTTCCTTAAATTTAATATCAAACTTTGAATTACAGAAATTCAGAACCTCGTTGTAAAAATCAATAATTCCAGAGTCTAAAGATTCACATTCACTCATGTTATATCGACCATTACTAAGAACCATATAATCAAGTGTTCTGCCACCCAAATCAACAATAAGTAATTCATCCGCTTCATAGACTTTTTTCTTCATCAGAGCAGCTATTGCGAAAGCCTGTGGAAAAATTTCGGCTTCATTAATGTTTATTCTATAAGAACGCCCGTTAAATGTAAACACAACAGGTTCTTTAGTGATAAAATACTGCTTAAATTTTTCAGCGTTTGCGAAATGCTTAGGTGGTAAACCATTAAGAAGAGTTACTGTTGTGCTAATTTTATCAGAGTCGGCAATCTTTCCGTCGTTAATTTTCTTCTCAATTTCCTTCGCAATTCCGAAAAGAGCTAAAATAAAGAATCGTTCATCTATTGTCTTGTCACGAAGGTATCTAATTCTTTTTCCGTCTAAGGAATAATACTTGCCATTGTACTTCATAATATCCTTACCTAATCCGCCTAAGTCAAAATCTGACTCTGAAAGAGAGGTTGGAAATACGAAATTCTCTGTCTTAATGTTTCTGTTGCCTGAATCAATCGAAATAATCATAATCTTTAATCTCCTTTTTAATTACTTATGCTTATATTCTCCATATATAATGTTAAATGTTTAAACAATGAGGGTTCCCTATCTAATAAATCCTCTATGATGCAGCCTATTGTTCTAAGATCACGAGCCATTGTGGATGTTGCGTATTTACCACTATCAGTCGTGGAACGATTAGCAAGGTAAGCTAAGTCGTTCTCTTTATTGTCGATATATTTACCTTTTGCCAAAGCAACGTAATCAACGCCATTCTTTTTTGATGAATTAAAGCAACTTGACGAATTTAACATCGATAAAAGATACGTTGCTTCACATAGAGCATTCCACATATATCGACCTAGCTTCTTTTTGTCATATTCGTAAATTTCATTATCGTCATCATCTTCAAGTTTAGAGAGTAATGAAATGCAATCTTTTGCTAATGAATTATAGTTTTTCAGAATATAAATTCCTCTACTCTCGTGAAAACATGAAGGATGAAGAATGCAGTCTTTGTTTGTTAGATTTCTTCGTTTTACCATTCTCAAATATCTCCTTGTTTTTCCAACTGTTCACTTATATATCCGATAAATCTCGAATAATATGGATTCGCCTCTCTATCGTGGAAGAATTTGTCGTACATATAAATTGCAAAACGTATATACTTATTGGCAGTTTTTTTATGCAACGTATCTTGAGATAATGCTACGCCTAAGTTTTCAATAAATTTTTCTTCTAACGTGTTTGAAGCGTACTTTTCATTAAAAGTATTAATTATAAGGTCGGCTGTTTTTTCGTCATAATTCCGAACAAAATAATCGTTAGCGGCTTGGATCATCCGATAAAATGTTATTGCATCACCATATTCCTTGTTTAGAAATCTTTGGTTAGGTATGTATGTCGTTTCGCTGGATAACAAAGATGAAACATAGTTTTCAAAATTCACGATTCCAATATTAGAGTTTGCTCTTGTTTTACAAAACTCATCAAACCGTTTCATAATGTCCTCACGTTCCTTTAGCTTTGAATATTGCACAACTAAAGAAGATAGATTGTTGGTATTATTAATGATTTCGACGTTCGGATAATATTGCTTCAGAATCATAATCGTATTGGCACAACCTATGTTATATCTGTTGTAACTGTTCACGGAATTATTTATGACATATCGTCCATCGCTGTTTTTTTTATCAATCTCATCTAAAATTGATTTATCAAATCTGTATCCCATTTAATGTCCCCCTTTACTTGTCGAGATACTACCATAGTGAAAGACATGAATATGTATCTTTTATGCACCGCTCACATAATAAGCCTAAAGAATTGCCACATAGGGGTACATTTTCGAAAAAAATAATTAAAATTGTATGTTTTGCGTATTTAATACGTATAAAGTGCAATTTGTAAACGCGAAAAAAATAATTCCAAAATTTTTTTCAATATGATATAAAAAAGAAAGTGAAACATAGTGAAAGATAGTGAAAGATAGTGCCAAAAAACAGGCAATTTAAGCAGTTGCAATTTAAAATTAATGATGTTATGATTGCAATAGATTGATAGAGAAATTAGTTCGAAAGGACTACTTTCTCTTTTTTTTATTTTCAGACAAAAATAAATAAGGAGGATTTGATATGGGGAAAATAAAAGAAATTAAAAACAGCTTATCGAAAATCGTTACTGCTATTGCTATTCCGGGATTAATGATTTCAAACACAGTAACAACAGCTTATGCAAAAAAAGATGGTGCCAAGTATTCAATAACAACAAAATTTACAGATTTGTTTAATGACATTAGAGGAGATCTTGTAATTTTCTCAAGTGCCGCAGCGGGTGTGTGTGTTGTTATATGCTTGCTCACACTTCTGTTTACAAAAAATGAAAGAGCGACTCAGACAGCTTGGGATTGGCTAAAACGAATCATAATCTGCTATGTAGCAATTATGTCGATTACAGCAATAATGTCCTTTATTGGTGATTTCGCTATTTCAGAATAGTTATTAATTAAATAAAGAATTTTTATTAGGCCATAGAGTATTCTATGGTCTTTTTTAAAATGTACCCTTATGTGGTTTGAACGCCAGATATTATTAAAAAAGATTAAGTTTTAGGAGGAATTTATCATGATGGATATGATTGTGAGTATCGTTGAGTGGATACTCGAATTTATTTTTGATTGTTTTGCCAAAGTGGCACAATTGATTGCTAGTGTAATTTTTAACACAATGGATCAATTTATGTCGGCAGATGACAATGTTGTTGTAAGTGTACTATCTCCAGTTTATAAGTTTGGAGCAAATTATTTAAAGCCGTTTTCGTTGGCATTAATGGGAACATTGGTTGTTTACGCATTATTAGTGACGATGTTCGGTAAATATTCCGCAACGAATGATGATCCTATAAGATTAGTAGTTAGAGCATGTATATTTGGGGCATTAATTATTTTTTCCTTCCCGTCAGCTGCCGTATCAAGCGGTATCGTAGATATAATAGGCGGAACGGCATACACAACTGATGGTAAGTCAGAGTCGGGAATTGTATTAGAAATGACAAGTTTAATGTCAAAAATAGGAACGAGTGAAGATAGTAAAACCCAAAAAGGAGGGAAAAACGGTCTTAACACTTTAGATAAAAAAACTATTACAAGTGAAGCCAAAAGCTGTTTGGCTAACGGTCATACAGCAACAGAAAATTTTACAGGATTTACAGCTTCTAGCAATTCAGATTCAGAAACAGCAGAATATACGGTATCTGAAAAAAGCGATGTGAAAAAAACAGGTTTAGCAGAAGCAATATCATCAAATGTTTCGACAGATAAAGGTGGATTTGCTATTTTCCTTTTAAACTCAGGTGTTTATTTAATTGTATATGCAATTTTGGTTTTAATTATGGCTTGGAAATGCCTTAAAATATGTTCCCGTTTCGTTTATAGATTTGTTATTTTTCTTGTGATGTTATATATGGCTCCCGTGTGTTTTGCATGTGGACCAGCAAAGGGAACACAAAGAATTTTCGGAGAATGGCTAAAAATGATTGTGAGCTACGCAATACTGCTTATAGCAACGTCAGCGTTTATGCGTGTGGCTACTGAAGTTATATATATGGCATTCCATTATGCAGGAGATAGCGATTTGATTAAAACAGTCTTTGCTTTTCTTGCAGCAACAATGTTTTTAAAGATGATTTACGATTTAGAGAAATATATAGAAAAATTAGGACTTTCCGCTGTTGGTCTTCCAGATAGTGTTTCTGGACTTAGCAGAGAAGTTGGTGGATTTGTTGGTTCTCTTAAACACTCAATGATGCGTGAAGGCACAAAATCCGCACTCGATTCAATAAAGGGAGCTTCATCAAACCCTGACTTCAAAACTAAGGAGGTAAGCCAGATTCCTAATAGCTCTGACAGAAAAGCGTTCGAGCAGGGAGTTACAAAAGTTAATAAAGATGGCGAACTTGTAAACCCAGTAGCAAATCAAATGCTCAAAAAGACAGATAATGATAATGCTTTTGTTACAGATGCAACAGGTGAATATATGAGGGCTTCTGATGGACAGATTCACAGTGAAGATGAATTTGAAAGAAACGAGGATGGAAGCTTTAAGACAGAAAATGTAGACGGTAAGGAAATGATGCATCTTAAAGATAATCCGAGCGTAACAGCAGACAGTCAAACTGAAAGATTTTCTTATGCTGATGACACAATCGATACGTCAGGAGTTAGTGGATTAGATTCCGAGTCATCTCCGTTTACAAGTATTGAAGAAGCACCAAGAGGAACATCAATCTCTGTTGCCGAAGACGGAAACGGAAGTATGTACATGGCTAAGACTGAAGATGGTAGTGCTGTGGCAATTAGAGAAAGCGATCTTGATTCAAGTAATACTACTGCTTATTCAGTGAAACCAGACGGACGTGGAGGTGTTAAGGTGTCTGAATGGACATCATCAAATGATGGAGATATGTATAGAGTTGGTAAAAATGGAAATCTTGTAAACATTGGTGACGGAACAACCTATAATTTTGCCAAATCTACAGATGCTAACGCTAAATCCGTTAAGTATCAGACGACACAGAGTATCGGAAGTGGAATGGTTTTAAATGCCAAGAGTGGTGAAAGAGTTGAACATATGGCTAAATTTAACACTAATTTACCGGCAGGTGCAAGAATTGCAGCGGTAGATAGGCTTGAATATTGCTCTACTCTTTACAATAACAAAGATGGCACAACAACAGGTATTGCAAGACAGCATATTGTTGATTCCAAGACAGGAAAGCCTACCGGGGAAACTAAGTATGTTAAGTTTACAAGATATGATAACAATGAAATCAGCAAAGACGAAATCGCAAAGCATAGAAGCATGACAAACAGAAACAAGTCAGATAGAAATAATTGCGAAGGTTACACGCCTGACGGTAAGCATTACATCCATATTGAAAAATATATGGGTGATAGAAAGAAACCAACAATACAAAAGTTTAGAGCATAAGGAGGTATACTATGGCAGTTGTAGAAGATGCATATGATAAAGAACCCTCCAGAGTTGGTAATGAAGTAAAAAACAGAGCCAAACAGGAAGTGAAAAAAAGAGCCAAAAAAGCAGCTAAAGATAAGGTTAAGCAAATGGCTCAAAAGAAAACTATTCAAACATCTGTTAAGGCTGTAATTTCCGCTGTCAAATGGATATGTACTGTTCTCGCAGGCGTAATCGCTGAGTTAATTGTTCCTATTATTTGCTTGGCGATGGTAACAATATTAATTGTAAATCTATTTGGTGCAGTATTTAGTGTCAATCAGTACAAACAGGAAAATCCAGAACTTGTACGTTTGTTTTTACAGGAGAATTATGAGAAGTTCGAAGCAAGAGTAAATGAATACGTTCATTCCCCAGAGTTTATTTCTTTTGTTTGTGAATCTGAATTTGATAACGGTTATACTAAGCTGGTGTATGGTGGTACACCAGCTTATACACAAGCCGAATTGCAAGGTAACTTCATTGGGGTTCAAGGTCAAAAAGCCTCTTGGGTGAAAGCATACGATAAAGACGGAAACGAGATTACGAACAGAGAAGATGTCAGAAAAGAAATCAAGGACAGTGATGGTGGAAAAAAGAAGAAATATGAAGACGTAACTTATAAGGGAACTTCTGTTTTGGAAACAGTTCAGAAATACATAGATAGCGGAGTTCCTTTAGACAAAATCAAAATCAATGACGAATATTTAAAAGGCTACGGAAAAGCATCGGGATACTTGAAAAAAAACAGAGACGAAGACAAGGATAACGTAGATATCAATGAAGATTTAAAAGGAACGTTAAATTTTGAAACATGGATTAATAACTCATATTTTGTAATACCGTATTATTACCACTGGGCGATGGCAAAGCATTCAGAGTATGAAGGACCGGCAAAATATTACTTTCCTTTCGAAGCTGATGAAGTTCCGGGACTTCCGAACTGGCGAACCGACACTGGAAGCGGATGGAGAAGATTTATGCTACCTGCATCGTCAGATGGGAAAAAAGCAACAAGCGGTGGTTTTGGTCCGTCCGAAAATTGTATGTTTTATGGTACCCACACCAAAGATAAAGGTTATGAGAAAATGACCTATAAACAGTATTTAAAAACAAACTGGGGTACGTTTTATTCAGATTCAGACAGTGATCCGGTAACAAATTATTTTTGGCAAGGAAAAGCTGAAGACGATATGGATGCTCTTGGAAAAGTGTATTTTTCACAAGGTGTAATGCTAGGATACAAGATGGAAAAGATTGATTCCTGGTTTGAGAGCTTTTGGAATCTTGCTATTGACCACTCAGACCAGAATTACAGATACACACCTATTTCAAAATACTTTTATGTAACAGGAACAGAAGATACTCAGTTTACATCTTATGGAGTTGATGATATTTACCTGTATAATTGGTGGAATAAAAAGAGCAAGGATGGTAAGAAAACAAATTACGAAAAGTATATGATGACACCAAAAAACGTTAATACTGTAGGTAAAAGAGAAAAAAAGAATGGTCAGTCAATACTTAACACGAATATAGAGAGTTGGTTAGATAACTTTGCTGAGTACTTTGCCAAAGAAATTTATTATGTTTATCCAAACAGAGAATATGTAATGGATTTCTTTTTGTCGGATGACAATTCAAAAGAAATGAAACAAAAACGAATTGCTTTTTTGCAGAGATCTTTTTATGCAATGGCAACAGGTTCTTCCCTTGATTACGAATTAGAAGAAGAATACACAATATCCGGCGGGCAAGCAGGTAGTTTAATGTCCGGTTCACTATGTGGCGAAATAAATATCAACAAGTTGAGTATTAAAGAAATATCGCCTTTCCAGTATAAAGATAATTACACTGGAACAAAAGAAGTGAAAACTGAAGCAGAAATAGAAGCGTGCAAGCAAGCGTCTTTAGATATGTATAATAATCCGACATCTACATTTGGTAGACCACAAGACGATACTTTTACTGCTAAAGTTTATTACAAAGCAGAAATAAAAGCACAGTACAGCGATGATACAGCAGATGTATACTTTAACGTACCTATACGCAATGAATTGTCTATAGATAGCGATGGTGATATTGTTTCAAGCAATATTACATTTAACGTTTCCGGCATTGACGATATGACTAAAGGAAGCGGGAAAAACAGTTACTTGAAAAGTTTGGTCAAATTTAGTTGGGACAAGGAATATTATGATGGACAGGTGGTATCAAAGGATGAAGGAAAAACAAAGCCCGAAAACCCTCTTGATAAGATAGATGTAGATAAAAGTTATAAACTGAACTCTTCAAAGGATACTAAATGGGATGATTTATCTATACTATCATTAAAAACATCTGAAGTTAAAGGAAAAATACTGAATTATATTAAATCAAAAGAAACAAATCCTCTTTTCGTTCTCTTTGATGGAACTCTGAAAGGAGAAAGAACTCTTGAATTATCCTACAATGATCATTCATTCCTTAATTACGAAGTAAATGAAAAAAAGGATGATGCCGGTAATATTACAAGCGTAGTAATTGAAATATATACTTACTATCCAGATATATCAAAATATGGCGATTCTGATTATAGAGTGGCTTATGGCTTTGAAAACAGTGATGCTTTAAGAGAAGCCGTACATCTGTTGACTTACATAAGAGATAATAAAGACAAGCAAATTGGTGGCTCAAAAGAAGGAAAAAAGCTAACAGGACTCAATGATGCAGTTGATTTCAGCAAATTAATTATCGGGATAGATGACAAATCCTACGTAGATACAGGCGGTGTTTTTTCAGATGGGGATATATGTATGTCTATCGCAACAATCCTTGCAAAAGTTGAAAGTGGCAACTGGGGTGATGCTCACGGTCCAAGATGTGGTGGCGAAGTAACAATGACGGTTGGGGCATATCAGTTTTACGGTGAAAGGGCACATAGATTATTACGTCGCATTGTGGAAAACCATAAAGATGAAGCTTTAGGAATTATTAGCGATAGCTTGTATAAAACAATTAAAAGCAAAAGTGATTGGGTAAAAACTCAATACGTTGCACCAGAATCAGATTGCGTTATGCTTAGGAAATTATTAAAAACTGATTATGGAATACATGAACAAAAGAACCAAATGGCAGAAGACGCATCTGTATATGTAAAGCAGGCAATAGCACTTGGTATTACAGATATAAAGTGTCAAGTATACTACGCGGTTATGTATCATCAATCACCTAAACAAACAGGCATTATAATATCTTCTTTACAGAAAGGTTTTACGCTGGATGAACTTCACAAAGCAACTCTAAATAACGGAGTATTAGGGGATTACATAAGCAGATATACTACTACATATGAGTTTTGCCAAGAAATGAAGGATATGATGGATTTAAAAGGTGTAAGCGGAGATTTAACAGCCGTAATGCAATATCTATCTTCAAAATATGTCATCGGAAAGCCTTATGGAAGAGGTGGCGATATTAGTAACAAGGCACAAAAATATAAAAGTACATATGACTGTTCTGAATTAGTATACTGTGCTTACTATTACGGTATGGGATTTGATTTTGGCGGAAATACCATATCAGATGGACAGGAAAAATATCTTGCTGATAATAATTATCCTGTCGTAGATGGCGTAAGCAACACAGGAACAGGTAATTCTGTCATTGACACAAGTAAATTAAAGCCGGGGGATGTTATTTTCTTTAATACTGGAGCTAGCAGCAATACATCACACGCACATAACATAGGTCATGTCGCAGTTTATTATGGAGACGGAAAAGTAGTTGAAGCTGGTAGTCCTGTTGGTTATTACAACGTAGTAGGTAGAAAAATCTATAAAGCGTATAGAATCGTGACTGAAGATAAATCAAAGAAAGAAGAGAAGAAAACTAAAAAAAAGCAAGAGGAAACAACAAAAGAAAACTCAAAATCTAAGAAAAAGAAGTAACTGAAACAATAACAAAAGCTATAACGCTAACAAGTATTAAAAAATACTTGGTGGCGTTATTTTTTTAAAAAAGTACCCTTATGTGGTTAGATGTCAGGTTTATAGTTTACAAAGACATTAGCAAAGGAGGTACTTATGAAAACAAAAACTATTCCTAGTAATTACAATTCTATGGATGGAAAAGTTAGAAACATAATTGAATTAGTAATATTAGACGGATTATATATGGGCTGTATTGCAGCGCTTAATCTGTCTGTTAGAGGCAACGTGTACTCAACAATAGGGCTAATTCCATTATCTTTTGTTTCGTGGCATGGAATCGGAGGGCAAAGTCTAACTCAGGCTCTATTTAATTACATTAGATTCCTGCGTAGAAGAAGAGTTCTAACCATTCCGACTCAAGAATACATAAGGGAGAAAAACAAGGCTATAATGCTCAAAAATCAAAAGTTGGGAAAGGAGAGTAAAGGTGGCAAGCAGTGATAAGAAAAAACTGAAAGAAGCAAAAAAACAGCTTTCCAACAGCAAAGCGAGATTAAAAACACAAACGCAAAAAGACAGTTCTCTTCTGGATAAACTAAAAAACAGGATTGAGGAAATCAAAGAAACTGTAAACACGGATGAGAAAAGAGAGTATTCAAGTATCGATGACGAACAAATCCCTTATACGTTAGCATCGGAATACATTCCGCTAAAGAACATTAAGCAAGGCATCATAGAAACTACAGACGGAAGATTTTTAAAAATACTGCAGATTGCACCTGTGAACTACAGACTAAAAGAAGAAAACCAAAAAGAACTAATTATATCTGAGTTTACAAAGTATCTTAGAGTATGTCCGTCAAAATTTCAAATTAAATGTATTTCAAAACAAAGTCCAATAAGAAAGATGTTAAACATTATTAACATGGACAAGGCACAGGAAACATCAGAAGAAGCGTTAGCATTTTATGACGATCAGATGAAGTTTATAGCTCAGACTGCACAGGGCGAATCAATAGCTAGAACATTCTACATGATTATTGAATACATCCCGGAAACAAGATTGTCGGCACATGATTTTGATGCAGCACGAAAGCAGTTAGAAGAAGCAGAAAATGATGCTAAAACTTACCTTGGTCGTTGTGGTAATAAAGTTTATGATTTGTCAGAGTCTCCATCGCAGAATCAGATAGAAATACTTTATACGATACTCAACAGAAATCTATCAACTGAAATACCATTTGAAATCCACGCTGAAGACTTTGAAGACAACTGGCTGAATGCAAGCGTGAAAAATACAGATACAAACAATATCAAATTGCGAGAATATATATCTCCGAGTGTTTTGGATTTTACAGACAACAGATATGTGGTGTGTGATGGCGTTTACATGACAGCGATAGCGATTGCCTCAAATGGCTATTTAACTGACGTGCCAGATACTTGGATAAGTATGCTTACAAATCTTGGGGAAGGAATTGATGTTGACATCCATGTTTTAAAGGAAAACAGAGATAACATCAGAAGTAAAATTTACAGGACAAGTAAGTTTAAAAGATTACGTCTTGAAGATGCAAGAGAACAAGGAGACGAATCAGATAGTCTTGATAGTTTATTTGGAGCTGTTCAATCAAGTAAATACTTGCAAGAAGGTCTAAAAAACGGACAAGACTTCTTTTGGGTAAATACCATTATTTATGTTACTGCAAGAACATATGAGGGCTGGGAAGAGAAAATGAGAGCAGTAGAGAAAAGGCTAAAATCTGACGAGTTTAGAATTAACACTTTACTAAATATGCAAGAGGATGCTTTCTTCTCATATTTGCCGTTTTGTAATCTTGAAAAGAATATTTTTAATATCACAAAGCAAAACGTCTTGACCGAAGGTCTTGCATCATTCTATCCGTTTACGTCGTATGAAATGTCATCAGAGAATGGAATTCTGTTTGGAATCGATGAGGCAAACAAGTCATTGGTAACACTTGATATTTTCGACACAAAGGTGTATTCCAATGCGAACATGGTAATACTTGGAACATCAGGTGCAGGTAAAAGTTACACGCTTATGCTTATTGCTTTAAGATATCGACTCAAGCATATTCCAACTTGGATTATTGTTCCAGAAAAGGCTTTTGAGTTTTCAAGGCTCTGTGAAGGACTAGGGGGTGAATTTATAAGCATTAGCCCTTCATCAAACAAGAATATCAATATTATGGAAATTAGGGAAAGAGATAATGAAGCAAGCCGTTATATTGATGGAGTAGCTATAGAAAGCTCGCTACTGGTTGAAAAAGTACAAAGCTTACTCATCTTTTTCTCAATAGTAATACCAGATATTACATATGAGGAAAAGAACCTGCTTGATGATGTAATTGTAAACACGTATCACGATTTCAAGATATTTGACAACAATGAGTCACTATACCTTAGAGATTCTGATGGTAACAAGATTATTGATCCGGATACTGGCAAATACAAATTAAAAAAGATGCCTCTTCTTGGAGATGTATATAACAGAATAGAAAAACTGTATAAGGACGAGAAGAACGAAGATAGAGAACAGTATAGAAGAATAGCAACCATATTAAGAAGACTCGTATATGGCTCTGCTAAGAACTTCAATCAACCTACAAACGTAAATCTCGATAACGAGTTTACAATTATTGACGTATCAAATCTAACCGGCGATATGTTGTTGGTTGGAATGTACATTGCACTTGATTATGTTTGTTCAAAAGCACACGAAGATAGAACACAGAAGAAAACAATCATAATTGATGAAATGTGGAAGTTGCTTGGAGCATCTAGTAATAGACTTGCAGCCGAATACGTTCTTAACCTATATAAGACGATTAGAGGCTATGGTGGCTCGGTTATTGGAGCAACACAGAACCTGACAGACTTTAGAGCATTGGATGATGGTAAATATGGTAATGGTATCATTAATAACTCGGAAATCAAAATAGCGTTAATGATGAAACCGCATGAGATTAAAGAGGTAAAAGAAGCACTGGGACTCACAAGTGATGAGGCAAAGAAAATTCTAACGCTCAATCATCAAGCACTATTATTGGCAGGTGGAAACAATATAGTTGTAAATATTGAGGCATCGAAGCTTGAACATAACCATATAACAACTGATCGTTTCGATCTACAGAAGATAGTGGAAGAAGCAAAGGAAAAAGAGAACAATTAAATATGCGTAATGTGTACTTAATACGTATTAAATGCACAATACTGCGCATTAAGTATGTATTAGTACGCATTACATACACATTAGCACTAAGAAAGGAGACGGGGAATCCCCCGAAATAATAATATGAGTTTTTACAATGGAAATGTTACAGGAGATATTGAATTAAAGATGGCAATTGACCTAATGAGAGAGTATGGACAAATCACGGTTAAGCAACTCGAACTTATGACAGAACTCAATGAAACCGAGGCGAGACAGATAATGCACCAGGCATTTCACAAGAGATTGGTTACTGAAGTGACAAAGGACAAGTATGTACTTAAAAGTGTTGAACCGTCTACATACAGCAATGATATGGAATACGCAATCACGCTTGTATCTACGCTGTGTAATGAGAACGAACAGTTTAACTTAAATGAATGCTTTAAAGAAACAGAGGATCCATACCTCATCTTTATCGGAACGGATGCACAGGACTTTGATGTTGTGTATGTGCCAAAAGGTAAAGAAAGAATTACAACATCAAAGCTCACAAGAAAAGATAAAGACAGCAATTTGCTTTTAATCATTGAGCATATCGGACAAATGGAAACATTAAGCAAATTGGAAAACGTAAGTGCAGTTTACTTAGTAAAAGATGGAGTATTAGAATATGTCGAACAGTAAGTATAGTGAGGATAAAGTATATCTAATCCGTAAGGATTTAGAGCGTGAAATCAAGGAATTGCTTAGTGCAGCGGACAGAAAGATGCAGTTATTAATCTTTATTAGCCCGGAAGAGCAGGAAATAGTAGATAACGAGATTAAGGAATCGTTCGGTTTACAGATTGAAGAAGTAGAAGAACATTTAAGAATCAAGCTTCCTGCTATGAAACACAGAAAAAGCAAGTATCACTTGCCGTATCTCAACACACTAAAGAATTGGCTCAATGACTACAAGGATAACGAAAATTACAAAACACTTAAGTGTGCTTCAGTTATTTACGAGCATATGGTAAATCCTACTCCACGTTCGTTGCTGGACAATGATAACTACAGCGTTACGGAGTCCAAAGATATTATGGACAGTTTGGTGTATTCAGAACTCATTAAGAGTGACAAAGGAACGCAGTGTTTTATATCGCACATATCGACATTAACAGAGGAAGAGCCTTGTACATACGTACATGTGATAGATATGGATAATGAGAAATGGATGGATATTGAAAACCTAATAAAATCTCGAAGCATAAGAACTAACAACAAAAGATAATGCGTTACTATAACGCGTTACTATAACACCCGTAAAAAAGTTTTAAAAGATAATGCGTTACTATAACGCGTTAGTTCAAAAGCCTAGATAAATAAAGGGATTGAGACACTTTTAGGGATAATAAAATAATAGTGAAATGCACCGCCATTTAGTGGAGCCCATTTTTTTCGGGTTTTCAATCACTATAAATTGCGACTTGTAAACTCAGGGTTAAAAAAGAAACAAAAAGGAGACAAAATGAAGCAAAGAATATCGGAATTAAACGGAATTTCAGAGAGAATAATCGAATGTGTTGGCTGCTTTGGACTTGTAAATCAAGCAGACTTAAAAGCGGTATTGCCAGCTGTAAGTGAAGCCAAGATCTCCAATAATGTACGGCAGCTAAAGAGCAAAGGATTTATAGAAACATATGATGTCTACGATGCAAGGCTGTTATCATTAACGGATAAAGGAGATAAGAAGCAGGATAAATACAATAATAACTTGTGGCCAGATTATCAGTTATCAAAAGATATAAAGCAGACAGCCGAAGGAAGGATGTCGTATCAAAGACATGCAAGAGGAAAGATTGCTTTTATGGAAGCCGGATGTGACATTATTGAAAGACATGGATTTGAATGGGGAGATAAAGAACCGACATATCTCGACAGTTGGCAGGTCAAAGAATTGCTCGGAAGTGGAGAGGATATTATGGGTAGCAGAGTTACCGGAGTATGTTTAACACCGCAGGAGAGTTTTGTAGTTTACTGTTCACAAGGTGGGTTTACAAAAATAGAATCCAATGAGCGAAATTTCAAAAGCCGACTGTTAAAGAATTTACCTCAGAGTCAAAGCAGAAGTGAACTGAAAGAAATCGTAATCGGCAGAGATATAAATGACATGAACGGAATCATGCTAGGAAAAAGAAAAGCAAATCAGACAACGACATTCTACGTTGCACAAACAAATGATCGTGATAAATATTTTGTTCCTGTATGTGATGCCCGTTTACAACTTTCATTCTTGCTTAACAGTAAATTTAGAGATGAAACTGTAAACAGAATACTAGAAGAAACATTAAAGGATAAACTTCCGGGATTAAAGCGAATTAGCAACAGAGAAATCACTCAACACGACAACGGAGAAGTTGTAAACTTGCTCGACTTAAATGTAGGACTCATAAAGCTCACAAAAATGAAAGCAGATGATGGAAAATGGATTACAGCGATTGTACTCGATAAATATGAAAAATATTTTAGAGAGTATTTTAACGATAACATCGACCTTGTAACAATCAACAGCAGCGATATTGAAATGGCAATGAATCAGAGCGAAGGGCAGATGTAAACACAAACCGTAATTGCAAAGGAGAAAAAATGGCAGAAAAGAAATTTTATTGGATCAAATTAAAAACAGACTTTTACAACTCACCAGAAATGGATTATATCATGGGGCAGAAAAACGGTTGCCAATATATTGTTCTGTACCAAATGCTCTGTTTACAAACAGCAAATAATAACGGGGAACTTGCATCAAAGGTTGGCGAAATAATTATGCCTTATAACGTAGATAAGATTGTAAGGGATACAAAATACTTTGATCAAGATACTGTTCTTGTGGCTCTTGAATTATTCAAAAAACTCGGACTTATCTATGAGCAGGAAGAAAGCGGGATATTAAGAATTGCAAATCATGAACAAATGGTTGGAAGCGAAACTGCATCTGCCGAAAGAAAAAGAAAAGAACGAAGTATTAAAAAAGATAAGAAAGCCGATACCCCAAGGATAGAGCAGAAATGACAAAAACAATATGTTGCTTAAAAAAGCGTGACATTGTCACAAAAATGTCACGTTCTATGTCACATCAATGTCACATTAAAGTCACAAAAATGTCACCGACATTGTCACATAGAGAAAGAGATAGAGAAAGAGATAGAGAAAGAGTATATCTATACCACTACGTAGTGGTTATTAATATACTTTAATTATTATATTTACATATACGTTAGGCTCTGAAAGAAATAATACATTTAGGTTATCGTTACCGTCCGTAACCCACTCCCACGTCTTCGACTCGTCGTGGGTTACTATAGGGAAGCCCAAAACAGAATACTTACATAAACAGGAGGCATAACAAATGGCAAAAGAATTAAGCATGGAGGAAAAGCTTAAACTAAGAGCAAATAGCACACAATCCTCTCAGTTTACAAATCGAGTTCAAAAAGAAACACCAGCAATAGAAGAGCAACCGGTTCCGGCATCAAAAGTTGAACCAAGCGAACCCGAACCAATAGCTGCGATTCAACCAAAGAGAGAAAGAAAAAGATTTAATTTGGATGATAGAGAAAAAGGAGTGAATAAACCAAAGAAAGAGACTCAGTTTACAAATCAGACATCCCAGACACAAAAAAATGACAGTCAATCTGTAAACACGAATCAGCAAAATAACAAATCAAATAACGGAACTATAAAAGAACCAATCACAGCTGATAGGGTTGTAGAATTTGTCAGAGACGGAAATGGCAGATATGTAATCGGCGGTATCATAGCATTTCTACTTGTCGCATATGTTTTTGGCGTTCTGCTAAGTATGGTAACAGTCTCAAGAAAGCCAACTGTAAACCCATTCAAAGCAATCTTTTATGCGTTTACAACTACAAAGTTTCTACCAGTTCTCGCCCTGCTTGTAATCGTGGGTTCAATCATAGGCGTGTTGATTATTTTATTTAGCAAAGGCAGACCAGGAGATACAGATCGAGAATTTGGTCATTCAGATGCTTTAGGTTCTGGCAGCTTTGCAACAGAAGAAGAAAAGGATTCTTTAACAGAACAGAAAGCAAACTTCAAAGATATGACAGGATTTGTTTTTGGTATGGATCCGAAAACAAGAAAATATGTTGGTCTTCCGGCTGACGCAGAAGTAAACAGAAACTTTGCTGTTTGCGGTTCCCAGGGAACAATGAAGTCTTGGGGTTACGTTCGTAATAACATCACGCAGCTTGTTAAGATGGGGCAATCAATAATCATAACCGATCCAAAAGGTGAGATGTACCGAGATATGTCAAGGTATTTAATTGACAGTGGCTATGTAGTTAAGCAATGGAACCAGAAGGACTTATATTCATCAGACTCTTGGAACTGTTTAAAAGATGTAAACGAGAATAACATCGACTCATTTGCATCCACCTTTATCACAAACCTTTCAGATGCAAGAGAGCAGGAAGTATTCAAAAATTTAAAAATTGCATTATTTAAAGCGTTATGTCTTTATACGATTTACGAGGATAAGGATTTGGAAGATAACCAAAGAACATTAGGTCAGGCATATAAGCTCCTTGAAGAATCTACAGAACAAGATTTGGATGACAGATTTTTAGCGTTAGCAAACTCAAGTAAAGCAAAACAGTCATATCTGATGTTTATGAAGGGCGAAAAATTAAAACAAAATACAATGTCAACACTTGCAACCAGTTTACAGTTTTTTCAAAGACAAGCTGTTAAAGAGGTGACAGGAACGACAGATATTGATTTGTTACTTCCAGGGAAAGAGAAGTGTGCATACTTTGTCATTCTTAATGATCAGGACCCGGTTTATTCTGCATTGTCTTCCATCTTCATAAAAATGATGATTGAAGGACTGGTAGATCATGCATATAATCAGGATTCCGGAAAAACAGATTTGCCAGTACACTTTATGCTCGATGAATTTCCAACCATCGGTAAAATACCGGGATTTGAGGTTGGACTTGGAACATGGAGAGGCTATGGAATCGGTATTACAATCATTTTCCAAAATATTCCGCAGCTTAGGAACAGATACCCAGATGATGTATGGCTCGAAATACTTGGAGCTTGTGATATGCAGATACTTCTTGGTGCGAACGAAGAAGATACAGCAGATTACTACTCAAAGAAAGCTGGTAAGGGTACTATAGTTGTTGAATCGGAGAGAAGACAATTAAACAGATTATCTCCTCTTGATACAAAATCACTTACGCAGGTAGCAAAAACCGAAGCATACCAACAGATGGATGTAATAACATCAGATGAGGTAATGAGACTCAGAGAAGATAAAACATTGCTTCTGTTTATAGGTGGTTCAAGACCATTCAAGTTAGAGAAGGTGGGATTTGACCACAATCCAGCGTATCCAGTGGAACAGTATCACGCAAAGAACAATATTCCACTTTGGATGAATAAGTTAAAAGAGCACACAAACTTTAAAACAGAATACGGCGGCGTTTACACTTTAGGAAAGTTAGATGAGCTTCCGGCACATGTTTTGGAAAGAATTGACCGATGGCGTACAGAATACTTTAACGGAACAGGTCAGTTTATAAGTAACGAAACACTCCCTATCACATTAAGCGAGATTCATAGAGCAGAAGCACTAATCCGTAAACTGAACATGGAACAGGCGGAAAAATTAATTATATATCTCGAAAAACTTGTAAACACATCAGCCAAGGAGTTTATAAGTAATGTTCGAGAGGATGTAGATCAGTCAATTACAAACGAGGTAGTCCCGGAAGAGCCTGTTGAAGCAGAAGTGGTTGAGGTGGAGGAGGAAAAACCGGTTGAGCCTTCTTCAGAGCCTAAGAAGCCCGAAGTACCAAGATTTGAAAATGTAATACAAGGACAGCCTTCTGGAACGGTTCTTTCGACCAACGGAAGACCATTTACACCAAAACCTCAAGAACCGGAAGAAAAGTCACAGGACACACCGAAAAAAGAGGAAAAAGCAGGACCGATTACTTTTAATGTCAGTTTTAATGTAAAGGAGAGGTAAGTAAAAGAAAAAATAAGAATATTTGAGATAGTATAAATTATATATTTCAGATATTCTTATTTTTACATAAACATTAAGAAATAACAAAGAATAACAAAAAATAACAAAGATTGGTACAAAATAATAAACTTTAATGGTAAAATAGTTATTTAGATAAAGAGAATGTTAGAAAGGAATTGATATTAATGGCAAATGCAAGTTTACATGCAGCAAGAGATGCAAAAAATGATGAGTTCTATACCCGAATAGAAGATATTAACGAAGAAATGAATTATTATGAAGATAAATTCAAAGATAAAATAGTATTTTGTAATTGTGACGATCCAAAATGGTCTAATTTTTGGAAATATTTTCATATGAACTTTGAATATCTCGGATTAAAGAAATTAATAACTACTCATTATGAGCCAGATGATATTCAATCTTATAAGATTGAATATACGGGTGGAAATGATGAAGATTTTGAAGATGGGGTTATTACACCTCTTTCACAGAATGGGGATTTTAGAAGTCCAGAATGTTTGGCATTACTTGATGAATCGGATATCGTAGTTACAAATCCGCCATTTAGCTTGTTCCGAGAATATATTAACGTACTCGTGCAGCATAATAAGCAGTTTCTAATTATCGGAAGTTTTAACAATATAACATATAAAGACGTTTTTCCGTTGATTAAGGACAATAAAGTATGGCTTGGATGTCGTTCTTTAAGTAGGGAAATGTACTTTGATATTCCTGATGAACGAAAAAAATGGCTTGTTGAAAATAAAAAAGAAGGTTCGGCTTATAAAATTGTAAATGGCGTTGTTATGGGAAGACTTGCATCAGCTTGCTGGTTCACAAATCTTGATCATAAAAGTAGGCATAATTTTATTGATACGACATATCGCTACGCTAAAAAGGAGGAACTATATCCTGATTTATATCCTACATATGATGAATATAATGCCATAAACATTAATAGAATGGCGGAGATACCTATGGATTATGAAGGAATTATGGGCGTTCCAGTTACTTTTTTGGGAAAGTTTAATCCTGAACAGTTTGAGATTATAGGGTTAGATAGATATGTTGAAGATAATCCTCATTATGGGCATAGATTTAAAGTGAACGGGAAAGAGACTTACGCTCGAATCTTAATTCGCAGAAAGGTGGGTGACTAATTATGGCTCTTACAATGTCAATCAAACTTACTCAAATCAAACTCCGTGAATTATTTGATGGTTATGAAAACTCTGATGAAGATGGTGTTATTGGATATCACGGTAGACTAGACATTCGTCCAAAATATCAGAGAGAGTTTATTTATGGAGAAAAAGAACAGATTGCTGTTATTGATACGATTAAGCAGGGATTCCCCCTCAATACAATGTATTGGGCTGTTGCTCGTAACGATAAAGGAGAAAAAATTCTTGACGCAGAGGGTAATGAAACTTATGAATTAATGGATGGACAGCAAAGAACTATCTCCATTTGTGAGTTTTTAGCTAACCACATAGTAGTAAACTTTCAAAAGTTCTTTAATATTCAAAGGTCAACTCCAGATATTGCTGAAAAAATTTTGGATTACGAGCTTCAGGTTTATATCTGTGATGGTTCAGTATCTGATAAATTGGCATGGTTTAAAACTATTAATATTGCTGGAAAACCTCTCACGGAACAAGAACTTCTTAATGCTCAGTATGTTGGAGAATGGCTTACTAAGGCAAAAGAGTTTTTTAGTAAAACTAACTGTAATGCTGCTGAATTGATGGTAATTCGTGGTAAGAAAGCCTCTGACTATATGACAGGTTCTCCTATTAGGCAGGATTATTTATCAACTGTTCTTCAATGGATTGCTGATAATCAAGGGCTTACACCACGTAGTGAACAAGGCGATACTTATATGGCTAATCATCAGGGAGATGAAACTGCATCAGAAATAAAAAATTATTATAATTCAGTTATGGAATGGATTGGCAGTAAATTTAAAGTATATCGTAAAGAAATGAAAGGTCTTCCTTGGGGATATTGGTATAATAAGTATCAGCGAAACGAATTAGCTAATAGTATCATAATGAAGAATGCTGATGAAATAGAAGTTGAAATTCAAAGACTCATTGATGATGATGAAGTAGGTTCTGTTAAAGGAATTTATGAATATATCATAGATGGACAAGAAAAACATCTTTCGTTGCGTACTTTTGATGACAAAATTAAACGTAAGATATATGAGAAACAACAACATAGATGCCCTTATTGTGACAATAGTATTGGAGGATATACATATCCAAACGGTAAAGAAGAATACGAGTATGGAGAAATGGAAGGGGATCATATAGTGCCATGGTCTCAGGGAGGAAAAACGGAAGAAAATAATTGCCAAATGCTTTGCAAATGGCACAACGGCCACAAATCAGATAATTAATAAAGCAGAAAGAACACAAAAGGCAGTTCGTTATGAGCTGCCTTTTTCTTTTTATTATTGACTAAATCTGCAAACTGATTTAATATAATATCAGAGATTGATAGAGGCAAATGCAAGTATTATTTTGAGTGGCTTTATTAGTCTTATTTTTTTGCAGTAATATATTAAATGACGGAAAGATGTACCAGAGGTGCGTCTTTTTTTGTTATGAAAAAGAACGAAGGGAGAGATAACAGAATGAATTATAGTGTTATAAGAAAAATCATATGTGCAGTTTGCATATTATTAGGAATTGGGTTTATAAGTACACAGGAAATTTATGCTTGTGATACAGAGACTCAGACGTATATGTATACTACAGTTAAGGAAACTGTAATCCCTACATATACGCAGTCCAGTTACAAAGTTGTTCTCACAGGAGAGGACAGCAATGTGACTAGGGAAGATGTAGTAACTGTAGTAAAGGATATTGCAGAAGACTATTCTTCAGAATATGATATTGACATGACTGGTATAAAGGAATACCAGGGAGAGGATCTTGAAGGTTATGAGGTTCGTTTAAATGTCAGTAATCTGAGTTATAAACAGCAGGTAAAATTTAACAAAAAACTTAAAAGGCTCAAGAAAGCTCTAAAGAAGAAATGCAAAGGCAGACCTAAATTAGAGAAAGTAGGTGTCATCAATAAATGGTGCCGGACTAATATCGCGGTTAAGTCAGGAGCTAGTAGTGACATCTATTCCGTGTTTACAACTCGCAAAGCCACAAAGATGGGTTTGGTCAATATGAAAGCATTCTTAATTAAGGAATGTTGTGGTTTTCGAACAAGGGTTGTGAAGTATAAGAGTAATTACTGCACTCTAGTAAAAATTGGAAAAAAGAGTTATATAATAGAGGACTAGCTTGATCAACTAATCTTTTTATTATTACTGCAAAAAAAGAATGAAAATTGAATAATGTAAAACACCTGTGAGGGTGGCAGTTGTAAACTGACGTATTGCCCTCACGTTACAGAGGTGCATTGAAAGAAGCGAGAGGTCTGTTTATGCAGGCCTCTTATTATTTTAGAAAACAGGAGGATGAGCTATGGATATTAGAAAGGCAATGAAAGGAATTCTTTTTGATACCGGCACTAGAGATGTACAAATTGGGTTCAATGATGGAGATGAAACAGAGTTTACTGTAAGGAGTAGATCTGAACTTATTGAATGTTGGCAAGAGTTTTGTAAAGAAAATGGATTTAAGCAGAGCAGCGTTGACTATGTAGAATCCCGCTATTGAAAGGAGGATGAAAGTATGTCTAAAAGATTAACTTGGAATGAAATTTATGAGAGAGCAATAGATACTGCTTGTGGAGATTATCGCCTTGTAGCAAAAGACAATGCAAGACAGGAGGTAAGAGAACTGGTGTTGAAAGTACATAAATATGATATTGAAACAGCGGAAATTCCCGAAAATGAAGTTGATTATTACTGTGGGCTTCATTGCATTGAATTTTACGATAACGGAAGCATTAGTTATTACGCAATTTAAGAAAATATTTATTGCCAAAAGAAGGAGGAAAGGACAATGAGTACAAAAATATATGATGCTTATAAAGTAAAAGTAATGAATGATTTTGAAAAAAAAGAGTTTATCGATGCTTTAAGAAAACATTGTAAAAAGGAATGGAAAACAAGGATTGTTAAACTTGTTAGTAATAAACTAATTGAGACAACAATCCAAAACTACATTGCAAAAAAAATCGGGAAACCATACGAAATGCCCTGTGATACCATAGAATCATTATTTGTAGATAGTCTGCCTGCAACACGAGTTGCGAGATATGTACGTGATGGAAACGATGTCAGCAACAAATCAAACGACACTATGAACGCTATGCACGTTAATTCTTTTTTGGAAATGTGGATTACATCTCGCATCGATGATGCAAGGAGTGATAGAACTATAGCAACCATAGAATATGATTTTACTGATAAAATAGTCTTTTTCCCGCTAACTAGAAGAAAAACCTTAATTATGGTTTTTGGACAGACACTCCAAAATGTGTTATATCAATTGACATCTGGAGATATTACAAATGATGAAAAAGACTTTATAGAAAAATTTGAAGTAGAGGATTATCATTACCAAAACCAGACAGATCCGCCAGAAAATGTCCCAACACGTCTTTATAATAAACGTGAAAGAGATTGGGATAAGGCAATGCCTTCAGGTGTTCCTAATCGAGATGGTTTTGTAGTATTCTTTTCGTGGGATGACGATTTTCTTTTAAGCCGCTCTTTATATAGACCGCAGTTAATTAGAAAGCATCGCAACGATGCGGAGGAGATTATTTACGATTTTGAAAAGTATATAGAGGCACATATGGATGAATACATCAGTCAGATAGCGAAAGAAGTGTGTGTTGCTTGGTACCGCAAAAAAAATCCGAACGAATCTGCATTTGAAATCATTTGGAATTTTAATAAACAGATTAAGGATGAAAAAACAGAGGAATACAAAAAATACCAGGAATTAAAAGAGCAAATAAGAAAAGAGCTTGATAAAATAGATACTTCTATCGATGCTCTGTTAGAAAGCAATGTAACAGACTGGTTATAAAGAAAATGCTTACCGTATGTTTTTCTTTATGTCGAAGTATCACATGTAAATTTGGAAAGGAGTAAAGAAATATGTTAAATTTAGCAAAGTACAAAGAAAAAGTAGAAAGAGCAAGTAAAGAATCTGGTAGAAGGTCTGGTAGACTTGATAAAAAGTTCGTTCTCGATTTATTGGAAGCAATCGAGGATGAATACAGTTTGAATCTATTTAGCAGTGAAAACAGCGTTGATTCAGTAGAGTCACACTATTAAAAAAGGAGGATGAAAGTATGAGTATGTGTGGAAGTTGTCCATTATATTGGGATGAAGATGAAGATTATGAACATGAGAATTTTGGAATTACATGTGAAGGTAATACTGACAGGGAAACTTGCGTTTATAACTTATTAAATCTCATAAATGAATTAGACAGTAGGGTAGAACAAAAAGCTACAGACTGAGAGATTTAGGATTAAAAAGTTTGTTTTCTGTAAACATGACAGATGCAGACCTAATGGATGTTGAGCCCTCATAATATAATATGAGGGCTTTTTTTATTGACTAAATCTGTAAACTGGTTTAAAATTATTTACAGAGATTGATAGAGGCAAATGCAATTATTTAATTGAGTGACTCTAGCAGTCTTATTTTTTTATAATAATTTTTTAGCTGAAGGAAAGGAGAGAGGTGATTATTATGATTTTTTCAGCGCATAAGCAATATGCTTAGCTTGGAGCAGATCGGTAATATTATTAATGGCGTATATCAATATGTTAAGAATAAGAACAACGATCTGCTAATGGAAACCGTAAATGGCATCGATGATACGATAAGCAATGATTTCTTCAGAGCTGTAAATTCGTATCCGGCTGTAAGTACAAAGGAACTGCTTTATGTACTATCATTAGTAGGCAAATACTTACAAACCTATTACGGAAAAATCCCTGTTAATTGCTCTGAAGAAGAATCAGAGAAAGTGTGGGGAGAGGCAATCGATGAAGCTAACAACATTGTTCAAGCAGTTGAAGGTGAATTTGATAAGCCGCACCTTAGAGATTATACAACCCGAATAGTGGTAGCCGCGATGGATATTCTCGAAAAGGATTACAACATCAGAAAACTTAATAAGAACCAGTGTTAAGACGAAAGAAGCAAAAACTTTCGTCTTTTTTTATTTTTAAGAAAGGCGTGTGAAGTTTATGAGTAAAGAAAGAAAATTAGAAAGATACGATAATAACTTTTTCGGCTGGCATACATTCCAGACACTTGTGACATCGATTATATTCGGTTTCTTGAGTGTTGATCCGGTTTACACAGGGTTTGATTTTGTCGGAGCCGGATTATCTTTGGGAATCTGCTATTTTATGCTTCTGATGATAATAGCAATGGAATTTTACCAAAGAGATGAAAGAGAGCAGAGAAAAGCAATGCGGGAAAAGCGTATAAGAAGAAAAAGAGCTGAGAAAGCAAAGAAAATAAAAATAGCAGCTTAGCTTTTGAACGAAACAAAATGGTAGTCCACCACCTTACGGAGAGTCAACCTGAGAGGGAGATATTGACAACTATTGTTATTCTCCCTTATCGGGGAGGATTTGAAGAAAGGAGGAATACATGGGGAAGAGTAAATCTTCTAGGCGTAAGTCTAAGAATAGTAAAAAGGATTATAGCAAAAAAGTAGCGACTCTAATTGCCGTAATAAAGGATGTCGCGAGCATTCTTTTAGCAATCAAGTCACTACTTGATTAAAATAATCCTACCAAATAGGGGAAGGTTAATTCCTTCTTCTATTTGGTACTATTCTACCATGCAAGAATGCTTATGTCAAAAAAGATACTGGCAATGATATTGCTTATTTTGAGCATTATTGATTTAGTTTTTGTTTTCAAAAAGGAGTAAAGATATGAGAAGAAAAATAAAATCGATAGGGCACCGTTTTTTTATAATAATTCGAATGAAAAATAACTTGTAAAGGAGTGAACAAAATGGAAAGAAAAAAAGTAATTATTGACGGTTGCGATATGGGGAGCCTTCAGATCGGAGAGAGGGCAAAGGTTTTTGTAAACGGACAAGTACTTCTAACATCAGCTGTGGTAAATAAGGTTGTTGCCGGAGGACACGTTTATATTGAGACCAAAAACACTATATACGCAAGCAAATAATTAGTTAAAAGGCAGAGGTGTAAACCATTGTCATTTTGAAAGAAAAGCCCCGTACTATGTTGCGGGGCTTTAGTGGGTAAAAAATGAAATTCAGAAAGGAAGATTGGTTATGAATAAATATTTGGAAGAACTTGTAAACACAATGGAAAATGATGACATTAAAGCATTAGCTACAGAGATGATTGAAACAATACCGGAGTATTTCTATCATGTACCAGCCAGCTCAACCGGAAAGTATCACCCAACATATGCTTTGGGCGAAGGTGGTTTGTTAAGACATACAGTTGCATTGGTAAGAATACTTAATTATCTTTTTGTGGGTTCCATTGATTTTACATCGAGAGAGAAAGATTTAATGAGATTAGCAGGAATTATGCACGATACTAGAAAGTCTGGATCACAGGAAGAATACAATGCAAATCCCTATACAAAGTTTTTGCATCCGCTATATGCTGCCGAAGTCATAAGAAAATTCAAAAACAGAGGATATAACGATTTTGAAATTGAAATTATGGCAAAAGCGGTAGAGAGTCATATGGGGCAGTGGAATACATCTCAGTATGAAGATGTTACGCTGCCATTACCACAGGACAAATTCCAGATTATCTTGCACCAGGCTGATTACCTTGCATCACGGAAAGACCTAGAAGTTCAGTTTACAGATTTTAACAGCACGCAAGCTGAAGTACAATCGCAATCTGTAAACACAGAAATTACAACATTGCCATTTGGCAAGTATAAAGGTCAAGGTATCAATGAAATAGCAGCAAGTGACAGACAATACTTAAATTGGGTATTAAATAATATGAATTTAAGAGAGAATCTGCGAAAAGCTATTGAAGAAGCTTTGGCTTAATCTAAACAACTGAATAAAGCATCACACTCGTGGTGCTTTATTTTTTAAAAAGATTCACAAAAGATACTAATTGAAACACGCTGCCTGATAAAATATTTAATAAAGAAATTCAAAAAAATATATTAGACAAAGGAGTGATTATTATGTTAAACGAAGAAAGAATTGAAAGACAGTGTGAAGCAAGAGGATTTAGCGTCCATTTTGGAGCTGGAGTTATTTATATTAATTCCGGGAAAGCTAATTGGAGATTAATGCATGACGGCAATCAGGTGTACAAGGTATTACATGAGAATTATAGAGGACTCAGATTCAATACCGGCAAGTATAATTCTGGATACCATGAACAAAAGTTATGGAACTTTCAGATGAAGAATATCTTAAATTATATTGAGAAGCACGATAAGTTATTCTTAACAGAGAGCAAAACACGAAGACCTATTCAAAGATTACAGATTGCATAATGGATGCGAGAGGGAGGTTTAAATGAAGTATAAAATTACAACAAAAGACAAGAAAATAATACTTAACGAGCCAACTGATGTATATGCATTTGTAATCGAAAGTATTTACATGCAGAATATGGTAACTTCAGATGAGGATGCACATATTAGTGCCAGCGATGCTCAGTGTTGGTGTGAACTTGCAAACGCAGGAGATGAATATGTTACTGATGATTTCAAAATTGAGTGTGTTTACAACTTTTAATTACGGAGGGGCGAGTGAGGCAAATGAAAGAATATAGAATCATATATTGGTTTAATGCAAACATAAAAACAGAAATTTATATAAAAGCAAAAAACAAAGAGGATGCGATAAAGCTATTTGAAAAACAAAAAGGAAACAGTCGTATTGTGAATATAGAAGAAAGCGAGGCAATATGAAAATCAAACCAAGAAATCTTGTTTGCTACAAGGAAAAGCGAACTCAAAAGTGGATCATGACCACAGACGAAAATAATGATGAAATACTGTATTCGTTACTCTTAAATGAAAACATAGATAAACATTCGATTTTCATTGTTCCGGTTACAGGTTTGATGTTTGGTGGAGTTTGGTTGTGTTCTGATACTCATAAAGGTTCACGTTTCAGTTTTTGGGATTTCTTTGAAGAATATGAAACAAAGCAGCCGGTTATTAAAGTTACAAAAGATGCAATTAAACTTGCAGATGAAACGAAAAAAGAAAGAGAATTAAAAGCGACATCAAAATACGGCTTTATATCTCCAGATGGCAAATATTATCACTGTGATTTTCAAGGACACGTTAATCTTGCAAGTAATATATGTTTTGGCCAGTTTGAAACTAATAACCCCGAAAGATACCTTGAAGAGCATGGCTGGTGCAAAATTTATAATCAGCCAACAAGTAAAAATCGCTATGCAGTTTATGTCGGTGGAAATTACACACTTACAGATAGACAGTTCAATAAACTGAAAGAATTAGGATTGGAAAAAGCCGATAATATCAGAGAAATGTTAGTAAAGGAGTAGTAAAACATGATTACACCTGAAAAAATGGTTGATAATGAGATGTTAGCCAAACAATTTAATTACGGGTTAGATTTGATAGGACATTCATTTTTGATGAATAGCCAGGAAAAACTATTCTTGATGGGTAGAATTATGGAAATCGTTAAGTTTGAAATGATAGATGATAAGGAGAAAAAGTGAGGAAGATATATGACAACAGAAGAAGCAATTAGAGATATTAAGGAGCACATTAAAGTGGACGATAACGGGAGTATAGTACTTGTAGGTGAAATTTCGCCAATCACTATTGATATGGCAATCGCAGCGCTAGAAAAGGATATAAAAGGAGAAATAGAATGAAATATAAGATTACAACAAAAGAAGGTTTAACAATATTACTTGACGATCCTTATGAAGTGTACGAATACCTCATAAAAAAAATCTATAAACAGG
Organism: Lachnospiraceae bacterium; assembly: GCA_016282745.1. Taxonomy (GTDB): domain Bacteria; phylum Bacillota; class Clostridia; order Lachnospirales; family Lachnospiraceae; genus SIG293. The sequence goes on from JAEELL010000146.1 coordinate 90,332, forward strand.
ACATAAATAATCCAGATGAAGATTCTCATTTTAAGGCAGAAGATGCACAGTGCTGGTGCGAGCTCGCTAACACTGGTGATGAATATGTGGCGAAACATTTCAAAATTGAATGTGTTTACAACTTTTAGTGCAGGAGAAAGAAAATGGGAGAAATTTTAGCAATTATAGTAACTGTATACTTTGGATCAATAATGATGTTTATATTTTGGAAAATACTAAATAGCGAAGATTAATAAATTGGGGAGGTTTTGGAATGAAAGTACCAGGGAAAAACTTTGATGATGGAACAATGATTACGGTTGATGACTTGAATGTTATTTTTGGAACTAAATCTAAGAGAAGATACATATTTGAGCAGGTCAACTCAAATGGTAAAACACTTGGAGAAGTTAAATCACTACTTGGAATTAGCAATGCAGAAGCAGAAAAAGCATATTTCTCCGCTTACATGAGATGTAAAGAATATTCGCTTTACAAGAATGACAAAACTTCAGTCAGATATTTGAAAGCTATTAGAAAATTGGATAAGAAGACTGCTAATCAATTACTTAAGTGTGGAATCTATGACTTATCTTCTTTCAGAGGCAAAAACATTACACAAATTTTAACGGAAAATGAGGTAGAGCTACCTGTCGAACCAATTTATGAATTGTGTTCCAACTTAAATATACAGACTACATATTCTGAAAAAAGTATTGTAAACGAGAGTGCCGATGATGTAATAGACAAGGTTATCGTAAAAATGATAAATAAATTTGGAAAACAGCGCGTATTTGATGCTTTCGAAAGGAGAAGAAATGAGAGCAATTGATTTAATAACAAATCTTAAGAATTTTGACTGTTGGTCTTTCAAACATTATCCTTTATCCGAAGAAGAGGCGGCGGTTTGTATTGAAGCATTGGAAAAAATGTCAAATAATGCTAATGTTGAGCAGGATACTTATGAAAGAGCATACAAAGAAGGGTACGACAAAGGATACTCTGATGGAGAATTTTGCACAAATCATAAAGAACACAGCTGAAGAAAGAATGTAGGTTTTATAGTCTAATGGCAAGACAACACTTTTGTGTAGATATGAGTTCGAGTCTCATTAAAATCTTCGAGTCTGGAAGAAACCTGGCAATTCTAGAACAAGGCAGGGAAGTGTACCTAAGCTCTCGAGCAATCGTAGGATGTCAAAATCGACCAGAACATGATTGACAGTCATGTGGATTTCCTCAGAGTAGAGTTGTAACGCAATGCTCGGCAATCGGGGCAGCATTAAAATCTGGTTCACAATGCTGTAATAACTTGAGAGGTAGTTCCTCTCTTAATAGCTAAGTTGTTAAAAATTTTATAGGCTATTTTTTACAACATAACGGTAAATGAAACAAAGTTCTGCAAGGAATGAAGAAAGGTTGAAAATATGTATTATAACATTGGCGAATTTGAAAGATTTGGATTTAAGCAGAATTCAAATTTAGGAATATTAAATATAGATATAGGAGTATATTTTCCGTGGAAAAATCAAGATAAAGTATCAGTTCAAATTGCTCTATTAACCGATAAACAGATGTTTGAAGTTGGTAGCTCAATTGATATAGCGCAGATGTTTTTTGAAGATATAACACTTAATCATAGATATCCCAATAGAGCATACATTACACCATCAAAGAAAAAAGGACGTATTGTTTGCAAAAAAGGTTATCCTGTAATTGAACCTATCGAGACACTAAATAATTACAAGTGGCTTGTTATTAAATGCAGTTTTGATTCATTGCCAGATTGTTTACAGTGGATGAATTGTTTCAGTATATCAGCCGAATTATCGAAAGAGAAGCCCGTCTGTGAATTAGAAGCGCGGCTTGATTTGAAAGAAGAGTGTTATAGGTTCATAACATGTGAACCTGACATTATAGATGGTGGAATAAAATGTCATAAGCAGCAATTCTATTCAACCGGGAATATTGATTGGCATTTATTTGGAAATATCGAGGATGATGCGGTTGAAGATGGAGAAAACGGTTATATAATAAAAGATGGATCAAGACTGTTATTACCACTTGTTGGAATGGATTTCGAGGATGGAGGAAGGACAATTCTTTATGACCAGAAAATAACACTTCCAGCTCAAACGATAGATCAATATTTTAATTGGTAGTTCTGAAAGGAGAGAAGAAATGAACAAAAATAAAATTCAAATGATTAAAGATTTCTATTGCACCATTGATAAAGAAACAAAACGCCCAAAAATTTATCCCGGCAGAAATGTTCAGGCAAGAATAATAGCTGTACATGAACAAGAATTAATTATTGATGTGTTTGGAATTGAGTGCATAGTAGAAGCAATTAATGTTTCATGGCTGATTATAGAAGATTTAAGAGATAAATATAGTGAAGGTGACACAATTATAGTAACTGTTACAAATGTAATTTATCCAGAAGATGTAATTGATAAAAACAGTCCAGAATATTTGAACGGTATTACTATTAGCGTTTCGGGTAGAGAATTTAGTTTAGACAGAACTGTAAACACACCCAATGAACACTCATTGCTCGAATTAAAAATATTAGAACTTATAAACACATATGGAAAAGATACAGTGGCTAACGCTACAAGAAAATTATTAACTAGAAATGAAGAAGATGACGAAAGAATAAGAAGAGCAGCTGACTTGTACGTAAGAGAAGAAGATAAGCAAATTAGATCAGAAATAGATGAACTTAATGAGTTTATTAAATGTTCGCAAAAGAATTATAACGAAGGTGGTCTTCCAACAGAACAAACATTAAAAGATTTTTTAGAAAGCAAAAAGGGTAATGCGTATTAAATGCGTATTGAGGATAAAATATGACACTTAGGAAAACAATTGCTACAAAAAATGATGTAAAGAAAAAGGTTAAATGGATAATCAGACTATGCTGCTTAATAGCAGTTAGTTCCGGTTATCTGTTTGCAAGTACTCAAGCAAATGATTGGTTCAGACAAATTAAATACTTTGTGGCGGAAACATGGGGTATTGGAAGCAGTGTAGATTATAGTGAGTCCTATGATATTGACAACATACCTGCCTACAGCGGAAAGCAGTATGTTGTAATAAATGACAATAAGCCGTTTTTTAAGAAAGATGAAATTACAACTACTTCATCAGAGTTTTATAGCAAATTGGATTATATTGGAAGATGTGGTCCTGCTACGGCTTGTTTAAGTAAGGATACAATGCCAAAAGAAAGTGAGTACCGTGGCGATATTAGTTCCGTTCATCCTAGTGGATGGAGAACAATACCTTTAGATGATGTGGATGGTGGGTATTTGTATAACAGGTGCCATCTTATTGCTTACTGCTTGTCAGCAGAGAACGACAACGAAGAAAATATAATTACAGGTTGCAGAAGCTTTAATACAGAAAACGGGATGGAGCATTTTGAACTTGAAGTACAGGATTATATATACAAGACAGAAAACCATGTAATGTATAGAGTAACACCTGTTTATGAGGGAAAGAACAAAATAGCTTCCGGGGTACTTATGGAAGGATATTCTGTAGAAGATAGAGGCAAAGGAATAAATTATTGTGTTTACGTTTACAATAATGAGCCAGGACATAAAATCAATTATAGAAATGGAAAATTAATTGAATAAATAAAGATAACCGAGTTCAATAAGAGCTTGGTTATTTTTTTTGAAAAAATTCAAAATGTACCCTTATGTGGTTGAAAGTTATGGTTAAATCAAAAAGTGGATTTTGCCACAGAGAAAGGAGTATAAAGGATGATAACTTTGAAATGAGTATAATCAAACAATCAATCTCCCTTGATTGATAGCTTGATTACACTCTTGATTATACCCTTGATTATACTCTTGATTACGGAAAGCTGGAAAGGCCCATAAATAAGGCGTTGTGGAATATGAACATACCCAGCAAATTCCATGAACATACCCAGCAAATTCCATAAACATACCCAAGAAATTCCACGAACATACCCAGCAAATTCCACGAACATACCCAAGAAATTCCACTTAAGAGGATGAACATACCCAGCAAATTCCATTGATTGCAGAAAGAAAAATATGAAAGAAGAAATAAAAGAAACTAATTTCACAATTATAAATGCAGGTAGAAAACAGAATGAATTGCTTGTTCAGAAAAGTAAAGATTTTATCGGGCTTTCAAGATTTGACTTCACTCTTGGAGAATTAAAGATCGTAGACTTTTATTTAGCGCGAATCAATAGTAGAAAACCAGAAGAAAGAGAAGTTGTTTTCACTAAACGAAAACTGGAAGAACTTTTGGGCGTTAAAAAGATTAACAGGGCTACTTTGGAGTACAGATTAAGTCATTTACTTGGAAATGTTGTTAAAGTGCCAGATTATAGTAAACCTGATAAAACAAAACTAATCACGCTATTCGAAATTGCCGACCTTGATAAGAATGAGGATGGAGAAACAACAATAGCTCTTAAGTGTACGGAATCAGCAATGATTTATATTTTTAACGTGGAACAGATTGGATATATAAAATATAAACTTAAAAATATACTGAGTTTAAAGACATGGCACGCATATGTTTTGTATGAATATATAGAAGCTAATAAATTCAGACTTAACTGGACTGAAGATGTATTATTTTTACGAAAAATGATGAATTGTGAAACAGAATATTATGACAAGTTTTATGTGTTTAATGGGAAAGTGTTAAAAAAAGCTATGAATGAAATATTGGAAAACACTGATTGTAGATTCACACTAAAACCCGTAAGAATAAGTGGAACAACATCAAAGGTTAATATCGTATATATACCAAAAAATTATGAAATTGAAAGCATACCTGCCTTACCGGAACTTCCAGCTAAGTATGATGATAATATGTTTTTATGGAGACACGCTGTTGAACCTTTAAAACTTGAATTAACCGAAGAACAGATAGATGAACTCGATTCAATCATTTTGACTATACCTAGTTATAAGCTCCCGGAAATAGATGGAGTAGGAATGGATGATCTTGATTTTCGGAGATTCCATTACATAGACAGAATTGTAAAGACAATAATCAGAAGAGACTCTGAAAAGAAGATCAAGAATAGATATAATTATTTGTTGCAAATCCTAAAAAACGAAGCTGATAGTTAATGGAGGAAATTGGAGAGTATATGAGAAATGTATTAGCAATAATATTGACAATAGCTTTATTTGGAACATCAAGTTACATAGTTGTAGCTAAGGTAGACACCAACGATTCGTTCGATGTTTCATATGAAAGCGAAACTACAGAAAATGTAACTGAGACTGAGCGAGTTGCTGATGTCGAAACAGAAATTGAAACAACCACAGTGGAAGAAACAACGGCTGAAGAAATCACAACGGTTGAAGTGACAACACAAGAAGAAACGACAAAAAAACAAAAGGCCAAAAAGCATAAAAAAGAGAAGAAGACGCAACAGGAAACAACAAGCGTGTTTACAAGTCAGCCGGTGACAACAAAACAGCCAGAAACAAAGGCTCAAGTAAAGAAAAAAGAAAAGGCAACGAAGCCTAAAAAAGAAAAGGCAACGAAGCCTAAAGTTGTAAACACGGTTCCAAAGCAGAGTGAAAACACAGGTGGTTTGAATTCAAATAGTATTAGCCTTATTAAAAACACTATAATGAGCAACTTTTTAGGCTCATATAACTCGAATATGGAAAATCTTGCCAGATATATGGCGAAGAATGGAAGCTCAGATGCACAAGGTTGTGTTAATAGGCTGTGCAAGAATACAACCTTAAAGGTTAGTGGAAATATAGCAACTGCAACTGCAAACTCAAATAACACAGAAGATATATTAGAAGCAGCGGAGAAATTAGCTGATTCATTAGTCGGATCAGGAACATACGGAGTTGGTATTAGTGTTTCTAAACAAAATGGTAAATACAAAATAACAGCTGCAATAGCAGTGCAGATAAATTAGGAGGGCAAAATGAAGAAATTGTTTAAAGGAACAGTATTATCGCTAATGATTGGAATATTATCATTAACAAGCGCAACTACAGCAAAAGCATGGGTGGACGTTTACTTAAACGTGGAAGAAGGACAGACAGCATATTTAACACCACTTGGTGTTCCTAGATTAAATCCTTATGGAAGTTACTATTATCAAATGAGTTGGGGAGATTCTTCACATATTGGTACAGTTAATGCACGTTTTTTGGAAAATCAGAATTTACACGAGTTTGAAGGTGTAAAGACGGGAAATGTAGCGTACTCAGTCAATGAATCTAACCCATATCAGCTTGAAGCACGTTATTTAATTAGAGTCCATAGTAAAGCAACAGGTTTTGAATTAGAAAGTAACGGGCAAATGAGCAGGGATAATGAGATTTGGTTATATGAGGGAGAAAAGACGACTATAAGCTGCATAACGCTTCCTTTTAATGCAGAGTGGGAAAATGATGGTAACTTGGAACACCTTAATGCTATTCAAGGCGTGATAGTAGATGAAAATATTAAATACGGTAAACCGCCAAAAGGAATCGTAAAAGCAACCGGAAGAAGACCGAGTTGGAAAGCTCCGGCATATTTGGATTTAGAAGCCGAAGGTGCAGGGGATGCTTATTTTGGTTTAAATACTGTAGGAAGTGCATTGCCTACAGGAATTAATCCAGGCGGGTTAGGTCAGGGATTTAGAGTATATGTTCGTAAAAAGCCGGAATTAAAGTTGAGTGGTACAAAAGTTATAACTACTAACAAAAAGATACAAAACGCAATCTCTGCTACGGTCAAGAGCAGTGGCTCAACAACATGTACATGGACTTCTTCAAACCCGGAAATATTAGAGGTAATTGGAAATGGAACAAATGCAAAGCTCATTTCAAAAGATAAAGAAGGTAAAGTAACAATAACATGCAGCGTAAATGATGAGGTGACATTTAACAATCACGCTATAAAGCATGTAACTGAAAGCTATGAAGTTGAAGTAAAAAAAGCTGATATTTTGTTAAACGGAATCAAAAACGGCGATACAGTTCTTTTTGACCGAAATAAAGATGTAATGGAAATCCCTGTTAGCGAAGTGGAAGGAAGCACGATAAAATGGACCTCTTCCCTTGATAACGTAGCAAGTGTTGAATATAAAAATGGTAAATTGATATTAACCAAAAAAGGTGTTGGCACAACTGAAATAATCGGTATTTCAAGTACTGGTAATGTGTTTAAATTCTTTGTAAATGTTAAATTTGTTCCAGAAACGCCTCGAATAACAAGCGTAAAGGCTTCTTACGGTACTGTTGTGTTTAACTTTGATGGAACTCTTTATGATCGTTATGAATTGGAAATTGGAACCAATATGAATAACTTTGAAGTTATGGCAAGCACTAAGAGCAAATTTGCAAGCGTAAGATTGGTCTTAGGAACATATCACGCAAGAGTAAGGTCTTACAAGAAAATAAATAACCAAAACGTATATAGCGATTATTCTGAAGTTGTAACATTTACGGTTGGTAAAAATGGAGTAGAAGTTGTAAACAGCAGTAAAATCGGCAAGACAAAAATTATTAAAGCAAAAAGAAAAGGCAAGAAAGTAACATTAAAACTCAAAAAAGTAAAAAAGGCTAAAGGATACCAGATTAAATACTCTTTCTCAAAAAAATTCAAGAAATCAAAGAAAGTATTTGTTAAGAAAGCAAATTCTAAAATCAGGATTAAGAAATCAAAAAAAGTATTTATTAAGGCAAGGGCTTACAAAGTTGTAAACGGAACAAAAAAGTATGGCAAATGGTCAAAGATAAAAAAAGTTAAATAATTCTTTAATTAAGGGTGCATTTTGATAAAATTTTCAAAATGTACCCTTATGTGGTTTTTAGGATGCTTACAATGAAGTAGTAATTATTTATCTGATTGAGGAAAAGCATATGAGAAAAATTATCACAACAATTATAATGATTGCCTTATTCTGCACATCCAGTTTTATTGTTCTGGGTAAAGTGGATTATGGGGAAGACGATTCTTTTGTTGTATCACAAGAAGAAGATACAACAGTTGTAGAAACAACCACAGAGTTGTTAGCGGAAGTGGTAACGGAAATAGAAACGACAACAGTGGAAGAGACAACAGAAGAGGAAACTACAATAGAAGTTACAACCGAGAAGAAAAAGGCTAAACAAAAGAAGAAAACTAAGAAAAAACAGGAAGAAACCACAACAACAAAAAAGGAAAATCCTGCTAACACTTATCAGAAACCGATAAAACCTGCGACGGAAAAACCGACTGAGCCTAAGCCAACAACAGCTTATGTCGCTCCATCGGTAAATCCAACCAAACCAAAGCAAACAGAACCGGCAAAACCGAAAAAGGAAAAATTGGTGCCTGATAATGATGAATATATAGAATAACAAAGGAGAGAAAGATGAAAAAACTATTAATGAAGTACGTGTTTACAACTTTATTGTTAGGATTATTAATATCTGTAAACACAAAAGAAACAAAAGCAATGTCAAGAACAGAAGTCTATTTGGAAGTTGGAGAATCCTACTCAATTGACATTTCTACAAAAGAACCTGTCCTTGATAATTATGGAGATGAAGACAAGAAAGTTACATCAGCAACCTTTAATAAAGATAAAACGAAGTTGACGATGAAAGCTCTAGCACAAGGAAACGCAACCTTTTACATTTGCAAGAATGGACAGAAAAAGACAGATAATCGTGTTAGAACTATAAAGGTTCATGTGTATCCGGAATCAACCAATTTAACACCAAGTTTAAAGAATAATATCTCGCATGCGGTAAACGATAAAAACAATTATACAAATCAGCCGGTATATCTTTATAATGGATATTCTTGTGGAATTACAGTTGTAACAGCGAACTGTCCTACAAATGTATCATCGGATACTTCCGGCAAAGCTAAAGCGGTAGCAGCGTCTTCTATTTACGAGTGCAATTCAGATGGATCCAGCATTACAAACGGTAATTTCCATTTCAGCCCAACCGGTATTTCTGGATTGTATAGGCCGTTTTATTCTGCAAATTGCAAAGGTTCAAAAACACCTGTTACGACATATATAAGAGGTATGGCTGTGTGGTACTCTTCAACAGGAAAGGAACATTATACAAAGTTCAAAATTATTACTGTAAAGATTTATCCAAAGCCTTATGTTACTGTAACTGATCAGAACGGTGCTGCAGTATCAACTGCAAATATGACCATTGGCAATCCTATGAAGCTTTACGTATCTTTAGCAGGAATGCAGAATAATGAAGTTGTTTCTTCTAAAGAATGCGTTGTTCAGGACGAATCAAAGTTGGATGTTGATGAAGAAAACGGATATTGGTTGGCAACACCGATAGGAAACACGTGGAATGTTCCCGTTAAGGCAACATTTAAGTATTCAATTAAAAATGAGTTAACACAGAGAAATTATGACGGATACACAACATTTTCAAAAGTTATAACTTTTAGTATAGGCTCTTTGAAACCTACAAATATCACTGGTGCAACTTGTGGAAAAAACTCAATAAGAGTTACGTGGGAGAAAAACAACGAAGCAGCAAGATACAAGTTGTACAGAGCTGATACACCAAATGGTGATTATGACGATATTGCAGAAACAGGCGATACGTTTTTTGTGGATGATGATGTAGAAGTAGGTAAGACATATTATTACAGAGTAACTTGTATAGGCTCTGATGGAGATGCAGAGTCGCCTATGTCTGAATATCGTGCAGTTAAATTTGTAAAAACGACTACTGGTGGAACAGGTAACAAAGTAACAACAAAATCTAAAAAACTCAAAAAACCGAAATTTACCATTTCAGCAAGTAATGGCTCTCTGAAAATAAAAATCAAAAAAAAGGCAGGCAAGTACAATGCCAGCGGATTTCAGATAAAGGTTAAAAGAGGAAAAAGAACAATTATTAATCCAACTAAATGGAAAAAAACAAGCTTTAAGTTAAAGAATGTTCAAAAAGGCAAGAAATACACAATTTATATTAGGACATATAAAGGTAAGAAAAAATCAGCTTGGGTGAAAAAAACTAAAAAGGCGTAAAGGAGAAACAAGATGAAAGTTATAAACACGGACAAAATAGAAAAATACAAGGAGCAATTAAAACAGTTTGTAATGGAAGCCAGTGAATACGAACCGCTAGAAAAATGCAGAAAATTGTTGTTCGGAAGTTGTGCCGTGTTTGTACTTTCATTTTTTGCATTAATAGTGTCACTCTTTAAGTACCGTGAATATGCAGATATGCTATTTACAGTAATGATAATTTGCTTTTTATGCTTAGTTTTTTCAACTATAGCTGGAATGAGAATGATTAATGATCTTGAAGAGGGAAATGTAAGGAGCTTAATAATCACAGTTATAAAGGCAGCCAAGATTAATCTGATGGGAAAAATTGAAGCGGTAACAGATAATGAAGAAAATTTAGAATTCATCGTAGAGTCAGATATTAAATTAAAAAAGGACAGAAAGTATAAGATTTATTTTTATGATCGAGCTGATGGAAACTTGGTTATAACTTATGCAAAGCAAGTGTCCGGGAATTTAATGAAAGCTCAGGAGAATGAGTAGGACAAGAGGCGAAAAGGAGGATGTATTTATGCTAAATATTGAAAAAGATTTATTTGAAAAAAAATGGGAGGTAATAGAGAAAGCAGCTAATGAGCTAATCGAAAGTTCAAGCAAGAAAATTTCTTTTTCTGACGAAAAAGAAGCAGAAGATTGTAAAAAGTTGTTGTCATTTTACATGGCCGTTCAAACTGTACGAAATGCAGAAAAATGTGAATCAAAATTCCCTAAATTTGAGCTTTTATGGTTGAAAGACATTTGTGAAGAATTTTGTGTTCCGTTTATACATAAGAATAATGCTCCAGTTTATATAAAACTTAATAAGTCTCATTGTTATTTCATATCAGGAGATTGGGAAAAAGAATGGGAAGAATGTATTTCGTTCTTTTATGACATTGTAAACACAGATGAAGAGTTCAAGGGAAAATGCTCTATTGAGTTTATAACAAAAGAGTTGATTTTGAATTGCTGCAATAGAGTTTTTTATGAATGTTGGCCAGAACATCAACCTGTTGCAAACAAAACATATTGGGAAGTTTTTGCAGAGAAACCAAAGAAACGTCGCAGTTTTGTAGAGGAATACGAGGCGGAGAAGGCTATGTACAACTAAAAAAGAATTTTCAGAACGTATACAGAGATTGTATGCGTTCTGAATTTATAAAAGAGGTTCAGATGAAAGTAATAAAAGAAAATGATTTTACAAGTGATACAAAAGTATATTTTGAACATAATATAGCTATCGGCGGTTATACATACCTTGTTATTTTTGGAAGACACATAAACGGTGGTTTTATCTGTGTCCCGAATTGGAAGTGGGGATGCGAAGCATCTGATTTGCAATATTCATCCGGTTATAATAAAGAAAAATTGATGGCTGCCGGAGCTAATGAAGAAGTAGCGGAACAAATAGCGAGATACATAGAAGAATGGTTAGAAGAAAATTGAGTTATTGTATCTTGGAAAAAAGTAAGCGAGGGTTATATTAATGAAAAATAAAACAAGAAAAAAATACATTCCTCTTTTTTATGATGGCGGTTACTCTAGTGATGATAATTTTATTTGTTACTACGTAGAAGGAACTTATAATAAATATGGGCTTAGATATGTTGATGACATTGCATGTAATGTAGCCCCTAAGAATGTGTGCTTGAAAGGTTTAAGATATAGTCGTCCTCCGTTTGCATATAATAGCTATGAGGAAATGATGATGGATGTAAAGAAAAGATATACTGCTCAAAGAGTGGCAGAAAATGCTGGCAACACTAAAAAAGAAGCTGTATATCTTGTTTTGAATCTTGACAAGGAAGGTAATCTTAAATCAGATCCGTTTGACTTTGACGGATATGTGACTAAGCATGGTAGTATCTTTAGAATAACTAGCAGCGGAACAAATGATGGAAGCAAAAACATTAAGCTAACAGATGAAAACAAGCATTTAGTTTTCCCAAACATTGTTAAAGCTGCAGATTATGTGCAGGAAAATTATGGTGACTGGGCAATGTTTCATTACTTAAAAAGTATACCAGGGGCATTGTAACAAGGAGGATGATTTTATGGATATATTAAAGAGTAATATAAGTATATTCCTTCCTGACGATATCAATAATGAACTTTTGCAAGGTTACGGTGGTTGCTATTGTATTCTTAATACGGACACATGGCAAATGTATTCATATACTAAGCGAAGAATCCATGAACCGGTATTTTGTAATATATCTGATGAAAATGTAAAATTATATGAAACCGATGAAGGCGCAATAAATTCTGCTTCAAGAATAATATCAAACAACCCAACAATAAATCTATGTGTAACATATTATGGCTTAGCATTAAGCAATTATTTCAAAGCGGGACTGATTTTAAAAGAAAAGATAAAAAAGAGTGATGGAAATACGGTTGTTCTTGGAAAAGTCGGTGAAGGGAAAGTACAAGTACAGTTAAGAAATCTTATAAATAATAATAGTGAGGAACACATCCACAAAAGCAGTTAAATCTGAACTGTCTTTTTTCTACGATTAAAGAAATTTATAAACAGAACACAAAAGTTACACCTATTTGTAAACACGAGTGGTATACTAAATACATCGAGAAGATATAATAATTTTTTCATTTAAGACAAAAATAATGTACTGAAGTGGAGGTAATTAAGATGAAGAATTTAAGGGAAAAAATTAGTAAATTAACATTTGTGTTTACAGTTATTGCATTATCACTTGCAATCTGTAAACCGATTGATGTAAAAGCAGCAACACCATACTTTGTATCGCACGTGGCTTATGATACAAACCTTGTAGCACATACGGTTGATGATAGCGATTTGGTAAATGTGATTTCAGATCCGGAAACTGGAGCTATCTACATTTACAAATCAATTACTTACGGAACAACAATGTATTGCGACTTAAAAGGTAATATTGAGAAAGTAAAAGATTCCAACGGAAAAGTATTAAAGGATTTTACAAAAGAACCGGAAACAACAAAGTCAGAAGCAGGAGAAATGCAGACAACTGCTCAGGCAACTACAGCGAACACAACTAAGTATGGAGAATGGAGTGCAAAAGGTAAGAAGCCAACTTATAAGAAGATTAAGAAAACTTACAAAGGAACTGTATATAGTAAAAAGAAACATAAATGGGTTGATGGTAAGGTTAAATATACTTATGGGTACAAGATTACCTGGGGAAAAACAAGTAATGCAAAAGGATACCTTGTTCAGAGATACGCTCCTGCTGAAAAGAAATGGGTAACTCTGAAAACAACAAAGAGCAATAAGAAGAGCAAGAGAGTATATACACTTACAGATACAATGAAATGCACAGTAAAGATTAGAGTAGTACCATATAAGAATGTAAATGGGAAAAAAGTGTATGGAACACCTTCAAAAACAAAGAAATTCACAAGTCAGTTCTGTACAAAACTGAGTGATAATGGTTGGTGCAGAAAAGAGTATACAGATAAATTCTTTAATGAATATGCTTTTTGCTATCAGAATGAAGTTAGAAAAAGCGTAGGCGTAAAACCATTAAAGTGGAGCAATGTGCTTTATGAAATAGGAGTATATCGTTTAAAAACAAGCGGTTATGATGGGCACAAAAATATTACAAGAGATCTTGTGGATTTTTGCAAAAAAGAAGGAATAGGTGATAATAAAAAATATCCTTTACAATATTACGTAGAAAATTTAACTACAACAATAGAAAGTTTTAAAAGCCCAATAGATTCTTGGAAAACAAGCGAAGGGCATTATCGCCAAATGATAAACACTGAAAATTTGAGCGGCGCTATAGTAATAATGAGAGGCAATGATTTGAGCGATGAACCTCATGAAGGAAGCATAGGAACATATGGAAAGAATGAGGATTTTGACCAGTATTTCAATTCTTTAAAGTAAATTATAAACAGGGGCTTTTTAGTAGCCTCTGTTTTTTTGACAAAAAATAGAAAAAATTTATAAAAGTACCCTTATGTGGTTATTTTCATGTTGTATACTCCCCCTATCGGTTAAATAAAACCATAATATATCATAGGAGGAAAGGTAAAAGTGAAGAAACTTAAAAGAATTATTTCAACGATGTTGGCACTGGTATTAACAGTTACTATTTTACCTCAAACGAGCGTAGTAGATGTTAATGCGGCAGAAATCAAAGCAACAGCATCTTTGCCGGTTCTTGGGTATACCAAAACACCCACCCAAATTGGAGGAAAAGAACAGGACGAAAAGTGGTTGCAGACAAATTTGAAAATTGGAGAAAGCAGTAAAAATACCAGAGTGTTCTGTTTAGATTTAGGAGAAACTTGCCGAACAGGTGATGAGTATTCGGTAAATTATAACGGAACTAGTTCGTGGAATACTTGGACCACAGCAAGCACAAATACAAAGCATAAATTATATACTTACATTGCTCACTGGTATTGCAATAAAGTATCAAACAAAAGATGGATTTATGCTCAAGCGCTCATATGGTCTGTAAGAGAAGGTTATACATCAAAGGATCAGTTAAAAGCTGTTATAAAACAATTAATTGACGATCCAGTTGTTTCAGGCTCGACGAATTATGGAGCAGATGCAACAACTGAAGCATTATATAATCAGATTTTTGATGGTGATGCCTATAGCGTAGATTATAGGGTGTGGAAAAACGAAAATAACAATAGACAGGATTTAATTGAATTCAAAAAAGATGAAGATATAGTAGATTGGACAACCCTTACAAGGGAAAAGAAATACAGACAGCGTGTTACTGTATACAAGAAGGACGAGTTTTCAAATCCATTACCAAATGTTCAGTTCACATTGACTATTAAAAATATAATGGAGCTTGATAATTTAAAGGCTGGAAATGGAGACAGTGCTGAAACGATTGATGGTGATGATATTAAAGCAAACACTTTTTCATCAACAGTCACAACGGGAAATAACGGCCTTGCATATTGGAAAATAACGTATGGTATCGAATCAAAAGAAATTGGCTACGTAAAAGCTGCCAAGCTTGAAAAAATGAATGCAGACCAGAAAAACCTTGTTATACAACAAATGAATGCGCAGGATATTCCTCATCCAGATTCACTGAAATATGATGATGCTGTTACCATGGCAAATACTAGCATTAATAATCAGTTTAATAAAATCAGCAACAAGTATACATTAAAAGAAGACAGCACTGGTAACACGAACATTCTTGTTTCACCGGAGTATGCAAGTGGAAAGGCTTTTGCATTAGGCTCAAATTACTCATGGATGAAAGCAGATGATGGTTGGCCAGATGTAACAGATAAGTCATATTGGAATTATCAGAAAGCATATGTTATCAATCCGATTACTAATAATCATAAGAAAATCACTATAAACGTAAAGAAGAGTGATGATAACTCTTCAGACGGAACGCCTAGAGGCGACTTGTCGTTAGCTAATGCAGAATTTAGATTTTATGATGACCAGAACTGCACTAAGGTATCTACGGTATACAACAGCAATGGAACCTCAAAGACTTGCCCTGTTTACAAGACGGACTCTAAAGGTGAGTTAAGAACAGATTATCTTATTTCTGGAAACACATATTGGGTAAAAGAAATTAAGGCACCTGAAGGATATAAAGTAGATCCGACTCCAAAGAGCGTAAAGGTTACATCAAACAGCAGTGCAGAATTTTCTAACTCAACAATTACTGTTCCTGTAACTGAAACATCATATAAGGGGACATTTGAACTTACAAAATATCACGCATTACAGAAAACAGGAGAAATTTCTTCCGAATCAATTATTGATGGTCTTTCACCAGAAGAAGGAGCACAGTTCCAAGTATATCTGAAGAGCAGAGGTTCTTACGATGCGGCAAAGGCAGAAGAAAAAGACCTTTTAATATGTGATAAGAATGGATACGCAAAGACAAAAAAATTACCATATGGTACTTATGTAGTACATCAGATTGGTACAGGAACAAATCCAGATGGAACAGAAGTTGATGCAGAAATGATTTTGGATCAGGAGTTCAAGATTCTTGAAGATGGACAGGAAATCAAAAAAGCGTATGTAAACGAAGATTTTTCAGCATATCTTAGGGTTGTAAAGAAATTAAAAGAAACAAATGAAACTGTACTTAAAGCAAATACTTCATACGAGATTTACAAAGTAGCAGTAGATGGAACAGAAACAAAAGTTGAACAGGAATATGTAGATAACGAAGAAATTAAGACAACAAGCGTGTTTACAACTGATGAAACAGGTCTTATCGAAACTTACAAACCATTAATTTATGGTACTTACAGAATTTACGAAATTGAAGGTGCAGAAGGAACACATAAGTTCCAGGATTATATTGAAATAAAAATCAGCTCAAAGAATGGTCTTAGCAAGCAGTTTACCGATGCAGAAGGTAATACGTATTATGAAGCTCAGATTGAATATGTAAATGACTCAACAAAGGGTGTGTTTACAATCGCTAAGACAGGAGAGAAACTTGTAAGCTTTTCAGCAGAAGACGGTTTTAAATATGAGCAGGCTTCTCTTGATAATGCAGTATTCAAGCTCTATGCATCTGAGGACATTATGACAGCAGATGGACAGGGAACAACATGGTTTAAGGAAGGCGATTTAGTAGCTACTATTACAACAGGTAAGGGAGCTGAGTTTACAAGTGATTGTAACGGAATATGTTCTTTTGAGAAAATGAAAAATGGAGATATTAAATTATTCCTTCCACTTGGAACATATCACGTTACAGAATCTGATGCCCCTTATGGTTACTTTGTTGCAGACGAAGAATCAAACGATTATGAGTTAAAATTTGTTTGGGAAAACTTTATTGATCCAACAGTAAATAACTCAACAACAGCAACTAACGAAAACAGTGTATTAGAAGTTGTAAACTCAAGAAAGACAGCAAACCTTTCTATCTACAAAGGAACTAAAGATAAGAAAGAAATGGCTGTTGAAGGTTGTGTTTACGGAGTTTACACAAAAGATAATATTTATAATTACAAGGGTGAGTTGATTGCTAAAGCAGGAGACTTGCTTACAACAGTAACAACGGATGCAGAAGGATACGCAACAGTAGGTATCGATCTTCCTGCTATGGATGAGCATTACAACGCTGAGGATGAGGACGGTAAACTTAATTCTGGTGATTACTATTTCGTAGAGCAGGAAGTATCAAAATCATACTATATTGACGAAGAGCCTATTAATGTTCATATCGAAAATAGTAATGATGATGCTTCAGAACCAGTTGCTATGCGTAATGCGAATGATGATGCAAAGGATGATACTGACGATACTACAGTAGAAGACGATAATAAGAAGTACATTGTTATCACATCTGATAATTTAGAGTATAGTAAGTTTTATAAGTTAAACAATATTAATTTAATGGCAGCACAGGTTGACGAAGAAACAGTAGTAGATGTTAGCAAATTTGACTTAGGTGGAACTGCTCTTAAAGGAGCCTCATTGTCAGTAGCAGATAGCAAAGGAAATACAATTATTTCTTGGGTTACAGGCGATAAGGACAGCATTAAAGTAGATGATAAAGTAAAAGATTTAACATATGTTAATCTTTACGCAGAAATGAATGAAGATGGCAACATTACAATTCACGGCTTGCTCCACGATGAAGAATACTCTTTAGTTGAAACAAGACCTGCTGATGGTTATGTAACAGCTGAATCAATTAAATTTAAGGTATTACAGGAAGAAACAGAAGTAGACGGTAATGTTACAAAGAAGAGCGTCACTAAGGTTTACAATAAAGAAACACAAGCTTATGAAAATGTTGATGCTGTAAAGATGTATGATGATACTAACAAGGTAAAATTATCAAAGGTAAACATCACAAATGAGCAGGAACTTCCAGGATGTAAATTAGAGGTTAGAGACTCTGAAGGAAATGTCATTGATTCTTGGACATCTACTAACGAACCTCATTACATGGAAAAGATGCTCATTACAGGTGCTACTTATACATTAGTAGAAACACAGCCAGCTGATGGTTTTACAACTGCACAGTCTATTGAGTTTGTGGTAAGAGATACAGGTGAAGTTCAGACAGTAACAATGGTTGATGCTCCTACAAAGGTAGAATTTTCAAAGACAACAATTACAGGAGAAAAAGAACTGCCGGGATGCGACTTGAAAGTAATTGATAAGGATACTGGAAAGACAGTAGATTCTTGGACATCAACAAAAGAAACTCATATTATCGAAGGAGAGCTTATTGTAGGAAAGACATATACATTGTCCGAAACAAAACCAGCTGACGGTTATACAACAGCAACTGACATTGATTTCGTTGTAGAGGATAATTTAGGAAAAGTTCAGACTGTACAGATGAAAGATGATGTTACAAAGATTAAGATTGTAAAAGTTGACGCAGATAGCGAGAGAAGACTTGCAAACGCAGAATTTAAGTTTACAGATAAAGACGGCAAGGTAGTAGCTACAATTACAACTGATGCAAACGGAGAAGCTATGGTTGAAGGAAAGCTTGTTGTTGGAAAGACATATACATTAACAGAAACCAAAGCTCCAGATGGATATGAGTTAGCAGGAAACTTCAAGTACAAAGTTAAAGATACAACAGATATTCAGGTTATTAAAGTTAAAGACAAACCAAAAACACCACATACAGGATTGTTTATGAAAGGCAATTCGTTGGGATATATGATCATGGCTTTAATTGCCGGAATCGGAATTGTATTATTCGGAGGAAAGAAGAAAAAGAAACTTGCGAGAGTAAGAATTAGATAGTAAACTATCATTGTTGAAATTAATTTTTTTCATTTTTAATATGCCCCATATTATTGGGGCGCTTCTCCAAAATAGATAGATTTCTCATTGTCTATTCTTATAAATAACGAGGCCTCACGATTTTTCGTGGGGCTTTGTTTATAAAAGATAGCAATCTGTAAACACGAATATGATACAATTCAACATAGAAATCCTGTTTATAAATTATATTAATACGTATATAATACGCATTAAATATTTGGACAAATACATAAAAATGAAATATACTATCATTGATTGGAGGGAATTGTTATGGAGAAGAAAAGAATAATAGGGCTATCAGTAGCAGCGGTTTTACTTCTAGGAGCCACAACAGGAATAGTTTTAGCGAGCCAGCCGAGGAATGTTGATTTTACGGAATTTGTGCATGTAACAGTAGAAGGACCTTCCTCAAAGGGAAAAGTTACA
This sequence comes from Lachnospiraceae bacterium, assembly GCA_016282745.1. GTDB lineage: Bacteria > Bacillota > Clostridia > Lachnospirales > Lachnospiraceae > SIG293. The sequence goes on from JAEELL010000146.1 coordinate 109,546, forward strand.
GATTTTTTCATAGAAGATTATTTCCCGGATGATTTACAGGTAGAAGCTAAAATTAATAAAATAGAGAATATATCAAATGGAGATGTTCTGGATGTAGACGTAAGTTACAACAAAGAAGCAGCAAAGAAATATGGTTTAAAAGTTGTAAACACGCATAGAAACTTCAAAGTAGAGAGACTATTTGATCCGGCTAAAGAGGAACACAATTTTATAGCAGAATATGATATGTCCGATGTAGTAGCAAAAGTAATGCTTGATTCTGTTTTGGAAGAGGTAAACCATTTAATTGGTATAATAAACCCACATGATGAAACAATTACAGATGCGTGCTTGCTCGGTGTATATGTTGATAAAGAAAGCGGTAAGAACACTTCTGCTGTTGTTAAGGTTTCAACAACAGATAATGAAGAGGAAACAAAGGATTATTATTGCTGCTTTAGTGTTTCCGAACTGGAACAATATATTGCACCTACAAGTGATGATTGCGGTACAATAGATGTTAGAAATACTTTTGAATACAAAACAGATCACTCAAGAACAGAATTTAACTACTGTGTAAGTATGGAAGAAGTAGACGAAGTAATGCAGGATATTGCTAAAGAAACGGAAACAGAAGTTGAGTTTATAGATTATAAATGGCAATGGGATGATTCATTAAAGAATAAGTATGCAGAATAAAGAAATAGAAAGAGAATGGTGTTAGCTATTCTCTTTTTTTAAATATCAATAACAATAACAGTAATTTCCCAGCACCATAATAATATCTTTTACGAAATGTACCCTTATGTGGTTAGGCTCAAAGATTATACTTGCGTAATGGAGGTATAAAATATGAGCAAAGTAAAAATAGGTATTTTAATAGTATTAGTAACCGCTTTAGGCATAACAGCATATAAATGGTGGAACTCCGATCAGGGCGGGGAATACGTAAAGCAACAAAAATATGATGACCATATTCAGAGTGAGTATGGTGAAGTGAAAAAGGATGAAAAAAGTATAAAATTCAAATCTTTGTTGAAGAGAAACAGCGATGTGATAGGGTGGATTGATATAAAAGGTACACCGATCAATTATCCGATTATGATGACAGATAATAATGATTATTACTTAAATCGTAATTTGGATAAACAATACTCGTCTGCCGGCTCTATATTTGCAGATAAAAAATACAACGAGCTGCCTGCAAACCCGTTTGAGTTTACAGACAATAGAGCAGTTATTCTTTATGGTCACAATATGGGAACGTGGACGGATGTCATGTTTACAAGTTTAAAATCATATTTGAGCGAAGATTATTATAAGAAACATAAAACAATTACTATCTATTATCCAAAAGAAACAGGCAATAGAATCGACTGTATTAAACAGAAATATGAAATTATTGCAGTTACCATCCAAAAGCATTATTCAAGCGTATATGAAGATGTTGAATATATGAAGAATAACATCGATGAAAAAGGAATGGTAATAGATTCAGAAAAAGAAAAAAATATGTTTGAAAACACAAAAAGTACCAGTAGATACAACTGTGGAGATTATAATTATATTGAGGACAGCAATTACATGTTGTTGTCTACCTGCGCTAATGACGGTTATGATGACGATAGAATCATAATAATATGCAGATTAAAAAAATAGGGGGAAGCCATGAATTGTACCATTAGAGAAAACATAGAAATAATTGATGTAGATACTGCAATAAAAAATATAAATTATATACTAAAAAATGAAAACAAGACGCTAAACATTGATTTTGAAGAAATAGCCAATTTTATAAGAACGCAAAAATCCACAATGTTTTTTATTGATACCGAATTAGGCGGAGTATCAGAGAATAACCTAGAAGATGCTGAATATGTTTGGCTAGATACAGGTATTCAGTACAGGGACAAGTTGCCGATATTCATTTCTTTATATAATAGTAGTGAAAGCCCTGGTCATTTTGAAGGATTCTTTGTTGGAACAGCGCCGGTTCTTGCAAGCCAACTTATAAGAAAAAGTAAATGGGCTGAAAGCAAAATAAACCAGAATTGCAAAAAGTTTATGGAGAAATATGAGTGGAAAACAGCAGACAGAGAAATTCATGATTTAATGAACAAAATAAATGTTGGAGTTGTAAACACAAATAATACGGAAATTGAGAAAAAAAGAATAGAAAAAGAATATGAAAACACACCTACAATGGTGACTGAAGACATTAGAAATCAGCTTATGGTTTATAATTGGAAGACTGAACAAGGACTAGATCGATACATTAAAATTGTAGGTGCGAGAATATTAACTCTTATAAAGCAGAAAAAAGAAGAATACTACATAATGAATAACATAAAATCAGTTGTTATTAATACAGGACTTCTGAACGTCTTTGGTGTAGATATCTATGTACTCTATAAATATCATGCAAAATACGAAAGGTATATTGCTTATAAAATTATTGAAGGAAAGAATGATATTATTAATGAAGGATTCTCACAGGAGCAAGCGTGTAAAACAATAAAGCCGATTTCATTTTTCGATTCAAAAAAATATTTTGAAGCAAATATAGATGATTTTGACATTAATTATAAAGCATTAAATCACATAATTGACGAAAGGCGTGACAGATTTGACGAGAGCATAAAAGATATAGCACAAGATACAATAGCCGTTAAAATTCAAAATGCGTTGGAATTAGGAATCAAAATGCAGCAAAGAGACAGAACGTATATCAAGCCTATATATAATGCAAAGATAAATGATATTGCATGGGTTATTCCATTGTATATATTCAAAAGCGTAATGGAAGAACCGGAACTTGTTCTTGTGGTATATAGAGATAGTACAGTGTTTTGGGAAGTAAAAACCGTATTGCCTTATGATGATGTGTTGAAGGACAGAATTATAGATTTATCGTTGTATGGAAATATGTGGTAAAAGCAAATTCAAAACTATATAGTGAACTTACTTTTTTTCAAGTGCAAAAAAGCAAGGATGAAATAAAAACATAAAGGAGATAACAGAATGAATAAATTAATGAAAAATAGATGCATACAAACGAAAACTATATGCCAAAAATTAATTCCTGTCGGAAAAACAAGGGAAACTATTGAAAAGTACAATCTTATGGCCATCGACAGAAAAATAGCGGAGAACAAAGATTTAATGAATAAGCTATTCAGTCTCATAGCAGGCAAGCATATAAATGATACACTATCTAAATGCACAAATTTAGATTTCGAGCCTTTATTTAGCTCATTAAGTTTATTAAATAACGCAAAGGAAAATGACAGAGATAACTTAAGAGAATACTATGACAGCGTTTTTGAAGAAAGAAAGACTCTTGCAGAAGAAATATCATCAAGATTAACAAAAATGAAATTCGCAGGAAAAGATTTTTTTACAAAAAATATTCCTGATTTTTTGGAAACCTATGAAGGTGACGACAAAAATGAAATGAGTGAACTTGTTTCATTAGTTATAGAGAATACTGCAATAGCAGGATATGTTAAAAAACTCGAAAAAATAGATTACTCAATGGGATACAGGTTGGTATCTGGTACTGTTGTAAAAAGAGTTCTTACCGACAATACGGATATATATGAAAAAAATCTTGCTCTTACAAGAGTATTCGATTATGAAGTATTGAAAATAGAAGAATCCTCTCAGTTTACAACTTTGGATTGGAAGGATTATTCAAATTATTTAACGGCTGATGGAATTGCTATATACAACTCTGTTATCGGCAAAATCAATCTTGCTCTTAACGAGTATTGCCAGAAGAACAAAGAGTATTCTTATAATAAGTTGGCTCTTTTACCGCTTCAGAAGATGTTGTATGGTGAAAAGGTAAGTTTATTTGAGAAATTGGAAGACTTTACATCTGATGAAGAACTAATAAACTCATATAACAAATTTGCCAAAACTGTAAACGAGAGCGGACTTGCCGAAATCATTAAAAAAGCAGTGCCGTCATATGATGAAATCGTAATTAAACCGAATAAAATCAGTAATTATTCTAACTCAATAACCGGGCAGTGGTCATTGGTTAACAGGATTATGAAAGACTATTTGGAAGATAACGGTGTTAAAAATACTGATAAATATTTAGAAAATGGTCTTACATTATCTGAAATGGATGATGCTTTGGAGAATAAGAATGTTAAGCATTCAGATTTTATTTCAAATTTAATTACTGATTTAGGCCATACTTATGCAGAAATCAAGGGAAATGAGGAGTCTCTTAAGAAGGATGATTCCGTAAACTCGGTTATCATAAAAAAAGAATTGGATATGTTATTATCTGTTCTTCAAAACTTGAAAATATTGGATGTTGACAATGAAATGTTTGATACAGGTTTTGGTATTGAAGTCTCCAAAGCCATTGAAATATTAGGATATGGAGTTCCTCTGTACAATAAAATCAGAAATTATATAACTAAAAAGCCTGATCCAAAGAAAAAGTTTTTGACAAAATTTGGTTCAGCAACTATTGGTACAGGACTTACAACAAGTGTTGAGAGTTCAAAGAAGGCAACGTTCCTTAAGGATGGAGAGGCAGTATATCTCCTTTTATATAATAGTGCCGGTTGTAAAGCAAACAATGTATCAGTTAGTAGTCTTGCTGAATTTATAAACTCATCGCTTGAGATAGAAAATAGTAGAAATTGCTATCAGAAAATGATTTATCAGACACCGGGCGACATTAAAAAACAGATTCCAAGAGTGTTCGTTTACAAGTCGGAAGATGATGATTTGATTAAAGACTTTAAAGCAGGACTTCATAAAACGGATTTATCATTTTTAAATGAAAGATTAATTCCGTATCTTAAAGAAGCGTTTGCAACTCACGAAACTTATAAAAATTACGCATTTAGCTATAAAAATAGCTATGAGTCATATGATGAATTTTGTGAGCATATGTATGAACAGGCATATATACTTGAATGGAAATGGATTGATAAAAAATTAATTGATGACTTGGTTGAAGATGGTTCTCTTTTGATGTTCAGAATTTGGAATAGATTTATGAAGAAAAAGGAAGGAAAAATCAGTAAACATGCTAAAATCATCAATGAACTTTTTTCAGATGAAAATGCATCAAATACATCAATTAAACTGTTAAGCGTGTTTGATATATTCTATCGTGACAAGCAGATTGACAATCCTATTGTACATAAGGCTGGAACTACACTTTATAATAAGCGAACTAAAGACGGAGAAGTTATCGCAGATTACACTACAATGGTTAAAAATAAGGAAAAACGACCAAATGTATATACTACAACTAAAAAGTACGATATTATTAAGGATAGAAGATATACAGAGGAGCAGTTCGAAATTCATCTTCATGTCCAACTTGGAAAAGAAGAAAATAAAGAAAAACTTGAAACTGCAAAAATCGTAAACGAAAAGAAGAATACACTGGTAGTTACAAGAAGCAATGAACATTTACTTTATGCAGTGGTGTTTGACGAAAATGATAATATACTTCTTAAAAAATCTTTAAATACTGTAAAAGGCATGAATTTTAAATCAAAACTTGAGGCAGTCGAACTTCAAAAGAAAGAAAATATGCAGAGCTGGAAGACAGTTGGTAGTAATCAGGCGTTAATGGAAGGCTATTTATCTTTTGCAATTAAGGAAATTGCAGATTTACTAAAAGAATATGATGCAATTCTTGTTGTGGAACAAAATTCTACAGGAAAGAATCTCCTTAACGAACGTGTTTATACAAGATTTAAGGAAATGATTCTTACTAATTTGTCACTTGATGTAGATTATGACAATCAAGATTTTTATTCGTATACTGAAGTAGGGCAGAAGGTTAATACATGGAGAGATGCTACCTGTAACGGAATCTGCATACAGGTGCCATCAGCATACAAATATAAAGATCCAACAACTTCATATACTCCTATAAGTATGTATGCAAAAACTAAGGCTGAAAAGTCTAAAAAACTCAAACAAATCAAATCATTTAAGTATAATCGTGAAAGAGGTTTGTTTGAATTGGTTATTGCTAAAGGGGTAGGGCTTGAGAATAATATTGTATGTGATTCCTTTGGTTCAAGAAGCATTAATGAAAATGATACCTTTAAAGAGGTAAGCTGCACAATGAAAATTGAAAAATATCTAATTGATGCAGGTATCGAGTATAGCGATGAAAGAGAATTAATTAAAGAGATTGATTCAGAAGCAAAGACAGATGCTATTCATAAAGCGGTATCATTGCTGTTGAAGTGTTTCAATGAGTCATCTGATGGAGACTATTATATTTCGCCTTGCGGGGAACACTTTACAATGTATGATTGTTCAGAAGTATTGTCTGCAATCAACTATTATATAAGAAGCAGATACATAAGGAATCAGATTGTAGAGGGTGTTAAAAAACTGGACTACAAGAAAACGATTGTGCTTGCAAAATAAACAAACCTCAGTCTTAATGACGAGGATGAAAGTTCGTACATGTTAAAATGCACAGAATGGAAGTATATTGACTTATAAATTACTACTTTGTTTTGTGCATTCTGACAAGATACGAGTTAAATACATAATAAATGTCTACTATGATGTAGATATGCAAAGAAAGGCTTTGTGTATGAAGCAGTTAAATACATAATAAATGTCTACTATGATGTAGATTGAACAGGAAGAAAATGGAATATTAAGTTAAATACATAATAAATGTCTACTATGAGGTAGATTGTCATATGTTATATCAGTTGTTTCTTGTTAAATACATAATAAATGTCTACTATGATGTAGATGATACTGGATTTTTAATACAATAATGGTAAATACATAATAAATGTCTACTATGATGTAGATGTGTTCACTGCGACTATAGCATGAACGTTAAATACATAATAAATGTCTACTATGATGTAGATTTTAACCCCTTATTATTGATGCAACTGTTAAATACATAATAAATGTCTACTATACTGTAGATAAGTGGTCTTCATACTTCATTGTCGAAGTTGAATAAAAGAAAATGTCTACTATATTGTAGATAATAATAAGAATAAAATAAAAATAGAGTTTAATAAAAATGTCTACTATACTGTAGATTTTATGTTTGTTCCAAAGGCTAATTGTTAAATAAAAGAAAATGTCTACTGCAGCGTAGATTTGAAACAATGCCCGTCGAATTTGTGGATTTTATATAAATGTCTACTTTAGTGTAGAGTTGATGCTTTTATCAGCAGAAGAAAAACATTTAAAATAGTACCTAAGTGCCAGTGCTATTTTTTTATACAATTCAGTATTAAAATAAACGGTAAATGAAAATGTATTGAAAGTATTGAAAAATAGTCATTATTATATTATATTAGTATATATCAAAATAAACGACCGTTTAATTTGAGATAATAATTATGATTTGGAGATGGTAGTATGAAGAGGGAAGAATACAGAGCAATATTAGATGTGTTTATTACATGTGATATGGTTTATCCAGAATTATATAGGATCCTTTGGGGAGGCTGTGATAATGCAATCAGTCTTAAGCAAGAAGGACTCTTCAGTAAGATTCAGGAACTAGAATTTATAATCAGAGACAATTCTGTTTATGCTGACAAAAATTCTGATGAGGATTTAGAAGAATTTATCAATATTATAGATTCAACAGAATTAACTTTAGACGAAAAGGTTGATAAGTTGTTTAGAGAATAAGCTATTATCCGAAATAAGTGGGTGTAAAAAAGGCAGTTGAAAAAACAACTGCCTTAGTGTACAATTTATATAGAGGTAAATCGAATGTAATTCGATTACTTGCTCTCAGTTAAGTATAAAAACACCCAACGGATCGCGAAATCACTTGTTGGGTGTTTTTTATTTATCTTTTACGCTTGTCTATGTAAGATAGCGCCGAAAAAATAACTAAAAGTAACGTTAATACTTCTAATGTATTCATTGGCACTTACCTCCCTCTCTATAATACAGAGAGCAAGCATCAAACAATGCACCCGACAATCTATATAAATGTACACTAATATTGTACCATAACGATAAATAACTCACAAGAAAAAAAGTGCGTTGTATTTGTCAGAGACATATATGGATATTCTAAAAATAATTAAGATAAATGAGGTTGTATTATATGGGGAAATTTAAAATGAAAATTTTAAAAAAATTTTTTAGAGATGAATTAGATGAACTATTAACTAAAGTAGAATTTGTAACAAATGAAAGAAATATGCAAATTATAAATCAATTACAAGAAGAAATTAGCTCAAATAGTATAGCACAAGAAAAAATGGAACAAAGTAAAAGTTGCAATGTAGTTTTATTTGGTAAAAGTAAAAGTGGAAAATCATTAGTGGCGGCAATGAATGATTCGATAATATATATTTGGGAAAAAGGATATTCAAGTTCAATGCTTCTTTTTGAATTGATTGAAAAAGATAGATATCATCATTATATACATATTCAAGATGTACTTATGAGTGAGATTGACGACGGATATGGTACCTTAGCAATGAAGGCACTGATAAAATATGCATATTATAATAAAATTGATAAAATTTATGGAGAGTTATCAAGCGTTGATAACGATCATAAAGATAGAAGAGACTATTATTACAGTAAATTTGGCTTTTCTAACAATGGATATAAAATTGAACTAGACAGAAAGAATATAGAGGAATACTACAACAATAATATATAATATTAAAAGAATGCTTAATGAGGTATCGTATGGGTGAAATATATGGATATGCCAGAATATCAACACGACAGCAAACCATAAACAGACAAATAACAAATATTCAAAAAGAATATCCAGACGTTATCAGAATATATACTGATGAAATAACAGGAAGAAAAATTGAAAGACCTGGATGGAACAAATTAATGAAGACTGTAAAAAGCGGTGATACAATTATCTTTGATGAAGTATCCCGTATGAGCAGGAATGCAAAAGAAGGCTTTGCTGTATATAAGGAACTGTATGAAAAAGGTATAAATTTAGTATTTCTAAAGGAGTCCTATGTTAATACCGATTCATACAAGGAAGCTCTGAAAGGAGCAATCAATATTGATGTTAATTCCGGTGATCAGGCAGCGGACGGATTAATTAATGACATTATGAAAGCTGTAAACAGATTTATGTTTATTAAGTTGGAGCAAGATATATACGCTGCGTTTGCAGATGCGCAAAGGGAAGTTGATTATTTAAGTCAAAGAACTAAAGAAGGACTGAGGGAGGCAAAAGCCAAAGGCAATATACCGGGACGAAGAGCCGGAAATAAAATTACCACAAAAAAATCAATAGAAGCAAAGGAAAAAATACTTAAATACAGTAAGTATTTTTATGGAAGTAACAGCGATGAGGAGGTAATGAAAATTATCGGCTTATCACGTAACACATATTATAAGTACAAAAAGGAGTTAATTATGGATTATATTTTAAAGAGTGAAGATGGTAAAGAAACGATGATTGAAACTAAGCAGGATACAGTAAAAGAAAGCAACGAAAGACTAATGAAGTATCGGAACATTGTTGCTAAAGAGGACAAGAAAAGTAATTAAACCAAGAAGTTAGCACTCTATTCTGCAGGAATGGAGTGCTAACGAAAACAATAATTTGTTGACTAAATCTGCAAACTGGTTTAAAATTATTTACAGAGATTGATAGAGGCATTTGCAATAATTATTGAGTGACTCTAGCAGTCTTATTTTTTTATAATACTATATTAATGTAACAGAAAGACATGCCACAGGTGTGTCTTTTTTTGTTACCACCAGAAAGGAGTGTTCTATATGAGAATGAACAAAAGTGAGTTTGCAGAAGAACTCAAAAACAGAATGGCAAAGGAGTTTGCGGGGAAAAAGGTTATAACTAGAGAGGTTTCAAAGGTAAATACCAAGAGCCTTAAACTCATAGTTACCAATGCAACCGAAAATGAACCACAAGTTGGACCATCAGTAGATTTGGATGAGCTCTATACCGAGTACACGAGAAGACGTGAACTAGACAGTATTGCTGAAGAATTGTCTGACATTATAAAACATGCATTTTCTGTCATACCAAGTGATTTTGGAGTGGAAATTGAAAATGCAGAAAATGCAAAGGATAATATTTTCTTCACACTTGTAAACACAGCTAAGAACACAGAACTTCTTGCGAATGTACCGCATAGAGAAATTGAGGACTTATCTGTTGTTTATCGTCGTATTGTCAGAAATGATGATGTTGGCTTTTTTGCTAGTATTGTCACCAATGATTTGGCTGAAATTATCGGTAAGAGCGAGGAAGAACTGTGGAAATTAGCATTGGCCAATACTAAGAAACTTTTACCTGCAAGGGTGTGTAAGGTGGAAGATTTAATCCGTGAAAAGCTAGAAGAAGTGTTTCCATCCGATGTGGTAAATGAAATGATTCCAGCTAAATCAGATAATACTAATGTATGGATTATTACCAACACAGTTCATTTATGGGCTGCAGCCAATATTCTTTATAAGGATATTCTTAATGAGTTGGCTGAAAAGTTTAATTCGGATTTATACCTTTTACCATCAAGTATTCATAATTGTATGGTCGTTAGTGCAGAGATTGTAAGTCCAGACGGATTAAATCAAGTCGTTATCAAAGCTAATGAAGAAGATGTGGTGGACGAAGAAATTCTTTCCGACCATGTATACTTCTATAGTAGAAACGAACATGCAATCAAATCAATTTAAAACAGAAAGGATAATGGGGAGCTTTGCATTTTGTAGAGTTCCTCCAACTATTTAGGAGGTGTTATTTATGAAAGAAAGAACATTAGTAGTTAATTTGCTCAATGGATTTTACAAGATGAGTACACAAGGGGATTACGACTTAATTACAGACAGTATTATGAAATGTCCAAAGAAAGTTGCCGATCCGCTGTGTAGAGCGATTATGTCATATGAATATCTGATGCCAGATAAGAGTTTAGATGTTTTAATGAAGACATTTAATCTTTATAAAGATAACTTTATGAAAGTAACAGATGATGAAGGTATGGCAAAAGTTGTAGATGAAGCTGAGAAAATTAAAGCACAGTTTACAGTTCCAGAAGAAAGTGCTTATGCAGGTAGAATGCTTGCAGCGTTTATCGATGAAATCGAACTGGCATATAAGGAAACTGCAAACACAAATGTAGCGTAATTGAAAGAATGTTAGAAAGAGAGTAGGTTCAAACTTGCTCTCTTTTATTTTAAGGAGGAATGTTTTATGAATAAGAAAGAATTATATGAGTTTAATGTGAAAGCAAGAGAATTAAAAAGAGCAGGTAACTTTGATGAATTAAGAACTTTAGCAAGTGAAAAAGGCGTTTCTACAGAACAGGTTGACAATTTTATTTTGGGTAAGATTCTTACAATGGATGATACTAAAGAAGTTGTAAACACAGAAGTGGAAGAACCTAAAGTTGAAGTTATTATTCCATTTTATAAATCCATCGAGGAAAAACTCGAACAGGAACAGGAAATGCTGCTCAAGTCAGTTAAGGAAGAAAAGGAAAAGGTGTTTATTAAGGCACAGCTCAAGTCATTGATTGATTTTATTTTAAATGATGAAGAGTTGAAGGTTAAAGCGTTCCAAAACTGGAAGGAACTTGAACGCTGCTATAAGTATCTTTCGAAAAATGCTAAAAAACATGCTGTAGCCGGTTGTGCTTGTATTGCAGATGCAACTGTTTTTGGTTGGGTTAAGGAATATTACGACCTTGACGATCAGAAAGAAGTTGAGGAAGAACGTATTAAGAAAGCACAACAGGAAGCTAAAATGGCAGAAGTAAAGAAGAAAGCTACTGAAAGCAAACCTAAGAAGCCCCGCAAAACAAAAGCTCAGAAGGAAGCTGAAAAGGCTGCCGAGGAATCTAAGGATGATAAAACCGAGGATGATATTCCAGAAGTAGATGCAGAACAGAGTGAAGTTACAGAAGAGACTGTAAACACATCTTCTAATTAAAGGGGGTGTGTTATATGTTTATTAAAAATCTTCTACCTGTAGATGAACCGAGTTTACAGATTGCAAATGGAAAATCTAATAATTCAAGATGGGCTGTTGATTTCAAAGCACTTGACGAAGAAACTCTTATTATTGACATATACAGAAATGTTGGGGAGAAAGTTACACGCTTTCTCCCGGAAATAAGAGTTTTCGAAAAGAAAGATGAGTATTTAACTTATGTTTTTGAAGAAAGCAGATGGTCTGGTTCTTCAATAGAAAGAGCTTCAAATATTTACTATTATGGCAAAACTGAAGAATATAACAGCGATATTGCTAAACACTATCTTGATAAGTGGGAAATTGCTCCTGGCGAAAATCAGATTGGTAGAATTTATTATCTTCAGAGCGACCTGATGGAATTAAGAAGAAAGAAGAAGAATAAAAAGGAAGCTGATAAGATTGATGCAGAGATGTCTAAATTTAAAGATAGACTTACAAAGCCTATGGAGAAATTCTTAATAAAGGATGTATTCAAAGGTCACAATTTTATCTTTTTCAACAAGAAAGAAAAGAAAGCATACTGTACACATTGCGAAGCAGATGTGCTTTTTGATAATACTTATAGGCACAATAAAGAAGGCATATGTCCTACCTGTAAAACAAAAGTTACATACAAATCTCAGTTTATAAGTCATAAATATTTAGACGTTAGGGGAACAGGGGTAATTTTTGAACAGAGCAAGGATGGTCAACTTTTAGCTAGGTACTTTGATATTTTTAAATCGTATAAAGATTATAAAAATCCTAATATCTATAAGCGTGAAGTAGTAAGAACTGTATTCAACGAAAAGAAACCGGTAAATTACGAGTGGAGAGATTTTCACCAAACTGGTAATAGATGGTGTGAATGCAAACCGCATCAAGCTTATTATGCCGGCGGTTATCGATACAACAGTGATGATGTAAGATATGCTGCAAATAGTATTTATGCATTTTATGGTACTGGCTGTATTGAAAAAGTTGAACAGTTTAAAAACTCCGAAGCTAAAGCGTGGTCAAAATATAGATTACAATCAGCTTGGGAAGTTGAAGGTTACTTAGGAGAGTATTTGAAATATCCAATTCTGGAACGTTTTGCAAAGTTAGGAATGTTTAGCTTAGCTTGCGAATTTGCACGTTGGGATTATAGAGATATTAATTTGAAGGAAAAGGAAATGCACAAGATTCTTGGTATCACAAAGGATAAATACAGGATTCTTGCTAGCGTAACCAATCCGTCACCTAGTTTATATAAATGCTTGAAGAGTAATAACACAAGGAAAGTATATACAAAAGAAGAATATGAATTTGTAAACAGCGTTTGTAAATCTGCTGATCAGATGGAACGCACATTTAACTTATTAAATATTGTATCTTATAAGAAGTTTTCAAGATACATAAGAGATAAGGAAATAGATATGTATTTAGATTACATTGATATGTGCAGAAAACTGAAATGGGATTTAAAAAATTCTTTTGTATTATTCCCTAAAAACTTAAAAGCAGCTCATGATGAAGCAATGACATTATATGAAGACAATAAAGAAGCAATTACACTTAATGCAATTAACGAACTTTTGCCGGAAATTGCTGAAAGGTTTGAATTTGAGTTTAAGGACTTGGTTGTTATAGCTCCCAAAGATGCTAAAGAGTATATTAAGGAAAGCCAATCATTACACAACTGTATTAGCAGAAACTACATGAATAAAATGGCAGATATGAGATGCTATATAGTGTTTATTCGCAGAACTGACGCAATAGATAAGCCGTATTTTGCTATGGAAATTAGCAAAGATCTGGAAGTTGTGCAGGTCAGAGGTATGAATAATTGCAGTGCTAATGAAGAAGTAAAGGAATGTGTTAATGCTTATAAAGAAAAAGTGCTAAAAGCAGCATAGCAGAGTTGAGCAGGTGGTAAATGCCATCTGCTCTTTTAGAAAGGAGTTTTAATATGTTTAGAAAGAAAAGAATAAAGATGCTTGAAAAAGAATTAAAAGAAAAAGAATTCGAGATTCAAGAACTTGAAAAAATGCTGGATGTTGACAACTTGGACATGGATAGACTTCATAAAGAAAATAAACAGAAGGATGACCAAATAAATGATTTAAAATTTAAAGTTCAAGAATATGAAGGTCTGTTGAATGCTAATAAATTAGAGAGAGATAGACTTATTAAAGACATTGAATTAAAGGATGAAAAAATACTTGAATTAAAAGAAGATTACCATTTTCTGAAAGAGGATAAGATATCTTCAGATAATTTTTTTAAAGACAGTTTAGAAAAAATAAAGTCTGGAGAATGGAAAATACTGACGAAAGAAACACAAAAAAAGTTAGACGAAAAATACGAAGCATACGCTAGGTTGCAACGACTTGTAAGATCATTTGAAGATAGTACCGGAATCTGCACTGATGGAGATTCGGATCATTATTACGACCTGTATGATGAAGGCTTAAGAGAAGAAGCAACTGCTAAAAGCTGGGGCTTCTATACCGATGTTATTAGTCTCGCTGCAATAGAAGCAAGTATCGAGTCTTATAGAGATTATATGGATAATCAATACGAATTGTTGGAACCGTAAGGAAAGGTAATAATATAAGAAGAAAGGAAATGTTTTATATGGGAAAAAGGTGGTTTAATACCGCCTTTTTCTTTTTTTCATTGACTAAAAGTGTAAACAGGAGTAAAATAATTATTAGAGATTGATAGAGGCAAATGCAATTATTTAATTGAGTGACTCTAGCAGTCTTATTTTTTTTATAATACTATAACATTGTAACGGAAAGGCATGCCATTGGTGTGTCTTTTTTTGTTACCAACAGAAAGGAGTGGCTTGTATGAAGGAAAATTATTTAAACACAAGCAATGAAGTAACTGAAGGTATTGGTTTTAAGGAGGGCAAAGTTTTTGAGGCAATCCTTAATATCATGAAAGAACTTGAGGTTCAGAAGAATGGAGTAGAACTGGACAAGGAAACAGGAGAGGTGAAGTACAGATACATTAAGATTAGTGATTTAAGAGCAGTCTTAAAACCACTTCTTATTAAAAACAAATGTATGATCCGCAAGACAAAAGCATCTAAGATGATGAGAGACAGAAAACAGAATAAGTGGGGAACATGGGTAAATATTGACGTTGTTGAAAATACCTATATTCTTCAATCTCTGGAGGATGGTTCTTTCATTATCGGAACAGGGAGAGGCGAAGGTTCAGATTGGAGTGATTCATCTTGTACTTTAGCTGAAGCCGATGCTTTTAAAAACTTTATCGGCACAACATTTAGTCTTGTTACTGATGATGATTCGGAAGTTAGTGATGATTCAATCACTGAATCAGAAGAACCAAAGAAGCGTAAACGCAGAACTAAGGCAGAAATCGAGGCAGATAAAGCAAAAGAAAAAGCAGAAAGTGAAAGCAAAGAGGCTACGGAAATTGCTGAAAGCCCAGCAAAAGGAGAGCCGGAAATTGCTAATCCTGCTGTAAAACTTGTTGCACCGGAACCAACCAATGAAGTAGTTAAGGCTATTGATAAAAACATTGATTGCGAAGCTGATGGTGGTGTTCCTTTGGAATTACCAAAAGAAGCATTTGAGGAGGCAGAAGTTACAAAAGAACTTGCTGATAAGCCAGTTTCAGTTGAGCCTATTGAACCAGTCGAAAAAGCAGAGAAAGAAGAACCTTCACCAGAAGTTGAATCTGTAAATACAGAAGCAGGATCATCGGATGGACCTTTCTCAATGGAAGAGCCGGAAGAAGAAGCACCTGCGGAAGAACCTACGGAGGAAACAGTATCTTCTGATGATGAAATCAAGGCTTTTGCTAATGTCACCTGTCCTGTCCAGAACAGACATGTTTTTGGTAAAACCTTTGAAGAGGTTTGTAGGATGGCAATTACAAATAATTCTGAATCAGACATTGCTGCCAGAAATTGTTTGGTGTTTGTAGCAACACATCAAGAGCAGACAGCAGGAAAGTGGCCAGAATTTGCAAAAGCTTGTGCATTGGCTGTAGCAAAGTTTAACTTAGCTGCTTAAAATGTACGGATTTTTAGGGAAAGGGAGTTGTGTTTACAACTTCCTTTTTCTTTATTGAGATTTTTATCTCATCTTTCATTAAAAGATTAATTCAAGCGGAGGTAATAGAAATGGAAGAAAATTTTACAATGTATGATATTGCCGACCGTCTTGGTTGGAAATATATACAGAGAAGCAAAGGATATATTAAGTGTCCGTTTTGCGGTACAGAAAAGTTGGCTTGCAACATCGATGCCAAATTCTTTTCGTGTCTTAAATGCAATCATAAGGGTAATTTCTATCAGATTTATGCAGACTTGTATGGTATAAGCGATACTGATGGACTTAAAAGAACCCAGATTGCTGCGAGAGAGTTAAGAAATATGTTTGGTTCAGGGTATGTAAGCAGAACAAGGAAAGAAATTGAAGAAAGCGAACCAGAGGCAGAAAGGAGACCTGTTGAGGAATTAGATAAAGTGTATTGCGATTTAATACGTATTACATCATTATCTGACGCTCATAAAAAGGCTCTGATGGATAGAGGTTTAACTGAAAAACAGATACAAGCTTACGGCTTTAGAACAGTTGATCCTTCTATGAGTGCTGAGATTTGCAGAAAACTAATGAAACGTGGTCATAAACTTGAAGGAATACCAGGTTTTTACTTTGACACATTTAATAATGAGTGGCGAATGAATACATGGTCAATGGCAGGGATTTACTGTATTTGTCCAGATGAAAACGGCTATATTCAAGGCTTTCAAATAAGACTTGATAAGCCCAAAAGAGATCAAAAGTATATGTGGCTATCATCTAAAGATAAGCTACAAGGTGCTAGCTCATCGAGTCCGGCAGCATACTTTGGGAATCGTAAAGCCACAAAATTAGTTGTTGTAGATGGTATTTTAAAAGCTTGTGTTTGCAACTGCTTTAATGACGATAAAGACACGGCATTTATAGGAATTGCCGGAGCAGTTAATTATAAGCATATGGTTAAAATGATTACAAGACTGAAAGAAAGAGGGATAACACACGTTTACAATGCTTATGATGTAGACGAATTAATGAAGCCTGTATGCAATGGCAACTACAAGGACAAATGTGCATCTTGTGAACTGAATTGTCATGCAAATGATTTGATTAAAAGTGAATGCCCTAAAAAGAAAGAAAAGACAGATGGACTCAAGCGTGGTTCTAAGCATCTTGAAGACCTTGCAAATGAACTTGGACTGTATTACAAGCGTATTACTTGGAATATGGATAAAGAGGGATATTGGAAAGAGGAAATCAAGGGATTAGACGATTATTTATTGAGCCTAAGATTAGAAAGAAGGGATAAATATGAAGAAAGGTTATAATTTAGGATATGTCGCAAGTCCTTTAAATGCACCTACAAAGATTGAAATTAGATGTAATATGAAGAAAGCAAGGATATACGAAGATGTTGTAAACAAAATATCAGAAAGCAGAAATAAAGCCATACAGGGTTATGTTCCTGCATTGCTAGATGACCATATTGAAGAAGAACGAGAACTTGGACTTCAAATGGGTTTACAACTTTTAGAGATGTCTGATGCTATTATTTTATGCGGACTAAGACTTACAAACGGAATGGAAGCAGAGCTGCGTATGGCTGTCGAACATGATAAAAAGGTTTATATTTTAAAAGGAAATCCAACGTGTTTTTCGTTTATAAACAGATTTATGATCAGGACGGGAAAACTTTATCTTAAACAGGTAAAGAACGCAGCACATATTAAGCGTATTCTCGCAACAAGGAGGATAAGCTAATGGAAAAAAGATTGAACGTAGTAAGCGTAACGTACCAGGGAGATAATGGTTATACAATTTTATTATGCGATGAGGTTAATGAAGGGGGCAGAGCAATAAACTGCTCCCTAACTTGTGTAGGATACTTTCTTCCGGCAAGCAAGAATAGAATATTCAGAGCAACGCTGGAAGAGGTAAATAACAAAAAGTATGGTAAGCAGTACAATGTCTTGAAATTTGAAGCCGAGGATCCGAAAGATAAGATAGGAATTATTGATGTAATTGTATCTTGTAAACTGAAAGGGATTGGCAGAAAAAAAGCAGAGCGTATTTTTGAAAAGTACGGAGCAAGCACATTAAAAGTGTTAGACGAAGACTTTATGCGAATCAGAGAATTGTCGCATATGCCAAAAGACCTTGAAACGCCGATGAAACAATGGAAAAACTCAAGAGATTTAAGAGAATTGATTTCTATGGTAGGTAATAGCGAGAATATTACGCAGGGAAAATTACTGAAGATAAGAAGTTATTTTAAAGAAAAGTCTGTTGAGGTAATTAAAACCAGACCATATGATGTAATGCAGATTCATGGAATAGACTTTTATACAGCGGATGCAATCGCACTTCACAGTGAAGAGTATCATTACAATTATATGGATTGTGAGAGAATTAAAGCTGGTATCAAACAAAGTTTATTAGATTCTATGCTGGACGGTCACTTATATCTGTTTACAAGTCAGATTATTCCTAAAGCAAAGGAAATTCTTAGATATGAGAATTACTATGTAAATGATAGGGATATTCAGATCGGACTTAACCTTTTAGTAAAAGCCGGAGAAGTAGTATTTTTTAAGTTTACTACAGATTTTGCATTTTATTTAAAGGCAAATTATAAAGCAGAGCAGGAGTCGGCAGAAAAACTCATTAATATGGTTTTTAATAGTAAGAAAGAAAAAGTAGATAAAGACAAAATCAAATCAGCGATTTGTAAACACGAAAATGCTGATAATATTAAACTTGCAAACGGACAGAGAAATGCAGTTATTAATGCATTGATTTCTCCTGTTAGTATCATCACAGGTGGTGCCGGTCGAGGAAAAACGACAGTTTTAAATATGATATTGAAGGTTTATAAGGAATTTAATCCGAAAAAAGAAATCTTCTTAATGGCACCGACCGGTCGTGCTGCCAGACGTATGGCAGAAGCAACAGGAATGGATGCAAGTACAATTCATTCAGCATTAGGACTTCGTTCCGATGAAGAACTGAATAATTACGATAACGATATTACATTACCTGCAGATTTGGTAATTATAGATGAAATGTCTATGGTGGATATGAAGCTTTTTTCATTATTAGTATCCAGGTTAAAACCAAATTGTAAGTTTGTGATGGTTGGAGACAAGGATCAGTTAGCATCAGTCGGAGCAGGAGATGTGTTTGCACAGCTTATCAGCTCGAATGTTATTCCAACAACGGTATTAGACACACCTTTTAGACAAGACGAGAACGACCTCGTGTTTATAAATGCCGAAAAAATCAATAACGGAGATACGAGGTTGATTGAAGGAATTACATTTAAGTTTATTGAAGCTTCAGGGGAAGAAGAAATAAGAGATAAATGTTTATCAATCTATAAGGATTCCTTAGTTGCTAACAATAATAATTTGGACAGCATTTTCTTGTTAAGTCCATTCAGAAGGAGAAGCGAAATTGGCTCAGATCAGTTGAATAAATACTTACAACAATCTGTAAACAGAAATGCAAATAGTTTAGTTGTAAACGTATATGGCAAATCTTTCTGCAAAGGAGATAAGGTAATGCATACCAAAAACATTACCACAGATGATGGATTAACATTATCAAATGGTGATATTGGGTATATTACAGAAGTATCGGTTGGAACAGAAAACAATTCATCCGTAACAGTCGAATATGAAGGCATAGGAGTTAAAGAATACTCAGGACACGAAGATTTTGATATGTTGGAATTAGCATATGCGACAACAGTTCACAAATCACAGGGTTCAGAGGCTGAAACAGTAATTATGCCAATGAGTAATATATTCTCAGTTATGCTTAAACGTAATTTGGTTTATACTTCAGTGAGTAGAGCTAAAAAGACTTGTATAGTTATAGGTTCTCGCTCAGCTCTTAATAGAGCAATTCTCAATACAAATTATGAAGAGAGAAACACTTTATTAGGATGGAGGTTAATTAATATGGCTAAAGATTATATGCCTAAGTCAAAAGATAAAGAGGATATTGTAAAGCCAGAATATAATCAACTATCGTTTGTATAACAGCAAAAGAGGTACTTCGGTACCTCTTTTTTTTATGGATTTTTTGAAAATATACCCTTATGTGGCTATCTTCTGTTATATAGTTGCAAAAGGAATCATAAAAGTTACTGTTTACAACTTTTACTTTGATAAAATATAAGCAGAGGAGAATAATGACATGAAAAGAGCGACAATGAGACTTCTAAGTTGGATATCTGGAACGATAATCGGAATTATCGGGATGATAGCAAGTAGAACGTTATATTTTGATTCGATGATGCAAATAAAAAAAGCACTATTAAATATGAACTTCAACCTATTACAGTCAGAAGATTTCTGGATAGGCTTAATATTGCCATTCATTATGCTAGCAGTATTTATTACACTCGGTAAAATGGTGTCACATTGGGGAATAAAGACATTTTGTAAGATTATTCCTTAAATAATGATAAAAACACATTAAAGTTGTAATGTTCTAATACTCAATAATATATGGTAATATATACAGGTGCATATTAATTACGGAAAGAGAGGGGTTTTATGAATACATTACAAGAAATAATTGCATGGATAATAGCAATAGCAATTATAGTTGCTTTTTTTGCTGTAGGAGGATTTTTATATTGGTTTTTTACTAAAAAAGTAATAAGACTTAATGCTTTATTGTTTAAAGGACGAACATTTAAAAAAGATGCAGAAAATGAAGGCGTTAAGCAAACGGTAGAAGAAAAAGAATATTTAAGAAATTACTTGAAACAAATGGCAATATGTGGGGCAGTTTTTGCGGCAATTGTATTATTTATTATGATTAAAGCTACGGATTTTACATACTATAAGATATATCCTATAAAGACATTAATAACCGACTCTTATTTGAGAGATTCATCAAATATTATTTTATTAGTATTAGGACCAGTTATAGGTTTTATGTCTGGATTTGCCCTTTATCCATATAAACTTTTTGTTTTTATGATTTTCCCATTTGGCGGAAAAATGTTTGGTTCAATAGATGATTATGATGACTAATGCGTATTAAATACGCAATAAAATGGAGATATAAATATGCACACTTACAAGGAATATGATGATGTCGGCGTAATTAAAGGCGTTGGAAAGAAAAAAGTTGAACAATTTAATAAGAAAAAAGTATTCACTGTAAGTGATTTACTTAAATACTATCCAAGAAGTTACAAGGTATTTGAAGAGCCAGAAAAGAACTATTATGATGCTTTAAAGAGTGGAAAACCTTTGATCGCAGTTGTTTCCGGCACAGAAAAATTTGAACGTAAATCTGGAAAAATGGTAATGAAAGTCATTTGTAAAGACTCTGAAGGAAATTCATTTATGGCAACGTGGTTTAACTTTGCTTACAATCCGTTTGGGTTTACAAATGGAAGCATTCTTGTTTTAGACGGTAAATGCTCACAGGCATATGGATACAATTTCATTACGCATCCGCAGGTTTATAGAATATCTGAATATGAGGAATTGATTGGAAAACCGGTTCCAACATATTCGCAGACAGCTAAACTAAAAACAAATATAATTCATAATGCTATTTTAGAAGCATTATCGGATGTAGATGTTGAGAATAGCTTACCAAAGGAAATTATTGAAAAAAGAAATATTCCGGATATGCTGGAACTTTACAATAAGGAACACAATCCGAATACCATAGATGAATTATATGAGGCAGATAATTATCTCTCATATGAAGAATTATTCTTATTCATGCTAGAGTTGAAGAAAAGACAGTTAGGAATAAAAAAAGAAAAGAATAAATACAAATTCTCTAGCTGCCTAGATGTGATTAAATTACATAAATCTTTACCTTTTGAACTAACGAAAGGTCAGATTTCAACATTATCTGCGATTGAAACAGACCTAAACGGTGAAACGGTATCGTCAAGATTAGTGCAGGGTGATGTTGGATCAGGAAAGACAATCGTTGCTATATTCGCTTTACTGATGGCATATAACAGTGGTTATCAAAGCGTATTGCTAGCTCCAACGGAAGTATTAGCTACGCAGCATTATGAGGAAGCAATAAAATTATTTGAAAAAGCTGATATTAATTGTGACGTAGAACTTGTAAACGGAAAGACTTCAAAGGAAGATAAGGACAGAATTACCACAAAACTTGCAAACGGTAAGCCTCTAATTGTTATAGGAACACATGCTGTTATTAATATGGCAGATGAGTTTACAACTTTATCAATACTCATCATCGATGAACAGCATAAATTTGGTGTAGAACAGAGAGAAACACTCGCAAAGAAGTGTAAGCCTCACGTCATTAACATGACAGCCACACCAATACCAAGGACGCTTACCCTTGCACTATATGGAAACGGCAGCGTTTCTGAGATTCGGGAACTCCCGGCTGATAGAAAGCCAATAAGAAACTGTAAAATTACTAACGAAGATTTTGATAAGGTATTTAATTTTATAAGTAAAGAAGTAGAAAAGGGAAGACAAGCATATTTTGTATGTCCTGTGATCGAAGAATCAGAGATGGATGGGTTGTATGAAGTGGATACAATCGTATCGATGATTAAAAAGAATTGCCCTGGCATTAATGTGGCTGGTGTTCACGGAAAATCTGATGCAAAATACAGAGAATGTGTAATGCAGGATTATAAAAATGGAGATATTGATGTGTTGGTATCTACTACAGTTATTGAAGTAGGTGTAAACGTACCAAACGCAACTGTAATGGTAGTTGTAAACGCAGAGCGTTTTGGTTTAGCGACTCTTCATCAGCTAAGAGGAAGAGTTGGGCGTGGATCAGAACAATCTTACTGCATTTTTATAGATTGTCTCAATTCAGACAAATCACAAAGAAGAATGGAAGTCATTACAAGTACAAATAGTGGATTTGAAATTAGCGAAGCTGATTTGAGAGAACGTGGAGCTGGCGAATTACTAGGAACAAAGCAGAGCGGTGACTGGAACTTTAAAAAAGCAGATATCTTTAACAAAGAATTGGTTAAAACAGTAACAGAAGATGTAAATTGGTATTTAGGAGTGGGATAATGGAAATATACGGAAAAAATGATGTGACAATAGAGAATATTAAAGTAAGTAAAGAATACAAAACGATGAGCATTGTACATTTTGTGTGTGCAGCAATAGCAGTAGCGATGTTTGCTTTAATTGCAAATGATATAAAATTTGTAATTTTGTTTGCGGTTGCTTTTATTAGTGCGATGTTTATGTATTGGTCTTACAACAATTTGCAGGCAAAGTCATACGAACTTGATGATTGCTATATTAAAGTGATAAATGATTATCTTGAATTTAAGCAATTAGTGGACGAACAATATCAGATAGGTAAAATAAATCTTAATGATATAACTCGTGTTATGAAAGTAAATGAGGGATTTCAGATATGGTATGATGCTTCTTCCGGGAACAGTCGTTTTATGTTGGACGAGGACGTTGTGGAGGTAGATACTATATGCATCAATTTTTATGGTTTTGATACAGATGAATATATAGACGTATATCTTCATTTTCTTGAGCAGCTAGATGACAGCGTAGAAAAAGATTTAGAAACTGCAAGTTGGAAAGAAAGAAGCGACAAGAAAGTATGGATAAAACTCTTTGCCCCTGGCTTGTTATATATTGCTTTTATTGTGGCAATGGTATTTATTTAGTATTTGACTAAATTTGTAAACTGGAGTAAAATAATTTTAGGATTGATAGAGGCAAAAGCAAATTTATTTTGAGTGACTTTATCAGTCCTATTTTTTTGGTTATTTTTTAATATAAGGCGTGCCACGGGTATGTCTTTTTTTATTGTAGAAAGGAGTGAAGGTGATGGAAAACATCAAATCATTGAGCCAATTCAAAGAGGCTTGTTCCTGCGGGAAGGTGACGTTTGTTATTTTGGAACACTTTATCCATCCAAAATACACAGGACAGGTTAGAGTGGTACAGATTGCAGATAAGGTTGGGATTTACACTACGATTAAAGATGATCCAAATAATGAATTATCTAAGGTCAATGGTGGAAAAGGTCTGAGGCTGGAATATGGCACCGAAAAAGATTGGGTATTTAATGATGATGGAACAATTAGACGGTTAGCGTTCGGCTTTCCAATTATGGACATCAAGATTATTAAAAATCAGAAAGGAGTTTAAATGCGAGAAGCGTTATGTATGTGCTGTAGCGATATTACACGCTACAAAAGAAAGGTTAGTGAAGTAAGTGTAAAAATCAACTTACTTCAACGTATTTTATCTGTTCAGAGAATAGATGTTAAGGAATACGAGGAATTTAGAAGGAAATATCGTCATCGTCTGTTTATCCTGCAAAATGATAGCACACATTTTCATTTTATGTGTGGTGAGTGTTTGAAGGCAGACAGAAGCGAATTAAAAATCAAGGAAGACCAACTAAGAGAAGTCTTAGGCAAGGTCTTTTTTTTGATTAGCAAAACGCATGACGAAAGTATTTATCACAATACGTTAAGGCTTTTACAGGGTGATTATCCTATTACCTATAACTGCTTAGTACGTATGTGGCATTAAAGAGAAAGAGGTGAATTAAATGAAAGAATTAACTTACAAAGCAAGGAATGGACTTGTACTTGATTTAAACTACAAGCCGGAAGTATTCTGTGAGGACATTACCAAATTGACAAATGAGGAATGGCTTCAGAACAGAAGAACTGGAATCGGTGGTTCTGATTATGGAATCCTTTATGGACTCTCAATTTTTAAAACAGCTAGAGATTTATTTAAGGACAAATTGGGATATACACCGTATTGGGAACCAAAGAATAACTGGTTCACACTTGAAGTTGGTCATGCATTGGAAGAACTTGTTGCAAAGGCTTTTTACGAGCGTACAGGTTATAAACCGTATGCAGTAAGAAAAATGTTTAGACATCCGGTTTATTATTGGATGATAGCGGATGTAGATTATTTCGTAGATATTAGAGACTCTGAAGGAAATATCAGAACGTATATACTTGAAATAAAGACTACTAGCTATCAAAACAAGGATAAATGGGGCGACGATTTTGCTCCTCAAATTCCACCGAGCTACATCTTGCAAGGACGTAGTTACGCTTGTGTTACTAATGTATCTGGAATTATTTATGCTTGTCTTTATGACAATAAAATTGATTCATTGATTATTAGAACTTTAGAGCGAGATCTGGATGAAGAAGCAGAACTCATCGAAGCTGGAAGACATTTTTGGCAGGATTACGTTGAAAGTGGTATAGAGCCGCCGTATACAGAGGTCGGTAAAGCCGTAAAGTTATCAGCAAAGAAATGGATTGCCCCGTCTAAAAATTCTACAATATTTGAAATTGATGGAAATGACAATGTTGTAAACGGAGATGAGGTTGAAGGTTCTTACGAAGAAGTATTTGCAAAAATTGACAGTTTGAAAGAAAAGAGTGCTGCACTCGACAAGCAGAAACAAGATTGTGAGAAGGAAATAACCAGATTGCAAGCAGTAATCGAGGCTAACATTGGAGAAGAAAAGGACTGCATTATAAATCTTGCTAAAAGAAATAAAAATGTAGGAATTACTTTCGATGAAAAATTCAAGGAATCTGTTCCTGTAAGTCGAATTAGGGATTTAAAGAAATTTGATAAGGATTTGTACGATTATTTAATCGGAATCAGCTTTATTAAGCAGGAAACATCAAAGAATATTAAATTCTATGACAAAATCAAGGCACGAGTTTAAAAACTAAAGAAGAAAGAAGAGATTTGAACTAGGGAAGCTTGTTTTCCCTAGTTCTTTATGAAAGGAAGTGTTTTATATATGAACAGAAAAGAAATATTTGACTATGTAGGTCAAAATGCTGAAGGTACAATTTTATCCTTTAAAGAACGTGGTCCTTGGGGTGACTCAAGATACAGAGGTAATTTTTCGGGATGGATACCGGCATCACTAATTTACAGATATGGTGCAGAAAGCGTATCTGAAATATTTGCAGGCAGTGGAACAACATCAGATTTGTGTAAGGATTTAGCAATCCCTTATATCGGCATCGATTTAAACCCTAATCCTGTCAGAAAAGACATTGTATCTATGAATATCCTCGATGATAACTGCGAACTGCCGGATCAGTTCTTAAATTCAGATTTACAGATTCTACATCCACCATATCCAACTATAAACGGAATACACTACAGTAATGTCATGTGGAGAGGCAATAAAGAACTGGAAAAGCAGGATATACAGGAAATGAATTGGGCCGATGGAATGAAAGCAATTAATAAGGCTATTGCACGCGGCTATATGGCTATGAAGCCGGGTTCCTATCAGGCATATGTTATTGGCGATGTTAGGCAGAAGATTAACAACGTAAGTACATTTAGGTCTATGCTGTCAGATATCAATATTGTTGGAGAATTACAGCAAATATTAATTAAAGCGCAGCATAATACAGTATCCGGAAGAAATACGTACAACACAAACTGTAAACGCAAATTCTTTTTAATAGAGCATGAGTTTATAGTTGTTATCAAAAAACCATCCGGATACGAGATAGCAGTGATTGTTCCGAGAAGATATGAGTGTGATATACGAGATATGGAGCAGGCAGCAACTTGGAAGGATGTTGTAATGGCAGCATTACGTAAAATCAACAAAAAGACTACACTCGATATGATTTACAATGAGTTGTCAGAGCATAAGAAAGCGAAAAATAATGTGCATTATAAGGAAAAAATCAGACAAACATTGCTAGCATTAAGAGATAAAGGATTGGTTGTAAACACAGAACGTGGTGTGTGGGCAGTAGCATGAGGAAAGGAGCAAACTAAATGAAAAAGTTATATAGCGTTCATGAGCAAGTTATTCTAATAGCAGATAGTCTCAGAAGAACAGCAAGACTTTTAGAACGCGGTAAGCAGGCAAGTCTTACAAAAAACGAACTTAAAGATATTATCAATGAAGCGTTGATATCTATACAGACAGATAGTGAAAAAATAATGAAGCCTCATAATACTCTAAATCCAATAATAGTAGGTGACAGCAATAATTCTTTGTATGATGAATTGCAGAAAATTATAGATGATATTGGAACTGTGCAATATATGATAGCCAAAAATAAAGTATTAGAAGCTGACAAACTGTTGGATGATATAAAATCCAGAATTTGATACAAATTATTTAAGCCCTTGTAATGAGGGCTTATTTTATTGACTAAATCTGTAAACTAGAGTAAAATACTTATTAGAGATTGATAGAGGCGAAAGCAATAATTTTGTTGAGTGGCTCTAGCAGTCTTATTTTTTTATGATAATTTAAGTTCAACTGAAAGGCATGCCATAGGTGTGTCTTTTTTTGTTGCAAGAAGAAAGGAGATGTAATTATGGGTAATTACGAAAGAATGAGCATTATCAGAGATAGTGCGGAACTCACATTCGATGCAGCTGAAGAATTTCAGTCATTTTTAAATGATATGGATAAAGATTCAGATTGGATTGAAGTTGAGAAGAATGAAGAGCTAGTTGTATCATACGCAGGCTGTTCAGATGACGTAATGGAGGGATTAACTGATGAGACATTTAATGACACTGTTTTATATGGAACTAAATTACAGATTTCATATAACGGTAACATTTACTATGTCGGTTCATCGGCTTTACCAACATTAAAATCAAGAGCAGGAATTTCTGGGACTTCGTTAGAAAAAATTTCAAGAGAAGATTTGGCTGATATATTAAACAAATGTCTGCCGGTATCAAACGGTGGAACTTTGATGAGAGTATGTGGTGATAAGGTAAGAGCCTGCCACAGCAAGAATTATCAGACACTATCTGAATCGGGATTGTTTAGAACAGCAAGAGCTTCCATCGAAGGATATTCAAACAAAGTCTTTGTAGGTGGTGTTTGGAATCATGATTATATGAAAGCCAGCTGGAACATTAATGATAAAGATGTTATCAAGTCTTACATTGAATTATTTACAAAGATGGGGATTCCGGTTACAGAAGCTGACATTAAAACGGTAGTTACAATATCAACAAGCGATGTCGGAACTTCCGGAGCAACAGTATGGTATAACATCGACTGTAACAGTCGTGTTATTGTTCTCGGCAACGGATATAAGCTTAATCACAAAGGAAATGCTTCTTTATCGGATTTTGCTGATAACCTTAGAGATGTGTTTGCAAGTTATAAGCAGAAATTTTACGATTTAGAGGAACTCAAAAACGTTGAGATCAAACATCCTGTTGGTTGTGTTTATGGTTTGCTTAGAAAGGCTGATATGCCACCGCAAGTTGCAAAGGATACTGCACTTAGGTACAATGCTTCTTTTGGAAATGGCGAAACAAATGCTTTAAATGTCTATGTATTTGGTGTCTGTGAGGCATTAGGTCTTGTAAAAGAAGCAGGAGCTAGTATTAGTAAAATGTTTACATATGAAGAGAAAATTGCAAGAGTTATCGGGTATGACTTTAAGAAGTGTGATAAGGATGCAGAGTTACTTGATTTGTAAACTGAAAAAGAAAGACAAGAAAAGACAATCTGTGTTTACAGGTTGTCTTTTCAATTAAGGAGGTTGTGAAAATGAAAGAAATTAAAGATTTTCTTGACTGGTTTTTTAGCCAGAAACATTATGCAATAAGTGATAAAGAAAAGATATTACTTGTTGGAAGAAATGATGTATGGGAAGATGCGTTTGAAGTGTACAAGAAAGAAAAGCAAATGAAAAGATGTGGCACGTGTAATGATTTTGGAACAGTAAACTGTCCTGAGTCTGCTCGTGAACCGTCAGAAAGTGATATTTGCGAAAGTTATAAGGAAAGAGAGGAATAAGCATATGCAGGTAAAAACAGAAAGAGGTTTGATTTCAGTAAAGAAAACATATATTTCAGGCGAGAAAGCAAAAGAGGCGGGATTTACATACGCTTTTAACGACAATGGTACAGACTATTATAGTAAGTGCTTAGATGATAAAGGTTTATCTCGTGCTTTTGCCAGGATAATTAATAAGGAAACAATCATTGAACTTGCAGAGGATAGCGGATGGAATGTTGAAGTAAATGGAAACACTTTTGAATTTCGTCAGTCTAGTCCTTGTAATCAAGATTTTGGATTCTGTGCCGAAATGGAAAATGATGATGTAGAAACATTAATTGACGCTATATATGAGGCATATAATGATTATGATGCATCAGCTGAAAGTTATTTATGGCTTGATAATGAAGGACATGGAAAAAATGGTGCACCTTATGACATGAAGGAAGTCTATGAAGATATGGAAGCATGTCAGAAGATGATGCTTGAGTTACATGACCTTTTTTATGAGAAGTTTATTGAACGAAAAAAGAAAGAAGCTGCCGAGTATGATATGAGTGAACTGGCTAGATGCAGTGAACTGTATCATTATCTTTGTATTAAGGAATACATCGAAAATCAAAACCCAAGTTGGTCTAAAGACAAAGTTGAGTTTGTTGCAAGAAGAGCAAGGGCGTTATTTGAGAAAATCGAAAGAGGCGATGAAGAAGCGGAGTGTATTGCAATAGCCGTAAAAGAATGGGGTGAGAGAAATGCTTAGTTATGAAGAACTAAGAAAACGTATTAAGTCAGCTTATTTCACCAAGGATTTTTACAGGATATACACAAAAGACTTTGAAGAAGCTTATTTCCACAATGGCAGTTACGAAAATGTAAAAAGAACGGAGTTTTATAATCGTGATTCGGCTGAATACTGTAACTTCTTATTTGAGTTTCATGTTACGTTACCTAAATTTATTATTAGATTCTACGATGGTAATAATTTGGTATCAACAAAAACAGAAAACTTTGAAAATGAGGAGTATGCAAGGCAGTATTTTAAACCAATGGAAAATAATTTCCGAATTGAGATTGTAAGAGGTTAGTTATAAAGGATGACTTATATTTATAAGTTGTCCTTTATTATTAGAAAGGAAGTGAACATAATGGAAATGGAAGAATTATTAAGAAGAGCCGGAGAAACAATTAAAAAATCAGAAAAGGAATTGCTGGTATCGAAAGGCTATGAAGAAAATGAATGCCTTTTAGGATTTACGCGCGGTGTGAAATCATATTACAGTTATACGTGTTTGAAATGTGGAGAGACAAGCCTTATTAGCGAAAATGAAGCGGACTTTTATATTGAAAGCTCAACAAAAAAGACACAGTATTACAGTAGAAATAAAATTGTAACTTGTCCAAATTGTGGTGAACGGTCAGATACAAAAGAAGCAAGAAGAATTGTTGGAACGCTTAAAGCGTTTACAGATGGCAAGAATTTTGTTGATCTTTATTGCAATGCAAAAACTTACCCGGATAGTGAAGTGATTACGACTTGTAAACTGAGTGAACTTTCATACAAAGATATTTATGATCACGAAAGCAAAAAGCCGGAAAAGCATTATTGGTATAGCGATTATGTTGAAGACTTAACAGACTGGGAAGTTCTTTATAAAGATTATGAAGAAATTGACAAGGATGAGGAACATAAAAAAGTTAGGTATTTTTTGAGCGGCTTAAAAGCAAATTCAGGACAATTACTTTTATGTTATTTATTCATTAGAGAAACACCGACTTTATTCAGAGTTATAACTGAATGTAATGATTCGGAATCTATTTCGATTATTAGGGAAATGTTTCAACAGTTTATAAATAAAAATGCTGTTAAAAACAAAATATCGATTTTAAAAACAATGATTAAGAACAAAAAGGATTTAACCGAACAGCGAATTAAAGACGGTGAAGTGTTTGTAATGACTAAAGACATTATGAAAAGATGCGATTCACTAGAAAAGGTCAATTCATTAAGAAAACTGTATAAAAAGTATGATGATGTTAAAGAATTTGAAGAGATTATGGAAGGAGCTGCTATTTCGGAAGATGCCAAGTATCTTAACTCGTTAAGAATAGCATTAGATAAAATATCTGTATTTGATGCCAAGTATATTGCAAAGATTTGTATAATGCAATATGTTCTAGGGGGTTATGAATACAATAAAACATGTCAAATGCTATCCAAAAACGCAGATAAATCCATAACTAATTTTGAATTTTTTAAACCGACTCTGATGGAAGCTGATTGGGTTCAAAAGCAAAACAACTGGACCTTTAGTTTGTACGATGATGAAAAAAGACTTAAAGGACTTCAAGATAGTTTGAATGAAGCAAACCCTGATGATGAAGTTGTATTATCAGATGATTTATATGAATTTGAAAAAGATTATAATGTATTAAAAAATGTAGCAAAAAAAGAATCTATATATTTCAATGCATTAATAACACTTTATAGAAATAATATTGCTTTCATATATACTACTTTTGATAAAACAAAATATATCTTTGCCAGAAATACAGGTGAAGTGCTTATAAAAGGGGCTTTTTCATAAGAGATTAAGGGGTGGATTTTTTCCACCTCTTATTTTTTTGAAATAATTTTGAAAATGTACCCTAAAGTGGTGGAAGTAAGGATTAAGATATAGATGTGAAGAAAATATACAGATTGAAAGGTGGAAAAATGGTAAATATCAAAGTTGAGACTATGAGCGAAGACATTAGAGAGTATTGGAAAGTTTACTATGAGGAAAAAAGAGCATTTCTTTCATTCAAGAAAAGGAAACTGTATAGGGTAAAGAAAAGATATGACAATGCAATTAAAGAGGGAAACGAAAAGAAAATTAAGCAATTCGAAAAGCAACTAAAAAAAAGTGAGCAGGAGTACGAACACGAAAAAATCGAATTTGAAAAAATTGAAAAGTTGAATGATATGTTCAATGAAGAACAATTTTATCTAAAAAAGGTAATGGTTCCGGATGAATTATGTGATTCAATGTTAGAAAAAGAATGCATTGTTTTTAATGGAACAGGCTATGTTTTTAAACCTACTTCAAGTTTAAAGATGTTTTACAATAATGTTCAGCTAGTAAAGGAATAAAAAGGATGCAAAAAAAAGAAGCACTGAAGGTATTAGAAGGATTAAAAAGCAAAAAAAGTCTTTTTTCAATGAATAGCGAAGAAATTCAAGTAGAGAGTGCTATTAGCATTGCTGTTCAGTCAATAAAAAGACTTATTCCAGCAGAACCGGAAGAAGAAAATAATAAATATTTTTGCCCGGCTTGTGGAGAAGAAATTAAAGAACGTGTAGTATTTTGCACAAATGAAAATTGCGGACAGTTAATAAAGTCGAACTAAGCAATCAATAAAATAACTTGTAAGCTCTGTTTACAAGTTATTTTTATTTACAAAAGTTACGAGTTGAAGACAGTGGATTTGATAAAATGAGAAAAAATAAAATTAAAATTGGAGGTTTATATGAAAAAGAAATCAAATATGAAGGTAATTGTAGGTATTGGAATTGGTTTAATTGTGATAATGCTCGCTGTAGTATTCTTGAAAAAAGCAGACACCCATTACAAAGAGATCGAAAGCAAGAAACAAACAGAAGTCTCAGATGAATATAAAAAGTTAGGCATTATGAGAAATCTAACCGAAGAAGAACTAAAGCACGAAGACGCTATTCTTGAAACAATGGATTATATATGTACGAGATACGGTTCTAATAAATATGAATATAAAAAATATGAGCAGATAGATTCCATAAGTGAAAGTGTATATGCAGTTTTCAAAAAAAACAATGAAGAAATCTGTATTACGAGGACAAATATAAATGGTGATTACATTTATATAGAAGAACCGCAAAAAGATTAAAAACAATAGTGAAAGAATAAAAAAATTTAAAAATTTTTAAAAATGTACCCCTATGTGGTAATTGGCTGGGTATATATTGAGTTCGTGATGTTGACAAACCCATCACAAATTCAATAAAGGAGGATGCTTTCGATGAGTGAAAAAGCAAAAATTAATGAGCCTGCTGAGGAAATTGCTACCAACACAGCAGGAGAGGAAACCATCTGGAAGGAAGAATCGGAGACAAAGGAGCAGACAGAAGTAAAAAATTCCTTTGCTGCAAAACCAGTTGCCGCAAAAGCAGGCATTTTAACTATTGATCCAGATGACACAGTTCAAATTATGGACGAGGAGAAGATTCTCTGGCACGACCTTAATACAGCTATGCGAAAGAGAAGAATTCTTAGAGGAACTATTAACGAAGTTACAAAGACAGAAAATGGAATGAGTGTGATAGCTACACATTACAAAGGACAGCGAATCACTATTCCGCTAGATCAGATGGAAATTCATCTGTCAAACGACGAGAAGCATAAGGGAACGCCGGATGAAGTTCGTAGATACCAGCTCGCAACAGTAATGATGGGTAGTGAGTTTGATTATATTATCAAACACATTGATGAAAAAAACAGAATTGTACTTGCTTCAAGAAAAGAAGCTATCATTGAAAATATTAAGAAGTTCTACGCAACGTTAGATGAAAACAGAGTATCTATGGTTGGTAATTGCCCAGATGTACAGGCAAGAATTATAGCAGTAACAGATAAGAGTGTAACAGCAGAAGTTTTTGGTATTCAGACACAGATTAATGCAAATGAAATCTTTTATGAGTGGACAGCAAACCTTAGAGAACGTTTTGCCGTAGGAGACAAGTTCCTTGTAAGAGTTTTGGATATTGATTATCCAGAACCATTTGATGGATGCGAGAATAATGAAGAATGGCTGCTTGGTATTCAAATCAAGGCAACTCATAAGCCGTTTGAAATCGATAAACCGAGAATTAATTTCGAAAATCATCGTATTGATAGCACATCATCTGCCATTATTACGGATATTCGAAACGGCACTTATTATTTATCGCTAATTGAATCGAAGGTAAATGCCAGAGCTCATGTTGTAAAAACAAGACAGAAGCTGATGATTGGAGATACCGTTAGATACAAGTGTAATAAAAAGTACGAAGACACATGTATTTCTGAAGGTGTTATCACTAGCTTAATAAAAGCTAAATATTAAAAAAAGGAAACAATCTATGTCAGAGTTGAGATTAGGTGAAAATGAAGAAATCGTATGGACAGGCTATAAAAGAATATTGAGATTAAAGAATCCATTTACAAAGTACACATTAACCAACAAGGCGTTATATGTTGAAAAAGGGATTTTAACTTATGAGTTTCACGAGATTAGGCTGTTTAGGGTTGTTGATATGGCGATTACTAAAACGTTGCTCGAAAAAATTTGTAAAACTGGCTCGCTGAAAGTAATTTCTACAGACAAAGCTAATCCTTCTTTGCGTGTCGGCTCAATATTTGACGTGGGAGAGTTGAAAGTGCTTATAAATAACTACGTTGAAAAGGAGCGTAAGAGACAAGGTGTAAGAATGGGTGAGTTTATAAGATAAACTCACCCTGCAAAAGAAGAAAGGAGATAAAAATGCAAGAACAGGCTGTAATGGAGAAAGATTTTGCAGACAGAATGCCAAGCGATGATGATCTTTTATCATTAAATGAAGCAAGAAGCATTCTCGGTGTCGGCGTAAATAAAATATACAATCTTGTAAACTCTGGGGAAATTCCACATGTAGCAGGAATCTCTGGCAAAAAGATTAGAAGAGGAACTCTTCATAATTATATTATGGAACACGAAGTAAACAAAAAATGACTCTGAATGAAAGGTGGTGCAAAGATGCCAGGAGCAGAGGTTATGATCAGAAATCAAAAGGCATTCAAGAAATTTGTAAGATATGATGAAGGTGCTGACCTTTATTCAATGTCAAAAAGTACATTCCAGAAACTTGCAAAAGAGGCTGGAGCAATTTACAAATATCATAAAGTTGTACTTGTAAACACGGAAAAGGTAGACGATTATTTAGAGTTGTTTCAGCTGGATGACAGCTCTTGTTAAGGTAAAAAAAGATGGAGCAATTTTGTCCCGTCTTTTTTTATGAATAAAAATTATTGATAAAAGCAAAAAACTATCTTATTATAGTGATGTATTATGATGTATTATTATGTATTACTAATTAAAAGGTTTAATTTTAGCTTTTATCCTTTAATTAGAAAGGAGAGCAATGGCTATTAGAAAAGATCCGAAAGGACGAGTATTACAGAAAGGGGAATTATACAGAGCTGACAGACAACGATATGCATATAAATATAAAGATGCTTTAGGAAATGAAAAAACTATCTATTCAAAAGACTTAGCAAAATTAAGAGAACGAGAAAAAGAACTGATGAAGGATTCTCTTGATGGAATTAATATATATGTTGCCGGAAAGGTGACATTAAATCAGTGTTTTGATAGATATATGGAAAGAAAGCATAATCTGAGAGAAAACACTAGAGTAAACTATATTTATATGTATAATAGATTTGTTAGAGATACCCTTGGAAAGAAATTATTAAAAAATATAGTGTATTCCGAAGTGTTGGCTTTTTATCAGATGCTTTTAGTTAAACAGAAGATAGCAGTAAATACGTTAGATACAATTCATACAGTTCTTCATCCAACTTTTGCTATGGCAGTAAGAGATAATATTATAAGAACGAATCCAACAGATGGAGTTATGGCTGAGTTAAAAAAGGATTGGGGAAAAAACAAAGGAATAAGACATGCACTGACTCACGATCAACAGAAGGCTTTTATGGATTATATAAAAAATAGTGAAATGTATAATCATTGGCACTCTGTGTTTGCGGTTTTGTTAGGTACAGGACTAAGGGTAGGAGAGTTTGTCGGACTTACTTGGAACGATGTTGATTTTGAAAAGAGAACTATTAAGGTGGACCATGCATTAGTATATATTTATTCAAGAGATACTAGGGACTCAAGTAAAACTCACGCAAGAATATCAAAGCCCAAAACTGAGGCAGGTATACGTACTATTCCAATGATTGATTCTGTGTATGATGCTTTGCAACGCGAATACGAAATTCAAAAAGATTTTGGTTTTTGTACGCAAAAGGTAGACGGATACACAAATTTTATTTTTTTTAATAGAAACGGAATGGCACATAATCAACAGCCTCTTAATGCTGCTATAAGGAGAATATGTGATTCTTATAATGTAGAAGAAGAGGTAAGGGCGGCAAAAGAAAAAAGGGAACCTCTTATATTACCTAAATTTTCTTGCCATGTGTTAAGACATACTTTTGCAACAAGGCTGTGTGAAGTGGAAACAAACTTAAAGGTTATTCAGTCTATAATGGGGCATGCTAATATAGAAACAACAATGGATATATATGCTGAAGCAACCAAAGAGAGAAATGAAGAAGCAATGATTAACTTTAGTGAAAAGTGGGATGTCGTCTAAAGCGAAAAATAACAGGACACAAAAAAATCAAAAGGACACCCGATTGACACTTTTTTATAATCAATAATACACTAATTTACATAGTTGATATTTTAAAATATGCTTATAAAACCCAATAATACATGGATATACGTTCTAAATATGGCTGTTCCCAACGTTGAAATCCGACTCTAGCAATATCAAATCAAAATACACTAAATAGACCTATTATTCCCTTGGAGTGTAGTCAAAAGCAGTCAAATGACAACATTTTGACAACATTATCCTAGTTCCTTTAAGGAAGCATGAGTTTTACGTAGGAAAGCAGGGAATTCAACATTTCAAAATCTAAAGGACACTTTTAGAAGATTATTTCTAAGAGTGTCCTTTTTTCGTGCTCTTTTTATGCTGATAGGGAAAGGAGAAAACAGTGAGTGAAAGTTATTACGACATCAAACAGTTAAAAGAAGTCAGAGAAACTAACAAAAGATTAAGAAAGCAATTCTTAAGATATCAGGAGGCAGAAATTGTTTACAGCATCCAACATAAGAAATTGTTGGAATTAGCAAGTAGAGCGGGTGCCATATATAGGATTGATGGATACGTGCTTATTAATAGAGATATTTTCAATGAATACTTGGAACAGTTTCGTGAGCCGGCAAGGAGGGACAAATGACAGGAAAAATATGGAAGTTTTCTGACCAAATTGATGAAGAAGATGTAGAAATGCTTAGGAAGGATTTTATTACTTTTGCAGAAGGAGCAGAGTACTACAGGCTTGGAATGAAACCGTTTGTCAGAATGTGTAGAGAAGCTGGAGCTGCTTATAAGATTGGAAAAATGGTAAGAGTCAACAGACACATATTAGAACGATATTTCAGAGAGATAATGCGAAAGGAGGAAAAAACAGGTGAGGAGTAATGCAGATACAGTAAGAAGAACAAAAGATAGAGTTAAGAAGTTTGTCAGATACAAAGAGGGAGCTGAAATCTATAGTATAGGAATTACAAAGTTTCAGGCGTTAGCAAAGGAAGCCAAGGCAACGTATAAGATTGACGGAATTGTTTTAGTTAACTGTGAAGAATTTGAAAGATTTATTGAAGGATTTAAAGAATTTTAGGAGGGAAAAACTATGAATGCTGTAATTAACAAAGAGAAAAAAGAAAATAAAAGTGAAACAGTAAGAAGAACAAAAGAAATGACGAAGAAGTTTGTGCGATACAAAGAAGGAGCAAATCTCTACAGTATGGGACATTGCAAGTTTGAGCAACTGGCAAAAGAAGCAAAAGCAACTTACAAAATTGATGGAATAGTTTTAGTTAACACCATGATTTTCGAGGATTATCTCGAAACATTCAGAGAAGTTTAGGGGGTGATTTTATGTGTAAAGTAATTGCAATAGCAAATCAGAAGGGTGGAGTGGCCAAGACCACTACAACTTTAAATCTTGGTATCGGATTAGCCAGAGAAGGACGAAAAGTCCTTCTCATAGATGCTGATCCACAGGGCAGTCTTACAGTATGTCTTGGAATACAGGAACCGGACCAGTTAGACAATACATTGGCAGATATATTAACAAAAACTGTAAATGAAGAAGAAATCAGACTGGAGGATTTTATAAGAACACATGAGGAAGGTGTTGACTTCATTCCGGCAAATATTGAGCTGTCAGGTGTTGAAGTATCTCTGGTTAATGTAATGAGTAGGGAACAAATCTTAAAGCAATTTTTGGAAACGGTTAAGGATAAGTACGAGACTGTAATAATTGATTGTATGCCAAGTCTAGGAATGATTACGATTAATGCTTTGGCATGTGCTGATTCGGTTCTTATTCCGGTTCAGGCATCTTATCTTCCGGTAAAAGGTTTGCAACAGTTGATTAAGACCATCACCAGAGTTAAGAGACAAATAAATCCGGGCTTGGAGATTGAAGGAATGCTCCTTACAATGGTGGATTACAGAACCAACTATGCAAAGGATATAACAGAAGCAGTAAAGGAAACTTATGGTAGTCAGATAAGACTTTTAAAGAATTACATTCCTATGTCTGTAAGAGCAGCTGAAACCTCTATTGAGGGAACAAGTATTTACAAACATGATCCTAAAGGAAAAGTTGCAAAAGCATACGAAGATTTAACAAAAGAGATTATTAAACTGAATTAATGAAAGTGAGGAAGATACTATGGCAAGAGAAAAAATAAAATTAACAAGTTATGATGAATTACTCGGAGTACAGAAAGATGGAACTATTGAAGTGAATTTGACGGAGTTACATGAATTTAAAAATCATCCATTCAGAGTAATTGATGATGAAAAAATGCAGGAATTAGCGGAGTCAATTAAAGCAAATGGTGTTTTATCGCCTGCTTTGGTAAGAAAACGTTCTGAGGGCGGATATGAGCTTATATCGGGTCACAGAAGAAAAAGAGCATGTGAGATGGCGGGGCTTAGTAAAATGCCTGTTATCGTGAAAGAATTATCAGATGATGAGGCAACAATAATTATGGTGGATGCTAACATTCAAAGAGAAGAGATTCTTCCAAGTGAAAAGGCTTTCGCTTTTAAGATGAAGATGGAAGCAATGTCGCATCAAGGAGTTAGCAACGGAAAAATTACAGCAGATGAGATAGGAGCTGATAATGGAGTATCCGGTAGACAAGTAAAAAGATACATTAGGCTTACAATGCTGATTCCAGAATTATTGCAATTGGTGGATGAAAAGAAACTTCCATTTGTTGTGGGAGTTGAAATTTCCTACTTGGATGAAGAGTTTCAAGAGGTAATATACAAAAACCTTATGGAAGGCAAAAAGGTCGGTAAAAACGAAATACACAGTCTCAGACAGAATGAGGAACTTGAAGAGGGAGAATTAACTATTTATGACATTGAGGGACTTCTCTTCCCTGAGAAAGCAAAAAAGAAAATAAGTAATGTAACTTTGAATCAGAGAAAACTGGCGAAGTACTTTACACCAGATTATGAAGCAGAACAGATAGAAGAAATCATTCTTTCATTACTAGAAAAGTGGAATGAGGAACAACGAAAGAAGGAGGCAAGTGATTAATGGAATTTAATTATTATTATGGAACGCAGGCAGATCAATATACATTTCTTAGAATTCCTAAGAACATAATTACGGACAAAACATTTGTCGGTTTATCTTTGCCTGCCAAGTTACTATATGGATTATTGCTAGATAGAATGTCGCTATCCATGAAAAATAAGTGGCTGGATGATGAAAACAGAGTTTATATCATTTATCAGATTAAGGAGATAATGAACGACTTATCTCTTAGTGAAAAAATGGCAATCAAACATTTAAAAGAATTGGAAGAGTTTGGTCTTGTTGAAAAGAGACGTAGAGGTTTTGGTCTTCCAAGTATTTTGTATGTGAAGAGTTTTGTTGTGTCTGATAATAATGAAACAGACAAGTACAAACAAGATGAAACAGAGGATAGTGAAGAAGAAACTTTAGATAAAATAGAAAATGAAAAAGGGCATATTATGCCCAAAAACAGGCCGCAAACCCAGGAAACATCAAGAACTGTCGAAATGGGAAGGTCTAGAACTGTCGAAATGGGAAGTTCAAGAACAGTCGAATCGGGAAGGTCTAGAACTGTCGAAATGGGAGGTTCAAGAACTGTCGATTTGGGAAGTTCAAGAGCAGTCGAAATGGGAAGGTCTAGAACTGCCGAAAAAGAAGTTCAAGAACTGCCCACAGGGGAGGCTCTAAAGAATAAGACAAATATGAGTAATAAATATATTAATAATACTAAAATAAATAATACTGATTTTAATAATAATCAATCTAATCATATCTTAGAAACCCGGGGCTCGGAGTCTGTCCAAATGGATGAAGAAGATGATTCAAACCAAGATGGGTCTGATGAGATAAGATTTGAATTCGATAAAAAAACAGAGACATTTGGATATCAAAGGATTATTAAAAACAATATCGAGTATGATGTGTTGAGAAATAGGTATCCACACGAAACAGATATGATTGACGGCATTGTTGATATTATTCTGGAAACTTTGATAAGTGACAGTGATTATATTTTGATAAGTGGAAATAAGTATCCAAAGGAACTGGTGAAATCAAAATTGTTAAAACTTCGTATGAGTCATATAATCTATGTAATTGAATGCATGAGAAAAAATACAACTAAGATAAATAACATCAGAAAGTATTTGCTTGCTGCACTTTATAATGCACCGTCTACTATGGACAGTTATTATCAGGCAGCGGTAAATTATGATTGGTACAGTGATGATGCAAGAAAAAAAGAGAATGACAATTATACAGGAAAATCGGGTGTTGAAATCATTCTGGAATAGAGGAGGTAATTGCGATGACAAATGGGGAATACATTAGAAGAGAATTGATAAATCTTATTAACAATGCAGATTATAATCTGCTTGATAGAATACTGGGAAATTCGGATGAAATAGAGGAGATTAACCGCTTTTCAAGAAAGATGTATAAAAGGCTGGATGAATATATTAAAGGGCATTGTGTGGACGGTGATATTGAAGACGATAAGTTGTTTAATAAGTTAGTCGATGATTGGTATAATCTACCATTGTAAAATATGATATTCAAACAAACAGAATACATGTTGACAGTATGTAGTTTTAGTGATATGATAGCACTATAAGAGCACTATACCGTGCCGCAATAGGAAGGAGGAGAAAAAGTGTATAATTTTTATGTTAAATGTCACCCTATACATCACACTTTGCAAAAACGCATCTTAAAAAAAGAAAATGTTACAGATACAACTAAAAGTGCATTACTAATGCGATGTATATTAACATCGCAGACTGTGGAGGACTGGTCTATAGTTTATAACTATCTAAAAGCAGTTGTTTTAGACGATACAGCTCCGAAATTCAGTAATTATCAGGCTACAATTAACGACGAGGCAGGAAGAGAATTAGAAGAAGTAAAAACTGCTATGTACGAGGAGCTTAAGGCAAAAGGGCTCATTAGTCGCCTCCAAAATCAATTCGCTTTGCAGCTTCTATTTGCAGCCTACTTAATGATTCTGGAGGAAGAATCTAATACCGTAAAGGCAGATCAAAGGGAAATTAGTTTGCCAGACATCGCCAGTTTGCTGACAGAACTGATGCTTACAGATACAGAGGCAGAGGAACTTAAAAACATTGCAAATATTCTTCTGTCTTGGAAAATGAAAAATTAATTTTTTGTGAAAGGAGAAAAAATGCAAAAACCTAAAAATCATGATAAAGATTTGGTTAATATAGCTTTGCCAAGGATTGGCTGGCGTACAACTGTAGAAAATTATAAAAACAGCCTAAAGCGTGAGGGCTACAACAATGCCCAAGCTGTAGGATCTTTGGGTGGTGCGGTGAGCGCTGGAACGATAATAATTATTAAAGGCGTAGTGTGTCGTGCAAAATAAATTGAGAAAGGAGGTGGGCATCAAATGCTCTATGCTATTTCCGACGTGCATGGCTGCTTAGAAGACCTAAAAAAGCAGATGGAGCAGGTTGATCTTACAGGAGGGAATAAGATTGTTTTGCTGGGAGATTACATAGACTTCGGGGATAGTTCTTTGCAGGTATTAAAATATCTTTGGAATCTTCAAAATGAGCACGGGAAAGACAGAGTAATTGCCTTGAAAGGCAACCACGAAGCGATGTTTTTAAACTGGATTGATGAATACAAAGACATCTTTTCTGATGGGACAAATTATATGGCTTTTAACGATTGGTTGGTGACAGATTTTGAATGTGGCGCAAGTACAATACGTACCTTTCTCTCGGATGATCAAATGAGGTATATTCAACAAATATCGAGATCATCTTCTATGGAAAGAATTAATAAAGAAGTAGTGCAGATGATTCTATCCAATCATACTGATTTGATTGAGTGGCTGAGAAAGATGCCGGTATTCTATGAGACAGAAGACCAAATATTTGTTCATGCAGGAATAGACGAGGAAGCTGGGGAAAATTGCTTGTTCGGTACTTCAGAAGATATACTTCTTTGGAAATACCCGGCCACGAAGGGTAAATTTCATAAGACTATTGTGGCAGGACATATAGGAACGGCTTCAAAATGCCTTGCAAACAATCAAAATTATCATGACGTATATTATGATGGAGAAAGTCATTATTATATTGATGGCTCAGTATATAAGTGTGGTGGTAAACTTCTTTTGCTATGTTATGATGAGAGAGAGGATAAGTATTATCAAATTGAATCTGGTCGGAAGAGGGAAATACGAAAGTACGAAAATGAATAAGTTCGCAACTTAAGTAGTGCTGCAAATGATATGGATAA
Organism: Lachnospiraceae bacterium; assembly: GCA_016282745.1. Classification (GTDB taxonomy): domain Bacteria; phylum Bacillota; class Clostridia; order Lachnospirales; family Lachnospiraceae; genus SIG293. The sequence goes on from JAEELL010000146.1 coordinate 152,031, forward strand.
TAAAAAAGAATGGAGGCATTGAATGATTAACACATATGAAGAATATTTAAAAAATGCAAGTGTTCTAACTGTAGAAGATGCAATTTCTATATACAAAAAAATGTCAGACTCCATAAAGGCTTGTACTCTAGAAGACAAAATGGACTTCTGGAATCAAACTCTAAGATTAGCAGCTGACTATTCAAATACACGTAACCGCTGGGAACTGCTAAGTACAAACGAGAAAATATCGGCCGATAAAAGCCGTACAATGGAGCATGACGCTCTTATAGCATCGCTAAATGTTTTAGCGAGAATAGCGGCTGCTGAAGGGATAGACAATTCATGGAGAGATGAACTTGGTGATAATAGAAAACGCCTTGGTGATTTCGCTTGCTGGATTGCATATATTACTGGTATCTCAAATCGTTAGTTAAGATAGTTAATGTACAGTGTAGTTTGAAGAATAACAATTAATGAATTATTTATATGAAAAATAGTGCGATTTAGGTCGCATTATTTTTTTGACTTGCAATACCACATAATATGTGGTAGTTTAGAGTTAGATAGAAACCACATAATATGTGGGAAGGAGGAACTCAGGATGAAAAAAGAAATGGATTATATTATTGAAGGACCAAATGGCGAAGCTTTAGTTGTTGAACAAGCAAATTCTCGAAATGAAGATAGTAGAGAAAGATTAAAAGCAGCCAGAAAGAAAACCGGTATGACGCAGAAGGAGTTTGCCAAGTATTTCGAGTTTTCTGTACGTGCACTAGAAGAATGGGAGAGAGGCGCAAACCGAATTCCAATGTATCTATTGAAACTAATTGAGTATAAAGTTGAGAATGAAGGTTTTGGAAAAGAATGATAATGCAACATAATATATGTAACTTTGGGACATCGTGTCCCAAAGTAGAATATCATCACTCTCACGGTAAAAATTAGTGAAAAAACACACAACCAGTGTAGAGACAATGCATAATTCCTGTGATACAGTATTAGTGTCACAAGAGTTCAGAACCACAGCTCGAGTGAAAGGAAATAGTTATGAGAGTAACTGAGAGTACGAAATTATCTACATTAAGAAAATTAAATATTAAAACCGTAGCAGTTGTCATTGCAATTATCGTAGGTTTAGCTTCTGTTCCGGCACAGACTATTAAAGCTGATTCATTAGCCAAAACAAAAATAACCGTAAAAAAGCAAAAATCAAAATTATGGGGTCGCAAATATGTGACCGGGTTTAAAATCAGCTGGAAGAAAGTCAAAGGTGCTAAAGGATACAAGGTATATGCATACGGTGTTGCATCAAAGAAATGGCGTTGCATTAAGACTACTAAGAAAACAAGTTATACGCTTACAAGGCTTATATCAAAGTCAAAAGCAAAGATAAAAGTAAGAGCATATAATAATTCGGATGGGAGTACTACATACGGAAAGTTTTCTAAGTCAGTGACGTGTAAAGCAAAAGATGAAGTCTATAAGGTAAACAACGATGGTGAAATGAAAAAATCATTCTTCGACAGATTCTCCGCGGAGCAGGCTTTTGTACTTCAAAATAAGATGCGAAAAGATGCTGGCGTATCAAACATCAAGTGGTCAGAAAGACTATATGAGTTATGTGAGATAAGAGCCAAGCAGATAAGCAAAGATTTTAGCCATGACAAATTTGATAGTACATCAAAGTCTTACTTAAAGGATAATTATGGCATTACAGAAGTATTTGTTATGCATAGTGAAGAAGATGGAAACTATGGAGTGCCAATTATCGGAACAGAGAATATTTCCACAGGACAAATGGACTATAAGGAAGCAATGGAGTCGTGGAAAAATAGTAAACCACATTATAACAATCTTATAGGCAAAGATCATAAAGTCGGGGCAATTGCTTGTTATAAAGGAAAAGGTACCGGTCATTTCTGGGTTGCTATATTTGGTTATATGGATGTAGATAAAGTTGTAGAAGAACTAAAAACAAAAAATTAAAATTGAATATTTAATAATGTAAAAGAGAATGTCTAAACAAGGGCATTCTCTATTTTTTTGCAAAAAAATCAGTTTGAGGAGGAAAAGCAATGAATAAGAATTTTAAAAGATTTATTTCAGCATTGCTGGTGATAGTTACTGTAATTACCGCTTTGCCTTTTGCATCGAAAGATGTTATGGCAGCAGAAAGAAAATCAAAATTAAATAACTTGGGAAACTTAGGAACAGTAAAGATTGGTAATAAATCTGAAAGCGGCACATGGTGGCAAACACAGATCGAAGATAATCCGGTATTCTGTTTGGATTTAGGTAAGGCTTGTCATACAGGATGGACGTATGTTTCCAGTGAAAAAACTATTAGCAGTGATAGTAATAATAAATCAGATGCATTGAAGGCGAAGATTGGCTATTGGTATTCGGTTACTAAAAAGGGAAATACGAAAGCATGGGTATATGCGCAGTGCCTTATCTGGGCTGTTGAGGAAGGTGTTACAAGCGAAGATGGACTCAAAAACATTATTAAACAGGTGAAAGACAACACCGGATATTACAAAGATGACAAAGTATACGGAGACATCTTTGATATTGCTGGAGTTGTAACGTGTGAGGTGTTCATTTGGAAGTACAAAAGCGATACTGACGAGGATGAAATTCAGAAATTAATGCAAATCAAAGGGGACAAGGTAGAATATAAATTTTTCCCTTATAACAATGATGAAGCTTATCGTCAGCGTATAACTCTTAGAAAAAATGACGAAGATGGGAATCCATTATCAAAAGTAAACTTCCGTTTCACAGCCAAGAATAACAAGGAATTGTATTCCTATAAGTTCAATGGCTGGGGTGATGCTGAATCTGGTGATGCAGATGATGACGCAACTAAGTTTACGCAGGATGTATTAACAGACTCTAATGGAAAGATTACATTCAGATTTACTTATAAGTTGCAGTCAAAAAACTATTATTACGTACCTGAAGATGTGCTAAGTCAGATGAGCTCTGATGCAAAGAAGGAAATGAAAGATATCTTAGATGATGAAGGATTCAAATATGCAGCGGACTTATCAAAAGATGGTGCCAAGAAGTTAGCACAGAAAGATTTGGATGATCAGTTCAAAGACATTGAGAACACCTACATTATCGAAGAGCTAGATTCCGGCAACGACAATATTTTAAAGAACTTTACCGTTGAGCAGGGATCAAACAAAGTATCCAGCAATGGTGATAGCAAAATCACAATAAAATTAAGTGCTGCTGATAGTTGGACAAAGGTTGATGGTGAATGGCCTGAAACAGCTGATGAAACTTACAGTGAATTCAGATTGGCATATAAGCCGGTTCTTAAGGATAAGTACAAAAAGGTAAAAATCAATGCAGTCAAAGTGGATGCTGAAACAGGAAGAGTAACACAGGGTGATGCAACTTTTAAGGATGCAGTTTACGGTGTTTATTCCGATAGCAAATGTACCAAGTTATTGGATACATATAAAACCAATGAAAAAGGAGAGTTCAGTACAAAGGATTATAGATGTGGCACAGACCTCTATATGAAAGAAATTACTCCACCAACAGGATATTTAAAGAATAATGAAATCTACACAATTGATACTGATGGAAAACAGTTCAGTGCTGAATACAACAGTATTTCAAAGAGAGTAGATGAAGATGTCATTAAAGGTGATGTTTCAATTATCAAGGGTATGACTAACGGAGCTGCCGGATTTATCAAGCCGGAAAAGAATGCAGAGTTTCAAGTATATCTTGCAAGTGCCGGATCTTATGAAAAGGCAAAAGATACAGAAAGAGATTCTCTTGTAACTGATGAAGAGGGTTATGCAAAAACAAAGAAACTTCCATACGGAACTTACATTGTTCATCAGACAAAGGGTATGGATGAAACAGAGTTTTGCCCTGACTTTTATGTAGATGTAAAGGAAAACGGTAAGACATATAAGTACTACTTAAACAATCCGATATTCCACGCTTACTTAAAGATTGTTAAGAAAGATTCCCAGACTAAGAAGACAGTTCTTAAAGCCGGTACAACTTATCAGATTTACAAGTTGTCAGATGATGGAACAGAAACACTTGTAAAGCAGTCTTACAGCAATGGAAATCAGATTGTAAACGTAGATCGATTTGTCAGTGATGAATCCGGAGAAATCATTACTTATGAAAAGTTAGAGGCTGGAGATTATCGAGTTTATGAAGTTGAAGGTCCGAATGGTTTTAGAAATGAGAAAAGATTTATTGATATCAAAATCACCAATAAGTCTTACAAAGAAATGACTGATGCAGAAGGAAATAAATATCTCTATGCAGAGTATGAGTACTTCAATAATGAGACTTATGGAAAGTTTAAATTAGAAAAGACCGGACCGGTAATCAGTGGTTTTGAAGCAACAACAGATAATCCATTAGTTAAGGAATTTACTTATGAAAATATCTTTATTCCGAATGCAGTGTTTGAACTTGTTGCTAAAGAAGATATCGCAACACAGGACAATCAAGGTGAAACTTGGTTTAAAGAAGGAGATATCGTTGCAACTATTACAACAGGTAAGGGGGCAGAATTCACATCGGATTGTGAAGGAATCTGTTCTTACAAACTTGATGATAAAGGAATCGTTGAAGTGAATGTTCCGCTTGGAAAGTATGAAATCAAAGAAGTAAATACAGTGAAGGGAAGAGTGCTTCCCAAAAAGGCTGCATGGGATCTCGAATTTGTCTGGAACAGTCAGCTGGATGAATATGTTTATGACACATCAGGAAATACAGAAGATGGAGTCTTAAAGGTTAATAACGAATTTCCAAAGACAGAAATCTCTATTAAAAAACAAGATAACAAAACAGAGGAAGCAATTCCTGGAACTGTATTTGGATTCTATTCAAAAGATAACATTTACGACAAGGATGGAAATATCATTGTCAAAGCAAATGAAAAGATGGCGACAGTAGTAACAGATGAAAATGGGAAAGCAGTAATTCCGTTTAGTGTTCCTGTAGCAGATGATGAAGTGACTGATGAGGAAAGCTCAAAGGTTAAAACTACTACAGAAGAAGTAACAACAGAGATTGATACAGAAAGTGTAACAACCGAAAGCGAAACTGTAGAGGAAGAATCAAAAGTTTATAACACCGGAAATTATTACTTCTTGGAAGAATCAATTTCAGACAGTTATTACTTAAGCAAAGAACCTACCCAGGTTCATGTATCTTACAAAGATCAGAATACACGAGTTATCGAAGCTGAGGCTGTAGTTAAGGATACACAGACAGAGGTCGAAATTGATAAGAGAATGATTGCTTCATCTCAGGAAATTTCAGGCTGCAAATTAAGAATTACTGATAGCAAAAACAGGGAAATTGTTTCTTGGATCAGTGGAGATGAAAACTCAATTACAGTAGCAGAAGGTTTAGATGAACTTGGTTATAGCAATTTCAAAACAGAGATGACTAAGGAAGGAAATCTAATCATTAGAGGATTGCTTCATGATGAAGAATATAAACTTTATGAAACTAAACCGGCTGACGGTTTTGTAACTGCAAATGAGATTCCATTTAAGTTAATGGAAGTTGCCACAGAAGGAGAATCTTCAACTCAGGTGTTTGTTAAGAACGGTAACGAGTTTAAGACAGCCGAAGAAAACAAAGTTGTAATGTTTGATGACACTACAAAAATTCAGTTTTCAAAGACAAGCATTACAGATGGAAAAGAGCTTCCGGGATGCCAGATGAAAGTTACAGACAAAGAAACAGGCAAAGTAATGGATGAATGGACTTCTACTAAAAACAGCCACATGGTTGAAGGCAAATACGTAGTTGGAAAGACATACATTCTTTCAGAAACAAAACCTGCTGATGGATTTGTAACAGCAACAAAAGTTGAATTCACAGTACAGGATGATGGAGCAGTTCAGAAAGTACATATGGTGGATGACACTACAAAGGTTGAATTTAGCAAATTTGCATCAGATACAAAGAAGCAGCTTAAGGGTGCTAAGTATGAAGTATACAACAGCAAAGGTAAGAAGGTTTATAAATTTACAACAGGTAAGAAAGCAGAACTGATTGAAGGAGTTCTTAAGGTTGGTGAAACTTATACATTCAAGGAGGTTGATGCTCCTGAAAACTACAAAGTTGCAAAGGATGTAAGTATCACAATTAAAGATACCGGAAAGATTCAAAAACTTAGTGCAGTTGATGCAAGGATACCAGTTGTGCCTGACACACCGCAGACCGGTAGAGAAGATGAGGCAGCAAGAGGTTTTGTATACCTTGGAGGAATGCTGATTCTTACAGCCATTAACTTTGCAATCTTTATGCATGATACACGTGTAGGTAAGAAGGGTAAAAAGAAAGATGAGGAAGACGATTAAAGTAATAGTTTTTCTGACATTGTTTGGGGTATTGATGCTCATCCCACCAAGAACTGGTGGGGTGGCACCAAGCCATAAAGCAAGCAGCCGATTCAGAAATGAGAATAATAATGAAATCAGTAATGAGTCAATTAAGAAAAAGAAACTAGAAAACAAAGAAAAAAATGATGATGTTATAGGTTACTTAACAATACCTGGCACATCAGTTGATTATCCGATTATGCAGACCAAAGATAATCCGGACTTCTATCTGGATCACGATATCAATAAAAAATATGACTTTAAAGGTACACCGTATCTGTCGGCATATTGTGATATGGAAAAATCAGATAACTTGATTATCTACGGTCACAACATAAACGGAGGAAGAATGTTTGGTGAACTTTTGAAATATAAACAGAAAACATTTTATGACAATCACAAGTATTTATATTTTGATGCCAAACAGGAACAACAATACGAAATCTTTGCTGTCATCAGTGTAGATGTAAATGCATTTACATATTGGAAATTTGTCATGGCGATTGATGAAGCAGATTTTAATAAATTTGTATCAAAAGTAAAGGCAAACAGTCTTTACGAAACAGAGATCACACCGGAGTACGGTGAGCAACTATTAACACTCTCTACCTGCGATAACGGTAGAGGAAAAGACTACAGATTTGTGGTCTTTGCAAAACCAATATTAAACAATTAGGAGGAAAAACAAATGAATATGAATTTTGAAGAATTTAAAGAGAAAGTAGCAGAAGAGTTAAAGAATTATTTAGGAGCAGGATATGAAAACGTTCAGGTAATGTTCAAAGATGCAATGAAGGTAAACAGAACTGTTGAACAGCTTAGTATCATGGGAATTCCGGGACATGAGAATGCATCACCGTCCATTCCAATTGAAGCGGTGTATGAAGATTATTTTGAAAAGGAAGATTTTGGTGAAGTAATGGAACATTTAGCAGGAACTATTAAGCAGGCTGTTAGCAAGATTCCAAGTTCACCGATTAATAACGGATTGGATTTTAGCAATGCAGAAAAAAATATCTTCTTTACATTAGTAAATACTGAACAGAATCAGGAACTTCTTGAAACTGTTCCGCATAGGGAATTTGAAGATTTATCAATTGTTTATCGCTGGAACGTAGGCGGTGACGGAGATGGACTTTACACAAATATTGTTAACAATGACTTTGCAAAACAGCTCGGCAAGACAGAGGAAGAATTGTTTGAACTTGCAAAGGAAAATACCAAGACACTGTTTCCTGTCACAATCCAGAACATGAATGAAGTGATTGCAGACATGATGTTTCCAGGGACACCGATTGATGATGAGATGAGAGCAGAGTTCGAAGCAACAGTGGCAGAAGTTCCGGATGAAAGAGCTATGTATGTTATTTCAAACAAAGCAAAAATCTTTGGTGCTGCATCAATGCTTTATGAAGAAAAACTTCATGATTTAGCAGAGAAGCTTAATTCAAATCTTTATATTTTGCCGTCATCAGTGCATGAGTGCATTGCAATTAGTGATAAGTGTGGTCCGGTAGAAGAACTTGCCGATATGGTTTATGAAATCAATATGGAACAGGTTGAAATTGGTGAAAGACTTTCGAATCAGGTTTACCACTATGACAGAGATGAAAGAAAGGTATCACTGGCAACTGATACACCAAATAAGAGTCTTGATAATGACGACAGAGATATTTCAAATGACAGAGGAGGACGTTAATATGCAGAGAAATGAATTTGAAGAATTAATTGAACATATCAGATATCAGGTTGAGGAAGAAAGAGTTAATCACTATATCCACAGAGCAGTAAGCAATATGGATGAAAAGATTAATTTAAAGGATGTAATTAAAGCCATTGTAGATGAAGCGCATGAAGAAGATTTCGTAATCAGAATCAGTATTGAAATCAATGGATAAGTTGAATGAAGTTAGAATTCGTCTGGTCAAAGGAAATCCGCTGTGGTCGGAAACATCCATGCAGACACCAAGAGCTGCTGTAGAAGTTCTTGGGGACTATATCAGAGAGCTTGATAGAGAAGCTCTCTGTGTAGTCAATCTCAATAGCAAGTTAAAGCCAATCAATTTCAGTATCGTCAGCGTTGGGTCAGTCAATCAGAGTTTAGCCAATCCAGGCGACATCATGAAATCGGCAATACTTAGCAATGCATCTTTTATAACGATGCTACACAATCATCCGTCATCAGATCTTACCCCTTCAAAGCAGGATGTGGAGATAACAGAGCGGATGATTCAAGTTGGAAATCTGCTTGGAATTAATCTTTTAGATCATATCATAGTGGGACCTGAGAAAGATGAATTCTACAGTTTGAGAGAAAAACATGAAGTGAATTTTCTTGCGTGTAATCGTTACGATGGGAACATTGAAAACCTGAAATTTAATACAGAAGAAGGTCTGTTAGTAGCAGAAGAAAAAGTAGGTAGAAGTAGGTAATGCGTGCCGGGGGTATTAGGGGAACTCCCTTAACAAGAATGCTTTTGTGGACACAGAAGCGTATCTTGCAGTAGAACCGACACCCATATTTGAGACTTAAAAAGGCGGTGATAAATTGGCAAAAAAAGACAAAATACTCAGACTTCGAGTGGATCAGGATGAGTACGAAATTATTTATAAAAATGTAAAAAAGAGCAAGAAGAAGTTTTCTGAATACGCCAGAGAAATGCTAACTCAAAATGTTGTTGAGAGTCCGGAATGCAGAGAACTGTTATCAAAGCTTATCACTGAAATCAACTATATAGGTCACAACATTAATCAGATTGTTAAAAACAACAACAGTGGTCTTTATAAGAAAAGTGATAAGGAAAGGCTTTCTGAACAGATAAGGCTTGTATACAAAAAACTGGATGAGGTGATTTGTCACTATGGCGGTTAGCAGAATTTTGCATATGAAAAGTCATTCTCATTCCAAGAGCTTGCATCTCAGACGAGGCATTGAATACATCCTTAAAGATGAAAAAACAAACGATGGCCTGTATACCGGAGCGGTTAATTGCAGAAAAGACAAAGCACTTGCAGATATGTTATCCACGAAATCTTTTTTCGGAAAAACCGATAAAAGGCAGGGGTATCACTTAATCATTTCTTTTAAAGAAGGTGAGTGTGATGCGGATACAGCGTTTAAGGTGGTGCAGGAATATGTAGATACATATCTAAAAGATAATTACGAGGCAGTCTATTCAGTTCATACAGATACAGATCACATACATGGTCATATCATTTGGAACAGTGTGAGATTTACCGATGGTTATAAATACCGTTACGAAAAAGGAGATTGGGAGCGTGTTATTCAACCGTTGGTAAATCGCATCTGTGAAAAGTACGGCTTATCAACGATAGATCCGGCTGAAAAGTCTGTCGAAGAAAAAGAGTGGGATGTGAAAAAGAACGGTGCATTTGTCTGGAATGAGCAAATCAAAAAAGACGTGGATGCATGCATTTTAAGAAGTGCTGACTTTCAGATGTTTATTCAGTCCATGAAAGAACTTGGATATGAAATCAAGTACGGAAAGTACATGGCAGTAAAGCCAAAAGGAATGCAGCGTTTTAGAAGACTGAAAAGCCTGGGAGAGGGTTACTCGGAAGATGAAATCAAAGTAAGGATAGAAAAAGAATCAATGAAGTCTTATCAAGGGAAAAGTTACAGGAATTATTCTCCAAAGATAAGATTCTATAAAGGAAAGGTCAAAAAGAGAAAATTAACAGGTCTTCAGAAGGAGTATTTTAGGATGCTTTATAGACTTGGAAAGATTAGAAAAAGATCTTATTCGCAAGTTTGGAAGTATAAGGAAGACTTAAAGAAGTTTGATCGACTGAAAAAACAATATCTTTTCTTATCGACTTATGAGATTGGAAAAGCAGAAGAAATAACTACAGCACAAAAAAAGATAAGGACAAAGATTAAGACTTTAAATCTTGCAAAGAAGGTATTGGAAAGTGAAATGAATGAAAAGGCAGATATTATTCAGGCAGTGGATGTCATTAAAGAAGAAAGCAAAGCTTCACTTCTTTATAAGTTAGGAGATGAGTTCTTCAAAGAATCTGACGACAAAGTAAAGGAAGCAAAAGAGGTCTTGAAAACTCATGGAATAACTTTTGAGGATGCCAAAACTTTAAAGGAACATTATGAGTCGCTACTGAAGGAAAATGCCAATAGTGTCAAAAAACTTCGTTCAGATATTAATACCGGCTATCAGATAAAGAAGGATATTGAAGAAAGAATTAAAGAACGCGAAATAGAGCGCAGCAAAGAAAAAGAAAGGACTGATCAAATTGAAGATAAAAGAAAAATCAGAAAGAGATAGGAGGTGGTCATATGCCTAGTGATTTTTTACTTGCATATCAAGTAGTAAAGGAAAAACGTAAGGAGCAGATGGAGATTGAAAAGACAGAAAAGAAAGAAGCACCAGTAGGGCTTCTAAAGAAAATATTCTTTTCAAAAAAATACAATATCAATCTGGTAGACCGCCTTACGAGAAAAGAATTGCAGGTAGATCAGATGAAGCAGATTAGGCGAGCTATCAGTTTGGGACTGCCTGAGAGACAGATTAATTCATTGGTTAACTGCAACAAAGATGCAGATGCAATGTCTACGATTGTTGATATTGCAGTCACGCTGATGAAAAAGAATAAGGAGGCTAAAGGATGAGTGAAATAACAGAATCAATTCAGATTATTAGATTTGGGTTTGACGGTTTAAGACTTGGAATGGATGTTACCGGAGCAACGGTAAAGCAGATAAAGAATCTGACAATCTTCATTGTTGGGCTTCTCCATAGAGAAAAACTGCAGGGTAAGTCTTCTCTTAAACAGATGCTTAAGAAGGACGGAAGCTTGCAGGTGTTAAAGATTAAGGAAGAGGATTTTAAGAAACTTAAAAAGCTGCTTAAGAAATATGGAGTTTTATATTCAGTACTACCTGACATCAATAAGAAAGATGGTATGTGCGAAATATTATTTCATACTGAAGCAACACCGAGAATCAATGAGATTGTTGAAAAGTTAGAGTCAGCAAAAGTGGAGAGTTTGGTTGATTATGCAAAGAATGGAAAAGACGGAAATTATGAAAAGATCATTGAGGAATTTAAGAAGGATAATCTGATTCCCAAGGAAGCCCTCGAGGTCGACAAAAAAGAAATAAAGAATATTTCTAGAGAGATTAATAAAACTGCAATGCAGAAAGATCCTAACAAGGTATGTCTTGTTATCAATAAGTCGATTATTGTCGAAACAAGAGGGGAAGAGACAAGAGTTGTTATTCCGCGTACAAAGGGTGAAAAATACTTAAAGTTTAAGAACGATGAATTTATTCTTTCTAAATCGGGGAATAGTTATTTCTTGTTCTTAGATTCTAAGAAAGAATATCCAATCGAAGATATCTCCGGAAAGACTTTAAACAAGATGTCTGGGACAGAGATTAAGAGAAATTACTTCTTAGAGAATGAGCCTGCAAGAGTTCAGGAAAGGAAGAAAAAGAAAGAACAGCAGAAAATCTCAAACTCTAAGAAAAAGCAAAGTGCAAAAAAGACACATTCCAAACCATATAAACCAAAAACTTCAAGTAGAAGTAGGTGATCTATGTGAAGAAAAAGAAAAGTATGTTAGCTCCATTTCTTATATTGGGAGAAATACTTTGTGTTTATTTTGGGTATGTTGCCAATGGTGTGTGGGAGAAGGGCGTAGATGTCATGACTTTTATGGAAAGATTTGATAACGCCTTACTTCCGCCAAGCCTAAAGTATATGAATAAAACTACACCTAAGGCGGTACTTGTAGCAACAATTCTTTATGGAATTGCAGTTCTCATGTATTTAACCAGCAGAAGAAATTTAATGCATGGAAAGGAGTTTGGTACAGCTAAATTTGCAGATGCAGCAATGCTTAATAAAAAACTGGCAGATGAGGATGAGAGCAAAAACAGGATTCTTAGCAACAATGTAAGAGTGAGTCTTGATACAACCAAAACACATATTAATAACAACGTGCTAATCATTGGTGGATCCGGTGCGGGTAAGACCTTCTATATGGTTAAGCCAAACATTATGCAGATGATGGAAGGCGGTTCGTTTATTGCACTTGATCCAAAGGGCGAAATAGCAAGAGCAACAGGAAAGATGCTTAGAGACAATGGCTATAATGTAAAGATTCTTAATCTTATCGACATGAAACAGTCAGATTGCTATAACCCTTTCAGATACATCAAGGAAGAGAATGATGTAATCAAACTTGTAACAAATCTGATTAGTAATACAACACCGAAAGATGCAGCTCCAACTGATCCGTTTTGGACTAAGTCAGAAGGTATGTTGTTGCAGGCATTGTTCTACTATGTGTGGAAGGAATTACCGGAGGAAGAACAAAACTTCCAGTCGGTACTTAGCCTGTTATCGCAAGCGGAAGTAAACGAAAAAAATAGAGATTCAGAACTTACTAAGAAGATAAAGAAACTTGCAGAAACAAGTCCGCTTGGAGTTATGCATCCGGCATATAAACAGTATATGAAAGTAATCAGAGGTGCAGGTGATACGGTAAGGTCGATTATTATTTCGGCAAACTCCAGATTGGCACTTTTGGAAAACGAGCAGATACTAAGAGTCTTATCAAAGGATGACTTAAAGCTTGAAGAATTAGGAATCGGTGTAGGAGGAGATAAGAAAACTAGAACAGCCCTGTTTTGCATCATACCTGATTCGGACAAGTCCTATAACTTCGTTGTGGGTATGCTTTACACTCAATTGTTTCAAGAATTGTACAGACAGGCAGATTTTAAGTACGGTGGAAAACTTCCATTAGAAGTAACGCTTATGATGGACGAGTTTGCAAACGTCGCATTGCCGGATGACTTTTGCTCCATTCTTTCAACTATGCGAAGTAGAAGAATCAATGCAATGATTATCATTCAGAACATGGCGCAGCTTAAAGCATTGTTTAAGGATACATGGGAAACCATTACCGGTAACTGTGACAGCTTGGTTTATTTAGGTGGCAATGAAAAATCAACACATCAGTATATTTCTGAAATGCTTGGTAAAGCAACAATTGATAAAAGAAGCAACGGAGAGACTAGAGGTGTTCACGGTTCAAGTTCCAGAAACTATGACGTTTTGGGAAGAGAACTAATGATGCCGGATGAAGTTAGAAATATGGACAACAGTAAATGCTTGGTATTCATCAAAGGATTTCAACCGGTGTTTGATGATAAATACATACCGATGAGGCACAAGAATTTCCATCTGACAGAAGATGGTGGGGCAGCTGCCTATGAGCATAACAAAAAAGAAAAAATAGGAACAATTAAGTTCTTAAGTGAAAAGGGATTGGATCAGATTGAACATCAGGCAAAAGAGAATAAGGCTATTTCATTTTATGATATGTCCTTAGAAGAAATTATGATGCTTGAAGAAGTCACTGAGGGAAATGAGTCAAATCAGTCAGAGGCAGATGGGGATGCAAGAGTATTATCAAAACCTGCATCACAGGGAAAAACTGATGAAGAGATAGATGATGAGATTACTGAAAAACTTTGTTCAGAAAACTTTAGTGATGAGCAGATACAGACAATCTACGCCTTAAGAGATATAGGAGTTTCAAATTCATTTATTTTGGACAACTTAGATCCAAGTATTCCGGCTAAGGAACTTAGTGAAAAAGGAAAAGAATACATAAAGCAAAGGAGAGAATAGTTTATGCAGAAGATGTTTAAGAAATTTAAAAATATGAAAAAGGTAATGAGCGTAGCAGTTATGGCTACAGCAATTGAAATGAGTCAGATGGCCAATGTTATGGCAGCTGATAGTTCGTCAGTAACAAAGCCACTTAATAACTTGAAAACACTGGTAATTGCAATTATTGGTGCAATCGGTGTAATCATTCTTGCAAAGAATGTTATGGAGTTTGCACAGGCTTATCAGGCACAGGACTCTTCAACAATGAATTCAGCACTTAAAGGAATTGTAGCCGGAGTAATGATGGCAGGTATTTCATCAGTGCTTTCAATTCTTGGATTCTAAAGAAGGGAGGATGAAACATTATGGATTTTTTCAGTCTTGGTGGAGTAATCCTAGATCTTTTAAAAACGGTTGTAGCATTTTGGAATGACAAGATTGGGTTGGTTTTTGACATGCTTGGGACCTCGCCAACATCTTTTAAAGATGGTGGACCTTGGAAAGTAGTCAGTAACTTAGAGCCTACATTTGTAGCTGTAGGCTCCAGTCTTGTAGTCCTATTCTTCGTTATCGGTTTTTGCTCGGAGAGTATTGATGTAAAAGAAGAAATGAGGTTTGAAACAATCCTTAGAATGCTTATGAGAATTGGCATTGCAGAATGGCTTGTATCAAACAACGTAACAATCATGAAAGCATTCTTTTCTACAGCAGGAAATCTGGTAAATGTGATAACCAATTCAGAATTTGAAGAACTGACTATTCCACAAGATATGCAAGATGTTATTGAAAATCTGGGATTCGGAGAGAGTTTAATCATGATGATCCTTGCAGTAATTATTTCACTTGTAATAATCGTTTGCGGATTTATGTTGATATATACGGTTTACTTTAGATTTTTGAAAATCTTAGTTTTAGTACCATATGGTGCGATTGCATTTTCAACTGTAAGCGGAAACAAAATGGTAAGTCACACCGCGACTACATATGCGAGATATTTCTTAAGCGTTGTACTTGAGGCAGTAACAATGGCTCTTGCAATTGTGGTGTGTAACGCATTCTTAAATGCAGGACTTCCGACATTTACAAGTGATTATGCTGATTGGACGAAAGCACTGATGTACATGTGCGAATTAACATTTGGTGTAGCTCTTACAGTCGGATCTGTTAAGGGTGCACAGAGTCTTACAAGTAAGGCACTTGGACTTTAATTAGGATTATATATAGACCTAATGAGAAAACAATTATTTAGCACAGAGGAAAGAAAACTAGGACTATATATAGTCCTAGTGGAAAGGACAAATATGAATATTGAAATAAATAAAGATATTGAAAAATACAAAGAGACAGTCGTTATGGGACTGACTGCAAAGCAGCTTGTCTTTTCAATTATTTCTGTGGTGTTTGGAGCGGGGATTGTGCTTGCAACTTATAAGTATGTAGGACTGACAGCGTCAGCCTACATTGCAATCCCTGTGGTTGCTCCGATAGCCATTAACGGCTTTTATACATATCAGGGAATGACTTTTAGGGAACTTTTTATTAGGAAAATGAATCTGATATTTCGGAATCCTAGACTTGGTTATGTATCAAAAGAGAGTGAGCAGACAATCAAACAGTTAAGAAAAGATGAGGAGATGAAACGAAAGTTAGATGAAAAGAAAAAAAGAAAGAAAAAGCCAAAGGCAGAAAGGAAGAAAAGATGATTTTATTTAAAGATAAATTTAGTGAACTAAAAAAGTGCTCTGAACCATTGTATAAGACACCAAAGTCTGTACAGGAAGCAGTTGAGATTATGAAAGTATCTGAGAATGGAATCTTTCAGGTGGGACCAAATAGATACTCAAAGACTTACAGATTCAGTGATGTAAATTATGCTACGAGAACAGAAGAAGAGCAGGAAGGATTCTTTACCAGATATTGTAAAGTTCTTAATTCTTTTGACTGTAGTTTTTCAATTACAGTTAATAACAAGAACAGAGATATGGAAAAACTTCGGGAAGAGATTCTTCTTGATGAATCAAAAAGAGATGGATTTAGTTCCATGCGTGGAAGTTATAACAATGTTATTGAACACAACATTGTAGAGGGCAAACAGGGAATTGAACAGGAAAGATATATCACTATCTCTGTGGAGAGAAATAACTTTGAAGATGCAAAGTCACAGTTTGCAACAATTGAGTCAAACGTGCTGAAGTCATTTGGAACACTTGGCTCATCATTGGTTCCGCTAAGCGGAAATGAAAGATTAAAAGTACTTCATGATTTCTACAGACTTGGAAGAGAAGAAGAATTTACTTTTGATATAAGAGAAGGAAAGAAAACAGGAACAGATTTTATTAATGAAATTTGTAATAGCAGCTTAAAGTTTAATAAAGACTACTATGAGGATGAAACCTATGTTAGAAAAGTTATTTACATTAAGAAGTATCCTACATATCTTTCAGATAGATTCTTTACAGAACTGACTTCTCTTCCAGTACATTCAATTACAACAATTGATGTAGTTCCGGTACCAAAAGATATCACTATGAAAATTCTTCAGAAGAAGTATTTGGGAATTGAATCTGAAATAATCAGACAGCAGAGAACACGTAACAGAAACAATGATTTTTCATCAGATATTTCATACAACACCAAAGTACAGAAAATGAGTGTGCAGAAGATGATGGATGATGTCAGGGAGAATGATGAAAGTCTGTTCTTTGTCGGAGTAACGATGGTCATTATGGGGAAGGACAAAGAAGAACTTAATAGCGTTATGGAAACTGTGCAGACCATTGCAAGAAGTAGCGGCTGTGCTATTGATACTTGCGACTACAGACAGAGGGAAGCTCTTAATACAACACTACCTATTGGTGTTAGGCAAATTGAAACAATGAGAACAATGCTTACACAAAGTCTTGCAGTACTGATGCCTTTTAATGTACAGGAACTATGTGATAGGAACGGTATTTATTACGGTATCAATCAGGTCTCAAAAAATATCATTGTAGGGAACAGAAAGAAACTTCTTAACGGTAATGGTTTTATTTTTGGTGTTTCCGGTGCAGGTAAATCATTCCAGGCAAAGATGGAAATGGGTTCAGTATTGCTCTCTACAGATGATGATGTAATCGTAGTGGACCCAATGCACGAATACGAAGATTTAACTAAGAAATACAAGGGAACTTACGTTAATATCTCAACCAACACGAAGAACTATATCAATCCTATGGACATGGATGTATGGAATCTTGATCCGCTGGATTCAAAAGGCTGGGTGAGAGATAAATGTCAGCTGATGCTTAGTATCTGCGAACAGATTATGGGTGAGATTAGTGCACAGCAGCGTTCTATTATTTCTCGTTGCGTTAAGGACTTGTACATGGAGATTGCAAGGAGTAAAGAAAAGTATATTCCAATGATGGAAGACCTTTACAATAAACTTCTGGAACAGGAAGAACCAGAGGCAAGGGATGTGGCTCTTGGCCTTGAAATCTTCGTGACAGGAGCTCTTAATATCTTCAATCATCAGACAAATGTAGACGTAGATGACAGATTTATTGTTTACGGAATCAGAGACCTTGGAGAGTCACTTGCTCCACTTGCTATGTTAGTTATGCTTGAAGCAATTCAGCAGAAGATTATCGAAAATGGAGAAGAGGGAAGATCTACTTGGCTTTATGTGGACGAAGTGCACGTGCTTTTGCGTTCTCCTTTTAGTACAGACTACTTACAGCAGATGTGGAAGAAGGTAAGAAAGCAGGGTGGACTTTGTACCGGTATTACTCAGAACATCATAGATGTACTTAGAAGTGAGACGGCAACAACAATGCTTTCAAACTCGGCTTTTGTATTATTACTTAATCAGTCGAGCAAGGATATTGAAAAGATTACAGAGGCGTTGGAGATAAGTCCCGAGCAACTTAATTATGTGATCGATAGTCCTTCAGGAACCGGGTTGCTTAGATTTGGAAAGAAGATAGTGCCGTTTGATAATACGGTTGAGAAGGGCAGTGAGTTGTATAATCTTTATAATACAAATATGTATGAGAAGATGGAGAAAAATAGAATGAATAATAAACAATAAATATAATACTTGTATTGATTGAGTGCTCTGGATGTTTAATAATTCAGAGCATTTTTTGGCCAAAAATGATTTTGTTAGAAAAGGGTTAATATGATAATATATATTTTGAGGTTTTTAGACTCAAATATATTTATTTCGAGGAGGTAATATGCCTTTATTACGTGAACAGAATATAAAATATATAATTGAAAAATTAGCTCTTCTTCAATATATTGTAAGATTGTCAAATAAACAACAACTATATGATTCTGCTAAAGAACTTGAAGATTTTTGTATGGGATTATTAAATAAGATAAATGATTGGAATTTAAAAAATCTTAATAATGAAAATCCCAATAACCCTATTATTGATTTGAGTGATGAAGTAAATAAAGTTGCGATTCAAGTTACATCGGATAAGAGTGGAAATAAGGTTAAAGAAACGGTTACGGCCTTTGTAGAAAAACAATTACAGAATACATATTCAAGATTGATTATCTTGATTTTAGTGCAAAAGCAAGATAGATATTCATTGATGCTACCGCAAACATTTAATTTTTCACAGAAAAATGATATATGGGATTATAGTGATTTAATATCTAAAATTAAAGGTTTACCACCAGAAAAGATAATCGATATTAAAAATTATATTGAAATAGAATTTCCAACATCAGAATGTAAAATAGACTATGAAAAATTAGATAGGTTTAAAAAAATAATAAATCAGATTCAAAATGGACATGAGGATGAAATTAAGTTGGAAATAGAAATACTGTGTTCGCAAAAGACAAAAGAAGAATACTTTGAATTGATAGAGCTGTTAAATAGGCAGGTGGAATGCAGAGATTTTCTTGAGGAATATGTAAATATTTTATTATCAATATTAAGTGAAGAATCATGGAAGAAAGATGAATTTGAAATTCTTATGGCGGAATCAGAACAATATGATAATTACGAGCAACTGTATGAGTTTTGTGATGAGTATTCAATAATTGTATCATTGCCTTATGATGCTAATATAACGAAGTGCATTTCATATAGGGTTGAGCATAAGGCATTGATTGAACGTGAAAACGAGATTATAAAAAAAAGAAAAGAATTGGTGGAATTGATTAAGCAAGAAATGAAGTGATTTTTTGTGTATTAAAAAAATATGATTAAGAAAATGTCATTTTAAGGGAATTAGAATAGACTGAAAACAATCGATACTCCTAACAATTTAAACAAATATAAATCATTTTCTTAATGATGATATACATCGCGTTTCAAAGTGGGATATCATCACTCTCACGGTAAAAAATCGTAAAAAAACACACAACCAGTGTAGAGACAATACAATTGAATAAAGATATAATAACATCATAGAAAATGTCTAATTGAACCGCGGGTTATCCGCGCTATTAGGCATTTTCTTTTTTTGCTTTTTTACGGAGAAAAGGAGTGATGTTTTATTAATGGATATCAAAAAAGAAGATACAAAAGAAAAGGTTGTTCATAGGCAACGTGATCGAACGATTAGTAAAAAAGGCGGCTCAACAATTAAGAAGTTTGGAAGAAAGTCAAAGTCAGCTGTTGGTGCTGGAGCAGTTTTAGGTGCTGATAAGATCTCAGATTATGTTGAAGGTGGAGAAGATATCAAAGCTGTTGCAGGTCTTGAGAAAGATGTGGCAGTAGGTACTGCGTCAAGGATTAAAAAGACTAAAGATGTTGTGTCAAGGATTCGCAAGAGACCGGAAATTAATCAGAAACAATTGTCAAATATGGCAGGAAGAAAGATTAAGAAAAAAGGTAAACAGATGGCGAAAAAGACTGCCAAGAAATCTACCAAAAAGGTTGCCAAGAAAGCGTCCAAGAAGATTGCAAAAGATACGACGAAGGAAGCAACAAAGATTGCAACTAAAGTTGGAGTAAAAGCAGGTACGACAATTGCCGGAACTGCTGGAGGTCCATATGGCATAGCAATCGGTTACGCTGCAGGAGAAGTGGCAGGGCAAGTTATTGATTACAAATTTTATCAGGCGGAGAAGAGAATCAGGATTCTTAAATACTTGGGAGATAGGCTGAATGAACCTGATAAGCAAAAGGATAATTTATTCAAATTGGTAAAAGATTTAATAGTTCACAAAGTTGTTTTTGTTGCGAGAAAAGTTGTTGCTTTTCTTCTGCCGATGATATTACCGGTAATCTTAATTATAGTTACCGCGGGAGCATTAACCGGTGCTGTTGTTGCGGTGGCTTATAATTCGCCTATTGCATTTTTGCTTCCACCGTTGGAAGGTGATGAAACAGTCAGAAGCGTTACAGCTTCCTATATGATGAATTTCAAATCTGAGATTAACAAGTTGGCTAATGAGCACAAAGATGCTGATGCAGGAGAGATTGTTTATGTCGATTATGAGGGCGCAGGACAACCAGACAATTATATGGATATTATGGTCGTTTACATGGTCAAATATGGTTACGGAAATACAGCTATTGAAATGAATGATGAAAACAAAAACAATCTGAAATCGGTGTTTGATGATATGTGCAAATATACAACTGAGATTGTTACGAAGACCAAGGGTAAAGGTAAAAAGAAAAAGACCACAAAGACTCTTAAGGTTAAGGTGACGCTGAAGACATACGCTGAAATGGCAGATGAGTATAAGTTTACCGATGATCAAAGGGAAATGCTTGCAGACATTATGACTATGGTTAAGGCAACTCAAACAAACCCTATAAGTGGAAGTGTTGGTACTGATTCGAGAAGCGAATTATCCGAAAAAGAAATCAAGAAGATAACAGACAAGATTTCAGATCCGCAGGCAAAGAATGTTTGTACATTTGCATTAACAAAAGTTGGTTATCCTTACAGTCAGCCGAAACGTGATTCCGGAGATTATTTTGATTGTAGTAGTTTGGCATTTTATTCATGGAAGAATGGCGGAGTAAGCATGATTTATGGTGATTCCAATGTTGCAGCTGCAGAGGCTCAATATTGTGCAAAGAATGGAACTGTTGTTTCTGAATCAGAAATGAAACCGGGAGATTTGATTTTTTATTCGTTCCAGCATAATGACCGTTACAAAAATATTAGTCATGTAGCTATTTACGTGGGTGATGGAAAAATCGTTGAAGCTGGTAGTGAAAGCACAGGTGTTATTTACAGAGATTATTACAATAGCGGATTGGTTATGATAGGACGACCGGTTAAAAAATAGAAGGGATGTGATTAGGTGAGATACGAAATAGAGGTTAAAGAAGAGCTCTCAAGAATTGTCAAAGTTAAAGCAGACAACTTGGCGGATGCAGTCAGCAAGGTTGAAGAAATGTACAAGTCATGTGCAATAGTTTTGGACGAAGACGATTTTAAAGGAGTAAAAATTGAACCATGCGATAATTTAAAACTTGCAAATATAAGATAAGGAGGATAGTGAAAATGAATATCAAAATTAAAGTTAACAGAACAAATAAAGAAGACTGGAGCGTTAAAGCTTACGTATCAATTGTATTTGATGAAAAGTTTAAAGTGACAGGAATTAGCATTAGAGAAAACAGCAGAGGAAATCTGTTTGTGTCGATGCCAAGTTACAGAACTAATGAGGTGAAGAGTGATGGGACTCAGGTATATAAGCAGTTTTGCCACCCGGTAACAAAGGAATTCAACAAAGAACTGTCGGAAGGCATATTGCAGGCTTATAGGGAAGGATTAGAGGAGATGGAAATGCAATCTGGAACGGATGAATTGTCGTTTTACATTAAGCCCTATCCTTTGAACGAGAAATATGGAAATGTGGAGGCGTTAGTAACAGTGATCTTTAACATGAAGTTTGCTGTAAATGCAATAAAGATTGTGAATGGAAAGAATGGAAAGTTCATTGCAATGCCGTCACAGTTGAAGAATAATTCCGGTACAGAGGATGAGTATGTGGACTTGTGTTACCCAGTGACAAGGGAATTTAGGGATTTGTTATATGAGAATATTTTCAAGGCTTTGGATTATGAGAAAACAGAAAATGTAAGCGGAAGAAATTATAAAGATATTGCAAAATTAGTTGAGGAGACAGCAGAGAAAGTTAGTCTGCCGTTTAAGTAAGGAAGGAGGTACATTCTATGGAGAAAAACATTTGCGTTTTATTTAGAAGTGATGAATATACAGATTATGAGGCAAAAAAGAGAATAATTGATATGATGAAATTTATTGATCCAAAGAAATATATGCGAATTAGAATCTATAATGATTTGTTACCAGATGACGGAATTGTGGGAGAAGGAATATGTCGAGAGTTTATTCTGAGGTTTGTCTGTGAAAATCTTTATACGACTGAAAAAATCTATGTAAGTTCAATTATGGATATTTCACATGATATGACGGAAATAAACATTTTTGTTGCATTGATGTATTTGTTTGGGATTGAGATTTACTCCACGGATGAAGAAGATAAGTTATATCCTGATGAAATCTATCTTGATGGAATTAGGAACTTTATGAAAGAAAGACTCAATGATGAAAATATTGATTTTTCAAACGTTGAAGATGAAAAGCAAATATGTGTTATTAAAGTTGTATGGGATGTAATTATGCATATGTGGGAAGAGTTTAGGAAATATTAGGTGTTAAAGGGCGTCTGACGGAGGTTGGACGCTTTTTTAAAGTATTGATATAAAGATAGTACAAGAAGAACGGTTTTAAATAAGATGGGTGGCCTACTCTTTTCCTCTTTTTCCTCTTTTTCGTGGGTGGCCTACTAAAATGTAGTCCGAATAAAGGGACAGATGGAATGTTAATATTTAAATAGAAACTATTTTAGGAAAGTTACCATATATTTTGTTAATAATTTAACAGTCATCGAAATGAAAAAAGCTCGCAATATCTTGCGAGAAAATGATTGAGTAACTTACATATTTGTAATATAATAAAAAAGGATATGCATTGTACGGAAAAGCATAAATATAAATATTCAGAGGTGTTGAGATGAAAGTAAGTTACAACAAATTGTGGAAACTTCTTGTTGATAAAAAGATGAGCAAAGCTGATTTGAGAAAAGCGGTTGAAATTGCACCGAACACAATGACTAGATTAAGAAAAGATGAAGAAGTATCAATGAGTGTTCTTTTGAAAATAGCAACCTATTTGGATTGTGACATTAGTGATATATGTGAATTTGTGAAAGAAGAGGTTTAAGTTGTGAAGAGGAATAAATATAGTGCTGGATCTGTTAGTAATTCATTTTGGTTTATGGAATTTAAAAAAGCAGTGAAGTTATTGAATGATGGATATTCATTTGATGAGATAAAAAAGATGAGTGAAGAAGAAAATATATTTGAGGCACCTACACCGGCTAGAGCAAAAAATATATATTCCACTGTTTCTAATAGGATTAAATCATTAAACTCTAGCTTTTATCCAATATTTTTGGAAAGTGATATACAAACTCAAAAGATGATTGCGTTTGCGGCAGATTTGGCTCATGACACATTATTCTTTGATTTTATGTATGAAGTAGTAAGAGAAAAGATGATTGTAGGAAATTATGAAATAAGTGATTTGGACTTTAGAGTTTTTTTTAACGAAAAGCAAGAGCATGATGATAAAGTTGCAAAGTTTTCAGAAATGACATTTAAAAGATTAATTTCAGGCTATAAAGCTCAGATGAAAGATGCAGGTTTTATTGATGAAAATAGAACTGCTAAAACGAGACAAATTATAAAACCAATTCTTGATCCTGTTATCAGAAATTGGCTTATAGATTTTGGTTATGAGCCAATCACAAAAGTATTGGAGGGGATAAGATAATGGCTGATTTACAAGAACGATTAGATAAAATGGAACTGGCAATAAATAAACCATCTTTCAGACAAAGTGGTGGAAAAGCTAATGAAGTTAATTATTGGATATTTGATTATCCTCCTGAAGCAGAATTAGAAGTAAGAGAACGTATCGAGTATCTGAAAAAGAAAAACGATAAGGGAAAAGATGATTATACATTAGTTGTTTTTGATCTTTACGACATAATAATTGATTTTTTAAAGGATAATGATTTTTTAGAAAAGTGCTTTGAATTTGAAAAAAGAAGAGGACTAGACAAAATCACAAAAGCTGTTACAAGATCTATGAAAATAGATTTTGATGATAGTTATATTGTTCAGTTTATTAAGGAGAATACACCAGATAATGCAATTGTTTTTTTGACAGGAGTCGGAAAATGTTATCCGATATTAAGATCTCATAAAGCAATTAATAATTTGCATCAAGGTTTTGTAAAAGCGCCAGTGGTAATGTTTTTCCCAGGAACATATACGGAACAAGAGTTGATTTTATTTGATGAAATAAAAGATGATAATTACTATAGAGCGTTTAAATTAGTAAAGTAGGAGGAACTACAAATGAAAATAAAAGATATGTTTGTCAAACCAATAGATAGAGATATTCAGGGTGTTATTATTGTTGGACAAGGCGAAGAAACTAATGTTGCTCAGGAATTAGAAGAATACGTTGTAACAAAAGAACTTCAGAAACACTTTGCTGAGTTTTTTGAAGTTTATAAAAAAGGTGTTATCGGAAACACTAATGAAATTGGTGTGTGGATTTCTGGCTTCTTCGGAAGTGGTAAATCTCATTTCTTGAAAATACTTTCATATTTGTTAGCTAATAAAGAAGTGAACGGGAAGAAAGCAATAGAATATTTCGAAGATGATAATAAGATTTCAGATGCTATGGTGCTGGCAGACATGAAACTTGCTGCAGAGACTCCTAGTGACGTTATTTTGTTTAATATAGATTCTAAAAGTGATGCTACAGGAAAAAGCGATAAAGATGCAATAGTTAATGTGTTTTTAAAGGTATTTAACGAAGTTAGAGGTTTTTGTGGGCAGAGTCCATACCTTGCGGATCTTGAAGAAGCATTAACAGATGCAAATAAATATGATGAATTTAAAACAAAGTTTGAGGAGTATTATGGCTCTGCTTGGGAAGAATCAAGACATCGAATTGATTTTATTGAGGATGATGTTGTTGATTCTTTGGTTGATATTGATTTCATGAGTGAATCTTCAGCCCGTAATTGGTTTGAAAAGGCAAATGAGGCATATAGAATTAGCATAGAAGATTTTGCCAAGCGTGTTAAAAGATATATAGATAAAAAAGGTAATAATCATCATGTGGTATTTATGGTTGATGAAGTAGGACAATACATAGGTGAAGACTCAAACCTAATGTTGAATCTCCAGACTGTTAGGGAAGAATTAAGTAAGGAATGTAAAGGAAAAGCTTGGGTTGTCGTAACTAGCCAGCAAGATATTGATTCTATCACAAAAGTTAAAGGAAATGATTTTTCGAAAATTCAAGGTCGTTTTGCAACGAGGCTTTCTTTATCATCAGCTAACGTTGATGAGGTTATTAAGAAGAGAATTTTAGCTAAAACCGATGTCGCTTCTGAAACATTAAGAGTTGAATATGAACAAAAATCAACAGTAATTAAGAATTTGATTTTTTTCAATGATGGGATTGAAAAAAAGATATATTCGGGAGAAAACGACTATGCGGAAGTATATCCATTTATTCCATATCAATTTAATTTGCTTGCTGCAGTTCTTACATCGATTCGTACTCATGGAGCATCTGGCAAGCATTTATCGGAAGGCGAAAGATCAATGCTTGCTTTGTTCAAAGAATCAGCTATGGCATTAAAGGAAAATGAGAGCGGAACTATAATTCCGTTCTATAGATTTTATAATGCTTTAGAAAGTTTTTTGGATCATAGTCACAGGGGCGTTATTATGAGGGCTTATGATAACAGTTATATTAATCCAGAAAAAAAAGAGGCTGACGTATTTGCTGTAGATGTGCTGAAAACTTTGTTTATGATTAAGTATGTCAATGAAATTGAAGCCAATATTGAAAACATAACTACTTTGATGGTGGATAATATTAATCAAGACAGAATAACTCTTAAAAATAAAGTTGAAGAAGCCTTAAA
The DNA here is from genome assembly GCA_016282745.1 of Lachnospiraceae bacterium. Taxonomy (GTDB): domain Bacteria; phylum Bacillota; class Clostridia; order Lachnospirales; family Lachnospiraceae; genus SIG293. The sequence continues at coordinate 178,069 of JAEELL010000146.1, forward strand.
GGTTCTTATTAGCCAGATGCTTGTTCAAAAGAATGATAAGTTATATGTTTTCTTAACAGATGAAGAACAGGAAATTAATAGGGAAATTGAAAATCAATCTGTTGATAGAAGTGAAGTTATTGCAAGCGTATCAAATATGCTTTTTGAAGGATTATTTACAGATAAGAAATATAGATATCCCGAGTTTAATGGACGATATTCGTTCCCATTTAATCAAAAGGTGGATGACAGACCATATAAGGGCACTCAAAGTTATGATTTTGGTTTATCAATAATCACGCCATGGTATGAGGGCGGAACAGATGACACTACTCTTAGAATGATGTCTGGACAGGGGAATGAAGTAATAGTGTTACTTCCAGATGATACTGCATTTTTAGATGAATTACATAGATATTTAAAGATTGAAAAGTACTTAAGATTAAGTTCTTCATCTCAATTAACTAAATATGAAACTATTAAAGAATCAAAGCGAGTTGAGATGAGAGAACGTAATTCGAATGCAAAACTTTATCTACAGGAAAGCCTTAAAGATGCGACTATTTATGTTAATGGCGATGTAGCTAAACTTTCATCAAAGGATGTGACAAGCAGAATAAATGAGGCGTTAGGAAGATTAGTGCAAACAGTTTATCATAAGTTGCCATATATAACTGAAGCAAAGAATGATTCTGATATTCGAAAACTTTTTATAGCAGATAATCAACTAACATTAGACCTGGGAGATGCAGGAGTACCTAATCAAAATGCATTGATGGACGTGTTGGCTTTTATTAAAACTAATACGAATATTCATATGAAAACGTCTATGAAATCTATTAAAGACAGATTTATGAGAGCACCTTATGGATTTGTTGAAGATGATGTTTTTTGGTTAGTTGCGAGATTGTTCAAAAATGGAGATTTATTATTTACGGTCAACGGAGCGAATGTAACAGTATTAAACAAAGAACCAGATGAAATTATTAGTTATATTACAAAAAAGCAGTTCGTAGATAAACTACTGATAGAGGAACGTGAAAAAGTTCCTGAAAATTATAAGAAAGCAGTTAGAACAACTATTAAAGAATTATTTAATGTTTCTAGTGCATCTGATGACGAAGATACAATGATGAAAAACTTCCAAAAGTATTCAACAGATATGATACACAAGATAGAAGTGCTGGAAACTAATTATACAACTAGAGCATTTCCCGGAAAGGACGTGTTAAAAGAAGGAAAAGCTCTTCTTACAGGTGTATTACGCCAATCAACACCTAAGGATTTCTTTGAGTATGTATTTAAAAATCAAGAAGAGTTGTTAGATTATGCGGATGATTATGATCCATTAAGTAAATTCTTTAAGGGAGAGCAACATACGATTTTTTCTCGTGCACTTGATATGCTAGAAATCTATGATGATAGTAAAACGTATATTGTTAATGCAGAACTAGAAAAAATTGTGGATGAAATGCGTTCGATTGTTTCGAAAAAGATGCCTTATTCGGATATCCCTAAATTGCCTGAATTGAGGGAAAAGTTTATGGATATATACACATCACTTTTACAGGAAGAAACAAAACCTGTTGTAGATTCTATAGATAGCGATCAAAGACGTGTGATTGAAGAAGTTACGGGTAAAGAATATGAAAATGAGAGAAAATCAAAATATACTCAACTTTTTATAGAAATAAGAGATGGCGCAGAATCATGTAATAACATATCTATTTTGAGAAGTTACGCTGATAGATCAGACGCTTTGAAAATACGTTTGTTAAATGAGATGGCAGCGTTAGATGCTGAAATAAAAAAGAAGAAGAGCAGTAATGAAGTTGGTGTTGCTGTAGATGTTCCGGAGAAAAGAGTAAAAAATATAACAGCAAAAACAGTTACACAAACGAAGACATGGACAATTAAAAACGAAGATGATATTGATAAATATCTAAAACAGATGAAGTCTAAAATTATGTCTGAGTTAGATGATAACACTACTATAAATATTGAATTTTAAAGAGGTAATCAATGAATAAAACAGTAATCAAGAACTTTGCTATATGGGCAAGAAATAAATTAATAGCAGATGTACAATACCGTGCAGGCTTGTTAGGAATAACTGAAAATGGAATAGCAAATAGGCTTCCACAGTCTACAAAAACAACGGATTTTTATGATATAGGAACCACAGAGCCTTTTGCAGTTTCAGGAAAAGTGCGAAGTCAAAGAGAAAAGTTGGTAGAAGTATTGCGTGAAAAAGAAAAAGAAACGGATTATGACACTGCCTATAAGTATGTATTAGAAGAAGTGGCGTATACATGGTTTAATAGATTGATTGCTGTAAGATTTATGGAAGTAAATGACTATTTTCCTTCGCATGTAAGAGTACTTTCGTCTGAAAATGGAAAGATGGAGCCTGATATCGTAACTGAACCATTTAATTCAGAGTTGCTTTTTTCTGATAGTGAAAAAGAATTAGTATTGCAGTTGCAAAAAGATAATAAGATAGATGATTTATTCAGATTATTGTTTATTAAACAATGTAATTCTATGAATGAATTATTGCCATACTTATTCGAAAAAACGGATGATTATACAGAGCTATTACTATATTTATCAGTTGTTGATAAAGAGGGCGTTGTTTATAAACTTGTAAATGACATCCCAGAAGAAGATTTTGATGTTAATAGAGGCGGACAGGTAGAAATCATTGGATGGTTATATCAGTATTATAATACTGAACCAAAGAATGCTGCGTTTGCAAAGAATGGGAAGATAACTAAAGAAGAAATTCCGGCAGTGACTCAGTTATTTACGCCAGACTGGATAGTTAGATATATGGTAGAAAATAGTTTAGGACGTTTATGGTTGGAAGGACATCCAAACGAAACCTTACAGCGCGAGTGGAAATATTATCTTGAGGAAGCAGAGCAGGAGTCAGAAGTAGAAGTAAAACTTGCAGAGATAAGAGAGGAACACGCTAAACTCAATCCAGAAGATATCAAGTTGATAGATCCATGTATGGGATCAGGTCATATCTTGGTGTATGCTTTTGATGTCTTTATGCAGATATATGAAAGTGCAGGCTGGAGTCAAAGAGATGCAGCCAGAAGTATACTTGAAAACAATATATATGGATTAGATATTGATGATAGAGCTGGACAGATGGCATACTTTGCAGTAATGATGAAAGCTCGTCAATACAATAGAAGGATCCTAAGTAAGGATACTAAGTTTAATGTTTATGCAATTCAGGAAAGTAATGGAATAACAACCGAGCAATTAAAGCGTTTAGGTGCAGGTCTTAGTAATATAGAAATGACAAATGCCCTTAATCAGGTTAATGGATTAATCGAGAACTTTAAAGATGCTAAAGAATATGGTTCTATTATTAATGTTGAAGAGTATGATTGGGATTTATTGAAGAGATTTGCTACACCAAAGGAAATGGGCGAAGGACAAATGTCTTTGGATATATATGGAACACAAGAAGTGGCTGAAAAAATACAGCATTTGTTACCGATAGCAAAAGCGATGGCACAGAAATATGAGGTTGTTGTAACAAATCCGCCGTATATGGGAATTAGTAATGGAAGTTCCAAACTTAATGACTATGTTAAGAAACATTTTTCTGAAGGTAAAGAAGATCTTTTTTCGGTTTTTATTATGAAATGTATGCAATACGCACAGCAGAACGCATTTGCTTCTATGATAACACAACATACATGGATGTTTCTGTCTAGAGCTGAAAAATTACGTGATATTATGTTAAATAATAATTTGATAAATATGATACATTTAGGAACAAAGGCTTTTGATGAAATCAGTGGAGAAGTTGTTCAAACTGTTACTTTCATTTATAGAAAAAAACATATGAATGATTATAATAGCGTGTGTTGTAGGGCGATAAATGGAATATCTGAAAATGAGAAAGAAAAATTATTCTTAAGTAGGAATTCTATGTATGAATTTTGTCAAGATGATTTTTATAAGATACCAGGAAAAATAATGTCATATTGGATTAGTCAAAATTTCATAAATAATTTTGAAAATGAAAAATTTGCGGATATTGTTGATGCAAGAGTAGGATTAGATACAGGAGATAACGATACTTTTCTACGACTATGGCCAGAAGTTGATTTTGTTGATATTAATATGAAAGCTAGTGCAGAACAAGAATTTTTTGAGAGTAAAAGAAAGTATGCGCCACATACTAAAGGGGGGAGTTATAGAAAATGGTACGGTAATTTTGATTATGTAATTAAATTCGATGAATTAAGTTATAATAGGTTATCAACAATGGGAAATCATTTGCCGTCAAGACAATTTTATTTCAAAGAAGGGGCATCATGGACAAGAGTATCAAGTAAATTTGCAGTCAGATATAGTCCAAAAGGGATGGTCTTTAATTCGGCATGTCCAACTATTTTCTGCAAGCAGAATTTACAATTATATACATTAGCTTTAATTAATTCTATTGTCACTTCATATTATGTAGAACTCTTAAGTCCGACCATTAATTTTCAAGCTGGAGATATTGGAAAAATTCCTTATCTAAAAAGTGAAAAATGTATGACAGAGATAAACGAGATAGCCAAAGAATGTTTAAAGTTATCAGAATGTGATTGGAATTCTTATGAAAATTCGTGGGATTTTGTAACATGTCCATTAATAAAAGGAAAAACAATAGGAAGATTAGTAGAAAATAAGTATAAAGAATGGGAAACAGAATGTGAAGAACGCTTTAATCAATTAAAAGCAAATGAAGAGGAATTAAATAGAATATTTATTGATATTTATGGTCTCCAAGATGAGATTGTACCAGAAGTTGATGATAAGGATGTTACAGTTCGTAAAGCTGATTTACAGCGTGATATCAAGAGTCTTTTATCATATGCGGTAGGGTGCATGTTTGGAAGATATTCGTTAGATGTAGAAGGACTAGCGTATGCTGGTGGAGAATGGGATGCAAGTAAATATACTTCGTTTATTCCTGATGATGATAATGTGATTCCGATAACAGATGAAGAGTATTTAGAGGATGATATTGTAGCAAGATTATGCGAGTGGTTAAAAGTTGTTTATGGTGAGGATACATTATCAGAAAATCTAGATTTTATCGCAAATTCTATTGGAACTAAAGGATCAACTAGTAAAGAGAAGATTAGAAACTATTTCTTAAACAACTTTTTTGCTGATCATTGTGCCACATATTCAGTAACTGGATCTGGTAAAAGACCGATATATTGGTTGTTTGATAGTGGTAAGCAAAATGGCTTCAAAGCACTAGTGTATTTACATAGGTATACGCCGGATACAATTGGTAATCTGCGTGTTGATTATTTGCATCGTATGCAAAAAGTTTATGAAAACCAAATCAGTCATCAACAGAATGTAATTGATAATAGTACTGACAATAAGGAAATAAATAAAGCAACAAAGCGTAAAGAAACACTCCAAAAGCAATTAAAAGAGTGTCGAGACTATGATGAAAAGATTGGTCATTTGGCACTATCTAGAATTGAATTAGACTTGGATGATGGAGTGAAATACAACTACCGCAAAGTGCAAACTGCGAGTGATGGAGTTTTTTATGAAGTGCTTGCCGATAGTAAAAAAATAATGATGGACGAAAAAAAATACAGAGAGTTCAAAGCATAAAAGGGAGTGTTAAGTTGATGCTTCAAAAAAATGCAATTAAAGGAGTATTATGAATAATTCTGAAAAATTGTTGAGTGCATTTTCTGAGGAGATATTTTTTGAGGAGCTGGTTTTTAAAAACTTAGAATTTTATTTGGATGAAAAACATAAGGTTGAATTGGCGGACTTGATGATTTATTTGAAAGATAAGGTTCTGGTAATACAGTTAAAGGCAAGAGAGGAATCAAAGCAAACTTGGGATTTGGAAAAAGAATCTCAGTGGGTTATTAAAAAGTGTAAAATTGCAAAAAAGCAAATCAAAGATACTATTAATTATATAAATAGTAATACAATTACATTTTCAAATGATATGGGGAATGTCGTAACTATATCGAAGTCAGTTGAAATTGTCCCATTAGTTGTTTTTATTAATGACAGGGTTGATGTTTATGAGCATTTATTAAGAAAACACAATGACGGTGGAATGGATATTAACTGTATATCTTTTAATGACTATAAGGAGATGTGTAAAAAACTATTAACTCCTGGTGATATAATAGAGTATCTAAAATGGAGAAATAATTTTTATCTTTTGCACGGGAATATTGATATTTTATTGACCGATACGGATTGGGGAGTTCTTACCTCAAAACCACAACACAAGGAAAGTTTAATTAACCAATATTTAATTGAAATGTTTGGCGATTATAATATATTGGAAGAAAAAGATTACTTATTGAAATTCAACTATTTTGTTAAAAAATTAAATAAACACTTAGATTCAGTCGATACTTTGGATGGAATTATAGAATTGATTGTTATATTTGCAAACTTTCACCAATATGAAGCAAAAGCATTTGTTGAACGACTAGTAAAGACTATTGATACGTCTAAAAATATTAAAAAGACTAAAATTTGTGGTTCATTACGAAATATTCTAACCAAGATTGGTATCATTTTTGTTGCATCGGAAAAGGGAGAGTTTTATTCAAAAGAAGGATTGATTTCGATAATGAATAAAGATGCAAGAAAAGATATTAAAACATTATTACAGATATATATTTATTGGATAAATAGGGAAGAGTACAAGATTGATTTTATTTTGTATCAGGAGAATTGATATGGCAGAATTAAATTTAAAACAAATTATTAATAGATTAAATGCAGAGTTTACAGGCGAAACACGTAAACTTGTATTTTGGTATGATGAAAGAGCTGAGTTTGTAGATGATATACAATCTGTAGAACTGGACAATGCCAAAGTGTATTTATTGGAGGAGAATAATCAATTTAAAACTAAATATTTTCTTGAGAAAGAAGATACAAAAACAAACTATCTTATTTATGCTCCTTTTTCTAAACCGGATGTGAAAGATAATCATTTGGAAGACACGTTGTTATATTCTAAGAGATTTTATGCAGATAGAGCTTCTTTGCTTGCTGTTGATTTGGGAATTGAAGAAAAGTATAAGCACGTAATAGAAAAGTATATCAAATTCTTTGCAAATAAAGAACGTACTCAGAGATTCTACGATTTGGAAATTGAAAACTTCAATGAAAAAAATATAGTAATTGGTCTGCTTAGTGCTATCTGTAAAACAAAGACTTGTTCTTTTGAGGAAGTAGTTCGCATAACATTAACGGATTCTGAGTTAGAAGATAACAAGTTCTTAGAAGAATTTGCAAAATATGATTTGGCGGACAAGTTCTGGAGATTGTGCGAAGAGCAATTTGGCTACATTGATCCAAATCCAAGTTTAGAAAAACTTGTTGTTACTATGTTTGTTACTTATACAGATAAATACATTAAAGCTGACATACCGAAATCATGGAGCACATTTGTTGCACCTAAACCAGGTAATGTTATTGCGTTTATGGACAACTTGATGAACAACGTATTATATAAAGAAAAGTATGATGAGTTATCAAAAATAGTTGCAAGAGGGTTGCATTTAGAAAATATAATTTCTGAATATCAACCGGATAGTTTAGTTCATTGTGATACTTTTGAATATATAGATGAGTATATTCAAAAATGGATTGTAAGCAGACTAATGGCGGAAGATACAGGGGCCAAAGTTGATGATATGGACATAATGCAATTATGTGATTTTAGAACAAAGATGCATTTTGGAAAAGAGAATAAGTATATATATTCCATGTTGGAAAGTGCCTACAATATAGTATGTATAGCAAATTATGAACCTGCTAAGGAGTTTAAAGCCGTATTAGATGACTATGTGAAAGAAGGGTATAAAGTAGACTATTATTACAGAAAATTTTACTATTATTTCGATAAAATCGAAGAGACAGAAGACTATGAAAAACTAAAAGCTTTAGTTGAAAACATTTATACTAATGAGTATTTAGATGAAGTTATTCCTGCTTGGAATCAGGAACTGATAAAGCAGGAATCCTTGACGATATATCCATTACAAAGAAAGTTTTATGATAAGTATATTGGGGCTGCGAAGGAAAAAACGGTTGTTATTATTTCTGATGCAATGAGATATGAAGTTGGCCGAGAGTTTTTTGTGCGTATGCAAGATAATCCAAAATGTACTGCAAGAATAGAGAATATGCTTAGTACATTGCCTTCATATACGAGACTTGGAATGGCGGCATTATTACCTCATAAAACACTAGAAATGACAGATGATTTTAATGTCTTAGTAGATGGTAAGAGTTGTGATAATTTGGCTTCGAGACAAAAGGTATTACAAGATTATTTGGCAGATTCCGTCTGTGTACAGTTTGATGATGTAAAGTCCTTGAAAAAGGATGAACTAAGAAAAATATTTACCGGTAAACAAGCTGTGTACGTATATCATAATCAGATAGATGCGAGAGGTGATAAACCAAATACAGAAGATGAAGTGTTTATCGCGTGCGAAGAAGCAATTAAGGAAATAATGGATTTTATTAATAGACTTGCTTCTAATGCAAATACATATAAGTTTATTGTCACATCAGATCATGGCTTTATATATAAGAGAGACAAGATAACTGAGAGCGATAAGATTGGTGGAATGGCAGGAAAGAATGCATTTATCAATCGCAGATTTGTTGTATCTAATGAGCATATTATTGAGGATGGAGTTGGAAATGTTAATCTTGGATTTGTTTTAGGAAATAACGATCAAAAGATAGTGTCTTACCCGATAAGCAGTAATGTGTTCAAAGTATCTGGAGGCGGACAGAACTTTGTTCATGGAGGTTCGTCACCGCAGGAAATGATTGTACCAATTGTAGATATAAAGATGGAAAAAGGACACATGGATACAACTAATGTAAAAATAGCGTTAGTAAGTATGGTTCAGAAAATAACCAACTTAATTACAACGATGGATTTCATTCAGTCAGAGCCGGTTAGCGATACTATTAGAAAGACCACATATAAGATATTCTTTGAGGCAGAAGGCGGAGAGAGAATATCAAATGAAAATACATATGTGGCAGATAATAGAGAGCCTGATTCGCAGAAGCGAATCTTTAGAATGAGATTCAATTTTAAGAATCAAAAATATGATAGAGCAAAGAATTATTATCTGGTTGTAAGCGATGCTAATACAGACATTGAATTGTTTAGGCATGAAGTAGTGATGGATATCGCTTTTGCAGATGATTTTGGATGGTAGAGGAGAGGAGGAATTTGTTTGGCTTATATAGAAAATGAATATATATTGTTGGACAGAAAGAAAAGTGAAAAAACAGTCGAACAAATTACTTTTGAGTATTTATCTAAAACCGAATTTGAATTAAAAGATGGTTATTTTGAGAATGAAGAAGGTCTAAAAGTAAACTATTATATAGAGACGGATATATATTCAGACCGTTATTATTTAAAATTATCAACAAAAACGAGATTTAATAAGGCTGTAGAAATCTTACAAAAATTTGATGATACATTAACTAGGACTAATTACAATCAATACATAGGTATCACAAAAGTATACGATGGAATCTCTTTTTCGCTGTGTGAAAAATTGTACCCAAAGTACGCATTGTTTGAAAGAAAACTGAGACAATTAATATTAATTGTTTTAACGAAGGCTTATAAGGAAGAATGGCCTAAAGAAACTATTTCAGATGAAACTATGGGAAATATAAAAGCAAAAAATAAAGGAACACCAAAGTTAAGTGAAATATTGGAACAGTTTGACCTTGCACAATTGGAAGCGTATCTATTCGAGGATAGGACAATAGATTATACAGATTTTATAAAAAATGAATTGTCTTACGAATCAATTGATTCTATGACAAAAGAGGAATTACAAAAAAAAATAGAATTAATGAGACCTAAAAGCCTTTGGGAGAAGAATTTTTCAGACATTGGAAGCACAGAAAAGTGGAAATCAATGATAAAAGAAGTTCATGATTGTCGCAATACAGTAGCACATCATAAAACAATAAAGATTGATGAATATAAGGATATAGGGAAAAAACTGAATCTATTAAACAAAGAATTGACTAATGCAATCACAATAATACAAGAACGAGATTTTAGTGATATTTATTCAGTGGAAGTGTTGTATGATTTCTCCGAAATGCTAGTGAATATATCGAAATCATTGATTTCTATGTATGACTATTCGGGAGTTATAGATGAACTGATAAAAAGAATAATTAATATAATGGAACCTCTAAAAAAAGAGATAATGATTCAAGTGGCAGACGTGGTAAAGTATTATTCCAAAGGTATATCGAATCTTGTTGCAGTTTCTCCTAGATATATAGAAATGCTTGATAATATTGCCAAACTAGAAAGAAAAATAGTAGATAATGCTTTAAACAAAAAGCAAATTAATATTGATAAAGAAGAGGATTAATTATGCAAATTAATGAGAATCAAGAAACTTATAATGAAGATATAAGATTAAAGTTGAGACAGCACTTTGATGGAAAAATCGTCAGAAAAGACCTTACAAAAAAAATAAAAGAGGGAGCTAATGTTCCTGTCTATGTTTTGGAATTTTTGCTTGGTCAATATTGTAGCTCCGATGATGAGAATGTAATACAAGGTGGAGTTGAGAATGTAAAAAAGATACTTTCGGATAATTTTGTACGACCGGACGAGGCACAGAAGATTCTTTCGCGATTAAGAGAAAAAGGAGCACATACAATCATAGATATGGTCAGTGTACAACTAAACATTAAGAAGGATCAGTATGAAGCAACTTTCACAAATATGGGATTAACGGGAGTTCCAATTAGCAGTGAATATCCAACACAGTATGATCGTTTGCTTTGTGGTGGAATTTGGTGCATTGTACAGTTGGAATATGATTCACAAGAAGATGTTATTAGTGCAGGTATTGTTGATGCTGATGGATATGGAATTTCATCTAAAAGAAAGCGACAGAAGGAAGCCAATCCTATTAGTGTTAGAAGACTCACACCGGTCCAAATGCCAAGTTTAGATATAAATGAGGTGAAGGAAGGACGTAAATATTTTACAAAGGAAGAGTGGATTGATATTCTTCTTCGTTCAACCGGTATGGAACCAAGCTCGCTGACATATCGTGAAAAATGGTTGTTGCTTACAAGAATGCTTCCGCTAATTGAAAATAATTTTAATTTTTGTGAGTTGGGGCCAAGAAGTACCGGAAAATCACATTTGTACAAAGAGGTATCGCCGAATAGTATTTTGGTATCTGGTGGACAGACTACTGTAGCAAATCTTTTTTACAATATGGGACGAAGAACAGTAGGTTTGGTTGGTCTTTGGGATTGCGTTGCTTTTGATGAAGTGGCAGGAATAAAATTCAAAGATAAAGATGGCGTGCAGATAATGAAGGATTATATGGCTTCAGGGTCATTTGCCCGTGGAAAAGAAGAAATTGGAGCATCTGCTTCTATGGTATTTGTTGGTAATATAAATCAAAGTGTGGATGTTCTTCTAAAAACATCTAGTTTGTTTGATCCTTTCCCACCAGAAATGGGTACTGATACAGCATTTTTAGATCGTATGCATTGCTATAATCCGGGATGGGAGATTCCTAAATTCAGACCTGAACATTTTACAAATGATTATGGATTTATAACAGATTATTTGGCAGCATTTATAAGAGAATTGCGCAAAGATAGTTACGGAGATGCTGTAGATAAGTATTTCCATTTTGGACATAACTTAAATCAACGTGACACAATAGCAGTTAGAAAGTTGGTTGATGGATATGTAAAACTTTTGTATCCTGATGGAAATTATACGAAAGAGGACATTGCTGAAATATTAGAAATATCTTTGGAAATGCGTCGTAGAGTAAAAGAACAATTAAAGAAGCTGGGTGGAATGGAATTCTATGATGTGAATTTTTCTTATATTGATAATGAAACATTCGAAGAGCATTTTGTTTCAGTACCTGAACAGGGAAGTGGCAAACTAATCCCAGAGGGAATCATTAATCCTGGACAGGTATACACTGTTTCAAATGGCAAAAACGAAATGATAGGTGTGTTCAGATTAGAATCGCAAGTTTCGGTTGGAAATGGCAAGTTTACAAAGACAGGAATTGGCTCGGATCGTGAGTGTAAAGAAGCTGCCGACACTGCCATCAATTATTTAAAAGTAAACGGGCATTCAATAAGCTCGAATATTAATACCAGCAATAATGATTTCATAGTTAACTATTCTGATTTACAGGGAATAGGAATGACATCAAGACTTGCATTACCTACATTGATTGCACTGTGCTCTATTGCAATAGGAAAACCAACGCAGTCTTCACTAGTAGTGCTGGGGGAATTTAGTATTGGTGGTACCTTGATGAAGGTTGAAAACTTGGCGGATACATTACAGGTATGTTTGGATAGCGGTGCAAAAAAAGTATTATTACCACAGGTTTCAGCTGTGGATTTAGGGACAGTTCCGGCAGATTTGATGAGTAGTTTTAATTTGATATTCTATCAAAGTGCGCAGGATGCTGTTTTTAAGGCGTTAGGAGTAGAATGAAAAATTAGAAGTCGAAATAATATAATAGGAGGTGCGTATGGCAAATATTATTGCTTTAGAAAAAATATCCCTAAAGAATCATCCGGAAATAAAAGAGGATACAATTCAAGAATATATTTTTGAACATCCTGAGGTTTTAGGATTGGGAGATTTGTCAGCTGTAAAAAGAGAAAAAATGCAGCCTTCCGGTGGTCGTTTGGATTTGTTGTTATCAGGTGAGGATACAAGATATGAAGTTGAAATTCAGTTAGGAGCAACGGATCCAAGTCATATTATTAGGACAATTGAATATTGGGATTTAGAACGTAAAAGATATCCACAATATAATCACTGTGCTGTAATTGTAGCCGAAGAAATAACAGGAAGATTTATGAACGTAATATCTCTTTTTAACGGAAATATTCCATTGATAGCATTACAAATGTCAGCGTTTAAAACAGGAAATGATATTTCTCTTACTTTTACAAAGGTTATGGATAAGGTGGATCACGCACTTGAGGATGAAGAAGAATATGAAGTTAAAGACAGAGCTTATTGGGAAAAGCGAAGTACGCCAAAAGTGTTAAAGTATGTTGATGATATTCACACGCATATAAAAGAATTAGCACCGGGATATGAGTTGAAATATAACAAGTTTTATATTGGACTAAGTAATGACGGTATTATAAAGAACTTTGTTAGATTCAGACCAAGAAAGAATTACTTTTATATTGCAATTAAAGGAGAATTTGATCAGGAAATATCTGATCGACTTGATGCTGCAGAACTGGAGCAGTCTTATAACACAAAGTGGAAAGAGTATGAGGTGAGATTAAATTCGGCAGCTGAGTTTAAAAAGAATATTGAATTGTTTGATCAAATGATAAAAACAAGTATGGACTATTTTAATGTAATTGATTAATTCTTCATTGTGAATAGCATCGGAAGGGAGAATAAACTATGGCGGAAATAAAGAGTGTTGAAAATCTTCTTAATATGAATTTGGATATTCCCAATTACCAACGTCCATATAAATGGTCTATTCAAAATATAGAGGATCTTTTAAGCGATATTACTAATGCAATTACAGATGCAGAGAGATATCGTCAGGGTTTTAAATATCGTGTCGGAACAATTATTTTACACAAAAATGATGATGGTGTTTATGATGTTGTAGATGGGCAGCAAAGAATTATCTCACTTACTTTGTTAAAAAAATGTATAGTGCCAGAATTTAATAGCAGTGTTATCAATAAAGTTTTTTCAAGTAAAGTATCTCAAACAAATATACATAACAATTATACGTACATCAGAGAATGGTTTTCATTAAAGGATGTAGCTACTAAGGAGCTTTTTATTAATGCGATTAAAGAAATACTTGAGGTTGTTATTATTTGTGTTGATAAAGTTTCTGAGGCATTTCAGCTTTTTGATTCACAAAACACAAGAGGAAAAGCTTTGGATCCTCACGATTTACTAAAGGCTTATCATCTGCGTGAAATGAAAAAATATCCATATGAAATGGAGCATGCAGTTACTAAATGGGAAGCAAAGGATACTAAGCAGATTAGGGAATTATTTGATTTGTATTTGTTTCCAATATGGAATTGGTCTCGTGGTATAAAAAGTAGACCGTTTATTGCTAAAGAAATAGATACTTATAAGGGAATTGGAGAAACATCAAATTATTCTTATGCAAGAAGAGCTAGCAAAGCTATGCCATATTTTCAGATAACTGAGCCATTTGTGGCAGGAAATGATTTTTTTGAAATGGTTGAACATTATATGCTTTTATTGCATGACATTAAGTCGGAGATTGATGCGAACGATTCATTTGCAGACATTAAAAGTGTACTTAACCATAAAGACGGATCAGCGGGATTTGGGTATACAAAGAATCTCTTTTGGTGTTCTCTACTGTGCTATTATGATAAATTTCATAATTTTGACGTTATGGCAGTAAAAAAGCTATTTACGTGGGCTTTTATGATAAGAGTTGATATGGAAAATCTTGGATTTGACAGTATTAATAAGTATGCCATTGGAGACGAGAGCAATGCTAAATATACAAATATGATAGCAATGTTTTCAAAGATAAGTTTTGCAAGACTACATAATGAGATATCGGGGTTACAGATAAAAGTAAAGCGTGACGATGATGGAGCTTCAACTCCAAAATGGGAATGGCTTTATATGAAACTTAAGGAAATGAACGGAATAGTGGAGGTGTCAAATGAGTCAATTGGTAACTGAACTTAATATTATCGGTTCGGATAACAATATATTTGATACCGATATGGAGTATATTATCCCTTTATACCAGCGTGCATACGCATGGGAGGATAAGCAACTGACACAACTTGTTGAAGATATAAATGATGTCGCCGATGATTCGAATTATTATATTGGTGCATTAGTTGTATCAAAACAGGGAAACAAATATGAGGTTGTAGATGGACAGCAAAGACTTACATCTTTGTATCTGCTACTTAATTGTTTAGGTTTGGATGTTAAAAAAACACTTACTTTTGCATGCCGTGAGAGATCTAATTATTCGCTTCGAAATATTAAAGAACTGTTGGGAGATGAACGAGATAAATTTGAGGTGGACAGACTTGAATCAGGTATTGTAAGAGGGATACATATTTTAACAGAACTGTTGAACAAAGAAGATTTTGACAGAAATACCTTTATAGAAAAAATGAGAAGGGTTATTGTATATAGGATTGAAGTTCCGGAGAATACTGATCTTAATCGTTATTTCGAGATTATGAATACCCGTGGAGAACAGCTAGAGCAGCATGATATATTAAAGGCAACGCTTATGAGTTATCTTCATAACCAACATGAATCTGCGGTCTTTGCAAAGATTTGGGATGCATGTAGTGATATGAACGGATATGTTCAAATGCATTTTGTCAGCAAAAATAATGTTATTAGAAAGAATTTATTTGGTGACGAATGGAATAATATGCCGTCAGGAGAGTGGGACGATTATAAAAAAGGAGTAGAGGTTGCTGCTGTTGAAGGCGTAGGATATAAAATCTCGGATATAATCGATATAAATTTTAAAGTTGACGATGATGAAGGATATCTTGACGATGAAGCGCGTGTGAGATTCGAAAGTGTTATAGATTTTCCGTTTTTCTTGTTGCATACCTTAAAAGTTTTAATTGGGTGCAAAAACATTGTTCATGAAAATTCCGGAAAGCAGATAATACAAGAACTTCTTGATGATAAAAAGCTTATTGATAGTTTCATAAGAGTAATAGATCATGGAGTGATAGGAGAGCACAAGATAGTGGAAGATAAAGCACAGTTTGCAAAAGATTTTGCAGTGTGCTTGTTACGTACTAGATTTCTTTTTGATAAGTATATTATTAAGAGAGAGTATGCCAATGAAAATGCTGACGGCGAGTGGAGTTTAAAAAGTCTTTTTGTATCCGGTCAGCAATCTAAGAAAAAACCTTATTACAGAAATACAAAATTTACAAAATCAGGAGAATGGGCAACAACAAATGACTGGAGAACTAAAACTAATATTATGCTTCAATCAGCTT
Organism: Lachnospiraceae bacterium; assembly: GCA_016282745.1. Classification (GTDB taxonomy): domain Bacteria; phylum Bacillota; class Clostridia; order Lachnospirales; family Lachnospiraceae; genus SIG293. The sequence continues at coordinate 194,173 of JAEELL010000146.1, forward strand.
TGCGAGTGTCGTATACTTCGCCAAAGGTTATGCATTGGATTACTCAATTGTTGTTATGGCTGTCTGTTGATGATTGTATACATACATATGATGAGAGTATTATAAGTTTTGAGAATGTAACAGAAGACATTGCGAAATCTGCTGTGCGAGAGAATTTCTTTAATGTATGTAAAGATGGTTCGTTTGCTATGGGTGTCAATACTCCTCATATTGTATTCAACTATTTGGATTTCCTCTTATGGAATTCAGATAGAAAGAAATATGATGACTTTGTATTTGAATTCAGAAATTCTGTTGAACATTGGTATCCTCAGAATCCCTCAGAGGGAACATTTGAACAGTGGAAGGATGGAGTGGATCAGTTTGGAAATCTTTGTATTATTCAAAGAAATGTTAATTCTAAGTTTTCGAATATGTCTCCGGAAGCAAAGAAGAGTACTTTTAAAGATATGATTTCAAAAGGTAGCCTTAAGTTAAGAATAATGAGTTCATTAACTGAAAGGCAGGCGGATAAGGTTGCTAGTCTTTGTTGGAAAGAGACTGTATATAAAGAACATGAGATTGCCATGCTTAATATGTTAATGCAGGCATGTAATGTTGAGACAGTCATTGTATTTTCAGAGGATGAAGGTGAAGAGCAAAATACATATCAAATTGAAAAGGATACAGGGTGCAGTTTAAATATTGCTTCTATTATGCTTGAATGGGCAAAAGAAAAGGAGTCTGAAGGAAGAATAAATATAAACACTGATAGAAGTGGAAAGCGTTATGTAAGATTCACCACTGAAATGACGTCTGAATTGTTACCAGAGGCTGAAGAACCTAAGAGTGGCTGGGGAACAAAAACACATTATTATTATGAGATTATAAATGATTGTGAAAAGACGATACACATGCAGTTTGCGCTTAGCGGTAAAAATTTGCCAGATAATCTTAGAGTGGTTTGTGACAGAATAAATGATAAGTTTCCGGCAAGAGTGCAACGTGAAAATTGGCAGTGGAGATGTCCGTATTCGACGAATAGAGTAAGGTTAGATCAAAATACAACTAAGTCAGATGTGATTAGGTATCTTGAAGAATTATTTGCCCTTTTAATGAAATTTGAAAAGGATATGATGGAGGAGTTGAACAGGGAGGAATAATATGCCGGAACAGCTTTCAAAAAAGGAAATTAATTCACATATACATAAAATTCTCACAGGAGAAATCAAAAAGAATACAATAGATGAATGGAATGATAGATTCCTTGAAAATAATCCGCATTTGAATGATAGTATGGCAAAGCAACTGGAACTGGTAAGCAAATATCGTGAGATTACAGATAAAAGATTTGAATTGGAAGATAGAGTTCATAAACTGTATGCAGTGATGATTAAAGAAGCTCAGCTGGAGGGAGTGTATACATATGATGAGAATCTTCCTCAATTCTATAAGTTGTTACAGATTCAAAAAGATTGGATAAATGATATTGAGCAGGCACAGGATATCCTTGTTCATATGAAGAAGTCAAAAGTTAATGATGAAATTGTTGTGCTTGAACGGGAAATTGAAAATACGATATTTAAGAGCTATATTGCAAAACTTGATTTAGAAGAATATGTTCAATCTACTAGAAATAATATATTTTCCGATGAATACAATCAACGACTTAACGAGCTGGCTCGGGAAGGTATTTTTTTGTATGATATGCCTTTGCCAATATATCCATTGCTTGATGAATCGGTGACAGTTGAAGACATTCTAGATAGCTTCGTTATGAATAAATACTTAGAAATCAAAAAAATGTTTGGGAATATGTTGGAAGCAGATGAAAGTACGCTCCCGGTAAAATTGCAACGTAAAATTATTGATTTAAAGTGTGCAATTATTGCTTTGGAGAATGGTGAGCTACGTAGTGCAGCGAGAAATCTTTTTGCGCTACTCGAAGGAGAACATAAGGACTGTGCCAGCCTTTGGGATAACTATTTTAAGTTGTCAGCAAAAGTAAAAAAAGGGAAGGAACGTTCGCAGGAGATATCGGATATTATTAAGTTAATGAATCATGAGCGCTACGGTAAAATATGGAATATAATTGATGCAGTTTATAAAAGCATAACGAATAATTCTAAAGATTCATTCATCAATCGTAATGCTATAATGCATGGTGATTATGACTCAGATATTATGGATATTACCGGTTATGATGTAATTAAATTATTTACACTGTATTGTAATTTACGGATGATTTCGTGCGGATTAGCAGAGTATACAGATATGCTTAAGAACATACTGCAATATGGAACTATATATGTTGCGCAAGACTTGAAAAAGAAAAAATAATAATATATATTGAAAGTGCAGATGCCTACGGGATACGGCAACGGTCGGAAGACCGGAGGTGACTGCATATGGATAAAAAAAGAAAAAAGTTTCAGGAAGACGGTTTGATGGTATATAATATCATCAGCAATTCGAATCTCACAGATGAGGTGATAGCGGAAAAACTTAACGTGTCGACTCGCTTAGTTTATTATTATAAAACAGGAGAGCGGCGGATAAGTACTTTAAAGCTTTTAAAGCTTCTGCAAATAACTGAAACAAATATCCAAGAATTAGAGATTCCTTCATAGGAATCTCTTTTTTTGAACCACAGTGGTTCATGGTAATGTACCTCCGCTAATTGTAGAATTTTAATTAGAAAATATTTTCTTAAATTGCGAAAGGAGGTACTCAAAATGTCAAAGTACAATATTGTCGAAGTATGGAATGCCTACTTTGGACATAGGGATACAGTTGTTGATTATGCTGGAAGAACTATAAAAAAATCAGCGTGTGGTAATCCAAGAAGTTCATATCATCCGACTATTGATCATATACGTCCATTGTCAAAAGGTGGCTGCGATGTTCCGGAGAATATTATAATTTGCCATCGTGATACCAACAAAGAAAAGGCAGATAAATTTCCACACTGGGAAACGAATGGATATCACTTTAAAGCAATACGTCAGAGAGGTTGCAGAACCGGGTATGATATTTTTGAAGATTAGTTCAAAGGTGGTGAATAACTTATGTGCAAATTTGATTTAGAAGATGGAGATATGTGTTTTAGAATGTCAGATGATATGCTGATGGATACAGACGGACATATGATGATGGAGATGTCAGGGAATATGGCTCTTGATATGGATACTGGAGAACTGCATATTATGAGTGGATCAGATGACGACGATGATGATTGGTAAAATAAAAATATAAAATATGAAAATATGAAAAGTACGTAAATAAGGGCTATTCCAATGTAAGTTGGGGTAGCCTTTTACTCTGTCCAGATTTTAGGACAGGTGTCTGAGTATAATGGTATGTAGGAGAAGCCCGAGAATCCCGATGCGGGAAAATCTACCTATTTATATCATTATTTAGGAGGTCTCAGTATGAAAATGAAAAACGATATTGTATTTAAGAGCAAACTTTACGAAGTGAGAAAAAGTATGAATCTTACGCAAGTGGAACTTGCAGAAAAAGTCGGTGTTGATGTTCAGGTCATTAGCCGTATGGAGCGCAATTCAAAAAATCCGAACCTTGTTTGTGCAGTCAGGCTAGCAGAATATTTTGGGATTACGGTGGATGAATTGTTTGACGGATTCAAGAATAGTAAAGATTCCGGGTAGATGAAAAGTGCTGTATAAAAAATTTTTGAAAATTCATCATTTTTGATGTGTACATCCAGAAAAAAATATAGTATATTAATATGCGTAACGAACATATGTTCGTGCGTACGCGATCAGCTGCCAGGGCACAACTCGCAGTGCTACGGAACACTGGCTTTACTTACAAGGAAAAGTTTCCCTGTCTTTGTGAGGACAAAATGTAATTGAAAGATTTAGTTTTGTATAAGCAGGAGGAATGATTAATTTGAATAATTTAAGAGATGAAGAATTGAGTGGAGAGAGTTTCACCGAACAAACAAATGCTTTCAAGATAGGCGATACTGCTTACATTATTGAGAGCAATAGGCTGATTAGAGAGACAGAAGTAATTAGAAAGAACGGTAATTTTTACACAGTTAAATTTAAAGATACAAATGGAGCAATTACATTAAAGGCTCATAGATTGTATCAATCCCACGAACAAGCTGAGGAACATTTGCCGGAAAGACTTAGGAAAACTAAGAAATTGGATGTTAAAGGACCTCGTCCTCCACACAGATTTTTATGGTGATGGGGGTGAGTAGAATGACAGAATTAAATTACAACCCATATGAAATTGGGGAAAGACTTTCAATCATGAGAGGAAAGAATAAATTGTCGCAGGAAGAAGCTGCAAGTAGAATGGGGATATCCAGAAATGCACTGTCGAAGTATGAGAATGGAATCAACAAGATGTCAGCAGAAGTTATTGTTAAGTTCGCAAAAATATATGGAACATCTGTGGATTACCTTTTATCCGGAGTGAACATTGAAGTACACAGGAATATTGACAATGATATTATGATGATGCTTGAAGGCTACACACCAAAGCAGTTAAAAGCGTTAATGGGAATACTCAAAGGTATTCAAGATATCTGCAATGGAGCAGCTTAGATTATTGGAATGACGTTGAACAGTTAGAATATGGAAAGCGAGGTTAAAGAAATGAATACAGCAAAGATTGTTAAGGATAAAAGAACAGAATATGTGAAGGAGAACATTAAGGATATTATGAAACAGATGTCGGTTGTAGAAATGAATCCATGCATTTACAATATTGTTTGGCCAGACATTTGTATCAAAGAAAAGTTTGCAGAAGATGAGGAAAGATTGACAACATGGGAAAGTCCAAACACTCCTGATGATATGTTATCCGTCACGTTTAGAGATAACCCAAAAGATATAATTGAGGTTAACTTTGGAGCGGAACTTGGTGGCTGGCAGGTATTTGAGGTGTGTTTGGAAATAACAGAAGATGACTTTTGGTTTTCTACTGAAATTAATGCATGCGGATCTCATCATAGTAGCGATGAAGAGGACATACAGTATTGTATTGATCATCTTAAAGAGAGAAGTGAATTCTATAATAATGTCAGCGATGATATGCAGATTTTTTTAGATAAAGAGAATCTAAATACTATTGTTGAGACATGCAGAAAGGCATATAGAGAAATAAATCAGTAATAATTTGAAAAGGCAGGCAGAGTTGAAAATGGATTTCGCTCTGTCTGCTTTTTTGAGAGTGTGATTTGTTGAATTGGTCGCTGATATACTAAGCATATCAGATATAGGTATTCCTTTACAGGAATACCTATATAAAAACATTGTTTACCTTCTATAGTAAACGGAACGGAGGCCATATGAAAAATTATTTTAAAATCTATGTGTTAGCAGTTTCATTATTGACAGCGTTTATGCTTATTGGATGTTCGGAAAGTAAAAATGGTGAAAAAGTGAGCCAAAAGAATGAAGGAACAGTAGCTGAAAAAGTATCTGAAACAACCGCTGATAACAATAATGAAGCAACAAAAGAGAACGTTGGCTCTGTTGGAGAAGCTAGTATTGATGATTCAACAGAAAACAGTGATTTTGATGCAGATGCAGTGGCAAATGGTATAGAAGTAACATCCTATACATATAAAGCGTATAGCCGGTATTATTTAATATTAGTATTAAAAAATACAGTTAATGATTGTGCCTTAAATGTATCTGTAGATTTGCTTGACGGTAATGACCAGATTGTTGGAACAGAAGAAGAAGAGGTAGATGCATTTGCGAAAGATACAGAAGTGGCTCTAATCTTTGACTCAAATCAAAAATTCTCAAAATTTAAATGGGAATTTGAACCAGAAGCATGTGAGTATTATAATCCAGTTGTTCAAAACCTAAAGTGTGACGTAAGTATAGCTAAAGATAAAGCAATTATCAGTGTGGAAAATACTGGAAATGAGCCGGCAGAATATGTTGAATATACGGCATTGTTTTTTAAAGGAGATAAAATAGTTGATACTAATTGGGGATACGTCGGAGGAAGTGATAAAATAGAACCGGGAAAAACGAAAAAAGAAGAAACAAATTGTTATGAAAAATTTGATTCTGTAAAAGTTTATTTAGATGGAAGAAGCGAATCTGACTGGTAAATTGAATACATTTGGCACGGTAAGCCTTACCGTGCCTTTTTTGCGTTATTATTTTCTGTTTATAATTGAATATTTAAAATTGTTTACAATAATGTGCAAGATTTGGGAAATTGCACATTATCGTGTATGGAGGTTTGCACTTATAAATCCTAAAATATACGTATAGTCATTAAGACGAATCATAAAGATGTTAACACTTATATGAATTTTATGAATGACATATCTTACAGGACATGGAGATGTGTTTTTACCTATTGTAAGGGTGAAGAAATTTGCTGTGCCGTGATTGCAGTTTTGCATAGCCGGCTTTTCTGATACCGGCGACGACTGGAGGAAAAGAAATATATTGGTTTTATTCAGTTAGACAATCTCAAGGATAAGAAATGGTGGTTCGTTTTTATTCCTTCCAATATAAAAGCATCAGTCATCAGACGTGGTGATCTTGTCTTTAGTAAGATAGCAAGATTTGATTATATGGAGGTTAACAATATGTACGATAGTTATTTAGTAGGTAACAATATTAGAAGATTAAGAGTAGGAAAGAAACTCACAATCGCTCAGATGGCTGAGGATCTTCAAATAAGTGAGTCGCATTTGACACAGGTTGAACTTGGAACAAGAAATGTGAGCATTCAGTTATTGTTTGCAATTATCAATTATTTAAATACAGATGCTAATACCGTTTTGGCAGTAGATAATAAAGTATTACCGCTTGAATATTCTTTGAGTCAACTCCCACATGAGAAAGCAAAAGAACTTAAAAGTATCTTTCATGACATGATTTGTTTAGCTGGAATGCTTGATTAGTGAGAATATAGGAGGATTAATAAAATGGAAAAGAATACAAACACAGCAGAAAAGGTTAAGAGAACAAAAGGAATGGTTAAGAAGTTTGTCAGATACAAGGAAGGTGCAGAGCTCTACAGTATGGGACATTGCAAGTTTGAGCAGCTTTCAAAGGAAGCGGGAGCGGTTTATAAGATTGATGGAATTTGTCTTGTAAACTGTCAGATATTTGAAGAGTATTTAGAATCATTCAGAGAGTTCTAAACCAATATGAATTGACAACATTGATAAAGAAAAAAATAATAAGGGATTTAACATTTTCGCTTGAATAAACGTGTTACATTTATTATAATGACAATATGCGGAGGTGTACGAATGGCAGGAAGACCAAAATTAGAGAATAAAAAAGATAAGTTTTTAAGTGTAAGATTGCCGGATGAGGTGAGAAATCATCTCTTGGAGTATACAAAAAAGCATAATGAGTCAATTACAAATGTAACTATCAGTGCATTAGAAGAGTACTTTTCAAAAAGACGATGATGTTGAATTCCTTCATTTTATTGAAGGAGGAATTTATGGCAGTTTCGAGAAAGGATGCCAGAGGCAGAGCGTTAAGAAAAGGAGAGCTTCAGAGAAAATCAGACGGAAGATATATGTATAACTATACGGATCCATTGGGACGAAGGAAGTACATATATGCCAATGATTTAGTTACTCTCCGAGAAAAGGAAAAAGAACTGATTAGAGATCAGTTAGACGGATTAGACTTGTATGTGGCAGGTAGAGCCACTGTAAATGATGTTTTCGATAGATATATTTCTATGAAACATGATTTAAAGAATTCTACCAAGAGTGGTTACATATATAACTATGATCATTTTGTCAGAGATAGTTTTGGAAAGAAAATGATTGCAAGTATTAAGTTCTCAGATGTACTTCAATATTATTATCATTTGCTAAAGAATGATGGATTATCTATTGGTATGGTAGAATCTATTCATACATTATTGCATCCGACATTTCAGTTGGCTGTGAGAGACAATATAATAAGAAAGAATCCATCAGATGGGGTTATTCGAGAGATTTCCAAAAATGCAGGCAAGAACAGAGGTATAAGACATGCACTTACTCTTGACCAGCAGAGAGCATTTATGGATTACATTGCTAATAGCCCGGTATTTTGCAGATGGTGGTCTGTGTTTACAGTTTTACTTGGCACAGGATGTAGAATCGGAGAGATGACAGGGCTTCGATGGGAAGATGTTGATTTTGAAAAGGGAATCATTAGCATCAATCACGGAATGGTTTATTATCAGGACAGCGAGACCAAAGACTGTATTCTGAAAGTATCAAAGCCAAAGACAGAAGCTGGTATAAGAACTATACCTATGCTTGATGCAGTACGTGAAGCATTGGAGATGGAGTACGAAGAACAGTCAGAGAATGGTTTTTGTGATAGCGAAGTAGATGGAATGACTGGATTCATATTTTCAAATCGTTTTGGTGATGTGTTAAAGGCAAGTAATGTTAACAACGCAATCAAGAGAATTGTTGATTCGTACAATGCAGAGGAAATGGTTGCTGCGGCAAGAGAACATAGAGAGCCGGTTATGCTTCCGAGATTTTCGGCGCATGTTCTTAGACATACTTTTGCAACAAGGCTGTGCGAGAATGTAACGAATCTGAAAGTTATTCAATCTGTAATGGGACACAGAAACATTGAAACAACAATGGATATATATGCAGAAGCCACTGATCAAAAAAAGCAGGAAACATTTATGTTACTGGATGAAAAGTTAGATATCTTTTAAAGGTGTAAATACCCTGACAACAAAATGTGTGAATTACAACATTTTGACAACATAGGCCAAGTAGGAATTGGGAAAAAAGGGCAAATAATAGGAACACTAAATTTGAAAGATATTGAACAGAGTAGGAAACAATAGTAGAGGACAGGAGAAAACTATCGAACGTATGTTCGACCTCCCAACAATGAAAACATTAAATTAAAAAATGGCGTATTTTCAAGGCCTGCAGGGTTTTCCTGCAGGTCTTTTTGACTAATTTTGACTAAATACTAATTTAAAAATTTGTGAATGTGTGTATAAGAACGTACAGAAAAATATAATATTTCATCATATCAAATAAGGACGGATATTATTAGTCTTGTTTTCCGAAAGGGGAGTGATAAAGTAAATATCGTTGAAAAAACTTCATGGTTAAACGATACTTGAAGGTTTTTCAACGATTAGCATGAAAGGATTATTTGATATGAAGAAAGCAAGAACAGATTCAAAAGGAAATATATTATATGTGGGTGAGTATGAGAGAAAAGATGGAAGATATGTGTTTCAATATATGGATCTTTGTGGAGAAACAAAGTGGATTTATGCTACAAGATTATCTGAACTTCGTCATGAAGAGGCAAAAATCAAATATGTTCAGAGCGTTAAGCTGTTGAAAAATATGCGTGAAATTACATTAAATGACCAGTTTGAAATCTGGTTTGCGGGAAAAATGAATTTGCGAGAGAATACCAAACAAAACTATAAATTTGCTTATGATGCATATTTGCGAAATAATTTGGGAAAGATGCCAATTGATGAGATTACGACATTTGATATCAAGTGTCGATATGAAAGGATGATTGGATGCGAGAGAAAAGCAGTGATAACAGCGGCACATGTTCAGAATATTCTGTTTCAGGTAATGCAATCAGCTGTTGAAAGCGGTATAATTATGACTAATCCTGCTAATAATGCATTAAAATCTTTTAAACGCAATCATTCAAAACATACAAGCACCAGAAGAGGATTATTTTCAGAGGAGATTAATTTGTTTAATAAATATTTGAAGAACTCATCTGAATTTAAACGTTGGTATCCTCTTATTTTTGTGATGAATCAGACTGGGATGCGACTTGGTGAGATTATCGGACTTGAGTGGGAAAATGTCCATTTTGAAGAGAAACGTATTGTGATAAATCAAACTCTAAATTACATAGTGCATGGAGAAAACGGGGCTAAATATGTAATCGCAAATCCGAAAACCCCATCAAGCGTTAGAACAATTCCTATGACTGCTAAAGTAATTGAGGCTCTGCTTATGGAAAAAGAGTATCAAAAGAAGAATAGAATAACCTGCAAGAGTATGGTAGATGGACACAACAATTTTGTATTTTTGAACAGATTTGGAATGGTATACAATCAGGCTAGTGTAAATCGTGCGCTAAAGCGTATACAGTGGTCATTTAATGAAGCAGGAATAAAAAATAAAGATGGAAAAGATGTTATACTCCCAAGCTTTACTAGTCACGATCTTAGGCATACTTTTGCTAATGTACTTTGTGAAAAACATGTAAATGTAAAGGTGGTACAGGCATTGATGGGCCAGAGTGATATTGAAACCACTATGAACATCTATACGAAAGTTGAGGAGCATTTTTTGCGTGAAGAATATTTTAAAAAGCTGGAGGAAGCATGATAGTTTCCGATGGATTATTTATATGTCAGTCCAATAAAATATAGAAATGAATACGAGCTAAGGAACATTGCTTAAACAAAGAGAATCTATTAGAATGATATCAAAGGATTAGGTGTATCAAAAAATCACCGCAGTCCAGTTTTCTTTATATGGATTATATGATGCCATTAGAAGATTCTCATACGTGGAAATCGGAAACCTTTTTTAGAAGTGGAGAAATAAGAGGTTTTTTTCGTGATAATTGGGAAATATGTCATATTTATGAAATGAAGAAGCCTATTTTTGAACTGGCTCACATAGATCGTTCAGAAGATCACTTTCATCGGTTTGGCTATATACTGGCAAAGAAGCTGAGCGAGGGAGGATGAAATATGCATATTGCGATAGAAGGATTAGATGGTGTGGGGAAAACTAGTACTGCGAAATTGCTTGCTGATGAAATAGGATTTAAATTTATAGAAAAACCTATGCACTATTTAACTGATGTTGATGGAATTAACAATTATATTTAAATTAAACAGGCGAAGAAAAGGTTAATGTAAATGATTAAACAGATTGTAGACCCGAATACAAAACAAATAATTGCAAGAAAGGTGCTGGAAGCACTTCGCGACTGGTTTGAAGTTGACGAGAGCAGGGAAAAATATATAGCTGAGAGTGCTGATCAGATCTTTCTTACAGCAGAAGAAGATAGCGGTTTTGCCGGGTTCCTATGCCTAAAGGAAACAGGTAAAGAGACTGTAGAACTGGCAGTAATGGGTGTGCTTAAGGAATATCACCGTCATGGACTTGGCAGGCAGCTTTTTGAGGAGGCTCGGAGAATTTCTAAGGCAAAAGGTTACTTATTCATGCAGGTAAAAACTGTAAAGATGGGCGTATATGAAGACTATGATATTACCAACAGGTTCTATCTGTCATGTGGTTTTAAGGAATTCGAGGTAATCAAAGAACTCTGGGGAGAGAATAATCCTTGCCAGATATATGTGATGTCTTTGGTGTAATGGATAATTCTGTTTATGTGGGGAAAGCGTTATGCAAAGGTGATTACTGTCGAACAAGCGATTAAGCTTTTGCAATCCGGAACTACAATGATAAAAGATAATTTGTAGAGATTATTATCTTTTAATAAAACATGCTATCGGAGAATAGGAAGAGATGAAACATGCTTTTGAGATGGAATATATGTACCCTGTGGATGAAAAAACATCTATAGAAATGATGCCGTATTCATCAAAGTATCAGGATGAATATAGACAAATCTATAATGCTTGTTATCATGAAATGCGAGAGGCTCTAAAGATAGAACCTTTTGATTATATACAAGATGATTCTTTCTTTGGTGAAGGGATGGAAGATGTTTATATTCTTGTAGATAATGATGAAATAATCGGAAGTGTTGCTTTAAAGGGTGACGAAATCGATGATTTAATAGTTAACCCCAAATTTCAAGGCCGTGGATATGGAAGAAAAATACTTCTTTGGGCGTTGGAAAACATTCATAGTGCCAAGGTTATACTTCATGTGGCTGAATGGAATGAAAAAGCGGTAAGATTATATAAAAATGCTGGATTTGAAATTGTTAAAACAATAGATATTTAAA
>JAEELL010000147.1 GCA_016282745.1 Lachnospiraceae bacterium
AAGGACTATTTTCAAAAGCAAGGTAGGGAATTTTGTTGCAAAAGTTATATCCGACAACCCATGTGAAGAAAATTCAAAATGGGATGTAAGGAATTTCCGACAGAAAAGTTATGCCTGACAACCCATGTGAAGAAAATTCAAAATGGGATGTAAGGAATTTCCGAGGAAAAAGTTAGGGCTGACAACCCGTGTGAAGAAAATTCAAAATGGGATGTAAGGAATTTCCGAGGAAAAAGTTAGGGCTGACAACCCATATGAAGAAAAACCCAAATGGGATGTAAGGAATTTCCGAGGAAAAAGTTAGGGCTGACAACCCATATGAAGAAAATCCCAAAAGGGATGCAAGAAATTTCTGACAGAAAAGTTATGCCTGACAACCCATATGAAAAAAATCCCAAAAGGGATATATAATGTAGAAATCCTTAGGTGTAACTAAAAATTAGATTATGTGCTTGTTTCAAAATGTATACATTTTGAAACAGTGGAATGATTGCCCGTTTCAAAAAGTATAAAACTTGAATTTCAACTTTACATATATAGTTTTTGTGGATATACTATACTAATAAATCAGTGAGGGAAAACAAATCATTAGTATTTTTGCTGCTATATGTTTCCAATTTCACAGATTTTTCATCAATCTTTTTTGCTTAATAAAATATATTTTAATCACATTTTGTGTTATAATTATAGTACCAAAAGAGATATTATTTTATGTAATATATCTCGGCGGTTCAAAGATTCTTAATTGAATCTCAGACTAGTGAAAATGAGAAAAAAGCGCGCAGTCACTTGATAGCCCAGGTGCATTTAGAAAGGAGTGATTGTATGAAGATAGAAAAAATTAACGACAAACAGATTCGCTGTACCATCAGCAAAGCTGATTTGGCCGAAAGAAAAATAAAATTAAGCGAGCTTGCTTGCGGAACAGGCAATTCAAAGGAATTGTTCAGAGATATGATTCGACAGGCTTCACGTGAGTTTGGTTTTGAGGTGGATGACATTCCTCTTATGGTTGAAGCTATTCCGGTATCTCAGGAATGCATAGTTCTTATTCTTACAAAGGTTGATAATCCTGAAGAGACAGAACAGCATTTCGCAAAACTCATCGGTGAGGAAGAAATGGATCTGATGGACAAATTGGGAGAGTATCCTGAAGAGTTCGATGTAGATTCCATTGGCGATTCTTACAACGATGACGATGACGACGACGATATGGAAGACGAGTCCAAATCAAATCTTATCTGTAGCATTTATTCATTTGACGATTTAAATATCATAATTAAACTTTCAAAAATAGTGGCTCCTGTTTACATTGGTGACAGCGCGCTATACAAATCATCAGCTAATCATCGCTACTATATTTCATTATGTACAGATAAGAAACACTCAAAGGAACTTGGCATCACAACAGGTATTCTTTCAGAATACGGCACAAAAGAGTACTCAGTTTACAATAGTGAATTCTTCTTAATGGAGCACTACGATACAATTATTGAGATTGATGCTTTTAAGAAGCTTGCAGATTTGTAACAGAATTTTCTGTTAATCAATTTATTACCGTTAGGTAAGCACAAAAAAAGAGTGAAAGTTATATGGAACCACGGTTATGGTACATATCAACTTCCACTCTTTTTTTTACATCACTTGATGTTGCATTACAATTTGTTTATTTTTTTACATCACTTAATGTTACATTACTTCAATCTGTAAATTGTCTGTTCGCTTTCTTTATCAACAACCAGATAATTGTCATCTGTTATATGAAGAGTTATCATATAATCTCCAATCAGCTTGTAAGTAGTTTTGCTGCCATATTCAGGCATATCGCTTACCTTTTCCTCAACTATTAATGAAGATTTCAGTTCTGCTCTTTGGTCATCATCAAGAGGATTGCCCTCTTCATCACTCACAATCACTTCCGAATCATCGATCATCTGTACTATCTCGGCAATGGTGCTGTCTGTTACAGCCATCTGCCCCACACTGGCCTTCTCATCATCTGCTGCATTTGAATCCTCTGTGTCTGTCCCATTGTTTGCTGCTGCATTTGAATCCTCTGTGTCTGTCCCATTGTTTGCTGCTGCATTTAAACCCTTTGTAAATATTTCCTGCTCATGAGCGACTTTTGACTCATCGTTTTTTTTGATATTATTATGAACCGCCCATATTCCAATGCAGGCTACAACAAGCATTACGCTTGCAACTATTGCGACAAATCTGTACGGAAAGGTGACAATCGTTCCCTTTGACGATTCCTTAGAAATCATTTTGACTGTATCCTCAACAAAATTTTTGTCCGGTTGTATTTTGTCTGCTTCTTTCCTGTAGTCTTCAAAAAATTTTTTCTCATCCCACATATCCATCAGCCTCCATCATTTGTTTGAGTTTTTCCCGGCCCCTGTGTAAATATGAACGCACAGTCGCCGGCTTTGTCTTCATAGTAACTGCTATCTGTTCGGTTGTCATTTCTTCATAATAGAATAAATCTATTGCTATACGGTAGTTCTTCGGAAGTTTTTGCACATATTCAAAAGCGTAAGATTCACTCTTAGTGTCATCAGCCACTTGCTTAATTGAATCAAGCCCTTCAGTTTTTCTGTTCCATGCCAGCATCACGATTGATTTGCCTCTGTTGATTGCAACAGTCAATAACCATGCCTTTAAGTGCTCTTCGTCAGCAAAACTCATACCGCTTTTAACTTTACTGACCAGTTTCAGGAATGTATCCTGAACCACTTCCTGGGCATCAGACTGATTTTGCATTCTGATCATTGCCACATGGTAAAGCATTGCCGAATATTTTCTTACTATATCTTCAATTAATACCTCTTGTTCTCCACATTTTAAAGTCATATGACACTCCACAATATTTATCAAGGCTGTTTTATAGGTATCCCCTTTTGTTTAAGACTCATACGTGGATAATCATAAGGCATTATGGAAAAAATATCAAGAACGCTCTTGGTCCTTGCTGCGAAATGAGTGTCGCCGTTAGATAATCGTAATTGCTTCAATATCTACTACTTTGATACGGTCATTATTCCGAACTGGTAAATATATCTTACGCTCTCAATATGAGCTGCATTACAAACTTCTGTTGCTACCACTTGTACTTGTGCATCTGTCAGTTTTTCAGAAATACGAACACTTGCCATATTACTGTTTTTTAACAAATCAGATATCATGTCAACTGCCTCATCTGCGTTTTGGGCACATTTACCTTTGTTCAAATAGTATTCCTTCTCTCCATCATTTGCCTGATACTCATCGTTCTTTTCAGGAATAACGTCAGTCTGTCCGGCAACGAGAATTCCATCTGAAGTTTCTTCTGTAAGATTAAACAATCCGTTGTGAATGTATTCATTGTCATTGTTTGTGACGTCTAAAATACACCATGAACCGTCGATTTTTACTTTGTTCCACTCATGATTTACTCCATCCATCTTCCCTGTCTGAATAATAGCTTCCAAACCTGCATATTTTGCAATCAATAAAAATGCTTCTGAATATGATTCACATACGCCAACCTTGTCAACAAGGATTCCATATGGATGAAATGAATCGGCATTCTGTTCAACTGCATCTTCTGAAATTGTTCCGTCTTCGTTAATTGCACTTAATATTGCTTCATTGTATGAGCAGTTTGAACATAAGTATTCGTTAATTGCCTCTTCTTTTTCGAAATCTCCCATTCCGTCTTTTATTATCTCATTTGCGATATCTTTTGCTGCACTAATGGATTTATCCTGCATTTCCTTTGCTTCTTCCTTTGTGTGCAGGTAGCTGACAACTAACTGATTGTTAGAGTAATCATATCTCATCTCTTCAATCATATCGATTAATCCGTTCTGTGTCCAAACCTCATTAACAACTACCCAAAGATTCTCAGTATCTGATACTTCAGGATAAGAAGACATTGAAATATTCTCTTCGTGAGCAAGTAAATTGATTGCAATCCACTCTCCCATAGCACTGTTTGCATATACAGTATCTCTGATTTCAGAACTTAAATCTATAGATGAACTCTCGTCGTCTGCCGGCTGTGTTTCATCTTCAATTGCTTCTGTCTCGTCTTCAATCGCCTCTGTCTCGTCCTCGATTGCCTCTGTCTCGTCTTCAATCGCTTCTGTCTCATCCTCGATTGCCTCTGTCTCATCCTCGATTGCCTCTGTCTCGTCTTCGATTACCTCTGTCTCATCTTCAATTGCTTCTGTCTCGTCTTCAATTGCTTCTGTCTCGTCTTCGATTGCTTCTGTCTCGTCTTCTACCGGCTCAATATCTTCAATTGTAGGAACATATGGGATGTCAAACTCTGTAGTGTTTGTTCCTGATTTTGCAATGAGTTTATCCTCACGCTCAGTTACATTCTTCATGTCCTCAAGGAAATCATCGTAGTCCATTCCTGTCAGATACATTGGTCCTAATTCTAAAGGTATATTTCTGATTTTTGGTTCGATTCCTATCTTACCATCATCATATTTTGTTGCTGTGGAACCGTGATACTCGATAAGATATTTTGCAACACTTCCATCTAACATCTCAACATTTGTATAAGCCGGTAACACCATCGCAGTGTTTCCCTCAAACATATATTCCTGACCTAACTGATGATTTTTTGGAATGGTGCCTGCAATGTCTTTAACATATCTCATATTACTCATTCCTGATTTTTTGCCGTCATTTGACTTTGCAACAACAAAGTATCCATCATCTATCAACAATGCTCTGTTCATCAGATATACACCTTCAACATCAACTTCTGTTCCTCCGTATATATCTTTGAATCTCTTTTCTGAATTAATATTATCCTTAAAATCCGCAACAGTACATGATGTAGATTCTGTTGAACATTCCAATTCTGCAAAGTCCATGCCTTCATCATATCTGTAAACTTCGTAATAATCTGCACCTGAAACGCCGTTCCACTTCAGCTGATAGTTTCCGTCTTCTGCTACAAATTGTTTGAGAGTTGTAGTATCTAACTCATTTGGGATTGTGAAAACAGTCACCTGCGGTTTATCAAGCTTCTTGTCTGACTCAAAATCATACTTTTGAACAAGATAAAACTTACTTCTACTTCCCCAGGTTCCGTCCTCATACTGGCAACTGCCTTCATTGTCTTCATAATGGAACACCATTTGCGGAGATAATATAAGTCTTTTATTGTCGTAATCTTCTTCAATTTTAATATCAACTTTTTTTGTAAGAGCCGAATCATAATAAACTTCAAGCATTGAATATACATCCTGCCCCCAAATATTATCAGATATATTTTCGAACACAAACTTCTTGTCTTTTGGAAGATTGTACATTGGATCCGTGTACTGAGTTTTTTCGCTTGCAGCATATTTTTCTCTCAATTGCTCTGTAAGACTGAGTCCGTCAGCAATATCGACTGTTTCATTTACATCTCCATTACCTTTTGTATTTTTAGTATCCTTGTTTCCATCCTTCTGACAACCTGCCAAAAGTGTAGCACATAATAATAATGATACTGTTCTTCCTATCGCTTTTTTCATAATGAAAATCCTCCCATTTTTAATCTTTTGTCATCAAATTTTGTTCGATTTTTAAGCGCTTACATATATAACACTTTTCAAGTAGACAAAATGTTGCACCAACATAAAAAAATCATTTAATTATTTTCAAATTACTATTAAGTTTAGAACCGGATGGCTGTTGATATATTATCACAACCATCCGGTTTTTTATAATTGATTACAAAACTAACTTTTGTTCTTATCAGTTCATTATCTGGTACATTAAAATTGAAGTGGCAATAGCTGCATTTAAAGATTCTACCTGTCCGTGCATAGGTATCTTTATCAGTCTGTCCGCCTCCTCTGACACCTCATCGCTGAGTCCGTTTGCTTCATTTCCAATCAATATTGCTGTCTTGTCGGGAAACTCTTCCCTGCTGTAGTTTTCACCTTTAAGGTGGGCTGCATATGTAACAATGCCCTGTTCCTTTATCAGCTTCACTGTTTCAGGAAGGTTATCCACAATTACAACCGGAACTCTGAAAATTGACCCCATTGTGGAGCGGATAACTTTTGGATTATAAACATCAACTGATGAGCTGTTCATTATCACACCGTTTATTCCTGCGCCCTCCCCGGTTCTGATTATTGTTCCCATATTTCCGGGATCTCTCAGACTGTCTAATACTACGAAGCAGTTCTTTCCCGGTCTTACAGTATCAAACAATTCATCAAGGGTGTATTTCTTTTGCTTTACAATTGCAAGAATTCCCTGGGGAGTCACAGTGTCTGAAATCTTCTTAAATACACTGTCACTTACAGTCAGCGCATCAAACTCTTTTGCCAGTTCAGGCTTTTCTTTGTCAAATGACTCTGAAATAAAGACATTTACCAAATCTTCCTTTGGCGCTTCAAGAACCATTTTGATTCCCTCAACAATGTAGCAGCCTTCTTTTTTTCTTACTTTAGCCTTATCTTTCAACTGAATTATATTCTTTATTTTTTCGTTACTTGCCGAAGTAATAATCATATCTTATTGTTCTCCTGATATTTATTCTTCTATTCTTCAACTACATCACTAATGTTTATTTATCCTTTTTGAATACGGAATTCAGTCTGTTTTCGTCACCGACAACAACCAGTTCCATTCCACTGTGTAGCGGTTTTTCAATATCAAACTCTATTGATAATACATTGTTTTCTCTGATTGCTATAACATTAAAGCCGTGTTTCTTTCTGAGGTCAAGCTGTATGAGATTCTTTCCAATCCATTTTTTTGGCACTTCCACCTCAACCATACTAAACTTGTCTGACAGCGGAATAATGTCAACAATATTTCCAAAGAGAAGACTCATTGCAATTCTCTTTCCAATTTCCTCCTCAGGGAATATTATTCTTGTCGCTCCAATTTTTTCAAGAACATTTGCCTGAATTGAGTTTGAGGCTTTTGCAATAACATTCTCAATCCCCATCTCTTTACACATTATAATCGCCATAATTGTTGCCTCAAAATTACCACTCATGGCAATAATTGCTGCATCAACACTCTTTATGATAGACAGTCCCTTTATTGTATCAGTATCCATAACATCAGCTCTTATTGCATAGGCTACTTGGTCTGCAATCTCATCAACTCGTTTTTGATCGTTATCAATTGCTACAACCTGACCGCCTTTTGCCGAGAACTCTTCAGCAAGACATTTTCCAAGTCTTCCCAAACCAAAAATAACAATTTCTTTAACATTTTTTGGGGTTGCATTATTCTCTTTTACATTGTTCACATTTCCATTGTTATCTATAATATTGTTTGTTTTATTTTTTTTCTTGTTTGCATTTTTCTTTTTATCCATAACAAATCTCCCTATCTTATTTATTTTCTTATATCATTTTACAGATATCGTGCTTTCTCATTTACTGATATCGTACTCCCACTGATACTATTTTGTTACTCACCACTTAGCACATATGTGCTTGAAGTGGGAGTCATCTCGCATCTGATATATGACTTTCTCATTATCCTATCAGTATCTTACGTTCCGGATAGTCTCGATCCAATGCCTCACTCACGTTAGATGTAAAAGCCATAACAAGAGTAATCGGTCCGATTCTTCCCGCAAACATCAAAACGGTTATTATAATTCTTCCGGCACTAGACAATGACGAGGTGATGTCCATACTAAGTCCCACAGTTCCGATGGCCGAAAAGGCTTCAAATATCATTTTTTTGAACTGAATATTTTCGGTATATGTCAGGGCAACTATTGCCGCTCCAACAACAAAAAGGCTGATTGCGGTTACGCTTATTGCATTTCTGACATTTTCCCTATTTAATCTTCTATGGAATATTTCCGTGTGCTTCTTTCCTTTCACCGCACTGAACACTTCTATGAGCAGTATCGCAACTGTTGTTGTTTTTATTCCTCCCGCCGTTCCCATTGGTGATCCGCCAATAAGCATAAACACACACATAAGCATAAGCGAGTTGTTGTTAAAACCTGCCTGAGACACTCCCGCGAATCCGGCAGTTCTAAGTGTTACCGATTCAAAACATGCAGACAATATCTTATGACTTAATTTCATATTTCCAAACGTTGCCGGATTGCTGTATTCAAGTACAAATAAGATTACTGCTCCTGATATGAGAAGCATAATGGTTGCAAATAATGCAATTTTCGAATGCAGCGTCAGTCTCTCAATGAATTTATTTGATGCCAGTTCCTTGTTTCTTATCTGCTTAATCAAATCAACAATCTCCCACCATACGATGAATCCAAGACCTCCGCTTATTATCAGAAACATTGTAACTATCATGAAGTACCAGTCATTGTTGTAAGGTTCTAAACTGCTTGGTCCTAAAATATCTATTCCCGCATTACAAAATGCCGAAACTGCATGGAATATTGAATAACAAACTCCTTTTACAAAACCGTACTGAGGAATAAATCTTACCGAGTACAGTACTGCACCGATTCCTTCTATAATAAATGTTGTCTTAAAAACTTTTATTACGGTCTTAACCATTCCTCCGCTCTGTTCAAGATTATAAGATTCCTGAATCAGCTTTCGTTCTTTTATGGTTATCTTTTTTCTCAACAATATAAATAACCCCATTGTTATACAGATAACTCCAAGTCCTCCCAGCTGAATCATACAAAATATTACTATCTTTCCAAACAGACTCCAATAAGAATATGTTGGTACAACAACCAATCCTGTAACACATACAGCAGTAGTTGTTGTAAACAAGGCGTCTATTGGATTTGTCCACTGTCCACTTGCCGAAGATATCGGAAGCATCAGTATCAATGTTCCTATCAATATTACTGCCGCGAACCCATAAACAATAATATGGGTCGTATTAAATAACGGTCTTATCTTTCTACTACTCATTTCTTTCACCTTTAGTTACTATTTTTATTATATCTGATTCTTTCAGTTGCTATTTCTCAACAAGTTTGACATTCTCTTCTCCGTAGAGTTCCTGCAAAGACTTTACCACACCCTTGTGGGCATTTATGCCATATTGCATCGGAAGTACCTTTTTAGCTTTTTCCTTTGCAAGGTATATCACTACTTTGTCATTGCCTGAATTTGCAAGGATGAAATTCAGAATATCCTGCTGGCATCTGTCAAAATTCTCTTTGTCCTCAAACTTGAACCACAGTTCATTGCTGATCTGAGAAAATTCCACAATGCTGTTTGCTATTATGGAGGTCTGCTTTCCTTCCTGCAACTGAACAGTTCCTGTTATGAATACTTTGTTGTCTTCTTTCAGCAACGTCTGATACTGGGCAAACTGCCTGTTAAATACTAACACCTCAGCAGTACCAACCAAATCTTCAATTACCACAATTGCCCAAGGTTCACCGTTCTTTGTATACCTTCTTGTGATTCCTGCAACGATTCCTCCAATGGTAACTTTTTGTTTATCCTTTAGCTTTGATTCATTTGCTCCGGACATTTCCCCTGGAATTCCATCTTCGTCAGCGTCTGCTGCTGCAAATGCATTAGTCATATGGGTAATATGTTTTCTCCACTTTTCTTCCTGCTCTTCAAGCGGATGTCCGCTAACATAGATTCCAAGAACTTCCTTCTCAAACTCAAGCATCTGATTAGTATCATACTCGCCAACGTCAGGCATATTTATTTCAAATTTCTTCTTTTCATCCTCTGCCACAAAGTCAAATAGAGACATCTGCCCTGACAGACTGTTCTTCCTGTCATTATTTATTTTATCAAGGATTGCACCATACACCATCATAAACTGTCTTCTTGTTCCCTCAAGTGAGTCAAGTGCCCCTGCCTTGATAAGGTTTTCTATTGCTCGCTTGTTTACATCCTTGTCAGCAATTCTCTTGATAAAATCATCCAGGGTCTTGTACTCTCCACCTGCAATTCGCTCATTTACTATATTGTCAATCACAGTACGGCCAATACTTTTAATTGCAGTGAGACCGTAGCGGATGTTATTTCCTGAAACCGAAAATCCGCTTTCACCATCATTGATTGAAGGTGGCAAAATGTTAATTCCCATGGAACGGCATGAATATATATACTCGGCAACTTTGTCAGTTCTGTCCATTACAGATGTGAGCATGGCCGCCATAAATTCAACCGGATAATAGTGCTTCAAAAATGCAGTCTGATAGGCAACCACCGCATAGGCTGCCGCATGAGATTTGTTGAATGCATACTTTGCAAAATCAATCATCTCATCATATATCTTATTGGCCACATCCTCGCTGATACCGTTATTGATGCAGCCCTTAACTCCTTCTTTTTCATTTCCGTAAACGAAGTTCTGTCTCTCCTCGTTCATCACCCCAAGTTTCTTCTTTGACATGGCACGTCTAAGAAGATCACTTCGTCCAAGGGTAAATCCACCCAGATCTCTAACTATCTGCATTACCTGTTCCTGATAAACGATACAGCCGTAAGTCGGCTCCAGGATAGGTATGAGCTGTGGACAGTCGTAAGTAATATTGTCAGGATGATTTTTTCCTGCAAGATACTTCGGAATAAAATCCATCGGTCCCGGACGATACAGTGAAATTCCGGCAATTATATCTTCAAGACTCGAAGGCTTAAGTTCCTTCATGAACCCTTTCATTCCTCCACTCTCAAGCTGGAATATTCCCTCTGTCTTTCCGGTACCTATCAGGTTGAAAACCGCCTTATCATTGTAATCAATTTTCAGCATATCAAGATGAATGCCTCTGTTCTTCTCAATGAACTTTGTGGCATTCTGAATAACTGTGAGATTTCGAAGTCCCAAAAAGTCCATTTTGAGAAGTCCCAATTCCTCAAGGGTCGTCATTATAAACTGGGTGGTGATTGAACCATCCGACGCTCTTGAAAGTGGAACATATTCTACAACCGGCTTTCCGCAAATAACAACTCCCGCCGCGTGCATTGATGCATGTCGTGGAAGACCTTCCAATCTCATTGCCATATCAATAAGATACTTAACCTGAGGATCCTCATCGTAAAGTTTCTTTAAATCTTTATTTTCTTTAAGTGCGCCCTCAAGCGTAATGTGCAATGTCTGCGGAATCATCTTTGCAATGGAATCCGTCATGGCGTAAGGCATGTCAATTACACGACCAACGTCTCTGATTACACCTCTCGCCGCAAGGGTACCAAAGGTAACAATCTGCGCTACATGATCCTTGCCGTATTTTTCTCCGACATAATCTATGACTTCCTGCCTTCTCTCAACACAGAAGTCCACGTCGATATCGGGCATACTAACTCGCTCCGGATTAAGGAATCGCTCAAAGAGGAGATTGTACTTAATCGGATCAATATCTGTAATTCCAAGGCAATAGGAAACAATACTTCCGGCAGCGGAACCTCGCCCCGGTCCAACCATAATACCATTGCTCTTGGCATAATTTATAAAATCCCACACAATAAGGAAATAATCAACATATCCCATGTTGTGGATTGTATTCAATTCATAGTTGAGTCTCTCAAGAAGCTCTTCTCTTGTGAGCGGACATCTGTAAGAGTCCTGATTTTGAGAATTTGTTATCGGCTCTGATGCTTTGTCCTCATTCTGAAGATTTGCTATCGGCTCTAATGCTTTGTCCTCATTCTGAAGATTTGCTATCGGCTCTGATGCTTTGTCCTCATTCTGAAGATTTGTTGTCTGCTCTGATGCTTTGTCCTCATTCTGAAGATTTGTTATCTGCTCTGAATTTTTGTCTTCTTGAGGATATCTTCTCTCCAGTCCTTCCATACACAGATGATTCAGATATGACCATGAATCATACCCTTCAGGGACTTCGTATTTTGGAAGCTTTGTCACTCCAAACTCAAATTCAACATTACAACGCTTTGCAATCTTGTGAGTATTCTCAAGTGCCTGAGGTGCATATCTGAACAGTTCTGCCATCTCCTGCTCTGATTTGAGATAGAACTGACCACCCTCGTAACGCATTCTGTCTTCGTCAGTAAGTTTCTTTCCCGTCTGAATACAGAGAAGTATATCATGGGCTTCCGCATCCTCAGCGTAAGTGTAATGAATATCATTTGTGCAGACAAGGTCAATACCAAGTTCCTCACTCATTCTAAGAAGCTGCTGATTGACATTTCTCTGCTCCGGCATGCCATGATCCTGAAGTTCAAGAAAATAGTTGCCCTTTCCAAATATGTCCTGATACTTAAGTGCCGCTGCCTTTCCTTCCTCGTAAAGCCCTCTTGCAAGAAATCTCTGAACCTCACCGGCAAGACATGCACTGAGACAAATAATACCCTCATGGTACTTCTCAAGTATCTCGTAATCCACTCGTGGCTTATAATAAAAGCCATCAACAAAACCGGCAGATACAATCTTCACAAGATTCTCATAACCTGTCTGATTCTCCGCCAACAAAACAAGATGGAAATATCTGTCCTCACTCTGTCCTGCTTCTTTGTCAAATCTGGAACCAGGAGCCACATATACTTCACACCCGATAATCGGCTTTATTCCTGCATCCTTTGCAGCGCGATAAAAATCTATAACACCATACATAACACCATGATCTGTGATGGCAAGACTATCCATCCCCAGTTCTGCTGCTCTTTTTGTTATCTCTTTAATTTTGCTTGAACCGTCCAACAGACTGTATTCTGTATGTACGTGTAAATGCGTAAAGCTCATGCAAATCTCCTTTCAACGACAATTCAAGACTCCTTTGTGAATCTTGCTGCAAAGTGCCATCTCCAAATACTCATACAAGACTCATCTATTTGTCTTGCTGCAGAGTAACCTTTCCGATACTCATACCTTTCTATTGTAATAGAAATGAGAACACTTTTCAACGCCATGCCGACTTCCAGACAAACTTTAGGTGACCGACTTCCAGGCAAACTTTAGGTTTTCGTGGACTCTTCAACTCAAATAGGATTTTCTCATAATGGGATGTATACCTTGTGAAGCTAAAATTAAAGGGGCTACCTCTCAAACTAGATTTTTTCTAAATGGGATGTTGCCTTGACTAAAAAATTTTTAATGTGCTTACCACTCATATAATATTTTCTTCAATCGGGTTGTCGCACATATGAATTTCTGTCAAAAATGCTTACATCCCATATCTATTTTTCTTCAATCGGGTTGTCGCACATATGAATTTCTGTCAAAGACGCTTACATCCCATATCTATTTTTCTTCAATCGGGTTGTCGCACATATGAATTTCTG
>JAEELL010000148.1 GCA_016282745.1 Lachnospiraceae bacterium
TAAAAATCCTAAATGAGATAAATAAAAAAAGAATCGCGGGGCACGCGAGGATAGCCTGTTGATACTTGGCTCAGAAGAGTCATTGAGCAGGAAGCCCCTACTTCAAAATCATATTGATTTAAGTAGTGGGAGCATGTCACATAAACATAATTAATAAACGCAGTCAAAACATAATCAGATAATCAGGGGAGTAAAAGAACGGAAAGGAGAATTAAAAAATGTACGAATTAGAATGGGGCAGAGCTGTCTGCTATTCAGGTTACAGGGAAGGACAGTCGCCACAGACAGGCACATTTCCTACAAAGGAACAGATAAAAGAAGATCTTGAAATTATCGCAAAGGACGGATTTAAATATATCAGAATGTATGATGCATGTGAGTATCCAAGAATGGTATGCCAGGTAATCAGAGAGAATAATCTTCCGATCAAACTCATGCTTGGACCTGGAAACATTGCCGAAGTTGACACACCGGGATGCCAGTGGAACCCTGCAGTTTACACTGCAGAAGAAAAGGTTGAGAGAGCTGCAAGAAATGATAAGAAGATAGACGAGCTTATTGAAATTGCAAACGAATACAGTGACGTGGTTTTCTGTGTTTCAGTTGGGAACGAAAACACACCTGACTGGGGTGAAAATACAGTACCTGTAGACAGACTTTGCGAATTTGCAAGAAGACTTCGTGAGGGAACAGGCAAGCCTGTAACATTCAACGAAGGTGCAAACGAGTGGCCAAAGCTCAAGAAACTTGCAGATGAACTTGATTTTATATGTATTCATTCATATCCATTGTGGTATGGTCTTACAATCGATGATGCTATTGAAGCAAATAAGAAAGACTATGCAAAGGTAAAGGAATGCTACCCTGACAAGCAGGTAATCTTTTCAGAGGTAGGCTGGACAACCAGCACACTTCCAAATGCAGGAATGGTAAATGATCAGCCTACAGTTGAGAATGCAATTAAGTACTACAAGGATTTCTGGGCATGGACAGATGCAGAGAAGATTACAGCGTTTATGTTTGAAATGTATGATGAGCCATGGAAGGGCGGAAACAATCCACAGGAATCAGAAAAGAACTGGGGAATCTACTACGTAGACAGAACACCAAAGTTTGAATTATAGCCGGCAGACAGAACACCAAAGTTTGAAGTGAATATGTAAACAAAATAAAAGAGGCGAGAGGAATAAAAATGTTTTTTATTATTCCTCTCGCCTCTTTTTTATTGCATGCGGTTGGGAAAAACCTTGAAAATGCTCATTTGAAAGGGGAAATGACGTACTTCTAAAGAAGGGAAAGTGCATTAAAACACTGGAAATGTATGTGTGAAAAATGCACAAAATAAAACTAATTTTATATGGTATGATTGGTTGATTTGCACATTTTATTGTGCTAGAATTTAACTATTAGGATTAAGGTCGGACTTTTATATTAAATCGGGATTACTGTTTGAAAATCCTGAGTAAAGGATAAGTAAACGAATAAGTAATACGAAGTCGGACTCATAGGATGGAAAGGAGAAAAATATGCGATTACAATTTAAAAAAGTAGTAGCAGTTGTCAGTGCATTAGCTATGACAGTGGCGGGTTTGGGATATACCCCTTCACAGACAAATGCAGATGACGGAACATGGAGTATTAAGGAACCAACATTAGTAACATATACAGTTGGTTCAGAAAAGGTTTACGGAATTAAGAATCTGGAGTTCACAGCCTACAAGGGAAGTTCAACGATGGATTATGCATATGCGGCATATGTAGATTCAATTTCAGAAGAGAATCTTGTCAGAAACTATTCTGCAGATTGGCTTTGGGGAATCGGAGTTGGTGGAAACGGACTCAATTACGATGGAGTAGTAACAAATAATATCAAGACTATCTATTTCACACCAGGTTCAACACATAAGTTTATCGTTGCGGCTTATGACAAAGATGATTTTACAAATCTCTTAGATACAGTGGAGAAAGAAATCACTTTCCCTGCAGGAGAGATTGAGACTACAGTTGAAGATAGAATCAAATCAGATCTCAAATCTGCTAACAACATTGCAATTGGCAAACAGTCATTCTCTTCATCAAGAGCAGGTGCAGAATACGCAGCAACAAGAGTAAATGATGGCGACCTTGGCTCAAGATGGGCAGCTGAAACATACAATTCAGGTGAGTTTGTAGGCGTTAACCTTGGTGCTATTTATTCAATTGACAGAGTGGCACTTATGTGGGAGCCTGCTTATGCTTCAGATTACGACATTGAAGTATCTACGGACGGAGTAAACTACACAAGCATTAAGAATCACAAACCTACAACTTACGAAGTAAAAGAATTTGATTTTACAGGAGTTCAGGCGCAGTTTGTAAGAATAAAGTGTAATGCAAAATCAATAGATTACGGATACTCTATTTATGAATTGGGAGTATTTGGTTCATATGTCGGAGAAGGAATTGAAGTAGAAACAACTACTGAAAAGCCAATAGAAGACGGTGATGATTTGATTCCTGCATCAAAGAGAAATTCAGGAATTATCAATGTTCCTGCATGTGTAGAAGGAATGGTAGAATATTCACATGAGTACAAAGTTATCGATGTAAAGATTTCATCAGAAAAATGGTACGTTGCAACATTTAAAGTTTCATCAAATGTAGATAAGTATTTTGAACTGAGACTTCAGGATTCACTCAATGATTACAATGATTATTCAGGAATCGGAAGGCCACAGGTGTTTGTTCCTGCAGGTGAGACAAGAAGAGTTACTCAGGTGTTCAAAGGACAGGCAGATACAATCGGTGGTATTTTTGATGTATGTATGGGATATATCAATGCAACGCTATGTGATGCTGCAGAAGTATCAATCAAAGGAGCAAGTCTTAGAGTATTTAGTTCAGAAGAAGATGCTTTAGCTGCTGCAGAAGCAATTACAGATGATGTTGAAGAAGAGACAACAACACCGGCAGGTGAAGTTGAATCAACAACAGCGGCAAGCGAAGTAGAGTCAACAACAGCAGCAAGCGAAGTAGAGTCAACAACAGCAGTAAGCGAAGTAGAGTCAACAACAGCAGCAAGCGAAGTAGAGTCAACAACAGCAGCAAGTGAAGTAGAGTCAACAACACCTGTAAAGACACCGGAGACAACAAAAACTCCAGAGACAACAAAAGCTCCAGAAACAACAAAAACTCCAGAGACAACAACAGTAGCTCCAACAACAACAGCGCCTGTAACAACAACAGCTGCTGTTAAGTTAGCAAAAGGAAAGATCGCAAAAGTTTCAAGAGCTAAGAATGGTAAGAAAGTAAAACTTACATTCAAGAAGATTAAAGGTGCAACATCATACGAAATTAAGATTTCTACATCAAAGAAATTCAAAAAAGGAACAAAGACATATACATCAAAGAAAGTAAGTAAGACAATCAAGAAACTTGTTGCTTCTAAGAAGTACTATGTAAAGGTTAGAGCTGTTGCAATAGCAAAAGACGGAACAATTACAACAGGTAAGTGGTCTAAAGTTAAAACAATTAAAGTTAAATAATAAGAAATACAAAACCGACAATCAAAGTTAATCAGCAAAACGGAAAGATATAATTAATTTGACGAAACTGAATAACAGGAGAAATCGGATTATAAAAAAGAGCAGATTATTAATCATCTTAATGGAAAATAATTCATTAGACGAGTGGTGGTCTGTTCTTTTTGTACGTTGATTTTTTAGAGTACAAATAGTATAATTTTATTTATCTGGTAATGGACGAGGTTATCGGAGTATGATTATTCTTAAAAAGAAGAATATTGAAAGGAGAATTTTATGAGACTTACAAAGAGTAGTAAGAAAGTAATGGCTATTGTTAGTGCCGTTGCTTTGACAGTTGCAGGTATTTCATATAACCCTGCACAGAGTGAAGGAGCCATTATTAATGGTTCGAAGTGGGAATGCTGGTCTAATGACGGAGGAACAATCAGCTCTTCTTCAACAGCAGGTTTTACACTTTCTAATTTAAGTGTAGGAACAACATGGTGGAACATTCAGACTTGGGTGAGTGATGTGTACATGATTAGCGGATACACATATACAGCATCATTCAAGTTAGTTTCTTCAACACCAAAGTATTTTACAGTTGATGCAAAGGCTAATGATGCACAGTATTTTGCACAGCCTACTATGGACAAGTGGGTTAGCAACGGAGATGGAACATACACATATAATTATGAATCTACATTCGAAGCAACCAGCACATTCAGTTATGATTTCCGTGTTTCTTTCGGATATAACGACAAGAATACATCACAGGCTGACAGCGTTGCACAGAATCAGAAGATTTCAGTTACAATGTCAGATTTTGATATTGAAAGAGTTGCAACAGAAGGACAGAGTCAGGGTGAAGAAATTACAACACCACCACCTGTTGAACTACCTGATGGATATGCACTTGTTGCACAGGAGAAAAAAGACGGAACAGTTACATCTTTAGGTGTGTTCGAATCGTTGTACCAGGGTGGTTCTTGGGCAAATGCATGGGTAGCATACAAAGGTGCAGGAACTGACAGTGGAGATTTGTCAGTAATGATTCTCTCAAGCAACAATGCTGCAGGAAGCTGGGGCATTCAGTTGAAATACCCTACTACAGGCTTAGATTCTTCAAAAGAGTATACATTCAAAGCTAAATACAATTCAACTAAAGCAGGAACAATGTTCGTTAAGCTTGAAGGAGTTAATGACGGATTAACTTCAACTGCAAATGCAGGTGATAATACTTATGCAATAGATTTTAAGGGAGTTGGGAGTGTTAATGCAGTATTTGAACTTTCAGGATTCCCTGCAGATACAGTTATCGACTTTGAGTCTATCACTGTAACAGAAAAGGGCGAAGAAGTTGAGTCAACAACACCGGCAGGAGAAGTAGAGTCAACAACACCAGCAGGCGAAGCAACAAACTGCGTAATTGCAAGTTGGACAACAATCGGAGATGATGGATGGACATATTACATCAACTCATCAGCAACATCAGCAACAGTAGTTGGTGGAACAAGCTTTGAAGATGGTCCTTTATTCAATGTTGTAAAGAACAATTGGTGGGAGTATGACTTCCAGCTTAAATCACCACTTTACACAGTTGGTCAGGCAGGAACATACACAATCACATTGACAAACGTTGAGAGTGGAGATACATCTCAGACATGGCTTGTAGTTGAAGATGAGAACGGTAATCCACTTGTTTCAACAGAGCAGAAGCCTGTAGTGCCTGGAGCAGCAACAGACTATACAGCTGAATTGACATTAGATGCCGGAGCTCAGATTAGATTAGTATATCTCCAGAATTACTGTGCAGGAGGAACAAAGGCTATCTCTGCATCAGTTGAACTTCAGGGTGGAGAAGTAGAAACAACAACACCGGCACAGGTAGTAGAAACAACAACACCATCAGAGGTAGTAGAGACAACAACACCATCAGAGGTAGTAGAAACAACAACACCATCAGAGGTAGTAGAGACAACAACACCGGCAGAGGTAGTAGAAACAACAACACCATCAGAGGTAGTAGAAACAACAACACCATCAGAGGTAGTAGAGACAACAACACCATCAGAGGTAGTAGAGACAACAACACCGGCAGAGGTAGTAGAGACAACAACACCGGCAGAGGTAGTAGAGACAACAACACCATCAGGAGGAAACAACAATCCAACACAGGCACCAACAACACAGGCACCTACAACACAGGCACCAACAACACAGGCACCTACAACAACAGTAGCACCAACAACAGTATCACCAACAACAACAGCTCCTGCAACAACAGCAGCAGTTAAGTTGGCAAAAGGTAAAATTGCAAAAGCTTCAAGAGCTAAGAATGGTAAGAAAGTAAAACTTACATTCAAGAAGATTAAAGGTGCAACATCATACGAAATCAAGATTTCTACATCAAAGAAATTCAAAAAAGGAACAAAGACATATACATCAAAGAAGCTTAGCAAGACAATCAAGAAACTTGTTGCAACTAAGAAGTACTATGTAAAGGTTAGAGCCGTTGCAGTAGCAAAAGACGGAACAGTTACAGAAGGTAAGTGGTCTAAGGTTAAGACAATTAAAGTAAAAAAATAATAGTTAATTTGCGTAACTAAAATAATAAAAGGAGGCAGAGTGTCATTCATTTGGCAGTCTGTCTTTTTTTTGGTATAATATAGAAATGTGGTAAGATTACAAGGAATGCTAAGTGCTTTGAAATATTGAAAAAATAGTGATATTGAAAGTATAAAGTGGTTCTTGTGATAGGATTGCAAAAAAGAAGATTGAAAGGAGAAAAAATGAATATTACACAATCAATTAAAAAATCATTATCTGTTTTTGTAGCTATTGCATTGGTTTTGACAAGTATAGCTGTTTACAAATCAGATGAGGTAAAAGGGGCAGGGTATGCAGCACTTACTTATACCCAGGTAGGAACAAAGAATTATTATGTGGCAGCAGGCAATGATGATTTCCCATTCCTGGCTATTAACGATCTTGGAACAAGAGTTGAAATTATTCCAAAGGTTTCTGAAGGAACTAAACCGATTTGGCCGAATTACACAGGTGCCAAATTGAATGGAAATCCTATTGATCAGGTAGAGGGAGCAGGTATTTTTATTAATTATACTGATCTTACAATGGATGCATACAATGTATACGAGGCAATAAGTGCTGTTGACAGTCACAAATTCCAGATAATTATCAAGGCCGGTAATCCTGAAGGTGGAGATACTCCGGGCGATGAGACGACAGGAAACAGTGGACAGGATCCAACAACAGAAGCTAAGCCAAGTGCTGTGGATATGGGAAGAGGATTCTCTGTATTACCTGATGAGAATTCAAAAGCAGTAAGTATACAGAAACCTGCGTTTGCTGAATATGAGGGAATATATCTTACAGTTCCTTCAGGAATCAGTAGCGTGTCAGTAAACGGAGTAACAGAAGGTGTGTGTGGAATTGATGGAGCAGGCGTTGTTGTTTACTTACAGGCGCTTACAAAGAAGACAAACACAGTAGTTATTACTCATGCATTAGGAGTATGTAATATTACCATTTACAATGAAAATGGAATTGAGGATGAGACAGAGTCTGAATCAGGCGAAGTAGAATCAACAACACCGGCAGGAGAAGTAGAGTCAACAACACCGGCAGGAGAAGTAGAGTCAACAACACCGGCAGGAGAAGTAGAGTCAACAACACCGGCAGGAGAAGTAGAGTCAACAACACCGGCAGGAGAAGTGGAATCAACAACACCATCAGGAGAAGTAGAATCAACAACACCAGCAAGTGAAGTAGAGTCAACAACACCAGCAAGTGAAGTAGAATCAACAACACCAGCAGGAGAAGTAGAGTCAACAACACCATCAGGAGAAGTAGAATCAACAACACCAGCAGGAGAAGTAGAATCAACAACACCAGCAAGTGAAGTGGAATCAACAACACCAGCAAAGGTAGTAGAGACAACAACACCAGCTGGAGAAAATAATAATCCAACACAGGCACCTACAACACAGGCACCTACAACACAGGCACCTACAACAACAGTAGCACCAACAACAGTAGCACCAACAACAACTGTTCCGGCTACAACTGCTCCGGCAACAACAGCAGCAGTTAAGTTGGCAAAAGGAAAAATTGCTAAAGCTACAAGAACTAAAAACGGTAAGAAAGTAAAACTTACATTCAAGAAGATTGCCGGTGCAACATCATACGAGATTAAGATTTCTACATCAAAGAAATTCAAAAAAGGCACAAAGACATATACATCAAAGAAACTTAGCAAGACAATCAAGAAACTTGTTGCTTCTAAGAAGTACTATGTAAAGGTTAGAGCTGTTGCAACAGCAAAAGACGGATCGGTTACAGAAGGTAAGTGGTCTAAGGTAAAGACAATCAAAGTGAAAAAATAATCCTCTGAAAGTATAGCAATTGGAGAATTAGGAGAATAATAAAGGTATCATTTCATCTGCGGATGGAGTGATGCCTTTTGTGGTTAGTTGATATGAAAAAAAACTCCCCATTGCTAAGAAATAAAAAAATATGTAGAATAGAATAAGGTAAATAAAAAAGAACCGACAAAAGAATGCAAGAGGTGGATATGAGAAAAATGAATGGGAAAAAAATGAATGGAAAAAAACTGGTAGCAACAATGTTGATGTGTTCAGTGGCAGTGAATGTGATGACATTTAACACTGTAAATAGCATAAGCGCTGATGAAGATACTGTATTGACCAGCTCTGAAATAAAGATATTCGGATCTCAGATAAAGATGAGTACGGAATCGACAACAGTGGACAGCATAACATACAGAATGATTGGAAAGGCACCAAAAGCCGGAGAACAGATTGAGGCAGGTGGTAATACATACACAGTTGAGAGAGTCGGAATGATATATGTTCTTGATGACAATAAAACAGGAAAGGCTGCAAACACAGTACTCGGTGATGAGTATACACTCCTCGATGAGACAAGCCTTACAGGTAGTGGATCTAACGAATACTTTGTAGGAAGATATCAGTACAAAGGAAAGAACAGAACATTCGGATACCTTGCATCAGATCAGGGAATGGTTCCGGGATTCAAAAGCCAGGACAGAGAAGATGGAGACAAAGACAATCTCTGCTACTATGTCAGAACAATGACAAACATGGATGCAATCGTTGCAAATACAATGATTCAGAGACCGTTCGTGTTGTGTACAGACGGAACAATCATCTACGGTGAAAAAATCGAGAAAGCGTCAGTTGCAGAAATTGCGAAGAACGCATATATAGGCGGAAAGATAGGTGACAGAGTATCATTTAATTATGTATTTGATAACATTCTCCACACAGATTATATGCGTGAGTGCAGTGAAAAGTACGGAAACAGATGTTATCTTGAGGAGCCGGAAGAGTGGGGGTGGAGCCCAATCGTAAGCCCTGGTGATTTGAAGAAGAATTAAATCAAAATTGAAATTAAATCAAGATAAAGATGCGTTAATAACTGAAAATAGAGGAACTGTATAATAATAGTAAAAATAAGTATCATTTGTGCGTGGATAAGCATACAATGGTACTTGTTTTTTTGTGGATAACTTTAAATTTGTGAAAAAATAATGAATTATTATGTTGAAAAAACTTGTAAAATAGATTGTTAAATGATAGTATATTATTATGTACACTCACATAAACTATGCCCATTTTTAGTATATGGGGCGTGAAAAATGCATTTTTATGCAATTTTTAGTGAGAAAAGATGAATGAAAGGAGTATTTAAAATGAAAAAAATGTATCAGTCACCAAGTATTAAATTAGTTGAATTTGATATGAAGGGAAAGATTATGACAGACGCAGGAGATGGGGATATCATTGATAACAGCACATTACATGATTGGACAGAAACTTCTGCTGATGATGGTGATATGCCATTTTAATTGTTTGGGACTTATTATATTCGATATTAATAGGGAATTGGAATTTGAAAGGAGAAAAACATGAGGAAAGAATTTAAGAAGGCAGTAGCGGTAGTTAGTGCCTTTGCTTTAGCAGTTGCTGGGATTACATATAATCCGGAAACAACAAGTGCAGCAACAGCTGTTGTTGATAATATGGATATTGGAAATTGGCATTTATATGCTGCTAACGGCTCTTGGGGTGGCGGCGGTGTCATGAATTATGATGGAGCAGGTACATCTATTGATGATATGGAGTTAGAGATTGTATCAGCTAGTGGAAACCCGGGAGAGTGGACACTCCAAGCACATTATAAGGGCGTGTTTGCTTCACTTGAGGCAGGAAAAAAATATGATATGTCTGTTGATGTAAAGTCTTCAAAGGCAGGAAAGATTTTCTTTAAAACACAGGATTCAACAACATGGACAGAAGATATTTCAGCAGGTTCATATACTGTTACAAAGACATTTACACGTGCTGCATCTGGTACAGTAAATGATTTGGTTATGGAATTGTCAGGATTACCAAATGGTACAGTGGTTTCGTTTGATAATTTTAGCGTAAGCGAACATGACAGTTCGCAGGATCCTGAAACTCCTGAGTACACTAATATAGTAGAAACTTTAAAATGGCAAGGATGGTTTGAAGCTGAAGGTTGGGCAAGCTATTCAATTAGTGATACACATACAGGATATACATTGGAAAACAAAGGAATTGGTGCAAACTGGTATTCGATTCAGACAGCTTTAGATAATGTTCCTTTCAAAGGAAATAAGAATTATGTATGTAGATTTGATCTTACAACAAGTTCGCCAAAGAAGTTCAAGGTTGATAACAGAACTAATGATGCGGTTATCTTTACAGAGAGAGTCGGTGGAGAATGGAAAGATAATGGCGATGGTACTTATACATATACATATATTGGCGATTATGCTTCGGCAATTGAGTCGGATCTTAATGTTAGAGTATCACTAGGACATTTTAGTGATGATTCAGATTCGTTCCCAGCTAACGGAACAATTACAGCTACACTATCAAATTTTGTGATTATGACAGCTGAAAATTATGCGATTAATTACCCGGATGAACCTGTAGAGACAACAACACCAAATACACAGGTAGAGACAACAACGCCGGAACCACAGCAGGTGGAAACAACTACACCAGAACCACAGCAGGTAGAAACAACTGCAAGTGCTAGAACTTGGACAACTGTAGGAAATAGTGGAGATAAACTTTTATATAATTCAGATAAATCAGAATCAGTGTCGATTGTAAATGTTCAGCAACCTGGTTGGTCAGAAGAGGCTGGTATTTACATGAATGTTCCAGCAGGTATTTCAAGTGTTTCAGTAAACGGAAATACAACTGGTGTCTGTCATATTGATGGCGCAGGAGTAATTGTATTCAGTTCGGCATTTACACAGGAAATCAATGAAGTTGTTATTACATATGCTGGAGGAACAGGTTCTGTTCTTATTAAAAACTTGGAACCATCGTCAGGAGAACAGCCAACAGAAGCTCCAACAGAAGCAGGAGAGAGAACTTGGACAGTTGTAGGAAATAGTGGAGATAAACTTTTATATAATTCTGATAAATCAGCTTCTGTTACAATTGTAAATGTTCAGCAACCTGGTTGGTCAGAAGAGGCTGGTATTTACATGAATGTTCCAGCAGGTATTTCAAGTGTTTCAGTAAACGGAAATACAACTGGTGTCTGTCATATTGATGGTGCAGGAGTAATTGTATTCAATTCGGCATTTACACAGGAAATCAATGAAGTTGTTATTACATATGCTGGAGGAACAGGAACAGTTCTTATCAAGAATTTAGATGCTACATCTTCAGAAATTGTTACATCTCCAGATGTTAAGGTTGATGGACTTCAGATGAATGTTGATACAACAGGAGTTTCTAAAAATTCTCCTTCATTCAGAGTTATTTTGAAAGCACCAACTACATTTGATACAAATACAGTAGAGAACTATGGTACATTATATGCATTAGCTTCAGATTACGCAGGTGATGATAATGGATTTGTTAAAGGAAATACAGATGTAAAAGATCACACTGTAACAGCTACAGCAATGTGGACAAAGTCTGGTGATGCAAATCAGTACTTTACATTGACATTTACAAACAATGGTATTACTGCAAAAGCTATGTCAGCTGAATACATGATTAGACCATATGCTGTACTTTCAAACGGAACAGTAGTATATGGAGAGATTACAACAGTTTCACCATTTGCAATTGCAAAAGCTCTTTATGATGGAAAGCAGATGTTAACACAGGCGGATCATGAATTCTTATATAACAATGTTCTTAATGTTGTGAAGGTTGCAGAAAATAAATTGGCAATAGCTACAGTAGTTAAAGATGCGGCAGGAGCTGCAGAGGGTAATGCAGTATACAAAGCACTTGGAGAGTATAACAGAACATATCCAAGATATTCTACACCGGACTTGTCAAAATTTGGTGCGGATGTTCAGAATGCTGCAGCTACATACTACTATCCGGTAGTTGCGTATTAATAAGTATTAGATACAAAATAAATACTCTATAATATATAAAGTACGTCAGATTTTTTGTCTGGCGTACTTTTTCTATATGAAATTAGGTTTATAAACTATGTGGTAAAAAAACATGCAAAGAATATGCACCGGTGTAATATAAAAATGTCGTAGGAAGAACAAGCTAAAAGAGTATATGTCTATAAAAATACTTTTATAAATAGGATGAAAAACAAGAAATGGTATTTGCAACGAAATTTACAATGCGACTAAATATAGTAAAAAACAATAATAATAAAAAATAGTGAGAATAAAAGTGTTTTTATTAAACTGATTATCATAAAATGCAGCATTGAAATGAAAAATAATAAATGTTAAAATAAAACTAAATTATAATCTTTAAATTGATTATTGTGGGGAAAATTGAAACGGAATTTAAGGAAAGGAGTATTGAAATGATGAAAAAATATGTATCGCCTGATATAAAACTCGTTGAGTTTGATATGAAAGGTAAAATTATGACTGATCCGGGCGATGGTGACATTGTTGACAATGAAACTTTACATGATTGGACAGAAACGTCAGCAGATGATGGTGATATGCCTTTTTAGCTTTTAGTTTTTAGTTTTTGCACATATGAAAGGAGATAAAAAGATAATGAGAAAAAGTATTAAAAAAGCTATAGCTATTGTGAGCGCATTTGCAGTAGCATTTGCAGGGTTATCTTTTACACCTGCAGAGAAGACAGCGGCTGATAACGGAACTTGGAGTATCAATCAGCCAACATTGGTTACATATACAGTAGATAATCAGAAAGTGTATGGATTAGAGAATTTACAGTTTACTGCTTATAATAACAGTCAAACTGATGATTATGCATATGGTGGATATGTAGACTCTATATCAGATGATAATTTAGTTAGAAATTTCAGCGCAGACTGGTTATGGGGAATTGGTACAGGAGGAAATGGCTTACATTATGATGGTGTAGTTACAAATAAGACAAAGACTATTTATTTCCTGCCGGGTTCAACACATAAGTTTATCATTGCAGCGTATGATAAGGATGATTTGACAACACCTCTTGACACTGTTGAGATTGAAATTAATTTCCCGGCCGGTGAAATTGAAACAACAGTTGAAGACAAGATTAAAGATGACCTTGTATCTGATGACAATCTTGCAATTGGAAAACATACATTCGCGTCTTCAAAGGCTGGTGCAGAATATGCTGAAAAAAATGTTGCAGATAAGAACCTTGGCTCAAGATGGGCAGCTGCTTCATATGGTGCAGGAGAGTATGTAGGCGTTAACCTTGGAGCTGTTTATTCAATAGATAGAGTTGCGCTTATGTGGGAGCCTGCTTATGCAACAGATTATGATATTGAAGTATCAACAGATGGAGTTAACTATACATCTGTCAAGAATCATAAGCCTACGAAAAATGAAGTCGTAGAGTTTGAGTTCTCAGGGGTTGAGGCACAATTTGTTAGAATATATTGTAATGCGAATGCATTGGAATATGGATATTCAATTTATGAATTAGGAGTATTTGGTACATATGTAAGAGAAGGAATTCAGGAAGAGACAACAACAGAAAAACCAATTGAAGATGGTGATGATTTAATACCAGCTGATAAGAAGAATTCAGGAGTATTAAATGTACCTGCTTTCAATTCAGGTGAAGCATACTCATATGAATATAAGATTGGAGATCTCAAGATTTCAACAGAAAAATGGTATGTGGCAAAATATACAGTTACTTCAAACATTGAGAAGAACTTTGAATTAAGACTTCAAGATGCAATAAATGGATATGCAGATTATTCAGGACTCGGATTTCCTCAGGTAACAGTTCCTGCAGGAGAGTCAAGAACAGTTACAAAAGTATTTAAAGGTCAGAGAGATACAAATGGTGGTATCTTTGATGTTTGTATGGGATTTGTAAATGGTGTAGGAGTAGGAGCAGCTCAGGTTGAGGTTACAAATGCTAGTCTTAAAGTGTTTAGCACTGAGGAAAAAGCTTTGGCAGAAGCAGGAAGTCAGGAAGAACCAACAGAAGAACCAACAGAAAAACCAAGTGAGGAGCCAGCTGATAGAACATGGGTTGCAATCGATGCGAGTGATAATAAGTTATTCTACAATTCTGACAAACCTACAGTTTTAGGTATTGTAAATGTTCAGCAGCCGGGTTGGTCAGAAGAAAAGGGTGTTTATATGAACGTTCCTGCCGGAATTAGTTCAGTTTCAGTAAACGGAAACACAGATGGTGTATGCCACATTGATGGAGCTGGAGTTGTAGTGTTCAACTCATCATTTACACAGGAATTTAACACAGTTGTAATTAATTATGCAGGAGGAACTGCAACAGTAATCATTAAGAATATTGAAGCAGTTACACCTATAACAACATCTGATGAGATTGAAGTTGCTGGATATCAGGTGAATGCAAACACCTCAACTGTATCTAAAAATTCACCATCTTTCAGAATTACATCTAAAGCACCAAAGACAATTGATGATGTTGCAGTTGAAAGTTATGGTACATTATACGGTTTAGAAGCAGATGTAACAAATGATAGTGATCATTTTGTAATTGACGGAACAAATGTGCATAAGATGGTAGCTTCTGCCGGATTATTTGATAATCTTTCTGATACTGATAATAAGTACTTTACAGTTACATTTACAAATAATGGTATTACAGCTAAGGCTATGAGTGCAAAATATGTAATCAGACCATATTCAGTACTTGTTAATGGTACAGTTGTATATGGTAAGATTACTACAGTATCAATCTATGATGTTGCGGATTATCTATATCAGAACAGATATATGCCAACAGTTGAAGGACATCAGTTCTTATATTATAATGTTCTCAATGTTGTGAAGCTTGACGAGAATAAGTTGAATATTGCAACAGCTGTTAAAAATGTAACAAGTGCAGCAAACGGAAATGCTCTGTACAAGGCACTTGGTGTATATAACAGAACATACGTAAGAGATGAGAATACATTTGTATTAGATGATTACCTTGATTATGAAATGAATACAGCTTTATATGAAGATATTTGCAATAATTACTTCTATCCTATAAAAGGATATTTAGATTAATTGTATATAGTAATATAGAAAATGCGTCAGATTTATCTGGCGCATTTTTTACTTAGAAATGGTGGACATAATACTTGACATCACACATGAAATGTGTATAAACTGTGTGTGACGTGCCAGAACCAAAATGAATACATTGAATGCTTTATGAACAGTATATTATAAAAAATAATCTGAATTTATATGGAACCAAGATGTTAAAACTTCCAAAACCGCAGTACTATGTGTTTTATATTGGAGAAAATAATATGCCGGAGAGAACGGTTCTAAAGTTGAGTGATATGTTTGAGGGTTACTCAAATACACTAGAGTGCGAGGCTGTAATGATCAATATCAATATAGGTAAAAACGATGAACTGCTGGAAAAGTGCAGGCCATTGTACGAGTATTCATATTTTGTAGATAGCGTATATCTTTACAATAATAAATATGGTAATATAGAGATAGCAATAGACAAAGCTATCGATAGATGTTGTAGTGAAAACATATTGAGAGATATACTCACTGCTCATAAGGCG
Source organism: Lachnospiraceae bacterium (assembly GCA_016282745.1). Classification (GTDB taxonomy): domain Bacteria; phylum Bacillota; class Clostridia; order Lachnospirales; family Lachnospiraceae; genus SIG293. The sequence goes on from JAEELL010000148.1 coordinate 15,579, forward strand.
GAGGTGACAGATATGATACTCACAGAATTTGATGAAGTAAAATATATAGAGATGGTTAAAAGAGATGCAAGAGAAGAAGGAAGAGAAGAGGGAAGACAAGAAGGTAGAGAAGAGGGAAGAGAAGAAGGAAGACAAGAAGGAAGAAAAGAAGGAAGAAAAGAAGGAAGAAAAGAAGGAAGAAAAGAAGGAAGAGAAGAAGGAAGAGAAGAGGGAAGAGAAGAAGGAAGAAAAGCTTTTATTGAAGAGATACTTGCGAGTGATATGATTCCGGATGAAGTGAAAGATACGATTATTAAGAAGTATCTGCAAAAGTGAGTTGACTAAGTTATTTGCGACGCCAACTCTAATAAGTGTGAATATTATTAGTGTAATCTCCTGGGTTTGAAAGATGAATCCGGGAGATTTTTTTACATTGCTCCATTATTCTCGGATTTAATTTAAAATAATTATAGCAAAATCAAATTGAATTAAATGATTACACAATAAAAACACTTTTATTCGAAAAAAAGAATATTGAACGATTTTTAGTAAATAAGTCCAAAAACGGTATAAAAACCCCTTATATGTCATTGTACTTTGTGCAAATTTGCTGAAAAATCTGTTTTAACTCAGTCTATCTTGTTAAAATTTCATAAAAATTATACAATTTAACTATGGAAAAATAAAAGGATTGCGCCCTAAAAGGGATTGGGTGCAAAAGAAGTTATAGGAGGATAACGGATATGAGAAAGAAAGAAGTGAAATCTGCTGTAAAAAGAGCAATATCATTTGCATTATCTACAGCTATGGTAGTCACTCTTATGCCGACTTTCGAAGCAAGTGTACAGGCCGCGGATGATAACACACCATATGTTATTTCAATGGACAGACCTGTATATGCAAGCACAGAGGTTGGAAATTCAACAGCAGACAAGATTGTGGACGGTGATACTACTACAAGATGGGAGAGTACAAAGGCTGATCCACAATGGGTATATGTGGACTTGGGAAAGCAGGCCAACATTACAGGATTCCATATTTTGTGGGAGGCAGCTTATGCTAAGTCTTACAAAGTTCAGGTTTCTAACGATGAGGAAAACTGGGAGGATATCTATTCAGTTGGTAACCCAAATGCAGGTGGCGAGGAACCAAGTAATCAGGATATCAATATTTCATATAATATAACAGGTGATGGAAATGTATCGGCTAGTTGGAATTCCATCGACAATGCAAATTATAAGATTTATGTAGACACGGAAGGAAATTACGCAAAGGCTCCGGATGGATATACATTTTCTAATCATCCGGCAGCAAACGGACTTATTAAATTAGCAGAGGGTACATACGAACTTATTGTAGTTGCTGTAAGCAAGACTACAGGAGCTGAACTTGGACGTGGAACAAAGACAGTTTACGTAAGTGCACAGCAGCCTACAGAAGAGCAGGGTCCAGCAACAGATCCAAAGGACGTTACAGTTGAGACCACTGCTACAGCAAGATACGTAAGAATCTACATGAATGAGAGAGCTACTAATTATGCTTACTCTATCTATGAGTTTGAAGTTCTTGGAACAAACGGTGTTGCAAGAAGACCGGATGCTTTTGGTGAGAACATCGCAAAGGACAAGACAGTTACTTCATCTTCACTCAGAGAAGTTTGGTGGATGTACAATAATGGTGTTCTTGACCAGACAAATGTACTTGCAGAGAATGCAGTAGATGGCAAGACTAACACATCATGGACATCAGGTGAGGATGATAATCAGTGGCTCTGTGTAGATCTTGGAAAGGCATACAATATCGGTAGAGTTATTATCAACTGGACTACAGATGCCGGAAAGATTTACGACATTCAGATCTCAAATAACAAATCAGACTGGACCACTTTATACAGAATGAAGAGAGGATATCCTGAACTTGTTGACAATGTAGTACTTGCAGGACAGAGTGCAAGATATGTCAGAATTTACGGATATGCCAGAGTAGAAAACGGTAGTGGTTTTGGTATCAAGGAACTCGAAGTATACGAGTACAAGAA
>JAEELL010000149.1 GCA_016282745.1 Lachnospiraceae bacterium
AAGGAGGTTTTCTTTTATCTAAAGAAACTGGGAACTCACCTGCATAGCAGGTGGTTTATTGGTTTATTAAAGTTTCGTTCTTCCAACAGGAAGAACTCATCTTTATAAACAGGGCCTTGCCCTAACAAATCAAATAAAAAGCACTCCTCAGTGGAGTGCTTTTTATTAGTATTTGATAAATCCCATATTCAATACTATTGACAAAACAAAGAAAAGAACGATACAAACTTTTGTAATCTTCTCAAGATTACCTTCCATTGATCTTCCTTTGTTCTTTCCCCAGTAAGTTTCAGCAGCACCGCTGATTGTTCCACCAAGTCCTGCCTGCTTTCCTTCCTGAAGCAATATTACCACTGTAATAACTAAACAGACTAATATAAATAATACTGTTAATACTCTTAATAAAGTCACGTCTCCGTACCTCCTATCCATAAACAAGTAATATTCTATCATGATTATTTTTATAAATCAAGTTAAAATTTGTCTTAATTTTTGATTTTTTGAAATTCATTTTTCAAGTTTTTGATTTTCTGAAATTTACGATAAATATACCGACGCAAACAAGGATTAGTGCTACAAATACATTGGCTCCCAGTATTCCGTTTTCTTTCAATAATATGAATGACAAAATAACTCCAAACACCGGATTCATAAATTTACAGGTTGATACTTTTGACACATCGTTGTGTTTTAGCAACAATCCCCACAATGTGTAGGCAGCTGCGGAAATAAATCCCATATACAATATCAGACAGATACTAACCGGTGTTACACCACCAAGTCCTCCACCAAGCAAAAAGCCTGTGATTGCCATAACAATTCCTCCAAAGAAGAACTGATACCCACTCAGCATTACAACATCGGAATCTTTTGAAAACTTTTTGATAAACCCTGAGGCCATTGCCGACGAGAATGCTGCTATCATAACAAATCCCTCACCGGTCAGTGAGAAATCAAAATCAATATTATTGCCACCGACATTAACGAGTATAATTCCAAGAAATCCAAGTATGCTTCCCACTATCTTTTTTGTAGTAAGTTTTTCCTGTTTAAATCCAATCGCACAGACAAATAGTGTAAGAAATGTTCCTGAACCTGTAATAATTGAAGACTTTACTCCTGTTGTATGGGCAAGTCCCATATAAAAAAACAAATACTGAATCACTGTTTGAAAAGCACTTAATGTTGCAATTCTCATTGGATTTTTAGGTTTTGTAAAAGACTTGTTTGTGATACAGGAAACCAATATTACCATAGTCCCTGCAATTGCAAATCTGCATCCTGCAAATAGAATTTGGGAAGCGGTATCGCTCCCCTCAATATTAAATAATCTGTAACCAATCTTTATGCAAGGAAATGCTGATCCCCAAAGGAGACAACAAATCATAGCAACAAAAATCATAACAGGCGTTTTTGATAAAATCTTCTCATTCATAGTAACTCTAAACTGCTCAATAATCTTTCCAAAAAAATATTTCTCACTATAATAAACTATATATATTTCTATTATCAGACTCTATATTGACTCCATTAATTATTCTGAACTCTGTTCATATAAACATCCCATTCAACAATCATTTTTTCAGCTTTAATCTTGATTGTATAGGAATCCAACGCAGTGTTATATTCCTCTGCATCTGCAAATTCCACAGACAGTACAAAGAAATCTCCTTCTCTTTGAACATTGTACAGATATGCGCTATTTAGATTCTTCATTATAGAAGCAATCTCATTCTCTGACATTGCAACATCCGGCACTTCGTCAAGAAGCACATCGTCTGCATTATAGTACTTATAACCATCTTTTACAGCCGAATCAATCTCACCTCCGACAAATCGAATTTCAGTAGTACCTGCATAACTTTGTGTAAAGTTAGAATTCTGGGAGTTCTCAGGCATTATTATCAATGCCTCCACCTGAAGTTTGATTCCTTCAGGATTAATCTCAAACTCTACTAATTCACAGTCTTTAAAAGAGAAATTATTTAGTTCATCTACTGATTTATATCTCATTTATATACTCCTATTTAATTCATTTTTTGATTTTCAATTTTACAACATTTATATTTTTGCATTATTTACAAATATTCTTCATATACTGTTATTTCAAATCTGCAGTAAAATATCTGCAATTAACCATCTCCAATTTATTATCTGTTTTTTTCTAAAGTTTTTTCATTGTTAAGTACCAGTCATATACCGTAAGGGAATCATCTTTTGATGAAATTCTCTCTTCTGCTTCCTCCAAAGTGAGTGGTGCACCAAGAATAACCTGATTTCCCTCTTCCCAATTTGCCGGTGTGCTGACATTTTCCTTGTCATGAAGCTGCAATGACTTAACTATTCTCAATATCTCAGGAAGGTTTCTTCCAGTACTCATTGGATAGTACAAAATAGTTCTGACAATTCCTTCCGGGTCAATAATAAAAACTGCACGAACGGTCTGCGTCTTTGCAACAGTCTGAAGCATTCCGTATTTCTTAGCAACACTCATACTTATATCTGCAATAATCGGGAATGACACTTTCACTTTACCTTCTCCGTACAAATCAATATCTTCTATGCTCTTTGCCCAGGCAAGATGTGAATGGAGCGAATCAATTGAAAGTCCGATAAGTTTTGTGTTTATTTTTTCAAACTCAGGCGCCATCTTCGTAAATCCAATAAACTCAGTTGTACAAACCGGTGTAAAATCAGCAGGATGTGAAAAAAGGACAACCCATGATCCTTTATAATCATTTGGAAAATCTACCTTTCCCTTTGTTGTCATTGTTCTAAATTCCGGTGCCTTATCACCAATCATTGGCATTGGATTATAATTCATTTCTTCATTCATTATTCATACCTCCATTCAATAACTATTATCATAAATTTTTAGTCTCCGGAAATATTATCTACCAAATCCCAACATATATCAACAAGAACTATTATTTCCCGGAACGCACATCAGATGTGAGAAACCTCCCACATCTGATTTTTAATCCTATTTATTATACACTTTTACACTGTTATTTAAAAGCAGTTTTCTCAAGAATATATCCTTCCATTCTGAAATCTGCTATTCTATCTTCTACTTTGTTGTATGAAAAATAAATATAGTCTATGAATAATACCTGTTTATCATTTATTTGTATCACTTCTTTTCCGCCCATGTTATTCAAAGATTTTTCATCGCAATGATCAATGAGCCAATTTATCGAATCGCCAATATCCACTTTCTGTTTACGCTCATTATCTGTATTTGCACTTTCAATCATATTAACATAAGCCATGAAATGTGAATCCAACTTATCACTTGTAACTTTTTTTATTCTTGTATAACCTGAAATATCAACATCATTAAATAAATTGTTTAAATCAATATATGCATAATTTTCAGCTGGATAATAACCATACTCATCTTCATATGTTTTGATTTCATCTAACAGAGTTTTTGAAAATTCTTTTGTCAGAACTTTTTCACCTTTATATCCAACACTATCAACAACGTTAAATGCACTTCTTAATTCCTTGTTCTGACTGTCACTTCTGTTTTCTATTGCAACATAATTGTTCATTCTCTTTATCTGTGATCTGATTACTACATCATCATAAGATATAGAAGGCACAAGCAAGGCAAAAACTGCGATGACAGATGCAATTGGTAAACTGTAAGCTATTGCGGTTTTATTACCTTTCTGATGCATGAAATACAAAATAAAATATATAACTTCTGCAATTATAACTATTACTCCCGCATATCTTGATGAAGTAAATCCATACTGATTAATTCTGATTCCAAGTGCATAACACTGTAATGCAATAAAAGGAACGAATATGTATGGGATATTATTTAACAATGTTGCCAATTTACTGTTAGTAGTATTCTCATTTATATTTCTTGCAATAGTCCAGACCGGAGCTCCCACTGCAAATAAAAATGTCAAAATATGAAATACCACATTCGAAGGAACAGTATTTGTTGTAAATATTTTTATGAAGTACATGTAAATTATTGAATATGCAATCAATAACATTGGCAACAATGCAAAGTTAAAACATATTTTTGCAAACCTTCCGCCATCTGTATTTTTAGCTGAAATTGCTTTAAGACACATCGGTGCATAAATACCTCCTGCAAGAAAAACTTCAATTCTCAAAAGAAATTCATCAGTATCAAATATTAATTCGTTAAAAATAAGTAATATCACCGCAAGTCCTATTGCGAACAGACCATAGATAACTGTTACTTTTACCAGCTTCATAAATGCTCTTGTAACATATGTTTCAAAATTCGTCTCAATTCTTTTGAACATGTGATATATACTAATACCAACCAATGTAATTGAATACACTGCAATTATTCTAAAACAAATTTCTGAAACAGTATCTGTTTTCACTCCAAATAAAAACTTACTTTCACTGGTAAAAACGTATGTAAAAAACAATCCCATAAATATTGAAATTACAGTTCCAAAAATATATTTGGCCTTTTCTTTTTTAAGACATTCTTCACAATACAATTCACCCACTGCAAAAATCAGACCAAATTCCATTATTCTCTCATACAAGTCCCTTGCACTGCTTTGGTCAATATCTACAAGTACTGCTCCAAAAAAAGCCGCAATTACAATTGCAATCATAGTAAGCGGGTAGTCTCTGAAGCTGTCACTAATTTGATTTTTGATTTTAGCAAACAGTTTTATCACTTTATTATTTTCTTTCATCATTATCCCTCCCTTGAAAAAAGTTATTATTCTTCAACTCATTTTCAAAACTTTTTTGACACCATCATAAAATATATGTAATTATTTACAGATTTTCTCTTTCACTTTAATAATATAATATTTCTATTATAATTTGCAGATGATATATGTAACTAAAAAAAAATCATAGATGACAAATGTCATTTATGATTTTTTTATTTGACTAATTATTTAATTAACTAATTATTTATTTGACTAATTATAATTGGCCTTCCTTCAGATATTAATTTTCCGTCTTTTACTTCAACTTCAGTTTCGTCAATCAGATTCATGTACATTCCATCTGCTATATCCACATCTACTACTCCTGATTTTGATTTCAGACTAAACACTCCTATATTTTTTCCGGACTTATTTTCTCTTGTCATTATTACAATATCAAGGCTGTCATCTGCCTTTGCCCAAAAGAAATCATCCGCTCCAAGTTTTGTCTTTTTGATATCGTACAGCCTTCTTATAAAGTCACTTATATCCACACCTGTATTTCTGTCTATCACGTCCTTTTCAAACAGACTCGGTGTAAATGTATTGGCATATTCCTGCCCTGCATAAATGTGAGTGGTACCCTTTAGAAAATAAACCATAGCTGTGTAGTTTAGCAGGTCACTTCCGCTTACAAATGAAGCTATGCGAGGCTGATCGTGATTCTCAAGGAATCTTAATTTATTATAATTTGCAGGATAGATTGCCTCCTGAAAATTTACCATATCAAGATGATGTGACAAAGTTATTTCTCCTCGCAGATATCTGTCAAAGGTTTCTCTTACATCGTACTCATACTCAATATCAAAAGCCTCAAACATATCATAATCAAGTGCAGAATAAATTCCGTTTCTCCTTGCATAACATCCAAAACTCTGATGAACAGTCTCTGCAAGCCAGACAAAATCCTGTTTAATCTTTGCCACTTCAGTTCTGGCACTCTTCCAAAATTCCACCGGAATAAATGAGGCCACATCACATCTGAATCCGTCGACAATATCTGCCCACATACACAATGATTCAATCTGATAATCCCACAACTCATCATTCCTATAATCAAGGTCAACAATATCAGACCAGTCGCCGATTTTATTAGATAAATTACCCTCTTCATTTCTATAGAAAAACTCCGGATGCTCATTTACAAGGACCGAATCAGGAGAAGTATGATTATATACCACATCAATCATACACTTCATTCCTCTTTTATGAATCTCTTCTACCAGTTCCTTAAAATCTTCCAAAGTTCCGTATTCGGGATTGATTGCCCTGTAATCCCTGTTTGCATAAGGACATCCAAGAGTTCCTTTTCTTCCTTTTTTTCCTATTGGATGTATAGGAAGAAACCAGATATAATCACATCCAAGTTCCTTAATCCTGTCAAGATCAGGTATTACCGCCTTAAAAGTGCCTTCCTTTGTGTGATTTCTCACATAGATGCCATAAATCATTTTGTTCTGTAATGTCTTATCTGTATTATTTGCCATGTTCCCCCTCCAATTAATCTGTTGTCTTTATTATACCGTCTGATACACTACTACATCTTCCTTTTCAATCTTCAAATTGTCGGCAGGAAGTAAAATGCTTTCGTTTCTCACGATTACCGCAACTATAATATTGTATTTATTTTCAGCCTCTTTCACCAAAAGACCTAAAAACGGACTGTCAACGTCAACATTCACGCTCACTGTCTGTCTTGAGTTTGCTGCTAACGCCTCAGCTTCCGCCGTCTGAATCTTTGTATACTGTTCAACAAATCCGGCAGAAATAATACCTGTTGGAATAGCAACACATCCAACTCCAAGCAGCGTTATTACTACAGTCATTATCCTTCCAAGCGTTGTTATCGGGTAAATATCTCCATACCCAACTGTAAATATAGTAGACATGCTCCACCAGAATCCCGATAATGCATTTTTAAATACATCCGGCTGGGCATCATGCTCAACACTGTAAATACAAAGAGATGCAGCCATCATCAAGATAAAAATAATAAATACCGAAGAAATAATCTGGTTCTTCTTTTCATATATTACCTGAGTGATAACATGAAAAGAATCATAAGTTGAGTTAATTCTAAAAAGATGGAATATTCGCACAACTCTGAGCATTCTAAATACCACAAAACCTGAAAGATAAACAAAAGGCAAAATAGTAAGTAACATCACTATTCCGTCAAATGAACATACAAATTTAAGTATAGCACTCTTCTTTGAACATTCAGGATACAGGTACCGGGCTGTAGCAATTCTCAAAATATATTCAAAAACAAATATTATCATTGTCACCAATTCAACCCCTTCAATAAAAGGAATATACGGTGCCATTTCATCAAATGTTTCCAAAAACATTGTCAAAATATTAATACATATTACCACAACAATAAAATAATCAAATACAAGACTTTGAATATCTTCCCTATGACCAATCTGAATGATATCAAATATTCTTTTTCCCAAACTTGTACTAGCGCTTTTTGTTTTTTTCTTTTTACTATGCCCCATTTTCAACCTCCGCTCACTGGTACTTATCACTTTATTATTTATCAGTTTCTATTAATTTCACTTTATTTTTCAATATTTAATATACTTTTATTTCACTATTATTTTCAGTCTTACTTCTTTTATCTCTTCTTATAAACAAAATAAAATCCGCAAAAACCATGGCAGCACACACGCACCAGATAATAGGTTCGAGAATACACACACCAAAATATCCCAACTTTTTTGTTATGATTCCAACTGCCGCAAATTTGAATAGCATTTCCACAACGCTTGCCATAACCGGAACAAGTTTTCTTCCCATTCCCTGAAGTCCGTTTCTAAGTACAATCAATACGGTGAGAATAAAGAAAAAGGAAACATTGATACGTATATATTGAAAAGCCGTCTCAACAATATAGTCATTTTTCGTTCCACTGATTAATACAATCAAATTTCTTCCAAATAAAAACAGCATAATCGTTGAAAACAGGCTCCATATCATTCCGATACCAATAGCATTTCCAAGACCTTTATATACTCTGTCCATCTTACCGGCACCATAATTTTGTCCACTGAATGTTGAAGATGCAATTCCAAGGGTACCAATAGTCCACATAAAAATCGAATCAATCTTTCTTGCAATTGTGTGTGCAGCAACAATCTCTTCCGCCAAATAATTAACTGCCCCCTGAAGAATAACCGAACCAATAGATACTACCACAAGCATAAGTCCCATTGAAAAACCTGTGGTCACCATTTCGCTTACAAGTATTTTATCAAATTTCAGATTTTTTGGAACGAAAGACAGTAGTTTACTCTTTGTAATAATATAAATCATACAAAGTACTACCGATATTAATTGTGCAATAACAGTCGCATACGCTGCCCCTGCAATTCCAAATCCACACATTTTCACAAATACATAATCAAGTCCACCGTTTATTAAAGAAGAAATAATCAAAAAATATAATGGAACCACACTGTTTCCTATCGCTCTCATAAGTGATGACAGCATATTGTATGCACAGGTAACCACCGCAAACATCAGAACAATTCTAAGATACGTGTCTGAATCATCTATGATTATTTCAGGTGTATTAAGGGCAACTAAAATAGGTCTTAAGAAAATCATGCTCAAAAAAGTCAGCGTTAATGAGATAATCAATGTCAAAACATAAGACCATGCAACTGTTTTTTTCATATTTTCTTCATTAGAAGCTCCAAACATTCTGGCTAAGACTACCGAGAAACCATTCGTAAAACCACTTACAAAACCAATAACCATAGTATATAATGGTGAGACTGCACCTACTGCCGCCAGTGCATTATCTCCAAGCACATTTCCTACTATCGCTGTATCCACAATATTATAGAAATGCTGAAATATATTTCCTAAAAATAAAGGAATCGCAAACATTAAGATCGATTTTGTAATAGATCCCTGCGTCATATCAAGACTTTTCTGATTGTTTTTTGCCATAAATATTCTCCCCAAGTTATTTTATAAAAACAGAATAGGTGGCTCCTCCCAATTGGTTACACAGCCGCCAAATAATTAAAACGGGCGCTACACGTGAAGCGTAGCGCCCATAAGTTATTATACTATTTATTTCTTTATTAATAAAGACTTTCCTGTCATCTCTGCAGGCTGTTCCATACCCATAAGTTCGATGAGTGTTGGAGCGATATCTGCAAGACATCCACCTTCACGTAATGTGTAAGATGAATCAGCATTGAAAAGGATGAAAGGAACAGGATTTGTAGTATGTGCTGTATGTGGATTTCCTGTTTCGTAATCAATCATCTTTTCTGCATTTCCGTGGTCAGCACAGATAAATAAAATACCATCTGCGTCTTTTACAGCTTCAACTGCATCACCAACGATAGAATCAACTCTCTCAACTGCAGCTACTGCAGCTTCGATTACTCCTGTATGACCTACCATGTCAGGGTTAGCAAAGTTGATAACGATAACGTCGTATTCATCAGACTTAATAGCTTCAACCAAATCCACACCAACTTCAGGTGCACTCATCTCCGGCTGTAAATCATATGTTGCAACCTTTGGTGAGTTAACAAGTAATCTCTTCTCTTCTACGTTTGGCTCTTCAATACCGCCATTGAAGAAGAATGTTACATGAGCATACTTCTCTGTCTCAGCAAGTCTCAACTGCTTCTTTCCGTTGTTTGCAAGGAACTCTCCAAATGTGTTCTTAATTGACTCTTTTTCAAAAGCAATCTTCTTATTTGGAATAGTTTCATCATAATCCTTGAAACATACATAGTATGTATTAAGGAACTCTCTGTCAAATCCTGTAAACTTATCATCGCAGAAAGCTCTTGTAATCTCTCTTGCTCTGTCAGGTCTGAAATTGAAGAAGATAACTGAGTCGTTGTCCTTTACAAGTGATAAAGGATTGCCAGCTTCATCAGTGATAACTGTTGGTAACACGAACTCATCTGTCTTATCGTTTGCGTAAGAATCTGCCATTGCCTGAACAGCATCTGTAGCCTGAACTCCCTCTCCCTTTGTGAGTGAATCGTAAGCAAGCTTAACTCTATCCCAGTTGTTATCTCTGTCCATTGCGTAATAACGTCCTGAGAGAGATGCAATCTTACCAACACCGATTTCTTTCATCTTCGCTTCAAGTTCTGCAACAAAATCTTTTCCTGATGCAGGTGGTGTATCACGTCCGTCAAGGAATGCATGAACATATACTCTGTCAAAATCATTCTTCTTAGCCATCTCAAGTAAACCATAGAGATGAGTATTGTGGCTGTGAACTCCTCCGTCTGATAAAAGTCCCCATAAATGGAGATCAGAGTTGTTCTTCTTGCAATTCTCAATTGCTCCAAGAAGCACCTGATTATCAAAGAATGTACCATCTTCAATATCTTTTGTAATTCTTGTAAGATCCTGATAAATAATACGTCCTGCTCCGATATTCATATGTCCAACTTCTGAGTTACCCATCTGTCCGTCAGGAAGTCCAACTGCAAGTCCTGAAGCGTTTCCTTTTACAAACGGACACTCTGCCATAAGTTTATCCATAACAGGTGTTTTTGCCATAGCAATTGCATTGCCTTCAGGATTGTCATTCAATCCATAACCATCTAATATCATCAATACTACCGGTTTTTTGCTCATTATAATTCTCCTTTATCATTTCTTTTTTGTTACAAAGTCATAGTTGACTTCGCCATTATCAAAATCAACGGCCACTGCATTTTCTTTTGCAGACTTTCCGTTATTTCTAAAATATACCACTTCATATCCAGCATATTTCTCGTTATGAGGTTCACCACAATCTGTTGCTGTGTTATTTACCATAAGTTCAGTTTCCTCCGGAGTAATATATAACTTAATTCCCTTGTAACCTGCACCTCTAATAACGTTTTCTTTGTACATGAAGTATATTGGATTCTTTCCAATTTTTTCAAAATGGTTACCGGTAATGGTAATTCCAATCAAACCACTACCTGCAATACCATGTGCTGTGAATGTAGTTTTCATTTTGCTGCTGTTTCCTATATGGTAGAATTTATTATCTGTGATTGTTGTATTCTTCCAATTCAGCATAAAAAGACCATTATCATAATTATTTTTGAAAGTATTCCCTTTAACTGTAATGTTCTCATGATATATATTCTTTCCACTGCTTGTCTGTGAAAACTTATGAGAACCAAGACCTCTTCCACATCCGTCAAAGACATTATTGTATACTTCTACGTTCTTGCATGGAGTCTTATCCTGTTTTACATATGAAACTCCGATACCTCCAACTTTACTGTCCGCGAGATCAATATTAACAGCCTCTTTGTTATAGAGTTTTGCAACTGTTGATTTCTTATTCGGACCAAAATAGCAATCATGGATGCTGGCATTTTTTGTTCCATTCAGCTCAATGTAATGCTTGCCGTTTAGTCCTTTGAATGTAATACCTGCTATTTCCACATCATTGTTGTGAGCAACAACAAGTCCCAAAACATCCTTATAATAGCCCAAATCAAAAACTACCTTTGCTCCGTCTTCAGCTAAAAGTTTGACATTCTTTGAGCAGTTATACTTACCGTAAACTGCTTTCTTCTGATAATCTTTTTCAGGACAAAGCGCAATCAAAATAGAAGATGCTTTGTAACTTACACCTGTACTCATCACTTTCTTTAAAGTAACTCCATCCTGAAACTTAATCGTAATATTCGAAGGAATCTGGATAGGATTAGAAAGCTTGTATGTTCCTTTACCAACAACCAGTGTACCGCCTCCAGCCTTTGACAATTTCTTCATGTAGAGATTAAATCCAAGATAATGCTGAGTATTCGATGTACTCCACTTTGCACCATATTCCTTTTTAGCAACTTTAGCAAGTGTTTTTGGTGTCACCTTATAAGTAGCTTTTGCGTATGAAGCAGAATCAAATCCAATAGCTACACAAAAAAACAACAACAAAAACAATAATATTTTTGTACTTTTCCTTTTCATAAGCACATCCATCCTTTCGTAAAAGAATTCCTAATTATTTCCTTGCTTTCATTATACCATAAAACAGAATGCCGGAAAACCGACATTCTGTTTGTTTATATTACAAATATATTGTAATTATACAAATAAATGATTATTTGTTGTAGTTAACAATCTTACCAAAATCTGGTTTAAGTGAAGCACCACCAACAAGTCCACCGTCAATGTCAGGTTTAGCAAGTAATTCTGCAGCATTTCCTGCATTCATAGATCCGCCGTACTGAATTCTGATAGCAGCTGCTGTTGCTTCATCATAAATCTCAGCGATGCAAGCTCTGATTGCTGCACATACTTCTTCAGCCTGATCAGAAGTAGCTGTCATACCTGTTCCGATAGCCCAGATTGGCTCGTAAGCGATAACTGCTGTTGCAGCCTGCTCAGCTGTTACATTTAAGAAAGCAATCTTAATCTGCTGACGGATGAAATCAATTGTAACACCCTGCTGTCTCTGTGTAAGAGACTCACCACAGCAGATAATTGGTGTAATACCGTGTTCGAAAGCTTTTAATACTTTCTTGTTAACTGTCTCATCTGTCTCAGCGAAGTAATCTCTTCTCTCTGAGTGTCCGATGATAACATATTTAACTCCAACATCTGTAAGCATGTTAGGAGCGATTTCTCCTGTGTATGCTCCACTCTCTTCGAAGTACATATTCTCAGCACCAATGTTGATATTTGATCCCTTAGCAGCTTCCATAGCTGGAACAATTGAGATAGCAGGTACGCAGAATACTACGTCTACTTCATCATTTGCTACTAATGGCTTTAACTCGTTAATTAATGCAACTGCCTCGCTTGGAGTCTTGTTCATCTTCCAGTTACCTGCGATAATTTTCTTTCTCATAACTTTTTCTCCTAATTATATTTATTAATATTTCAATCACGTTTCTGCAATTCATGAACGCTTTCAGCGTTCTTTCCGCAAAAACTTCTTTCATTTCGCTATCAAGCGAGCAGACGTAACATCTGCTCGCTCTTTATGCTTCATTGCTATTCTTTTCGATTATTTGTCGTTAGCTGCAACTACACCCGGTAAATCTTTTCCTTCAAGGAATTCAAGTGAAGCTCCACCACCTGTAGAAATGTGAGTCATCTTATCACCAAATCCAAGGTTATTAACAGCAGCTGCTGAATCACCACCACCGATGATTGTTGTAGCGTCTGTATCAGCTAAAGCCTTTGCTACTGCGATAGTACCTGCAGCAAGACTTGGGTTCTCTGAAACTCCCATAGGTCCGTTCCAAACAACTGTCTTAGCATTCTTAACAGCGTCAGCGAATAACTCACGTGTCTTAGGGCCGATATCAAGACCTTCTTTGTTGTCAGGAATATCGTTTGTAGGAACGATGATTGTATCGATAGGTTTGTCAATTGGATCCGGGAATCCGTCACCTGCAACTGTATCGATAGGAAGTAATAACTTCTTGCCCATCTCTTCTGCTTTCTTGATCATATCAAGACAGTAATCAAGCTTAGAATCATCAACTAAAGAAATACCAACGTTTCCACCCTGAGCTTTGATGAATGTGTAAGCCATACCACCACCGATGATTAATGTATCACACTTCTCGAGAAGGTTGTTGATAACGTTTAACTTATCTGCAACCTTAGCTCCACCAAGGATAGCTACGAAAGGTCTAACAGGGTTGTTTACTGCGTTTCCAAGGAAATCAATTTCCTTCTGCATTAAGTAACCAACTACTGCTGTATCAACATATTCTGTAACACCAACATTTGAGCAGTGAGCTCTGTGAGCTGTACCGAATGCATCGTTTACGAATACATCACATAAAGAAGCTAATTCTTTGCTGAATGCCTCTCCGTTCTTTGTCTCTTCTGCACGGTAACGTGTGTTCTCAAGAAGAACAACATCTCCGTCGTTCATAGCTGCTACTGCAGCCTTAGCGTTCTCGCCTACTACTGTATCATCTGCAGCAAACTTTACTTCCTGTCCTAATAACTCAGCAAGTCTCTTTGCAACAGGTGCTAAAGATAACTCAGGCTTTGGCTCTCCCTTTGGCTTACCAAGGTGTGAGCAAAGGATAACCTTTCCACCGTCGTTAATTAATTTCTTGATTGTTGGAAGAGCTGCAACAAGACGGTTCTCGTCTGTGATAACTCCTTCTTTTAAAGGTACGTTGAAGTCACAACGAACTAATACCTTTAAACCTTTTACATTGATATCATCAACTGATTTCTTATTAAGCATATTTTTGCTCCTTTCATAATGTCATTTAGTATTCCGCAAGCTGCGCATCCTTGCGGAGCACATATTTAAGATAAACAAAGGGTCCGGCCCATAAAGACCGGACCCTTTTGGATCTTATTAAAAATACTAACAAGCTAAATAGAACTTATCAATTAAGCTAATTCAGCAAAGTATTTGATTGTTCTAACCATCTGGCTTGTGTATGAGTTCTCGTTGTCATACCAAGATACAACCTGAACTTCGTAAAGATCATCAGCAATCTTTGATACCATTGTCTGTGTAGCATCAAATAATGAACCATATCTCATACCGATAACGTCTGAAGATACGATCTGATCTGTGTTGTATCCAAAGCTTTCAGAAGCTGCTGCCTTCATAGCTGCGTTGATACCTTCAACTGTTACGTCTGTACCCTTAACTACAGCTGTAAGAATTGTTGTAGAACCTGTTGGAACAGGAACTCTCTGTGCAGATCCGATTAACTTTCCGTTTAACTCTGGGATAACTAAACCGATAGCTTTAGCAGCACCTGTTGAGTTAGGAACGATGTTAGCAGCACCAGCACGTGCTCTTCTTAAATCACCTTTTCTGTGTGGTCCGTCAAGAATCATCTGATCACCTGTGTAAGCGTGGATTGTTGACATGATACCACTCTGAATTGGAGCATACTTGTTAAGTGCGTTAGCCATAGGAGCTAAGCAGTTTGTTGTACAAGAAGCTGCTGAGATGATCTTGTCATCTGCTGTTAATGTATTTTCGTTTACTGAGAAAACGATTGTCTTAAGGTCATTTCCAGCTGGAGCTGAGATAACTACTTTCTTAGCACCTGCATCGATATGAGCCTGTGATTTTTCTTTTGAGCAGTAGAAACCTGTACACTCAAGTACAACGTCTACTCCGATTTCTCCCCAAGGAAGTTCAGCTGCGTTAGCTTTAGCGTAGATTGTAAGTGTCTTACCATCTACTGTAATTGTACCAGCTTCGTCATCAGCTTCTACAGTGTGAAGACCTTCACCGATCTTTCCACAGTATCCACCCTGTGCTGTATCATACTTTAATAACTGTGCAAGCATTGAAGGCTTTGTTAAGTCGTTGATTGCAACAACTTCATATCCTTCAGCATCAAACATCTGTCTGAATGCAAGACGACCAATACGTCCGAATCCGTTAATAGCTACTTTAACTGCCATTTCGATTTCCTCCTAAAAAATAAATTGTTAATATTCAAATTAACCTATTGAATATTCTACCTAAATAAAAATAAAATATCAAGGTATTTTTTGATATTTTGTAAACTTTGATAAATTTTTCACGAAATAAAGTTACATAATTCTTTGTCTAAAGTGCAGAATATTGCATTTTATTTATATCTGACCGGAAAGTGCCATAACCAGTTTCACTCTGTCATGAATTCCAGTCTTTTCATATATTGATGAAATATAGTTTTTAACCGTCCCTTCTGACACATACAGACTGTCTGCTATTTGACGGTTAGTCATTCCCTTTGAAAGCAGTGACGCCACTTCCCTCTCTCTTCCTGTCATCTCCTGAAGCAAATCTTCTGTGTTTTTATTGTTCATTAATGCGGTCAGCCTCATCATCACCTTAGGATCAAGAACACTGACTCCTTTCATCAGCTGTTCCACCGCACCAAGAATTGCATCTTTCCCGCTATCCTTGAGCAGATATCCATCAGCTCCCTTTGTGATAGCGTCAGTTATGTTTTTGTCATCGTAGAAAGTTGTGAGTACAAGTATCTTAATTTTAGGATGCATACTCTTTAAATAACCTATCAGTTCTATTCCACCCATACCTTTCATATTGAGATCCACCAACGCCACATCACATTCTATTGTTCTAAGATGTTCAAGTGCTTCCTCTCCATCGTGAGCCTTTCCGACTATTTCCATCCCATTCATGGACAGAATTATCTCCAGACTATCTAACAGCATATTTTCATCGTCTACCAGTAATACCCTATACATTTTTCTTTCCTTCCAAAAACTTATTCTCTGTTCAGTGAAACCTCTTAGTTTCTATTTTATATCAATCGGCAATTCGATAACACTAATAAATCCATTTTCATTTCTAAATTCAGTCGTACCGCCACAGCGTTTTGCATACGATATTATTTTTTTGATTCCAAATCCATTTTCAATAAGTTCATTCTGATTGTCAACATTAAATCCACTCTTTCCATTGTCTTTAACATCAAGCCTCAAATGAGCACTGTCCCCGGACAATTTAACTGTGAAATGATTTGCACTTCCATGTTTCACTCCGTTTGTAAAGCATTCTTCAAGGGCTCCTGTAAGAAACTCGGCATGCTCTCTTTGTATCATCATTCCCTTATCGTATACCTCATACAATCTGTCACACTCACGTTCTGTATCCATTAAGAAGCTGTCAATAATATTGTCAAAATAGCAGATAAGATCATTTATGGAAATATCTTTTTCCTCATCATCCAATGCTCTTACCGCACTTCTGATTGAGTTAAGGCTTCCTCTTATTCTTGTAGTTGCATCAAGCATTTTATCGTGGGCGGCTTTCGGATTTTTGTCAAAAAGCATATCTGCTGCATCCAGTGTCATAATGGCAGCCGTAATGGAATGCCCCACACTGTTATGAATATTTCTGCTGATATTCTCTCTTTCAATCAGTCGTGCCTGTCTGTCAATATTATAACTTTGCTTAGTCAGCTCTTTGTTTTTTTCAATCTCATGCAGTTCACTCAGGCTGTACTCTCTGATAATTCGCCTTGCCTCACGCTTTTTGTTTTCCTCTCTTCTTATGAGATATCTTACAAACACCATCAGCGACACTACAATATTAAGAATAAGAAAACGCAGTAATATAATGGCAGTAATCTGCTGCATTCTTCCAATTGAGCTGTTCATTCTCTCAAAATCAATAATAATGTCTGCAAGCAGTGCAACATTGGACATTAAAAATAACTGACTGCTGCCGGACCAGAAAAATATGACAAAAATAAAACACCCCCACCATTTTCCAAAACAAAGCACAAATAAGACCGCAAGGAAAAACTGTAAAATCAGCACCAGTTTATCCTCACCGTCTTTAACATATCCAGCAGTAACACTAATCAGCAATCCGCCTCCAATCAGAAATGTCAGGATGATATTTCCCGACATTCCTGCTGCAAGAAGCGTCATCAAAACAATAATTAGATTTGATATTATTACATATATCATATTTATCTCTTCCTCAATCACCTAAAACTCTGTAACGTCAACCCTGCTCATGCCTCTGCCCTTTAAAAAAATCGTTGGAACCACAACAAGTATATTTGAAACGATAAATGCTTTCAATCCCAACTCCGAAAAATAAGGCAGGTATCTTCCTAATGGAATGTAATATAATTCATTAACAATAAAACTAAAAAGTAATATTAGTATGGCACCTATAATTATAGCCAATATATCCATACACATTATCTCAGATGCACACTTACTATAAATTTCTTTCTTTTTAAATCCGATGGCTCTGTATACCCCAAACTCAAATCTTCTTGAGATAAACTGTCCTGTTATTACTGCATTTACTATAACAGAAAGCACTATTGACAGAATTACAATTCCAACTCCGAATACCAATTTAAATGGAGCAAACTCAGATTCAACTTCCTCAGAAATACTGTCTGCTACATGAACATTTAAATCACCCTTAATATCATTAAGATAATCCCTAAGTTCTTTACCTTTCATATTTTCTGCGAAAACATTCATCTCTAGCGGTTCCTCCGAATACTTCACGTAAAAAACTATAAAACTGTCATCGTCAAAAATTGCATCCACAGTATATTTTCCCTCAATGCCTTTATATACGGAAGAGCTAAACTCATCTCCCTTTTTTACTCCAAGCTGCTTTGCCATGGCTGATGAAATACATACACTCTTCTCTTTCACATCTGAAAGGTCTGCATTAATACCAAGTTTGTCAAAGGCTGTTTTCAAATCATCCTTATTCTGAAATACCATTGAAGAACATCCAATTTCAAACCCCATAGTACAAATCAAAGGAACTCCCGAATAGGCTCTTGGAGACCTGTCTAACACAGTCAGTTTTTCATCCTTTAATAGTTTTTCTCTAAACTCGCTGTAATCTTTAAAATCTTTGTCTGATGACACCGCATATACAACGCAGTTCAAATCCGAATATTCCTCTGCTTTACCATAATAATAGTACATACTTTCTATGTAGTTTCCTGCAAGAAACAATAATGTTGTCATAAACAAAAGGAATATTACAATAACTGTTCTAAATTTATTTTCCCTTATATAATACATTGGTGATAATGGTCTCATTTACTCACCTCTCCATCCCACATCTCTATAATTCTGTCAGCATCTTTCAAAATACTCCTGTCATGTGTCACTACCAAAACAAGTCTTTCACCTGAGTACTTTTTTAAAATCTTCATAACGTTGTACGCGTTTTCATGATCTAATGAAGCTGTGGGCTCATCTGCAAATATTACTTTTGGATTATTTATTATTGCTCTTGCAATTGCAACCCTCTGGCACTGTCCTCCTGAAAGTTTCGACGGCTTTTTATTCCATTCCTTTTTTGAAAGTCCCAGTTCTTCAAATATATTTTCAATTTTTTCTCTGATTTTTTCCTTCTTCTCAACTGCTGCAACCAAACAGTTATCAAATGCTGTCATATAAGGCACCAGATAATGTTTTTGAAAAACAAATCCAAACTCTCTTCTTCTCAAATTTTCCCTTTCGGAATTCCCTATATCAGACAATTCAATCCCATTGTAATTGATACTTCCCTCTGTAGGTTTTTTAAGCGTTGAAAGACAATACATCAATGTACTCTTTCCGCTACCGGAAGGTCCCACAATTCCAATTAAACCTTTGTCCGGCAATGTTAAATCAAACCCCTTAAGGGCATATGTTTTTGAATCAGTCTCCATATCATATATCATACAAATATTTTTCACTTCAAACATTTTCTTTTCTCCTATAATTCTAATACCTTTTTAATCTTCAATGGCATCGATAGTTCGTATCTTTAACAAATTTACTAACACCGGTATCTGAAGAATACCCATGACAAAAACATATGTCGAAATTATTTTTAAAATATGATCCGGATAAACCACTTGAGAGACAAGTCCCATAGGTTCCATAACAGTTTTATATATCACAAAAGCTGTAATTAAAGATAAAATCACTCCTACAGCCGATCCAATTGCAAATATAATTCCCATCTCTTTAATTATCATTCCGTAAATAGCACTCCTGCCATATCCGATGGATGCATAAAGGCAATATTCATTTACACGATTGCGCATAAAAGAAATGTAAGCCACAATAACAAGTATTGTCAGAAAAGACATAACAATAATGAATATGGTGTTGTTTACAAGCTCAATCGTATCAGTGATACTTTCCTTATAATCTTTTTTATATTCTTTCTTATCTAATACTCTGTCTTCATCGCCAAGTTTGATTCCGTAATCCTTTAATATTTTTACCATATCTGATGTTTTTTCGTTGTTATAAACAACAATGCCCTGACCGTTATTTGAATATCCGTTTGGCACTCCCGTTGAAATCAAATACTTTGATTTAATTGTTCCCACAATGCGAAATGTATTTCCAAACCATTTTTCCTGATACCAGTCACCTATTTTTAATCCGGCGTTTTTCATAATGGTCTTATCAATCAGGACTTCCCCTGGCTTTGAAGGCATCTTTCCACTGACCAAAGATGCATCCATATGTTTGAGGAAACTCTCAATTTGCTCCGGTTCCATCAGCGGCATCTCGCAACCGTATTCACCCATAACAGCCCTGTATGTACTCGACAATATCTGTGTATAAAATGCATCATCAATACCATCAATATTTTTCAAATACTCAATCAGTTCATCTCTCTTCTTTTCATATTCAGAAAAAAACTCACTCTCATCGGTATAGTCATCTCTGTTTACTCCCAAAGATTCAACACTGATGTCCAGATACGATATCTTTTTGGGAGTTTCAAACATTATCACTCCAAAACTTTCGGAAGTAGTTATTAACAGCACATACATCACATACATTGCCACAAAGGACAATGCCAGTGCCGTCGCTAGAACTCCCACTGTTTTCTTATTATTTTTCACATATTTCCATGCCGATAATTTTGAAATCATCTCGAATCTGTTCCTCCCCTGCAAAAATCAAAACGCTTAAACATCACAATTCTCTTGATTGTGATTACATCATATCAAAGGCTTCAAGACATAAAAAGTGACCGCCGTCATATATTTCATTACAAAACCATGACTTCGGTCATATAAAAAATAAAACACCTCCAAAGCAGACATGTAAATAACAAAATCTACTTTGGAGGTATTCTTTTAAATCTGCTCTCATTCCAATGTCATAACTTGAATCTAAATTATCAAATACTTCTTTCCAATCCATTATCTCCCTCTCTTTGGTATAATAATCTATCGGAATCTTTAAACCAGTAAATACAATGCTTTCAGATTCCTTTTTTCATAAAATCCCCCATTTTTTGTAATATACTCATAGAACCTTGTTTCATCAAACTTAAATTTTGTCGCTACAGAGGCTATCAAACGAGGCAATGCCACATTAAAAATCAAAAGAATTATACAAATATTTAAAACGCTGATTCCCGCATTCAACGAAATAATATATATCACTATCTGAAAGTGCAGTTTATGATTTCCACCCCCTGATCCTCAATAATTTTACACTCTTCAAATATGCACTGTACAAATTTTGTGTTTTTAAAAATAACATTATCAAAATCACAGTTTATAAATGTACACTCACAATAAACAGAATTCATCATTTCACATCCATTAAACACACATCTAGACAATTTGCATTTATTAATATTCGTCTTGCGAATTACTGATGATAGAAAAGTCGTTCTAAATGCTGATATCTCATTTAACACACTTTTGTAAAGCAGTACATTATTCCAACTCGCTTTATTGATTATATTCTTATCAAAAAAGCATTGTTTTATTTTTGTCCCACCCAAATTAGTACCACTTAAATACACATTACTGAAATCACATTTAATAAATAAAGATTCCAAAAAAACGCAATTATTTAAATCATATGCTGACAAGTCTACTTTTTTAATAGTTATATTTTTATATAATATTTCAGTAACATCGGCTTTTTTACCATACGAATATTTCGTATATTCCTCGAGATCCTTAAGTATTTCTTTTACCATACTAATATTTTCTCCTTAATATTTAATTCTTCTATCGCATTAAGTAGTTCTTGTAAATCTATTTCATCCAAATATGTTGTATCTATAATAACATATTCATTTTTTTCTATAGATTTATTAATATTTTCAATCGCATCGTTCAAATTGTATCCCTTTGGTTTGTATGCAGAATAAAATGACTTAACATCCCAAGCTTGTCCATTAGCATCAATAAATTCTGCATTATCGGTTGGATCTCGTATTATCGGACCATCTATCATTCCATTTTCTTCTAATCCCAGGCCAACTTCTCGCTCATGGATTCCTTTTTCAATGTCTGATATTCTAGTTGACCCCTTATGTGCTGGATCACACGCTAAATCATCCAATTCTGATTGTGTTCGCCCTCCAGTATACTTGCCGGATTCATCATACAATGACTACGTATCCCCAAAACTTTCCTCCAAATTCACATCTGGATCAGTGTCCGGCTTCACATCTGGATCAACATCGGGGTTTACATCCGGACCAACGTCTGGATCTACATCAGGATCAGTATCCTGTTTTACGTCTGGATCAATATCCGGTTTTACGTCTGGATCAATATCTGGTTTTACATCCGGGGTCTTTATCTTTTTGTTACCCCATTTTTTTGTAATAAACTGATAGAATCTTGATTCATCATAGTTTACTTTTCCGGCCACAGAAACCATCAACCGAGGCATTGCAACCTCAAAAATCAAAAACATTGCTCCTGCTTCAAGCGCTTTACTAATTATATCCCAACCAGTGTCAGTATTCGGATTCATTTTGTATTCAACTGCATCAATTCCTACATTTCCGGCTTCGACAATTGAGAATATTGCTCCTGCTTCACAAAGTAAAATAATACAAATATCTAATATACTGATTCCAGCATTTAGAGTGAGGATAACTCCCCACATTGCAGCGAATGCACTCCAAACGAAGTATGCAAACACAATAATTGCAAATACATTCAACTTAATATTGGGGCAATTCGTATTTGTACGGTTTTCTTACATAATCTACATATTTTTTATCAATTGCTCCGTACTTCCTATAATTTAATATTGCTTCGTTTAAGCAAATGTGATTTGGTCCTATAACCTCATCTGGCTTTTCTTTCGCTACTTCATCATATTGCCAATAGCATACCTCGCATATTTCTACAATAGGATGCATATAATCATCAATCGTTAAACAATTACAACATGGACATCTAATCATTTATTAACTCCTTATTTAGGTGCATATTTTTCTATTTGTTCCAGCCAATAATTTAGACCATCCTCGGGTGTGACATGCTCCCACTACTTAAATCAATATGATTTTGAAGTAGGGGCTTCCTGCTCAATGACTCTTCTGAGCCAAGTATCAACAGGCTATCCTCGCGTGCCCCGCGATTCTTTTTTTATTTATCTCATTTAGGATTTTTA
>JAEELL010000150.1 GCA_016282745.1 Lachnospiraceae bacterium
ATGCCGGTAACCGGAGGTGGAGATACACCAAGTTCTCCGGAGGCAGTTGCTGAAACATACCTGGGAATGCTTGATGCACAGATGGATACGATCATCAGTACTATAATGAATGGTATATGATGAACTGTCGAAAAGGATCAGTTATCCACTTGTCAGCATTCCTAAAGCAGTCAGTGAAGAAGTGATGCCAGCCGGGATAACCAGGGTTGGACTTTTGGGAACTGTTTTCACTATGGAACAGGATTTCATGAAAAAGGATCTGATCTCGGAAGGAGCTCAAGTTTTTGTTCCGAATGAGAAAGAGCGCGAACTGATCGGAAAAAGGATATTTGAAGAGTTAGAAATAGGGGTTGTAAAAGAATCTACTTTAGATGAGCTTGTTACTATAATCAACAGAATGAAAGAGAGCGATGGGATAGAAGGCATCATATTGGGATGTACGGAACTGCCGTTAATCCTTAATTCAGGCAATTGTCCAGTAAGGTGTTTTGATGCAGTGGATATACATTTAAAGAAGTTGGTATCTCTGGCTATGATGTAAGGATGTCTATGGATTTCATACCTGCAGGCACGATTCTTGGCGATAAAATAGAAAACAGGAAGAACGTAGATGGAGAACAGATGAATAACCCGTGGGAAGATATTAAACGGGATGATTTTTATATTTAAAATAAACTGTTACGGAGGTTTTGAAATGAGAATTGAAACAGAACGATTGATAATATCAGAAATGACAATGGATATGGCTATGGATGTTCATAAGAACTCACTTGATGAAGATATAAGAAGGTTTGTACCAGATGAGGTTTTTGAAACTATAGAAGAAGCTCAGGAAATTATTGAATTTATAATGTCTCAGTATGGTTCGGTTGATGGTCCATTGATATATGCGTTGATAACAAAAGAAGATGATAAGAATATCGGTTATGTACAATTGGTTCCAATCGGTGAAGGAAAATGGGAAATTGGCTATCATGTTGCAAAAGTATATACCGGAAATGGGTATGCAACGGAAGCTGTAAAGGCATTTCTTCCTGTAATATCAGAACAAGTAGGAATAACAGAAGTTTACGGGATTCGCTTGTTGGAAAATGTAGCATCCGGACGGGTGCTGGAAAAGTGTGGATTTGAAACATTTTTTACAGGAGAAGGTCCTTATCACGATGGAGTATACGAAATCGACAAAAGTGTTTGGAAGAAGTAGATATTTGCTTGGATGATAGCAAGTTATCTCGCAATATAATATACTAAAGGAAATTCAAGTTATCTGGCACAATAATCGTGAAAAGGAATAAACGCAATGAAATATGATATTGATAACGAACTGAAAAAAATTGCAAGATTTCATGGCTCAATAGTATGCAATTTATACCCTGTCTTGAATTTTGTTTATCAAACAAATAAGTGTAAATCGGATGATAAGGTCACCGTAAAGAAGTATTCTACACCAGGGTATAAGAATGATAATATTTCGACTTTAGTCATAGAACCAAAACAATGTGGAGATAGTCTTCCGTGCATTATGTTCTTTCATGGCGGCGGTTTTCTACTAAAAGCATCGAATGCACATTACAAGATTGCAAAACTGTATGCTGAAAAGTCAAACTGTAAAGTAGTTTTACCTGATTACAGATTGTTACCTAAACATAGATATCCAGTTGCTATTGAAGATTGTTATAATACGTATTTATGGGTGTTACAAAATGCAGAAATGTTAAATATCAATAGAGATAAGATGATTGCAACTGGAGACAGTGCAGGTGGAAATATAGCGGCAGCTGTAACGTTGATGTTGAGAGATAATAAAAAACAGATTCCTAAAGGAACGTTGTTGATATATCCAGTTCTTGATAAAAGTATGAGTACAGAATCAATGAAAAGATATACTGATACACCAATTTGGGATTCGAGGTGTACAGAACTGTTTTGGAAAATATACCTAGAGAATCAGGATATGACACAAGTCAAGTATGCATCTATTATGGATGTTGATTCGCTTGAATTATTTCCAAAAACATATGTCGAAGTTGCAGAATTTGATTGTCTCCATGATGAAGGAGTTGCATTTGCTGAAAGACTAAAAAATGTAAATATCCCTGTAGAATTGCATGAAATACAAGGTGGATGCCATGGTTATGAAGCAGCACTTAATAGTAAAATAGGAAAGGATTCTGTAGATACAAGAATAAAGTGGATTCAGTCAATTTTCGATTAGCTTGTAATATATAGGGATTTCGTCGTGCGAAAATTCATGTTATATATAATAAAAATGTTATACATAAGCCATTTGGACTTACCATCCAGATGGCTATTTTTTTACCCTTTTGGGTGATGGATGTAGGAAGGAGATGAGAAAAATTCGGTCAGAAGAACAGGCGCAATCGGAGCTAAAGCTGTTACTGATCAGATGGAAGGCGGACAGGAGATTCAGCAAGCAGGAAGCATGGCTTATGAGTTATCCAGACCTGCTAAAAGTTGCCATATTTGTAAACCCAATATTTATAATCAGTTTATAGAAATCAACCAACAGAGAGACGCTTACTTTTCCGGGAGAAGAGTATTGTTGTCGGAGAACATTTCTATAACAGATCAAAGCCCATTTTTGTTTAGAAGTAAAGATGGGCTTGTTTTTGACTTTCTCGTTTGGTATGATGGAGGCAGAATAAAGAGGAAAGGAAGAGCAATGTTTATGCGCAAAAGATATGTTATCGCTCAGTAGTCTGGGCATAAAATAAAATTGAAATTATGCTCAGATGAATCCGAAAAAATAATAGGAGGATTATATGAGCTATATCAAAGCGGAAGAAATTCTGCCCAAGGAAGTAATTGAAATTATTCAGCAGTATGCAAGTGGTGTCAACATCTATATTCCCTGCAAGGAGAAAACGGAGTGGGGGAGCCAGACGAATTCCAGAGTCTATTATCGGACACGAAACAACAAGATTTGTGAGAGGCATCGTGAAGGAAAATCGGTGCCGGAGCTTGCATATGAATATTCTTTATCAGAGAAAAGTATTCGCAGAATTTTAAGAGAAACGAGACGTTCAGCATAAAGGAGGAGATTATGAGTAGTTACAAGTATTTCGCATTGGATCAAGTTCCTGAATTAAAGGACGAAGCAGCAGAATGGTTCCACAATAAATGGGGTGTGCCGAAAGAAGCATACCTGGAATGCATGGATGCATTCTTAAACAATGATACGAAAAACGGTTGGTACCTGTGTCTTGATGGGGAACGTATCATTGCAGGAATGGGAGTGATTGACAATGACTTCCATGATCGCAAAGACCTGTCCCCGAATGTTTGTGCAGTGTATACAGAGGAAGATTATCGCTGCCGGGGAATTGCCGGGAATTTATTAAATCTGGTGGTGGATGACATGAAGAAAAAAGGTGTCTCACCGATTTACCTGGTAACGGACCACACAGGATTCTACGAGAAATATGGATGGGAATTCTATTGTATGGCACAGGGAGATGACGAACCGGAAATGACAAGATTATACATACATAAGTAGTCTGTTGAAAGCGTTGGTCTTGGGATTGGCGCTTTCATTGATTATATGGGAGATCTGAAATGGTAAATTTAAGAGAAGTAAATCACAGTAATTGGATGGCCTGCATTGAATTAGATGTGCATGATTTCCAACGACCGTTTGTGAATCCAAACATCTTTAGTTTGGCAGAGTCTTATGCTCATTCTGATGTGAATTCGGCAGAAGCAGAAAAATATTACCGTTGCATTCCAAAGGCAATCTACAATGATGATGAATTGATTGGTTTTACGTTGATCGCATATGAAAAGGAATGTGATTATGATGATACACCTGCATATGAAATCTATCGCCTGATGATTGACAAGAAATATCAGCAGCAGGGCTATGGCAAGGAAGCGGTGAAACAAATTATTGATTATATTAAAAGTTTTCCATACGGAAAAGTTGAACACATCTATGCCTGCTGGCATCCAGAGAATCAGGCATCACAAAAGTTGTGCAGGGCTCAGGGCTTTGAAATTGTTGGCAAGGATGACGATGGCGCAATTATTGGGAAATTAGCAATTTAAGTGTTGACATATAGGGAAGCCATAAGGTAATGTTTAAATATATCCGCACCGAATGCTCGGAGCGGATATATTTTTAAAGACGTCAATGCAACATAAGATATGAATGGAAGATGGAAAGGCTGTGCGTGGGGGGGAGATGCATAGATAATGACAAAGATGATTTGTTCTATGCAGGGCTAGGGCATCTTGGAATGGGCGAATGCATAGATAAGAGAGTTTTTTTTGGATTCTATGCAGGACAAAGGTACATTGGCGGAGGGAGATGCATAGAATTAAGAAAAAATTGTGTTTTTTATGAATGAAAGAGGTACGCCAGAAGAAGGAGATGCATAGATTCGTACGAAAATAATAATTTCTGTGCAAGTAAGAGATACATTACAGAAAAAATATGCATAGAAAGGAGAAAAAAAGTCAATTTCTATGCAACGAGGAGACACGTCATAGAAAAAGTATGCATAGAAGCGTATAAAAAAGATAAATTCTATGCATTAAAGAAATACACCGAGGAAAAATGCATGGATTAAAAAGATTAAATTTGTGCAGTGGGGGAAAGAAAGGAGTGTAAATATTGATGGCAGAAGAAATCGGACTTTATGAAGAAAGACAAAAGACAGAAAAACTACTAAAGAGGGTGTGTATTGAACTTAAAAAGTTAAATTTTCCAAAGGAGAGTATTTATGTTGCCGCACGAGGAAACTCATTCCAGTTTTACCTCCGGGAAGCAGATGAAGCTATGAAGTACTTATCCATAAAAGAAAAAGATCGGGTGGCCGACATTGTGAAAGTGGAGTACTATAACAAACTTAAGAAAAGACTAGAAAAACGAATAAATTCTATTAATCGATGCATTAGAGATTTGGAAGAGACCGAACCAAGTAAGGTCTATGAAATGCTGGGGAAGGGGAAGCGAAGAATGATCGAGCCTATAGAACCAACAAATGAGCAATTCCGCGCTGAATGGGAAGCGTGTGAATATCATGGAAAAGAGTTTTGGGATGATGGTGTGGAAATCTACACAGACAAGGGTGAGCGAGTTCGCTCGAAGTCTGAGAAGATAATTGCGGATAAGTTGTATAAGGAAAATATTGCTTATCGGTATGAATATCCGCTGGAGATTCCAGGGGGTGGAATAATCTATCCGGATTTTACGATACTGGATGAGAAGAAAAGAAGAAACATCATTTTAGAACATTTTGGATTGATGGACAATGATGAATATGCGAATAATGCTATTTCAAAAATGCAATTATATGATCGAGAGGGATATGTGTTGGGAGACAATTTCTTTTGCACAATGGAGACAATGGCAAAACCCTTAGACAGCAGAGTGCTTGATCGGATGATTGAACGGATCAAAGGTTGATGCGTGGACTCGGGAAATGTGGTAAAATTATGCTTGCGGTATTAAATAAATATTATTGGAGGAGTTATGAGCAAAGATATGACAGTCCCTTGTGATGAGGGCCTCATTAATATTCGCGTTGGAGCGATTATTATGAGAGAAAACAAGATTCTCATGGTAGGAAACAAAGCTCGTCCGGAATATTTATATTCCGTTGGCGGCAGAATTAAATTCGGAGAAACTTCGGAAGAAGCAGTGGTGCGAGAAGTGTTCGAAGAGACCGGGGTAAAGCTGGAAGTGGAACGACTGGGATTTATCAATGAGAATTATTTTTATGGTGATGCGCCAGGGAATTTGGACAAGTTAATTTATGAAATTTCATACTACTTTTACATGAAGGTTCCGGAAGATTTTGAACCGATTTGTATGAGTCAGACGGAAGATGACCAGGATGAATTTCTTCGCTGGATTGATTTGGATGATCCGATGAAATATTATCCGGAATTCTTTAGGACGGAGTTGAAACAGCCATGGAATGGCGTAAAAAGAATTTTGGCGGACGAGAGGTAGACGAATGAATAAGAATAAAAAAGCATATGCTGTTTTGATACTTAATGTGATAGGGATAATTTGTTTAATATGTGCAGGAGTTTTGTTCCTGTCACATAGTACAACAATTGCAAATCCAAAAGCGATGCTTCCAATGGAAAATTGGGAACGAGGAGGAATTCTTCTTACGTTGGGTTTGCTTCCAATGATTGTTGCAAACCTGTTGGGGGCACTTGTGGTAGTGAAGAATTCAAAGCTTGGACGAATTTTATTTTTCCTCCCAAGTATGTTTGAATTCGTGTTGGTTGTTTGTTATTGGTGTTGTTAAAATGTGAGAGGGAGATAAAAAATGAATTTTTTGTTTGTTGCGTTGGGCGGTGCCATAGGGGCAGTGGCTCGATATGCGATTAGCCTGATACCGGTGAGAACAGGTTTTCCTGTTCTCACTTTAATAACAAATATTCTCGGAGCAATTCTGATTGGGTTCGTGGTCGGTGTGTCCGCGAGAAAGGGGAATGCTTCATCAAATAGTGTGTTGTTTTGGAAGACAGGTGTATGTGGAGGATTTACTACGTTTTCCACGTTCTCACTGGAAGCGTATAAACTGTTTGAAAACCAGGCATATATGATGGGTGGTTTATATGTGGGATGTAGTGTGATTTTTTGTATCTTTGGTATCTTTCTAGGTGAGAAAATCGCATCAGTGTTGGGGTGAGGTGCATCCTGGAAGGAAATAATACTGTACAGGGTGCAAGTGAAGCTGTAACACAAAAAACGCAACAGCGTGTTGCGTGCTATTTCTGGTTCGTAAGGGTATAATTCAGATAGGGATGTTTATGAATATCGAACAGAATAGGAGGTTGCTATGGAAACAAAAGATGTATTGTTAGAACTTCGAACAAAGAATGGAATGTCACAGGATGAACTGGCAGAGAAGGCATTTGTGACAAGACAGGCGGTATCGCGGTGGGAAAACGGCGAGACGGTGCCGAACACGGAGACTTTGAAAATATTGTCAAAGATATTTAATGTTTCAATTAATACGTTGCTGGGGGCACCAAGACAATTGATTTGTCAGTGCTGTGGAATGCCTTTGGAAGACACCATAATAAGCAAAGAACGAGATGGCGCTTTTAATGAGGATTATTGCCAATGGTGTTACGCAGATGGGACATATATGTACAGCAATATGGATGACTTGATTGAAGTGTGCGTGAAAAATATGGTAAATGAAAACTGTACAGAAGAGCAGGCACGAGCGTATCTGAAGGAGACATTGCCAAAACTGAATTATTGGAAGAAATATCAGGAACTAAGTGACGATGGTCAGTTTGAAGCATTCAAGAAGCAACTGATTGATGAAATTAACGAGCTTCAGGTGGAAGGAATGCCTAAAGTAGAAAGTTTGAATGCACTTGTTGGAAGATTTGTGAATCTGGAGTATCGGCTTCCAAATGGAACACAGGTAAAATTCCTGAATGATCAAACCACTTATTTGGGCAATCAGTTGGAATCGGAATTTGGAGGTGAACGCTGTTTTGGAGTGCTTGCAAATATGGATTTCATATTGGTTTGTACTTATGAAGCAGAGGGAGAAAATCCTGAACTTGTCGTGTATAAGAAGCGATGATGCACTGGGAGGTATACAAGCTCAGACAAAGAATCTCTTTTTGCTTTTGAAGATGAAGTAGAATCCGGTTTCGTTAATCTTTCAATCGATAGTTCGTTAGATGACATTTCAGTTATTTGGGATAAAGTTGATGGAGCATCATACTACAGACTTTACAGAGTTGATATGTCAAAAGTGAAGAAAGACGAATATGGTAATTATGAAAATTATGTAGAAATGGACAGGAAACTGATTGAAAAAATTGGTGATTTTGAAGAAAACAAATATGTGGATAAAGATGTGAAGTCCGGTAATGATTACCGTTATTATATTGAGGCAATAGGTAAGAAAGATGGAATCGAAAAAGCGATTACGTTTGCCTGGTCTGAATACAGATGTTGCGTACTGTCAAAACCTGTTATTAGATTCAGTACTTATGATGAAAATGGAGAAGAGTTGTCCCTTGATGAACTAAATATAGTGTTCATTAATTATTGCCAAGGAACATTTCCTGACGGATTTATTATATACAGAAAAGCTGAAGATGAAAAAGAGTTCAAAAAAATTGATGAAATATCAAATGAAGAAATGGATGATCAGGACTATTACTGTGATAAAAATGTAGAGTTTAAAAAGGAATATACTTATAAAGTTAAGACATATAAAATGAAAAACGGAGAGAGCATTTATTCTGAAGAGAGTAATGAACTGGAAATTATTCCAACCAATTATCACCCGACGTATAAAGTGTCACTTGAGGGTAATTCCAAAAATGGAAGAGAAGGATTTGAATTCTCAATAAAGAGTGACAAGAACAACAGCGAAACTGTCTTTTACAAAAACGGAGGATTTTTGGGTGACACACCTCTTATAATGTCAAAATACAGTTCAGACAATAAAAGCTGGAAAGAAATTCCAAAAGAAGGCGTTGTACTTAAAGAGAAAGAAAAACTTTACTTCAAGTTTGAACCTACAGATAAAACAACAGTAGATAAGTTTGAGAATCAAGTAGAGATTATAGGTTTGAATGCAATGCCGGAGAAACTAATATTTCTTTATTCAAGCGAAGGAGTCGATTACAAAACACAATACCCTTATCCTTATGAATTAATTGAACTATTTTTTAGTGACGGAACAAGTAGAATTACAGTTGAGTGGGACTAGAAGTAATGAGGAAAGTGAACCGAAGAAGGATGATGGGAAAGAAATCAAAAAGGAGAACGATTATCTGGTTCTGGTAAATAAGGAAAATTACAGCAATCACAGGCAGCCTTTTTATAGGTTGCTTGTTTTTTTGTATCTGCAACGAGGAAAATTCATCAAGTTTGCTTGAATGAATTTGACGACTGCATATAATCCCGAAACAAGCGGAGCGGTTTCGGTGATTATGCCATGAAACCAATCGCCTGCTGATAAAGAATAGTAAAAATATGATTGATGCAAGTGATATTCTTTTAAAATAATACTTAAATAAATGAAAGTTTTTGCATTTGGGATAATAAGTGGCAACTAGCCTCAATCGTCTCGTTGACATTTTATGAGGCAGAATATAGAATATGAATAGTGAGCCTGAAAGGAGGACGTTATGGCAAATATTATTTCAGACGAAACAATAGAGTACGTTGGTATTCTTGCAAAGTTAGAATTATCTGATGACGAAAAAGAAAAAGCAAAGAGTGATATGGGAAGAATGCTTGATTACATAGATATGCTTAATCAGTTAGATACAAGCTCAGTTGAGCCAATGAGTCATATTTTCCCGGTTAACAATGTGTTCAGAGAAGACGTTGTTGTAAATGGTGATGACAGAGAAAACATTCTCGCAAATGCACCTGAGGAAAAAGACGGAACATTTGTAGTTCCTAAGACAGTTGACTAATTCACTGATAAAAAGTCAGAGAGAAATTATTAAAACAAAAAGATTTTCAATACTAAGAAAAGTTTGGCAAAAAGATTTTCAATACTGAGAAAAGTTTGGCAAAAAGATTTTTGACAAGAAGGATTTCGATAGGAAGGATTTCAATATGAAACTTATGAGTTTGACAGCTACTGAACTTGGCAAGAAGATTCAGAGCGGAGAAGTTAAGGTTGTTGATGCGGTTAATGAAGCATTGGCACAGATTGAGGCAAAGGACGATACAATCAATAGTTTCGTCACAGTCAATAAAGAAGGAGCTTTGAAGAAGGCAGAAGAAGTTCAAAAGCTCATTGACGAAGGAAAGCTTACAGGACCACTTGCAGGTGTGCCTGTTGCAATAAAGGATAATATGTGCACAACAGGGATTCTTACAACTTGCAGTTCTAAGATACTTGGCAATTTTGTTCCTACATTTACAGCTACTGCAGTTGAGAGATTAGAAGCAGCAGGAGCTATTATTATAGGAAAGACTAATATGGATGAGTTTGCCATGGGAAGTACAACAGAAACTTCAGCATATGGCATTACAAGAAATCCATGGAATACAAATCATGTACCCGGTGGTTCGTCAGGTGGTTCATGTACAGCTGTAGCGGCAGAGGAGTGTTCATTTGCTCTCGGTTCAGATACAGGTGGATCAATCAGACAGCCAAGTTCATTCTGTGGTGTAACAGGTATCAAACCAACATACGGTACTGTTTCAAGATACGGACTTATTGCATACGGTTCATCTCTTGATCAGATCGGACCTGTCGCAAAGGATGTAACAGATGTTGCAACAATTCTTGAAGTTATTGCAGGACATGATCCAAAAGATTCAACATCAGTTAAGCGTGAGGAATATGATTTTACAAGTGCACTTGTTGATGATGTAAAGGGACTTAAGATTGGTATTCCAAAGGGATATTTTGGTGAAGGTCTTGATACAGAGGTTAAGGATTCAATTCTTGCAGCAGTGGAAGTTTTAAAGAGCAAAGGTGCCATCGTTGAAGAATTTGATTTGAGCCTTATCGAGTACGCTATTCCTGCATACTATGTTATTGCATCAGCTGAGGCAAGTTCAAACTTAGAGAGATTTGACGGAGTTAAGTACGGTTACAGAACAGCAGAGTACAACGGGCTCCACAATATGTATAAAAAGACACGTTCAGAGGGCTTCGGAGAAGAAGTTAAACGTAGAATTATGCTTGGTTCCTTCGTTCTCAGCAGCGGATACTATGACGCATATTATCTTAAGGCTCTTAGAACAAAAGCACTCATCAAGAAAGCTTTTGATGAAGCTTTTGCAAAATACGATGTTATCATCGGACCTGCAGCGCCAACTACAGCACCTGAGATTGGCAAGAGTCTTGCAGATCCAATCAAGATGTATTTAGGTGATATTTACACAATCTCTGTTAACCTTGCAGGACTTCCGGGTATTTCAGTTCCTTGCGGAACAGATTCAAAGGGACTTCCTATCGGTATGCAGCTTATCGGAGACTGTTTCAGTGAGAAGACATTAATCAGAGCAGCATACGCTTACGAACAGGCAAGAGGCGAGTACAAACACTGCCCTGCAGCAGAGTAGAAAGGAGAAGAAAATGAAAGATTACGAGGTAGTTATCGGACTTGAAGTTCACGTTGAACTTGCAACAAAGACAAAGATTTTCTGCTCCTGCTCAACAGAATTCGGAGGAGCACCAAATACTCACACATGTCCTGTATGTACAGGTATGCCGGGATCACTTCCGGTACTCAACAAACAGGTAGTTGAGTATGCTACAGCAGTTGGTCTTGCAACTAACTGTACTATTACACAGAATTGTAAATTTGACAGAAAGAATTATTTCTATCCGGACAATCCGCAGAATTACCAGATATCACAGTTATATCTTCCAATCTGCAGAGACGGATATGTTGAAATAGAAACAGAAGAGGGAACAAAGAAGGTCAGAATCCATGAGATTCATATGGAAGAGGATGCAGGTAAGCTTGTTCATGATGACTGGACAGACTGTTCACTTGTAGATTTCAACCGTTCCGGAGTTCCACTTATCGAGATAGTTTCAGAACCTGATATGAGATCGGCTGATGAAGTTATCGCTTATCTTGAGAAACTGAGACTTATCATTCAGTACCTTGGAGCTTCTGACTGTAAGCTCAATGAAGGTTCAATGAGAGCTGATGTCAACTTATCAGTGAGAGAAAAGGGTTCAAGTGAGTTTGGAACAAGAACAGAGACAAAGAACCTTAACTCGTTCAAGGCTATTGCAAGAGCAATCGAAAATGAAACAAACAGACAGATTGATTTGTTAGAGTCAGGTGAAGAAGTTGTTCAGGAAACAAGAAGATGGGATGATACAAAGGAATATTCATATGCTATGCGTTCTAAAGAGGATGCACAGGATTACAGATATTTCCCTGATCCGGACCTTGTGCCAATCAATATCAGTGATGAATGGCTTGATAAGATAAGAAGCGCACAGCCTGAATTCAGAGATGAGAAGAGAGCAAGATACGTTGAAGAATACAAGATTCCTCAGTATGATGCAGATATTATCACACTCTACAAGCCACTTGCAGATTTGTTTGAAGATGCAGTTAAGGAAGGAAGTGCTCCAAAAGAAGCTTCTAACTGGCTTATGGGTGAGACTATGAGAATAGTTAAGGACAAGAATATCGAGCCTGATCAGGTTAAGCTTGAAGGTTCGGCATTCTCAGCATTCCTCAAACTTATAGAAGAGGGAGTTATCAACAAGACTGTTGCCAAGGAAGTATTCGAGGCAATATTTGATGGAGGAGTTGATCCTGTAGCTTATGTTGAGGAACATGGACTTAAGATGGATAACGATACAGACGGACTCAAGAAGATTATCGAAGAGATTATCGAGAAGAATCCAAAAGCCGTTGCAGATTACCAGGCAGGAAATAAAAAGGCTGCCGGAGCAATTGTTGGTCAGACAATGAAAGCAACACAGGGAAAAGCAAATCCACAGATGATTAATCAGATTATTTCGGAATTGCTTGACTAAGTGTCTTGGCCTGATAATAGTTATTCTCATTAACAGGTATTAGTTTTTTGATTTTAATGAGAAATAATAAAAGCATTCACAGAATAATTCATAGGAGAGTATTATGAGTGAAAAAATAAACAGCACGCAGACAGAATGGGGATATGAATCTCCGAGAAAAGAATGTGGCGTGTTTGGAATATATGACATGAGTGGAAATGAGGTTGCAGAAACTCTTTATTACGGACTTCTTGCACTTCAGCACAGAGGTCAGAAGAGTTGTGGAATGGCAATTACTGGCACTAACGGCCCGAGAAAAGTTAATCTCAAAAAGGGAATGGGCATGGTGCCTGAGGTATTTGACGAGGATTCGTTAGCTGAACTAAAAGGTAATCTGGGTGTTGGACATGTCAGAAGTCCAAAGTTTGGAAAAGCAGTAATAACAAACGCACAGCCGCTGGTTATTAATTATGTAAAAGGAACTCTTATTCTTGCACATAACGGTACTATATTGAACTCTAATGCCATTAGAGAAGAACTTGCATACTCAGGTTCGATTTTCCAGACATCCATCGATTCGGAAACTATTGCATATCTTATTGCAAAGGAGAGAATCAATTCAAGAGATGTTGAGGAAGCTGTTGCAAGAGCCCTTGGACAGATAAAAGGTTCATATGCACTTGTTATGGCAAGCCCGAGAAAACTTATCGGAGCCAGAGATCCTTTTGGAATCAAACCTTTATGCATAGGAATCAGAGATAATGCATACATTCTTTCATCTGAGAGTTGCGCTTTGGAGAGTATTGGTGCTACATTTGTAAGGGATGTGGCTCCGGGTGAGATAGTAACGATTGATCACAACGGAATCAACTCTGATATGAGCATGTGTATTTCAAATGACATGCAAAAGAGATGTATTATCGAATATATGTATTTTGCAAGACCTGACAGTTGTGTGGACGGAATCAGTATTTATGAATCGAGAATGAAGGCAGGAGCGATCCTGGCGGAAGATTCACCGGTTGATGCGGATGTAGTTGTGGGTGTTCCGGATTCAGGGGAATTGGCAGCCACAGGATTTTCACAAAAATCAGGTATACCTTGTATTAATGCTTTTGTTTGGAATGATTATACAGGATTCAATTTTGTGAAACCAAAGCCGGGTACACGAAATGAGAATACAAAAGTAAAGCTTGGAGTAGTAAAAGAAGCAGTTGCAGGAAAGAGAGTTGTGGTTATTGATGACTCGATTATCAGAGGTGTAACGGCTGGAAATATTGTTAAGATACTCAAAGAAGCAGGCGCCGCAGAAGTGCATGTCAGAATAACTACACCTGCCCATATAGGCAATTGTGCATTTGGACCTGATTTTTATTCGGCGGAAAAACCAATCGCTTTTGATAAGAGTCCGGATGAAATCAAAGAAATAATTAATGCCGATTCTTTAGCTTTCCTGAAAATGGAAAGAATGAGTGAACTCACCGGTGGAAAGGCTGTCTGCACAGGATGTTTTGACGGCAATTATCCAATGGAACCACCAAGGGAAGAGGAATACAATTATTGATAATGACTATTAATTCATACATATGATTATGATGTGTGTTTGATAGTGATATAAATTTATTTTTTACAATTTGGAGGTAACGAATGAACGACATTTACAACAGTCCTTTATCAGAAAGATATGCCAGCAGAGAGATGCAGTACATTTTCTCTCCTGACATGAAGTTTAAAACATGGAGAAAACTCTGGATTGCTCTAGCAGAATCAGAGATGGAACTTGGACTTAATATTACTAAAGAGCAGGTTGATGAATTGAAAGCTCATGTTGATGATATCAATTATGATGTTGCAAAAGAGAGAGAAAAATTAGTTCGTCACGATGTTATGTCTCACGTTTACGCTTACGGACAGCAGTGCCCAAAGGCAAAAGGTATTATCCATTTAGGAGCAACATCCTGCTACGTTGGCGATAATACAGATATCATTGTTATGACAGAAGCTCTAAAACTTGTTCGTAAGAAATTGTTAAATGTTATCAATGAATTAGCTAAGTTTGCCGATGAATATAAATCACAGCCAACACTTGCGTTTACTCACTTCCAGCCGGCACAGCCAACAACTGTTGGAAAGAGAGCAACACTTTGGCTTATGGAATTAAAACTTGATCTTGATGATCTTGATTACATGATTGACAGCATGATGCTCCTTGGTTCAAAGGGAACAACAGGAACACAGGCAAGTTTCCTTGAACTCTTTGAGGGAGATCATGAGAAGATTAAAGAACTTGAGAAGAAGATTGCAAACAAGATGGGATTTGAAAAGTGCTTCCCTGTTTCAGGACAGACTTACTCAAGAAAGATGGATACAAGAGTTCTCAATATCTTAGCAGGAATCGCTGCAAGTGCACACAAGTTCTCTAACGATATCAGACTCTTACAGCACTTAAAAGAAATCGAAGAGCCATTTGAAAAGAATCAGATTGGATCTTCAGCAATGGCTTACAAGAGAAATCCAATGAGAAGTGAGAGAATTGCATCACTTGCAAATTATGTAATGGTTACAGCATTAAATCCTGCAATCACATCTGCTACTCAGTGGTTTGAGAGAACACTTGATGATTCAGCAAATAAGAGACTCAGCGTTCCTGAATGTTTCCTTGCAATCGACGGTATTCTTGATCTCTACTTAAACGTAGTAGACGGACTTGTTGTATATCCAAAGGTTATCGAAAAAAGACTTATGAGTGAGTTACCATTCATGGCTACAGAAAATATCATGATGGATGCAGTTAAGGCAGGCGGAGACCGTCAGGAACTTCATGAGAAGATCAGAACTCTCTCAATGGAAGCAGGAAAGAATGTTAAAGAGAAAGGTCTTGATAACAATCTTCTTGAACTTATCGCTGCTGACGAATCATTCAACATGTCACTTGAAGATCTTCAGAAGACAATGGATCCAAGTAAGTATGTAGGACGTTCACCTGAGCAGGTAGAAGAGTTCCTTAGAGATGAAATCAAGCCAATACTTGAAGCAAACAAAGATGTACTTGGTCTTACAGCTGAAATTAACGTATAATCAAAAAGCTGAAATGAGTTTTGTATAATGGATAATTGATTTTTAAAAATAGAATGATTGATTATTAAAAAAATTATTTGATTTGTTTAAAAACAAATTGGAAATATAATTACTCGAATTAGAATTGAAAGACTGGTTTGAGAATAATAAAAAAGAAAGAATAAGAGGTAGTGAAATGAAACCTGTAAAAGAAGGAAAAGTTCGTGAAATTTATGATAACGGTGATAATTTAATTATGGTTGCAACAGACAGAATCAGTTGTTTTGATGTAATCTTAAAGAACATAATCAAGAAAAAAGGTACAGTTCTTACTCAGATGTCAAAATTCTGGTTTGACATGACACAGGACATTGTTCCAAATCATATGATTTCAGTTGATGTAAATGACATGCCTGAATTTTTCAGACAGCCACAGTTTGATGGAAACAGCATGATGTGCAAGAAACTTCAGATGCTTCCAATCGAGTGTATCGTAAGAGGTTATATTACAGGTTCCGGCTGGGCAAGCTATCAGGAAAACGGAACAGTTTGCGGAATTAAATTACCTGAAGGATTAAAGGAATCAGACAAACTTCCTGAACCAATCTACACACCTTCAACAAAAGCTGAAATCGGAGATCATGATGAGAATATCTCATATGAAAAGAGTATTGAAGTATTAGAGAAGGAATTCCCTGGAAAAGGTGAAGAGTATGCATCAAAATTAAAAGAGTATACAATCGCACTCTACAAGAAGTGTGCTGACTACGCACTTGAAAAAGGAATTATCATAGCTGATACAAAGTTCGAGTTCGGTCTTGATGAGAACGGTAACATTGTTATCGGTGATGAGATGCTTACACCTGACAGTTCAAGATTCTGGCCTGCAGACGGTTATGAACCTGGACATGGTCAGCCGTCATTTGATAAGCAGTTTGCAAGAGACTGGTTAAAGAGCAATGAGCATGACTGGAAACTTCCTGTAGAAGTAGAAGAAAAGACAATTGCAAAATATCTTGAAGCATACGAGAAACTTACAGGAAAGCCTCTTTGCTAATATAATAATTGAAAAGTTGATGTCCCTTATCTATTAGTGAATTTAAGGAAATAATATAATTGATGTGCAGTTAATCTAATAAAAAATGTGGTTGAAAGAATGGTTTTGTTACCGTATCGTTACCGGATTATCATAAGATTAACACAAGTTTTTCATCAAATAGACACTTTGATATTATATATTACACATATCAATTGATTTTTAGTACAGGGGGAGCTTCATTGAAAAAACACTTTAATTATCGGCAGTAATGTGCTAAAATGGTTATTGTGTTTGTACACAGACTAATCAACGAGATTGAAAAAAGGAGAATATAAATAATGAGAAGAAAAAGTTTAGTCCTTTTATTAGGACTCTCTATGGCACTCTCACTTGTTGGATGTAATGGAAAATCAACAAAATCCGGAAGTGGAGATCTTAAACTTGCAGAGTACAAGGGACTTGCAGTTTATGAAAAGGAACTTGAAGTGGATGACGCATATGACTCAACAATTCAGTCAATGCTTTCACAGTTTTCAACTACAGATCAGGTAAAAGAAGGAAAAGTTAAAAAGACAGATAAGGTTAACATTGATTATGTTGGAACAATCGATGGTTTCGCATTTGAAGGTGGAACATCACAGGGATACACACTTGACATCGGAAACAGCAACTTTATCGAAGGATTTGCAGAAGGTCTTGTTGGAAAGAAGATTGGAGATAAGGTTACTCTTAACCTTACATTCCCGGAAGATTATGCAAACACAACAAAGGATGCAGACGGTAAGGAAATGTCACTTGCAGGAAAAGATGTTGTATTTGAAGTAACACTTAACTACAAGGAAGTTACAAATACACCAGAGTATACTGATGACTTTGTAAAAGAGCATTTTTCAGCAATTGCTACAACAACATCTGATTTTGATAAATATCTTAAGAAGAGAATTCAGATTACAAATGCGATGAACGGTGCATGGAAGGAATTCCTTGATTCATGTGAAGTTAAGAGCTATCCTAGCAATGAAGTTGAATCTTACGAAAAGGTATTGAATGACCAGTATGTACAGCAGTTACAGCAGTACTACCAGACAGACCTTAAGACATATCTTGAATCATGCAGTATGTCACAGGCAGACTGGGATAAGGAAATTAACAAATCATCTAAAGAATACATCAAGCAGAAGATGGTAATTGACCAGATTGCCAAAGAAGCAAAAGTTGCAATTAAAGGTGATTCAGAAGCATACAAGAAAAAAGCAGAAGCACTTGTTCAGTTAAACAACCTTGGAACAGTTGAAGCAGCAGAAAAGCAGTATGGTAAGGAAATGATTTTAGATTCATTGAATTATGAAGCTGTTCAGGAATACATCTTCGATAACATGAAGAAAGAATCAGGCGAGAGACCTACTGAAGCAGTAACAGATGCATCAGCAGATTCATCAGCAGATTCAGAGGATGCTACAGCTGAAGAGACAACAAAGAAATCTAAAAAGAAATAATATATTATTTATGCAGGGGCGTTGCGGTAGCGATGCCCTTGTTGTATCTATGGCAATCATATAAGACCCATCTTCTATAGTGAGTGAAAAAAACAAACCGGTAAATGTGGAAGTGTAATAATAATTGTGAAACACAATGAGCAATTATTTGGAATTTATGTAGATAATAATCAGAAAATATGATATTTATAAAAAAATATAAATAATTTTAAAAAATAAAAAAATAATATAAAATAATAAAAAATACATAAAACATATTTGGAATTTAAAATGAAAAACGGAGGAAAACTATAATGAATAGAATATTACCTAAATTATTATTTTCAGGTTTTGGATTGGTGTTTGTAGTAGTAGGAATTATGATGGCTATGCATTTTTCTAAAATAAATAAAGAAGCAGTTGATGTAACTGCTACTATTTCCAGAATAGAAGTTACGACAAAAACAGTCAGAAGAAATGGTAGAACAAGAAACGAAAAAGAGCACGATGTATATGTGGATTATACTTTTGAAGGTGAAGAATATGAAGATGTAAATATGGGATTCTACAAAACAGGAATGAAGGAAGGTCAGACTGTTACGGTAAAAGTGTTGCCAAGTAATCCGGGACAATGCTATGGATATACCGGAATGCTTTTTCCTTTATTGTTTTCAGGATTAGGCTTCTTATTCTTTGTAATTGGTTTGTTTTTGAAAAACTAGGTATCAGCTGAGAGGTGAAGATGGCGGTATAAGATTTGAAATATTAATGTATTAATTATAAATAATATTTATAGTATAAATGGCTGTCAGACAATCATTCACGTAAAAAAGAATGTGTGTCTGACGGCCATTTTTTCTTGAATAATAGTTCTATATTCTCTTCTTACCGTAAAAGTCCCCATGAAATGAATCCGGGAGAAGAAGATCGTTTGTGAGACAGTGTTCAAATTCTTCGATTAAATCGACTGCAAGAGGAATTGATTCAAGTAGTTTTTCGTATATCAGTTTTGAGTAAGGACGACAGTTATCGTTAGGTGATGCCTCAATCATGTGGCCTTTGAAATATTTGTAATGCAATGAAGCTTTCATGATGCTGTCTATAATAATCTGTTTCTTTGGACCCGGCGCAAAAAATAGTCGCTTTGTCAGTCGCATATGAACAAGTGCAGTATGAATTGCACTTGTGGATAATTCAGAAAAGAAAGGAGCCATGGCAAAAGCTGAACCGAGATTTG
This sequence comes from Lachnospiraceae bacterium, assembly GCA_016282745.1. Classification (GTDB taxonomy): domain Bacteria; phylum Bacillota; class Clostridia; order Lachnospirales; family Lachnospiraceae; genus SIG293. The sequence continues at coordinate 19,285 of JAEELL010000150.1, forward strand.
CTGGGATAAGTCTGTATGAAGCATAATGGGCAGGCTCAAATCCGTCCAATGACATCATCAGATGTTCCAGGTCGCCTTCAATTTCGATGTGACCGCATCCGGAGTCTTCCATGTATTTATCAACAAGTGGATGACATTCTCTGTCGAGAACAAAATGACAGATATATCCTAATATATATGCATGACATGAACTTTCGTAGCCGTAAGCTGATATTATTGAAAGTGCATCTTCAAAAAAAGGATATGCATCTTCATGGTGAATTTTGACACCATATTGGTTAGTGCTGTTCTTATAGACCGGATAATAATAGAAAATAGAGTCCGGTCCCTGAAGACCTATTCTGAATGCATCCTGATAATCTGCCACGATATCCCTGAGATTTTGTGGCAGATTTTTTAATACTTTTTTTCCAAATTTATTATGTGCATATAATGATGGCATAGTTTGTCTCCTTTAGTGTAATAATTATTCTGTAAATATATTTTACCACAATATATCTGATTTAAAACAGGACAATGAAGAATAATATCGTGTAATTGGTAATTAAAGAAAAATATTAGAGCAGTGGATACGCATAATATTAGTGTTAGTAATGGTTTAATATTAGTTTTAATATTAGTGTTGAATTGTGGAAAAAGATGTGTTACCATAAAACAAGAACAAACGTTCGAAAAGTGAGCTACCATGAAATGTGTAAAATATTTGGTAAAAGATGTGTTGTCATGAAATGTGAATTGATGTTGGGTAAAAGGAGGCGCTACTATGAGAATACAGCAGGATATGTCTATACAGCAAAAACTTAAGATCCTCACGGATGCTGCAAAATATGATGTTGCATGCACCAGTAGCGGAGTGAACAGATCAAATGACGGAAGAGGTATGGGATCTGCGGAAGCCTGTGGTATATGTCATACTTTTGCCAGTGATGGCAGATGTGTTTCACTTTTGAAGATATTATTTACCAATGAGTGCATATTTGATTGCAAGTACTGTGTTAACAGATGTTCTAATGATGTTCCAAGGGCATCTTTTACGCCGGATGAGATATGCACTCTCACTATGGAGTTTTACAGAAGAAATTATATTGAGGGATTGTTTTTGAGTTCCGGAATTATAAATAATCCAAATTATACTATGGGTCTTATCTACGAAGCACTCTGGAAACTGAGAAATGAACATCATTTTTATGGGTATATTCACGTAAAAGGAATACCGGGTACTTCGCCGGAGATAATAGAAAAGATAGGATTTTTGGCAGACAGGATGAGTGTGAATTTAGAACTTCCGACAGCAGAAGGACTGAGAAATCTGGCTCCAAACAAAAACAGAAAGAATATTCTCACGCCGATGAAACAGATACAGGTTGGAAGGAAGCAGCTGATTGCGACAAAAGATGAGGGATATCAGGTTCCTGCGAAAAGAGGAGCGTTCAAGTCCAAATTTGTACCTGCAGGTCAGAGTACACAGATGATAATAGGTGCGACTCCAGAGACAGATTACCAACTGATGGCTGTGACAGAAGCACTCTATAACAACTTCAATCTAAAGAGAGTATTCTACTCAGCATTTGTTGACGTCAATCACAATATTAATCTTCCTGCTGTCACTGCAACATCACCTATGCTCAGAGAGCATAGACTCTATCAGGCGGACTGGCTTTTGAGATTTTATGGATTTAAGGCAGGAGAACTTTTGGATGAACAGCAGCCGAATTTTAATGTGGCTCTTGATCCAAAATGTGATTGGGCAGTCAGACATTTGGAATTCTTCCCGATTGAGATAATGAAAGCAGACTATTACCTATTGCTGAGAGTTCCGGGACTTGGTGTGACTTCGGCCAAAAGAATAGTATCTGCAAGGAGACAGAGGACTCTGGATTTTGATGCACTGAAACGCATGGGAGTAGTGCTTAAAAGAGCAGCTTACTTTATTACATGCAATGGAAAGATGATGTTGCCTATCAAGCAGGATAGAGATTATATTACAAGAAATCTTGTTGATGCAGAGCGACTTGGAATATCAAAAATCCAGAGCGATATGACCTACGAACAACTAAGTTTTGATCTTAGTAGCATGCAGTAGCGGATGATTTCAAAAAGTATACTTTATGAAAGAAAGAGGTGAAGAAATGGAGAGAGCTATAATATTTGTGTGTGAGGACAGCTTCGATGGTATGATGACTGCGGTTTATGATGCATGGGTTGAAATGATAAAAGGTGCAAAAGTGCATGTGAGAGTTCAGGGTGAGTATACAGAAGATTTTTTGAATGAATATAGATTTGTTGAGACTGATTTGGAAAAGGCCACGAAGGTTGCAGACTCAATCAAAAAGAAGATATCTGTTGATGCCTATATGAGAGTATATAGGAGTTGTATGCATTTTGATGTTGAGAGAGTGGATGCGGTTATTGATTTTTTAAAGATAGGTTATAAGACAGGTGGAAGAGTGACAAAAGACTTTGGTAATCCCATGGTGATGAGAGTAATTGAACTTGACAGAAAAGTTGGAAAGGAAGCTCATAACTTTAAAGGCGTAGTGAGGTTTAAAGATATAGGTGGTAGATATCTTCTCTCAAAGATTATGCCGAAGTGTGATGTGATTACACTGATTGAACATCACTTTTCAAATCGCTTCCCTCTTGAGAATTTTATAATATATGATGAAAAAAGAAAGAAAGCTTTGGTGCATAAGTCTGACGGAGAGATTGTATATATTCATAGTGACAACGATGAGATTGAAAAGCTGTATTGTTCCACGGAAGATGAGTTTGAAGAGTTGTGGGGAGTGTTCTTTGAAACAATAGGAATTGAGGCAAGAAAGAATGAGAGATGCCAGAACAATCTTCTGCCAAAATGGTACCGAAAGAATATGATTGAGTTCCAATAAAGAAGATTGATTATATGATTGAGTTCCAATAGAACAGATGAAAAAAACATGATTGAGTTTCAATAATTATGATTAAGTCTTTGTGAATAATTCACAAATTTTTGCACAATAAAAATGGATAATAAGCATATCAAATGAATTGTTTTAAATTGTCTTATTTGTAGTGCATTTTGTTTGTTTTCGTGTTATACTTACACTTGATATGCAGTTTTAATAGGGGTAGTGCGCCCTTATGCAATTTTTACAACGATTCAGGAGGAACTCATGAGTAAAGTTAAGAGAGTTTATGTTGAAAAGAAACAGCCATATGCTGTAAAGTCTAATGAATTAACTGAAGATATCAAGGGATATCTTATGATTAATGGCCTTGATAAGGTTAGAGTTTTAGTTAGATACGACATTGAGAATTTATCAGAAGAAACATACAAGGAGGCACTTACTACAGTATTTTCAGAGCCACCTGTTGACCGGATTTATGAGGAAGTTTTCCCATATGACGAGAAGAAGGACAGAGTATTCAGCGTAGAATTTCTTCCGGGACAGTTTGATCAGAGAGCTGACTCAGCTGAACAGTGTGTTAAGTTCTTAAAAGAAGACGAGCAGCCGGTTATCAAGACAGCTACAACTTATGTTTTGTCAGGTGATATTACTGATGAGCAGTTCGAGAGCATCAAGTCATATTGTATCAACCCTGTTGATTCAAGAGAGACAGGTTTAGAGAAACCTGAGACACTTGTTACTGAATTTGATGAGCCTGATGATGTAATTATATTTGACGGATTTAAGGATATGAGTGAGGAACCACTTAAGGAATTATATTCTTCACTTGGTCTTGCTATGACATTTAATGATTTCCTTCATATCCAGAATTATTTTAAAAACGAGGAAGACAGAGATCCTTCCATGACAGAAATCAGAGTTCTTGATACATATTGGTCAGATCACTGTCGTCATACAACATTCAACACAGAACTTAAGGATGTTCAGTTTGAAGACGGATATTTCAACGCTCCTATTGTGAAGACATATGAGGATTATATAGAGACTAGAAATGAGATTTTCAAAGGCAGAGATGACAAGTTTGTATGTCTTATGGATTTAGCTCTTATGGCTATGAGAAAACTCAAAAAAGAAGGTAAGTTAGATGATCAGGAAGAGTCAGATGAGATTAATGCATGTTCAATCGTTGTTCCTGTAGAGGTAGACGGACAGACTGAGGAGTGGCTTGTTAACTTCAAGAATGAAACTCACAACCACCCAACAGAAATTGAGCCATTTGGTGGTGCTGCAACTTGTCTTGGTGGAGCAATCAGAGATCCATTGTCAGGACGTACTTATGTATACCAGGCTATGCGTGTAACAGGTGCAGCTGATCCTACAAAATCAATGAAGGAGACTCTTAAGGGAAAACTCCCACAGAAGAAACTTGTTCAGGGTGCAGCAGACGGATACAGCTCATACGGTAACCAAATTGGTCTTGCAACTGGTCTTGTAAAAGAAATCTATCATCCTGATTATGTTGCAAAACGTATGGAGATTGGTGCAGTTATGGGTGCAGCTCCAAGACGTGCAGTTATCAGAGAGACATCCGATCCGGGAGATATCATTATTCTTCTTGGAGGAAGAACAGGACGTGACGGATGCGGTGGCGCAACAGGTTCTTCAAAAGTTCATACAGAAGAGTCTATCGAGACATGTGGTGCAGAAGTTCAAAAGGGTAATGCACCTACAGAGAGAAAGATACAGAGATTATTCAGAAGAGAAGAAGTTAGTAAGCTTATCAAGAAATGTAATGACTTCGGTGCAGGCGGTGTATCAGTTGCTATCGGAGAACTTGCTGACGGATTACATATCTTCCTTGATAAAGTTCCAAAGAAGTATGCGGGTCTTGACGGAACAGAGATTGCCATCTCAGAATCACAGGAGAGAATGGCAGTAGTAGTTGACAAGAAAGATGTTGAACAGTTCCTTGCATATGCAAACGAGGAGAATCTTGAAGCAATCGAGGTTGCTTATGTAACAGAGGATCCAAGACTTGTCCTTGAGTGGAGAGGAAAAGAAATCGTTAATCTTTCAAGAGCGTTCCTTGATACAAACGGAGCTCACCAGGAGACATCTGTTTACGTTGAGATGCCAAGTGAAGATAAGAATTTCTTCAAGAAAGAAGAAGTTGCTGATGTTAAGGCAAAATGGTTAGAGACACTTGCTGATCTCAATGTATGTTCACAGAAGGGATTAGTAGAGAAGTTTGACGGTTCAATCGGAGCAGGTTCTGTATTCATGCCACACGGTGGAAAATACCAGATGACAGAGACACAGACTATGGTTGCAAAACTTCCTGTATTAAAGGGTAAATGTGATACTGTAACGATGATGAGTTATGGTTTTGATCCATATCTTTCTACATGGAGTCCGTATCATGGAGCTATGTATGCAGTAATTGAATCTGTTGCAAAGGTAGTTGCTACAGGTGGAGATTACAGCAAGATTAGATTTACATTCCAGGAATATTTCAGAAGAATGACAGAAGATCCAAAGAGATGGAGTCAGCCATTCTCAGCACTTCTTGGAGCATATGACGCACAGATGGGATTTGGTCTTCCATCAATCGGAGGTAAGGATTCCATGTCAGGAACATTCAACGATATTGATGTTCCACCAACACTTGTTTCATTTGCAGTTGATGTCGCAAAGGAAGCAGATGTTATCACTCCTGAATTCAAAAAAGCAGGCAATAAGATTGTCAAATTTGAAATCAGCAGAGACAGATATGAGAAACCAAATTATGAGCAGATTATGGAATTGTACTCAGCAATCCATGATATGATTCAGAAGAAAGTTATTGTATCTGCCTATGCACTTGATTCAAAGGGTGTTATACCAGCAGTCAGCAAGATGGCATTCGGTAATAAGATTGGTGTTAAGATTAGTTCACAGATTCCTGGAGCTGACTTATTTGCACCTGAGTTTGGTAACATTGTTGCAGAAGTACCTGCTGACAAACTTGATGATATTACAACAAGTTATATTCTTATCGGTGAGACAACTGACAAGCAGACATTTGAATATGGTGATCAGGTTATTTCTATGGAAGAAGCAGTTTCAACATGGACTAAACCACTTGAAAAGGTATTCCCAACAAGAAGCCACAAGGACACAGCCGTTCTTGATACACCAATGTATGATAAGGGATCAATCTATGTTTGCAAGAACAAGATAGCAAAACCTACAGTATTTATTCCTGTATTCCCGGGAACAAACTGTGAATATGATACAGCAAAAGCTTTTGAAAAAGCCGGAGCAAATGTTATCACAAAGGTATTTAAGAATCTTTCAGCGGAAGATATCAGAGACTCAGTTAAGGTATTTGAAGACAGCATTAATCAGTCTCAGATTATTATGTTCCCAGGTGGATTCAGTGCAGGTGATGAACCGGATGGTTCTGCAAAATTCTTTGCAACTGCATTTAGAAATGAAAAGATGAAAGAGGCAGTTCACAAACTCTTAAATGAGAGAGATGGACTTGCACTTGGTATTTGTAACGGATTCCAGGCACTTATCAAACTCGGACTTGTTCCAAACGGAGAGATAACAGGTCAGGATGAAAATTCGCCAACGCTTACATACAACACAATCAACAGACATGTGTCAAAGATGGTTTACACAAAGGTTGTTTCTAACAAGTCACCATGGTTACAGATGGCAGAAGTTGGAAAGACATATGTAAATGCAGCTTCACACGGAGAAGGAAGATTTGTTGCAAATGAAGAGTGGCTCAAGAAGTTATTTGAGAATGGACAGGTTGCAACTCAGTATGTAAATGAACTTGGACAGCCAACAATGGACGAAGAATGGAATGTCAACGGTTCATACGCTGCTATCGAAGGTATTACATCTCCTGATGGAAGATGCTTCGGTAAGATGGCTCATATTGAGCGTAAGGGTGACTCTGTTGCAATGAATATTTACGGTGAGCAGGATCTCAAAGTGTTTGAGTCAGGTGTATCATACTTCAAGTAAGATTAAATGTACCTGATTATTATTGGTGGTGCTGAAGGTGGAAGTGTTACCATGATTTAGAATAATAGTAATGAAAAGTTGTATATGGCTGTTGCATCGGATAATATTGTTGCAACAGCCATATTATAGGCAAGGAGATAGGTGTGGTTTTCTCTAGTATAGAGTTTATATTTAGATTTTTAGTAATATTTTTCATAGTATACAAATTGGCACCAAAAAGCATTAGGAATGTTGTTATTTTAGTTGCCAGCTTGATTTTTTATGCTTTTGGAGAACCTAAATATGTAGTTCTTATGGTTATATCAATTGTCGTTAATCATCTTCTTACTTTGAAGATGGACAGTGATAAAGAACACAAAAAAATGTGGGCTGCAATTGCACTTTCTTATGATGTTCTGATGCTTGGCATATTCAAGTATACTAATTTTGTTGTTGATAATATCAATATGATTGCCGGACATTATTTGATTAAGCATGTACATAGTAC
>JAEELL010000151.1 GCA_016282745.1 Lachnospiraceae bacterium
AAGCAGGATAAGGATTATTTGTGCAACGTAAAAGTTGCACAAATAGAATATATAAGATACAATTGGGAAAATAAATTGAAAAAATCATTATATCTAGGAAGTCTCCAACCTTTCCCAACTGACAGTAAATTTACTCCATCTTCTACGCCAAAATCCCTTGTCTGTTTCCTGTATACTGTTATAATTAATTATAGTTTTTGAAACGGTCATACGCAGTTTTCAGAATACTCGATCGCATTAAGCAAATGTTTTCTTAAAACAGTTCGACAATGCTTGAAGGATTATTTTCAAATGAGATGTAAGGGATTTTGTTCAAAATAGTTTGCCCCGGCATCCCATGTGTAGTTTTTTCCAAATGGGTTGTAAGGGATTTTGTTCAAAATAGTTTGGCCCGGCATCCCATGTGTAGTTTTTTCCGAATGGGTTGTAAGGGGTTTTGTTCATAATAGTTTGGCCCGACAACCCATGTGTAGTTTTTTCCGAATGGGTTGTAAGGGGTTTTGTTCAAAATAGTTTGGCCCGGCATCCCATGTGTAGTTTTTTCCAAATGGGTTGTATGGGGTTTTGTTCAAAATAGTTTGCCCCGGCATCCCATGTGTAGGTTTTTCCAAATGGGTTGTAAGCTTGATGAAATCAAGTTGAAAAAGTGTACATCTCAAAAATGAATTTCGCAAAAAGGGATATATAATGAAGAAATCCCTGAGTTGTAACTGAATTTTGGATTGCATACAAGTTTCAATAATTTTAGATTACATACAAGTTTCAATAATTTCAGATTACATACAAGTTTCAATAATTTCAGATTACGTACAAGTTTCAAATATTATAGATTTCAGAACGGAGAATGATGTTATGATTGAAGATATTTACAATTTTGATCACTCTGCGGACAATAGCCGGGGAGTTATTTTTTCACTGACCGGAATTACATATGCTGACAAGAATTACCGCATTGCCAGAAGAAATTCTGATGTAACGGTTATTGAATATATTATGGAAGGCGAAGGAAACGTGGAGGTGGACGGAAAAGTCTTTCATCCAAAGAAGGGGGATACTTACCTTTTACCACAGGGTTCCAGTCACTGTTACTACCCAAATCCAAATAATCCATGGAAGAAAATCTGGATCAATCTTTCAGGACAGCTTATGTCAGAAATACTGAATGCATACTCTCTTGATAATGTATATCTTTTCGAAAATCTGTACACAAAAGATTTACTGGAAGAGATTGTTAACAATGCAAAAAATAAAACTCCTGACCTTGGACTTTCCACCGGCAAACTGGTTTACGAGATTCTGTATCGAATGAAGATGCACATCGGAAAGCAAGAGCCATTGCTGAATGAAAATGCACGAATTATGAAGGATTACATTAACGATCATTTGTTTGAAGTGATTACGCTGTCGACCTTGTCCGAACTTATCGGAATGTCAGACCAGCACACCATCCGCATTTTCAAATCTGCTTTTGGCTCAACTCCGTATCAGTATATTTTATGGAAAAAGCTGGATTATGCAAAGATGTATCTAAAGAACACAAATATGAGTGTAAAAGAGATTTCAAAAAAACTTGCTTTTACGGATGAGTTTTATTTTTCCAATGTATTCAAGAAAAAAATTGGAATTTCTCCAAGTGAATATAAATCTAAATTTACAAGGAACTAAGAACAGTCATGAGCACAATCTTGGACAAATACTATACATGTGGTGCGCATGAAATAATATCTTATAATATAAAAAAATAATTATAAACATATGAAAACAGGTGGCAACTTTCATTGCCACCTGTTTTTAATCTTTGTCACTCAACTAATGTAACTATTCAGCCTCTCAACTATTTCAAGAACGCTCTCAACCATTTCAAGAACACTCTCAGTGTTTTTACTCACCACTTATAGAAGTGGGAGTCTTATCCGGCTGAGATTAATTTATAAACCCTGACCAACTCTCATATGGCACATTTTTATAATTCTTGTTTACAACTGATAATATGTTGTCATACAGGAAATTGTGCTGTTCTGCATTTGGCATTCTGTTCTCGTTATAGAGAAGTCCTGCCACCTCATAAATAGAGTAGGTGAGAACATCGCTGTATACATATGTTCCGTCTGACAGTTTTGCATATGCCCTGATCATGTACTGCTGTGTGAGCGCCGGAACTGTAGTTCCATTGTTTATGATTGTCATGATATAACATGTTGCAGTGTCCGAATCAGAGAAGTTATAACTTGAACGTCCAAGACTTGTTGACTTGTAAGATCTGATGTAGTTTGTCTTTGCATTTCCGACATACATTTCGTTCTCACCGATTCCATCATCAACGAATCCGATTACATTTCCGTATTCCACTACGTTCTTGCCGTTGATTGTTGGTTCTACTGCCGAGATAACTCTGACACCCTTATTTTTTACACTGTACTGAAGTCCGAGTAAATCTATATCCTTCACTGAAGCATCAACACACTGCATTGTCTTCTCAACTCCGTCAAATGATGACTTTATTGAATTTCCGTTAATATCACACACATCAATGACATAAACTTTGAACTTGTAGCTCTGGTTGAGCTTTGCGTTGGCTGTTCCAAGAGTGAGAGTGAATAAATTCTTGTCTATATTTGTAATGCCTGTAAGAGTGTTGTCCTGAAGCATAACGTGAACTCCACGGCCGTATTTTGCTGTAGCCTTTGCCTTTTTATCCATCTCCCATGCAGTATCAAGTTTTGATTCAACCTTGTCAACGCTTACTGACTGTGTGTCAAATGCCACAAACACCTCGATACCGCCGATTCTCTTTGAATTATTTTTAAAGCCAATTGTTACTGTATTAGTTTCATCTTTTATAAGTTTTGTGCCACTTATGACGAAGTCTGCATTTGTGGCAGCCTTCGCATCATATGTTGTGACTCCGGCCAATGCCAGAGTAAGAATAAGGCACAACGCGATTACTTTTTTCATTAATTTTTTCATCTTTTATACCATCCTTTCCTCTGTCATTAGTCTTCATCCATTATCTTTGTCTTTAATGAACTGATGTCATTTGCATTTAGAACTCCGTCTGAATTCATATCAAGCGCCTTCAGTTCTACTGCTGTTGCATTGTTAGCCTTTATGAGATTTCTCAGTTTAACAACGTCTGTTACTGTCATGGCTCCATCTCCACTTGCATCACCCTTTACAACAACTGTATAAACTTTACCCTGATTGTCTCCCGATGTAATCTCAACTTTCATACCTGTCTTGATCACTCCGGCATTTACTGACTGTCCGTTTTCAGTTAAGTTGAATGATGTGTTAAACTTAGCTGCAAATGTTGAATATGCAGTACCTGCTTCAACATTGTAAATCAGATTATTATTATCATCTGTTGCGTAAGATGTGTCAGCAACCGGTGCTGCCTTGCTCTCTGTACCGTAAACTTCAAACTCTGTAATACCTTCCCAGAGGCTTGTGCTGCTGTCTGAAGGTACAAGATCTTTAATCTTAACATATGAAGTCTTAACAGTATCGAACTTAATCTTCTGTGCTTTCTTAGTCTTCTTAAGAATTACTTCCTTATGGCTTCCGTCTGAGAATTCAAGTGTTGCGCTGATGTAGTGTGAGTCATGTGGGAAATCTGCTCTGATGTAGATATCTACCTCATCAACATATGCCTCATGACCGAAATCAACCTGCATCCACTGGTATCCATCATTGTTATTTGGTCCCCATGACTGATATGGATAGTTTCCATGACTTGTGTTTGCCGTGAATCCATCGATTGCATTTCTCTCCTGGAATTCAGCCTGATTATTGTATGCACTCTTTGCTGTTGCATGTGGATAACTTCCGGTTCCGCTATCCAGATCGTAAATGTTCTTTGCAATATTTCTTCTTGTTGTAAGTTCTTTCTCAAGTGGCAGTCTCGCCGTAATTGTATTTGTCTGATAGAAGGTCCATGTGCTTGGGAACACATTTGTTGCAGATGGAATTGTGTAGCTGAATGTTCCGTTTGGACAGTAAATCAACTGTTCTCCCATCATTGAATTCATGCTGAGCATCAGGTACTTTTCACCCTGTGGAAGAGTAACTGTAAGCTTATCCCCTGAAGCATATGTCTTCTTTACATACAATGTAACCAGCCCACTGTCTGTAATCGAATAATTCTGTCCGTTAGTTGCATTGTAATTGATTGTTATGTTGTTCTTATCAAGCAATCCCGAAACATCTTTCTTTGTGAATTTTTCCATCATGTCATAGAAACTGTGCTTGTTTGTATGCTGCTCAGCCCATCTGATTTCATTTCCACCCCAGGTGTTGTTTCCGTTTGCGTCATAAGTTCCGTAACATGGAACCTCAAGGTCAATCCATGTTGCAATTGTCCTGATCTCGGCATCTGTCAGATTTCCGTGACCGTTCTTTAATTTGTTAATAATATTACTCTTTGTTGAGCCGTACTGGTAAGGATTCAAAATCTCACACTGGCTCATTGATGATACAAAGTTTGTGTATGTGTTTGAAGAGTTTGCAACCCAGTTAACTCCGCCTGTTACATATGAACCTGTAAGCACGAGGTATGAAAGTGGGAAGTACTTCTTCATTCTCTTACCAACTACATTTACATCTTCCAATGAGAATGGAACTGCTGAAACACTCTTCATTGTGAGGCTTGTATCAATAAACAGTCCGCCCACGCTGTTGTGTGCATGAATTGCAATTGTGTTAGTTCCCTGCTTGAGCAGCTTGGTGTACTCAGTCGGAAGTGCGGTAAGTCTGTATTCTGTCAGGTATCCTTCAGCGCTGTAAACCTTTGTTCCGTTAATGTAAACTGTAGGATCCTCATCGTAGAAGATGTTGAGATACATCTTCATATTGTTAACATCGTTAATGTTGTTGATTGTAAATGTCTTTCTAAGCCAGATGTCGCTGTTGTCTCCCGTCCATGATGTCTGACAGTTGCTGCCACTTCCAAACGGTGCGCTTCCTGTATTCCATCCGGAGTCATTGTAGTTCTCCTTCATCCAGTCATTTCCGGGATTCTGATTAATTCTGTACTTCCAGTTTGTATCTCTTACAGGAATCATATCCTTTTCTGAATAAGCTCCCGTTGCAAGTACAAAGTTGGTATCAATCTGACGTCCACCGCTAGTGTTCTTACATTTAATTGCAAGAACGTTCTCTCCTTCTCTTAAGTACTGAGTATATCCTGCTCCGAGATTGAGTTCTGTGTAAGCATCAACCCAACCGCTGTTAGAATAAATCAGATTTCCGTTCAGATAGAACTCCGGTGTATCATCATAGAATGTATTCATAATAATTTGCGCATTGCTAAAATCAGACAGATTATCTATTGTAAATTTCTTTCTAAGCCAGATATATGTATTGTCGCCTGTCCATGATGTCACATATCCGCCTCTGTCACCAAACGGTGCTTTTCCTGTATTCCAGCCGCTGTCATTAAAGCCTACCTGATTCCAGCCGCTTGCCACATTGTCTGAAGTGCTCATCTGATACTTCCACTCTGAACCTGTCTCAAACATCTCAGTCTTCAAAAGTTTTACCTTTGTGAGTGTGAGCGCCGAATCAATCTGACGTCCGCCTGTATCATTTGAACATGCAATTGCAAATACGTTTGTTCCCTGAACCAGATACTGTGAAATATCCGATCCAAGATTAATCTTTGTATATCCGTCTACCCAAGGATTACCCTCTGAGTCCTTGTAAATCAGATGTCCGTTCAGATAGAAGTATGGATTATCATCGTAGAATGTGTTAAGGGCGATGCTGCATCCTTTGTACTCGGAAAGGTTGCTAATGTTGAATGTCTTTCTGATCCAGATGTATTTGTTATCACCTGTCCATGATGTTGCATAACCTGTTCTGTCACCAAACGGTGCTGTAGCCTGTGCCCATCCGCTGTCATCAAATCCTACCTGGTTCCAGTTAGATGCAACGTCATTGCTTGTGCTCATTCTGTATTTCCATGTTGAGCCCTTGCCTATTACTTCAACTGAATTGTCAGAATTTTCAAGGGAAGCTCCAATGCTAAGTCCCACAAAATGCTCATTAGAACCTGACTTTGATGCTGTAACTGCAATTGTGTTTTTGCCGGCTACAAGTGCCTTCTTCATTGCGGCTGTAAGTTTGGTTGTAGTGTAATCTGACATTGAACCGTTGTTTTCATATACAAGAGTTCCGTTGATATATACCTTTGGAGATGAGAGGCATGCAAGTTTCATTGACAAATCAAGAATACCCTTCTGATATTTTGTGATTGTAAATTCAGTTCTCATGTAAATCTTATCTGAATTCCAAACTGTGCCAATCTGTCCCGGTCCGCTGTTTGCAGTACCAAATGGTGCATAACCTTCATCCCATGATGAATCATTGAAATCTTTTGCATACCAGCTGCTGCTCTGGCTGCTCTTTGTTGAATATTTCCACTTTGCATCAAGCTCAAGCGGTGTTACATTAACAGATCCGTCCTCGCCGTTCATGGCAGTAACACCAATCTGCTCGTATGAGTTCTCTATATCTGAGTGACACTTAATACAGCTGTTATTTAAAATAGGCTGTACCTCTGTGAGATAATCAAATCCCTTGCTGTCCTTATATGGATCGTAATCTTCATAGTCATCCGTAGTCATCCACAAATCTTTCTGAAGTTTCTGAACACCCTTAGCCATAGCCATTGTTGTTGTGGATTTTACCGATGGTGCCATGTTCTTGTCTGTGTGACATCCCACACACGAGAATGACTCTCCCGGCATAAGTGTCGACCAGGTTCTCATTGTCTGTATGAGTTCACCATCCGCATCTAAAATTTGGAAATATACCGGTGTCTCTGACGGACAGTCAAACATTACCGAACCGTCTTCCTCAATTGGAACTATACCGATAATTCTCTTAACATCCCAGGCTCCGTTACCTGTCGAGACAGGAGTGTATGGATCCGAAGTTCCCCAGCCCGTTCCCTGTGTTGCTCCGATTGCATACTGTCTGAACTCAATAGCTACAACTCTCAAATACTTGGCGGTTCCTCTTTCAACACCTTTGAGTCCCGGCCCTGCATAAACATCTGCACAGTAGTATGTACCGGTTGATTTTCCATGATTTACCATGCTCGTTCTCTCAAAAAGTTCTCTTGTCTTTACAGGAACTATCTGGCTGCATGGAAGCTGTGAATCTCCTGCTATCAATTCTGTTCTGTTTCCGCTTGCATCAAATAATGAAATACCAAATGGTGTGTAAGTTCTGTCTGATGCCCAGCCTGAACCGCAGTAAGCTGCCATAAACAGATTGTTATTTACTGCATATGGGAACTTATAGAGAGGACCTGACTGTCCGTAGTTATCAATGCTTTCTCTGAACTTTTCTGTTCCGTCATTTACTACAAACTGTATTGCCTCTTTTGAATTTCTTCCCTTTGCGGTATCAACAATAACAAGCTTTCCTGCCTGATAAACGTGATGTCCTGATGCAATTGAAATATACTTTGAAGGCTCTCCCGGAATCTCTCTTGTGTGAAGAAGAGTTGTCGGAAAGTTTGCATTATTTCCATATAACTCCGTCTGCCCTGTTCCGTCATGGAACATCTGGAACACTCCCTGAACGTACATCTGGTTTCTGTCACTGTAATCCCATCTTGTATAGAGAATACGCCCGTCACTTGTTGTTGTAGGGTATGTTGTATGTACCTGATCATAACCGAGTCTCTCAATATTATTTCCGTCTGCATCGCAGGTAAATATATTGGAAACCGGTGTAATCCAGCAGTCAACTGTCTGGATATCTCTTGTTGAACAGAACACTATCTTGCCTGAAGCGAGATACTTTGGTTCGATGTCCGCAACACCCGAACCAAATGTGAGCTGTTTTGCAATTCTTGTCTGAAGATTATACTCATACAAATGGTAATCGTCATTTCTGTTCTTCTTCCATGAGAATACAAATCTTGTTCCGTCTTCCGACACATCAGGATCTCTGAGCACACCGTCTGATGATTCAAGGAGCACTGTTTCTTTCTTTGTCACTGTGCTTCCGCTCTTTGAAAGTTCAAGAAGTACTATCTCTGAACCCGGGAAGAAGTTCGACTCCGTTCCGTCCGGTGCATTGGTTCCTACCAATTCCTCCGATACACCTTCTGTGTATGCGTAGTGAGAACCACCTGTCTGTCTGTGTCTTACCAAAATAAATGATGTGTAATTATCCATCAGTTCATTTACCATAGAATTTGTGCTCATGGTAGATGTTCTGACTGTTCCTTCTGCTGCATTAACCTCTGATTCAATTGACTTTACAACGGGCCGGACAGTTACACATGCAGCTAACATACATATTACTAAAAATAATGATGTCAATCTATTTTTCATCTGTACTCTCCTTCCTTAATAAACTAATTTGTAATCAGAAGCCAATGGCTTTCCGTTTTCATCTGAAATCTTTATTGTGAGTTTTGAACCTGTATCCAGATCCTTTGGAATCTTTATTCCAAGATCAACCTGAACCGCTGTGTTGTATGCCACATTTTCAATTGTCTTTGTCAGTTCCTTTATGATATTTCCTTCAGCCGATTCAAATGTCACTTCAATTACGGCTTTATTTACTGCATCCTTATCCTGTCTTCTCACTGTAAAGAACGATAATTCTGCTCCCGGCTCTAGTGAGTTGAGACTTGTGGTGTCTCCCTTTGTTGTTATAACTCTCTCAACTCCGTATTTTTCTCCCTCATTTCCGATAGACATTACGAAGTTTGAAAGATCTGTTATCTGACTGTCTGTCAGGTTAAGTCTCTTTGTGTAAAATCTCACTGTATCTTCCATGCTGTTGAATCTTCCATCAAAAATCCAAGGGCCGGTTCTCCAAACTTCAACAAGTGAAGGAGTATCCATCTGTCTGTTCTCCCAGCTTGTTGTGTCGTTTGTGGCTGCTGCATTGTGAAGTTTCATATCTGTGTAAAGAGGTGCCGGATGACATGATGTACATCCTGATTCCTCAAACAATGTTTTTCCCCTCTGCGCCGATTCAGTAAGGGATCCGTCTCTGTTAAGATATGGACTCTGTATTGGCACAAGCGCTTTTAAATACTCATCAATCTGAGACATTTGTTCTTCTGCTAATGTGTTGAACTGGATAAACTTCATACCTGCTCTAACCGCTATGTCAGCAGAAGCTCTGATACCTGTAGACATTACAGGCGGTGTTCTGTGTGAGTATAGCATGCTCTTTGCACTCTTTGGATTTCCAAGACCGTCATTCATGTTATCCCAGTTAAGTCCGTCCACTCTTGCATCCGGATGACATGAGTTACAGCTCTGCCATTTCTGATAACAAAGAGTTGCATCTGAGAATAAGATTTCTCCCTGTCTCACATCATCATTCGCAGGCTGACTTACAAATCTGTAAGTGCTTACACTGTTGTTTGATGTGTTAAGTACATCTATATTTCCGTCAAAATATAATCCGATATACACCTTTCCGGAAACCGCACAAACTGCACGTGCACCTTTTCCTGAAAGTGAAATTCTCTCTCTACAGTCATTCAAGAAAGGAAGGTAATCAGGTATCTCATCAAAGGCACATACTCCGTTTCCGTTTTTAGCTGCGTTAATCTTATTTTTCATTGCTGCTATGTCTATTGTCATTACTTCGTCAACACCTGAGAGAGCTACAATCAGTTTGCTTCCGTCACTTGAGACTGTTACGCCCCATGGATTTGCTGCACCAAGCTCCACCTCGTCGAGAAGAACGCTTGTCGTAAGTTTTCCTGATGCAGTATCGATAATTGAAAGTGCGTTTGTATTAATCCAGCCCTGATCAAGCTGTGTTGTAGGATATGTGTATCTTCCTATAACATGTGATACATATACAGTACTTCCATCCGGGGAAGCACATATGCCTTTTACACCGTCAGAACCGTTTAGGAGATTTATTGTCTTTTCAACATTGTTTGTAGATGTATTGATAACAGCCACATTTGAAGCTACGGTGTCAGATGTCATGGACTCATCCGGCATGTGGCAGGCAACATAAAGTTTTCCGTTTGCCAGTGCCAGCGAATTTGGTTCTCTTCCTTCTATATTTATTGTCTTTGTAACTGCGTTTGTATTAAGATTGATTACCGATACAGTATTGCTGAATCTGTTTACAACATATCCTGTACTTCCGTTTACAACCATGTCATTTGGAGTATGCCCAACAGCAATAGTTGCAAGCTTATTAAGGTTCGTATCAAGCACTACAACATCTCCTGCAAGACCACCCTTTAACAGATATACGTAGTTACCGTTTGTGCACACTCCGTTTACCTGATCATCAGTCGAATATGTCTTTAACAATGTACCGCTTGAAGATAACTTATACAGTTTTTCTCCTGTTGCATCTGCTGCATAAATGTTTCCACTTCCATCAGTTGCCACATCTGTGATTGATGTGTAATCCGACGCAGGTGCAGCACTCACTGAAGAAGTGTAGAGATCATCACTCATAAACTGATCATCAGAATACTCCACAGGACTTCTCATAATACTGTAATCTTCTGTTGTTTCCTCCGCAGTATTACTTGAATTTGTCGCACTTTTTGTGCCCTTTGTTATGGCTCCAACGCCGCTTTTCACTGCATTTCCTGTTGTGTTCATGGCATTACCCACCAAATTTCCTGTGGCGTTTGCAACATTTTCCATTGCATTTCCTACAACCGGAACCTTGGACACGTCGATTTTTCCTGAGGCTGCCATAGCTCCAGTCACCGAACCCAGCAACGTAAGAACAAATGCAGTTTCTCCAATCCTCTTAAGCCCTTTCTTATCCATCTTTTCCTCCTAATTTAAAAACGCAATTTTCATTTACTATGCTTCTTATACTCATGACTCGCTTGCAAGCCCCTTGCTTTCTCTCGGCTTACCTACCTTTTGGCGAAATCCCACTTTGAGCGGTACGACTTTTTTCTTGCTTACATCCCTTTTGGCAAAATTTCACTTTGGGTTGTTACCCATTTTATTTTTCTCCATTTTTCCTTACATCCCTTTTAGCAAAATTTCATTTTGGGCGGTAAGACTTTTAATTTCACTACATTGAGTATGTGTGGCTTGAGCTTCCTCCCATCATGTTTACAAATATCATTGTTACCAACACTCCGACAAATGCCAATACCACAAATATCTTCGCATATTTCTTAAGATCTTCTTCTCTTCTAAAATGAAGATATATAATAACCATCAACCATGTGACTAATGACCAGTTCTCTTTTGCGTCAAATGACCAGAAATCTCCCCAGACTGCGTCTGCCCAAATGGCTCCGAACAACATTCCTGTTGTCATGAATGGGAATGCAGCAACCATCAGATTGTAAACTCCCAGATCCGCTTTCTGCACTGTTTCATCCATTACTTCCCTGTGTGATTTTGTTTCTTTATCCTTCTTTGTTGATTGAGTTCCAAATTTCTTTTTCAAAAAGCTAATCACTGTGATTATGAATGCAACCACTACCAGTGAGTATGCAATCATATACGCAAGTATGTGTGGTACGAACCACACTGACTGAAGTGCCGGTGGAAAATGCCAGACACCTCGTCCGCTCATAAAACAAACGCCTGTCATACAGAATGCTGACGCTATGGCAAAATATCTCTTCATCCAGGCTCCGTCTCTCATGTATTTCATAAAAATATATATCGGTGCAAATGTGAGAGCAAGGAACGTTAATACCTGGTACATACTTACAAATGGAACATATCCGTTTACCAGCCAGTTATTTACAACTATCACACCGTTGAGTATTACTGCAATCTGCCAAATTGTATTTGATAACTTTTCACTGTTCTTTTCAGTTCCATGAATCTCTTTATTATTCTCTTGCGCTTTCTTTCCAGTTCCATGAGTCTGCACGTTCTTCTTTGCAACCATAAGTGTTGCGGATAGTAAATACATTATTATAGAAGTAATTTCTATTACCAGACAAACAGTATTATTCATTATTTTGCACCTCTCTTTCTCAAAAGGCACATTATAAATCCGCCTATTATTGTCATCCATATTCCTGCAAGAGTAATGTACTCGCCGGGATTGTTTTTAAGCATTATATAAACCACCTTTCCGGATGGTGTCTCTTCATAATTCATAAGATAAATCTTCCAGCCGTTAACTCTCACCGGATGATTTACTCTGAACGTCTCATAAATAGGATCCGCAACGCCTCTCTTTACCAGTTTGAGTTTTGCATCATAGAATTTGTCGCTCCCGTCCTCGTATTTTTCCACTTCGAATGAGGATACTCCAAGCGCAAAGTCAAGTTCCACATATTTTGCTTCACTGTTACCACCGATACTGTCACTACTGTCACGACTATCACTACTGTCTCTACTGTTACCGCTATCATCATCACTGGCATCGTTGTTCATTTCATCTGAAATATCAATGTCAGTGCTTGCCCTTTGTATTCTGCTGTAAGTATCTTCACTTACCGGTACTGATACGTTCTCAACTTTGTCTCCTTTTATATAGTAGATAAACATTCCGCATAGCATCAGAATCAATCCACAATGTAACACGTAAAATCCAATTCTATACACAGTGAGACTTCCTCTGATGTTGACTATGCACAAAACCTGTATAGCAACATAAGCTACCAATACAAAAACTATGGCCGGCCCGTTAAACAAACTCTCCTCTGTCCCTGCGGTTTTCATTATGCTGACGGCGATTGTCATACCCGTTATAATCGTTGTCAGCACCAACAACATTATGTACATATTTTTATTATTCACCTGTATCCTCCTGATGCATTAACTTCTTTACACAAAAACAAAGCAGGCAACGCCTACTCCATCAACGCTATTTTGCAATGCAATATTGCAACACTATTTTTTCCGTTTTCCCAAATGCTCTCTTTGATTGTATATTGTAAAATTACCCTGTGTCAAGACCGCCCCTAATTCGACCATGTAAATTATTAACACAAAAAATTAACATGCATAACTCCTTTGTTTATAAGGAATTATGCATGTCAGCATTAGTTTTATTAACTTATTTTCATTATAATATTTAATATGGCAAACTATTTCAGCATTTTGCAAATTAAACATTCACATGTCAATTTCTTTGTTTTGTACATATTATTATGTTTTTTTACTCTTTTATACTCTATTATTTACTTTTTCTTTTTTCCCTTTACCACTTTGTAAGAACTTTGTCCTTTATTTGTGCTGTCTGTTCCTTCACGCTCTTTCTTGTTTGCAATATAACTGTGATAGAGTTTTGTGAGCATCTTTTCTTCCGGTTTATTATCTACCTTGAGTGCTTCGAGATCGTTGATCTTCTTTTTAGCAAGTCGCTTTTCCACCACATCATCCAAGATGTATGAAATAACTGCTACGCACGGAACTCCAAAGAACATTCCGACCACGCCTCCAAGCCAGCCGCCCACACTGATTGCAAATATAATCCAGATTGGTCTGAGTCCTGTCTTGTCGCCAAGAATATATGGTCCTAAGATATTACCGTCAAACTGCTGCAATACAACAATAAGTATTAAAAATGCAAGTGCCTGTTTTGGTGATACCGCAAGGAAAATAATCAGAATACTTGGAATTCCTCCGAGGAACGGTCCAAAATAAGGAATCATATTTGTCAGACCAACAACGATACTTATTAAAACTGCATATGATTCTCCGATATTGAAAATCTTCATTGCAACAAGACATATAATTCCGATAATCAGCGAATCAATGGATTTTCCAATAATGAATCCGCTGAATATTTCGTTTGCTTTTTCTATTGTGTGCCATACATAATTTGCCTTTTTCTCACTGAACAAAGCAAAGATTACTCTTTCGCCATTTCTCACTAAAATGTTCTTATCAAGAAGCATATATACAGAAACAATAATTGCAACTATAAAATTGAGAATCCATTTCAGAACAGACATTGAGGCACCTGCAAGGTTTGGTGCTATACCGGTAGCCCAGTTTCTGAATTTTATGATGTACTGTGGCATGCTGTCCTGAACAACCTTTTTGATATAATCCATGGTAGGATTCTGATGTTTCTCCGAAAAATCATTTATCATGGCAAACATCTTCAGATAGAGTTCATTTATACTTCCCGCCATATCTGTGATACTTGTGATTAATGCAGGTATGATAAAAAACAGTGCGCCGGTTATGATTCCAATTACAATCACATATGAAATGATTAGTGACAAACCTTTTCTAAGGCTCGGGCTCTCAATATGAAACAGTTTGACCAAAATATGTCTGTCTACGCTGTTTGCCAGATTTCCCATAATATATGCTATAAAGAAACCTACTAAAAAAGGGGAAAGGCTTGATAACAATCCTCCGAGTTTTTCTTTTGTAGCGTCCCAATTCCATATGGTTCTTGCAAAAATAGTACATATGATTATGCAGCCTACTGCATACATGCACATTCTGAGAAACTGCTTTTCACTCATAAATTTGAATGACTTATTCTCTTCTTCCGCTGCTACGTTATTATTGTTCTCTTCCATGGTTCCTCCTTGCGATATTAATGTGTTTAGAAAATCAAGAACGCCTGAGACGTTCCTGACTAATTGTTTTTTATAAATTTTTAAATATTTCTGTCTTTCTTTATCTGCAATCTTTCCTTTGCAAGTGTGATTGCGGCATTAATCATAACACCCGACACTGCAATTAAGAAGATTATCCCAACATCGCCGACACTTACAGGGGCAAGCTTAAGCAACTTACTAAGTGGTGTAATAGCAAGAACACCAATCTGTAACAATATTCCGGCTACAGTAATAATGTTAAGTGCTTTATTGTTCCATGATTCCTTAGTAAAGAATGCAAGACGACCTGTTGTCTTACATACGTAAGCCATAAGCATTTCGTTTATTGCAAGTGTACTAAAGCAGTAAGTTCTACAGAGTCGCAGAAGTTCTGCATCTTTTCCTAAATGTCCAAGAATATCAAAAGCTCCGTATTTAACAATTACAGGAAGTAAGAATGCAAGCAATGCAACACAACCACTGATTACACCCTGAATTACAATGTTAATATAGTCGCCCCTATCAAGAATTCCGGCTTTTACATCTCTTGGCTTTTCGTTCATTACTGAATCAGAACCCACGTCCATACCAAGTGCAAGAGAAGGTGCTGTATCTGTAAGAAGGTTAACCCAGAGAATCTGTATTGTGGAAAGTGGTGATGAAAGTCCTGCAAAAATAGCTGAAGCCATAAGTACCACTTCCCCGAAGTTTGAACGTAATAAATAAACTACAGATTTCTTGATATTGTTAAAGAGGTTACGTCCTTCCATAACCGCATTCTTTATAGTGATGAAATTGTCGTCAACAAGAATCATTTCCGCTGCATCTTTGGCAACTTCAGTACCACCGATACCCATCGCTACACCAATATCAGCTGCTTTAAGTGATGGCGCATCATTTACACCGTCACCTGTCATCGAACAAATCTTACCATGAGACTGGAATGCCTGCACAATCTGCACCTTATTCTCAGGTGAAACACGTGCAAAAACTCTGTAGTTAAGAACTGTCTTTTTGAATTCCTCAGGATCCATCTCATCAATTTCCGCACCGGAAATACACTGTTCAATATCTGTTGCTATATCAAGTTCTTTTGCAATTGCAAATGCGGTAATCTTGTGGTCACCTGTAATCATGGCAACTTCGATACCTGCATTGTGACACTCATCAACAGTCTCCTTAACCCCTTCCTTTGGAGGGTCAATCATTGCAGAGAGACCAACGAATATCATGTCTTTTTCCTGCGGAGCTGTATCGCCCTCGCGGTAAGCAAGTGCCAATACACGAAGTGCTTCAGAACTCATCTTCTCTGCTGACTTAGAGGCATTAAGAATATCTTCGGCAGTAATCTCTCTAACTCCGTTTTCATCTAAAATACGGTTACATCTTACGATGACAGAATCGATGGCACCCTTCGTGAATGAAACATTCTTTGTCTCACCGTTCTTTTCTATCTTATCTAATGTAGTCATCATCTTACGGTCTGAATCAAAAGGAATCTCATCAAATCTTGTGATACCTTCCATTATGCTGTCATAACCTAATTTGTTATCTTTTGCATATTTAATAAATGCTGTCTCAGTAGGATCACCGATTTCTTCCCCTGTTTTTGAAGAATATTTTGCATCATTACATGCCAAAAATCCTGTAAGCAAGTGTGAAAATATAGGATTATTAAGTTCGATATCTGCTGAGTCAACTTCTTCTCCAAGGAAGTACCATCTTACAACAGTCATTTTGTTCTGTGTAAGTGTTCCTGTCTTATCAGAACAGATAACATTTACGGCACCAAGTGTTTCTACTGCGTGAATCTGCTTAACAATGGCATTGCGCTTACTCATCTTCTGAATACCTGACGAGAGAACCAATGTAACAACTGTAGCAAGTCCTTCAGGAATAACTGCAACTGCAAATGCAATGGAAATCATCAGAGTTTCGATAATATCTGTTTTGTAAACAAAATACTGACATATAATCATGAGAAGACAAAGAACTACGCCTGCAATACCAAGCACTAATGAAATACTGTTCAAGTTCTTCTGAAGTGGAGTCTCCTGCTTTGTAATCTTGTGCAACATACTTGAAATCTTACCGATTTCTGTATCGTCACCTATTTTTTCAACAACACCTTCACCACGACCATATTCCACTAAAGTAGACATAAACGCCTTATCCTTACGGTCACCAAGTGGTGTCTTTTCATTACTCTTTTCTCTGCTGTCTTTTTCTACGGCAACACTCTCTCCTGTCAGAGCAGATTCATTTATCTTCAATGAACTTGTATCTGTCAGGGCAAGGTCTGCAGGAATAACACGACCTGCTTCAAGAATCACGTAGTCGCCTACAACCAGGTCTGCTGCTGGTATTTCTTTCTGCTTTCCATCTCTGATAACTATTGCAGTTGAAGCATTAATCTGTTTAAGCGCCTCAACTGATTTCTCAGCGGATACTTCCTGAACCGTACCAATAATAACATTTGCAAGTACAACTACGATAATGATAATACCGTCAACTAATTCCTTATTAGCGATAGAAATTACTGCGGCAGCAATTAAAAGTAATAAAAGAGGAGATGCGAACTGCTCAAAGATCATAGAAAATATACTTTTCTTCTTACCCTGAGTAAGAACATTCCTACCTTCTTTTGCTCTCTCTAGAGCTTCCTCAGTTGTCAAACCCTTGACATTTTCGGTACTTGTCTTATTAGTGTTTGTACCGGAGTTTTCAGGTTTTTTGTTTGTTTTTGTACCTTTTTTACTCATCTCATTTACCCTCATTCTTTCTTATTTAGAGTCTGAAACTATTATATAATAGAATCTTTTATATAACAAACTAAATTTCATAATAATAATTCTGTCTAATTGGTCTACATCAGCGTGCAACGAGCAATGAAGTTCGAATCCTTGACACCTTGCGGACCTAAGTCTATTTTAAAGACTGTTATATGACTTTATTAATTGTTATAAAAACATCGAGGAGCCCTTTATTTACAAGGGCTCCCCGGGTTATAACCTGTTATATTTTGTTATTAATAATTATTAGCATTTTTTAAAAAGTTAGAAAATTTGAGGGCAAAAAATTGAGTTGAAAGGTAGTTAGTTAATAAATGATATTCGAAATACAATGAGGCGTTTTAAGTAGTGATTAATATCTAATCTGCAATATAAAACCCTCCATCCCAAGAGCATGCATCCAAAATTACTTCCTGTATTTCATAGTCCCGATTTTCTTCTTTTTTCATTGAATCAAGATATTTTTGTGCACTTTTTTCATTGTCAAATATAATATGATACCTAACATCTACTTCGTCTCCATCATCCCAAATGGAATAATCCCACTCGTAAGATACAACTATAT
>JAEELL010000152.1 GCA_016282745.1 Lachnospiraceae bacterium
AGTATCACATAAATCTCCTTATCATTATAGTTTTGCAAATTTAATAATAAGATTTTTTTATGTGATATGGAAGAGGTCTTGTGCCTCTTCCTTTTATTTTTTTGATTTTTCTTGCCAACTAATATTTTACTCTAAGCTTATGATTATATACGAGTCATAGTCTAAACTGTCTAATGTTGTAATTTATCTTTTAGAAGAATATCTATTGCTTCAAATGTATTTTTGTCATCGGTCGAATTGTCTATTGTGTGATTTGTGTTATTTCTGTATTCCTCTTCACTAAGCTGATTACTGATAATTTCCAAAGACTTCTGTCTTGAATAGTTTCTGCTTTCATAGAGTCGTTTAATTCTGGTCTCTAATTTACAGTATACATACCATATTTCATCACATATTTCTTTGTAACCGTCTTCTATCAAAAGAGCAGCTTCAATAATAATAAGCTCCCTATCTTTATTAGCGTCAATAGTTTTGACAATAAATTCCTTAACCAAAGGATGGATAATGGAATTTAGTATATTTAGTTTATTGTCATCATTGAAAACTATGGATGCAAGCTGTTTTCTGTCAAAAGATTTGTCAGGCAACAAATTTAACTCCGGAAAGTTCTTTAATATAGCATCATATCCCGGGTTTCCGGGAAGTGATAAATCAAAAGCCACCTTATCTGCTTCGATAATTAACGCGTTATATTTGTCTTTCAAATATTGGAGCACTGTGGACTTTCCACTTCCAACTCCTCCTGTAATTCCTAAAATCATGTTAATCTCCTAATGTGCTTCAAACCAGTTACTTCCGGTTTCCATTCCTATTTCCAAATTAACTTTCAAAGAAGCTGCGTTTTTCATTTCCTGATTCAAAATCTCTTTCACTTCATCAATCTCTGAATTATAGGCTTCAACCAGTAATTCATCGTGTACCTGTAACACTATTCTTGACTTGAGATTCTTTTCTTTTAATTTTCTGAATACATTTAATGCAGCTATTTTCATAATATCTGCAGCAGAACCTTGGATTGGAGAATTCATGGCAATTCTCTCCCCAAAGGACCTTTGCATAAAATTGCTGCTTTTAAGTTCAGGAATTGGCCTTCTTCTTCCAAACATTGTTATGGAATATCCAAGTTTCTTTGCATCAGCTACACATTTATCCAAATATTCTTTTACTTTTGGATATGATTCAAAATAATCATTGATATATGTCTGAGCTTCTTTTCTGCTTATACTCAGATCCTGGCTCAGACCAAAAGAACTGATACCGTATACAATACCGAAGTTGACAGCTTTTGCGTTACTTCTTTGCTCTTTTGTCACTTCATCCAGTGGGACTTTAAATACATGTGAGGCAGTTGCCTGATGAATATCCTTAGCCTCCCTGTATGCATTTATCAGATTCTCATCGTCAGACATGTGAGCAAGTATTCTAAGTTCAATCTGAGAATAATCTGCATCAATAAGTGTGTAACTCTCTTCTGCCACAAATACTTTTCTTATTTCTCTTCCGATTGCCATTCGTATAGGTATATTTTGAAGATTTGGTTCAGTGCTGCTTATTCTTCCGGTAGCTGTAATTGTCTGATTAAACTTACCGTGAATTCGACCGTCTTCGCTAATATAATTTACCAGTCCGTCTGCATATGTGGATTTTAATTTTGTCAGCTGTCTGTATTCAAGTATTTTTGCAACAATTGGATATTCAGGTTTCAATTTGTCGAGAACATCAGCAGATGTTGAATAACCTGTCTTTGTCTTTTTACCATAAGGCAGATTGAGTTTTTCAAAAAGAATGACTCCAAGCTGCTTAGGCGAATTGATATTAAACTCTTCACCTACTTCATCATAGATTTCCTGCATGATAATATCAATCTTTTCAGCCAATACCCTGCTATAACTGTCAAGTTGTTCTTTTTCTACCTTAACTCCCACAGATTCCATATCGTACAAAGCGTAAACCAAAGGAAGTTCAAGATTTGTATAGAGTTCATACATATCTTCATCTTTCAGTTTCTGAATCAGTGTGTTATATGCTTTGTAGAGAATGTAGGCATTGTAGCAAACCCATTTGGTCACTGCTTCTTCCGGCTGCTCATTTACCTTTTCTATCTTTGTCTTAGGAAATATTTCTTCAAAAGAAGGTACTTCCATATCAAGATATTCAGTTGCCAGATCATAATAATTGTATGAACTTTTTAGTGGATTCAAAAGATAAGCCGCAATCTGCATATCGTAAACAGAATCTTTTTCAGTTGAATTAAGATACTTTTGGTTTTCTTTAATATCAAAAACTGAAAGACTGGTACAACTTACCAGTTCTTTAATACTCTGTTCTAACAGTGATTCCGTTATAAAGCCCTCTGATTTGATATAGTATGATTTGTTATCATCAAAACACAATCCAATACCGTATAATTTGTCACCGTAATTATTTATAAAAATTCCGACACTATCAGATTTTTTTGCACTCTCAATAATGTTGTTATACTGGGTAAAATCACTAATACTTTCAAACAATTCCTCAAGACTGTTATCCTGTTTGATACCCTCAAATCTTGAAAACATGCTTTTGAACTCAAGTTTTTTAATAAATTTAAATGAATTCTCATTATACATATTATCAAGAAGACAATTGTCAATCGATACATCAAGAGGAACATTTGTATTGATAGTTGCAAGAGTCTTACTTAGAACAACAAGTTCAAAATTATCTTTTAGAGATTCTCTCTGTTTTTTTGCTTTTATTTCATCTGCATGTTCATAGGCATTTTCAATACTCTTAAACTGTGTGATAATTGCAGTTGCACCTTTTTCGCCAATTCCCGGGGCTCCCGGAATATTATCTGATGAATCTCCCATAAGTGCTTTTAAATCAATAAATTCTGTCGGAGTCACCTGATACTTTGCCACAACATCATCTTCGTAATATTCCTCGTATGTTGTTTCGCCCTTTGCGGTTTTGGGAATGGTAATCTTAATTTTTTTTGTGGCAAGCTGTAATAAATCCCTGTCTCCGGACAATATTGTTACATCCATTCCATTTGCTTCTGCTGTTTTTGAAAGTGTTCCCAGAATATCGTCTGCCTCAAAGCCCTCTTTTTCTACAATTGTAATATCCATACTTTTTAAAAGATCTTTAATAACAGGAACCTGTTGTTTTAGCTCCGGAAGCATCGGTTTTCTGGTCCCCTTATATTCTGTAAACATTTTATGTCTGAAAGTCGGAGCACTGAGATCGAATGCCACAGCCATGTTGCTTGGATTCTCTTCATTTATGATTTTGAACATGATATTCAAAAATCCGTAAATGGCATTTGTGTGGAGCCCTTCAGAATTAGTAAAATCTCTAACTCCATAGAAAGCTCTGTTTAGAATACTGTGTCCGTCTATTAATAACAATTTTTCCATAATAACTCCTTTTATTTATAAATAGCATTCAAAGAGAAAACATAACAACGAAAGAATAATGATTATACTAAAAATAACAATTACCACTATCTTTAAATACACCTTCTTCTTGTTAGTATTTCTTAAATTATAATAATAATCAAAAATATCATTCAATTCAGAAACATAATCAGATGTGTCATCTTTTCCGTTTGGTCCCATAATATCACCAAGAGATCTGTGCATTGAATATACAACTTCAAGTTCGTCGTAACAGGACCGGCAATTCTTTGCATGATCAACAAAACAGGTAGATGTCTCATCATCTAATTTATCAAAAATAAAATCTTTCATGTGAGATGAAAACTCTCTGCAATCCATTATCTTGCCCCCTCTGAAATAATTAATAATTACATCATTACTATAATACACCAAACAATATAAAAAGTCATTGACTTTAATGCTGTTTAATGATAATATAATTTTTGTTTGATACGCAGGAGTGGCGGAATGGCAGACGCATCAGACTCAAAATCTGACGTAGGTGACTATGTGTGGGTTCAAGTCCCATCTCCTGCACTTTTAATCCTTTAGTTTTTACTAAGGGATTTTTTTATATAAAAACACCTCCAAAATTATTCGGATAAATACCGATGTATTTTAGAGGTGTTTATTATGTTCTATTGCTGTTATTTTGTTTATTTAGTTTGATTTATCGTTTATTTTTCTTCTAATCATTTGAAGCCTTAAATGTATATTTGCCATTTGCGTAACTTGCAACATGAACACTGCCATCATCAGCGCCATACGCGTAAGTTGTAGATGATTCTGTGCTTCCGCTAGGATCTTCTTTTGTGGCAACTATAATGTAATAATAATTCTTGTCAATTTTTTCCATGGACTTATATTCGAAGTACATTGCAGAACCATCTTCGTAGGAACCAAAGGTATTCTCCATCTTTCCTGCTTTGATGAGAGATGAAGTTATTGCACTTACACCATCATCATAAGTGTGGGCATAGGTACGTTCAAATATAATTATTCTTGTAACAACATCACTTGAGATACCGTTACTGTCAATTGCAACAAATTTATATATAGTATTTGCCTCAGCAATTTTGAATGCCTTTTCATATTTTGTGGATGATTTCTTTGGCGTAGAACCGTCTGTAGTATAATAAACGGTGCATCCGTCAGGAACAGAAATCTTAAATTTCTTTCTCTCTCCGTAAGTACCGTTGTTAAGATTAACTCCTGGAACAGGTACTTCATTAAATGCCAAAACATACTTTTCAGCAAGCTGCTGACTCTCTTTTCCGTTTTCATCTATCGATATTGCACGAATAGAGTAAGTTCCTTCTTTTTTGAGATTGATTGCTTTTTTGTATAATGTACTTGATGATGAGGCATTACCGCCGTTTACAGTGTAATAAATAGTACTTCCTGCAGGTGCAGTCAGTTCGATGGAAAGGGGTCTGTCATATTCTCCACCGGCAATATTTGCGACAGGTGTAGTTCCGTCATAATTCTTTAACTTTTCTTTTAGTTTATCATCTTTTACACCGGCAATCAGCTTGTCAATTTTTGACTGTGCTTTCTGTGTCTGGTACAAAATAATAAGTGCCTGATAATATGATACATTGGTCTTATCAAGAGAAATAAGTTCTAATAGGCAATCTTCTAATTCTTTTTCATATCCATCCATCTGTGAATAAATAGTCCAAAGCATAATGTCGGCATCTATCTTATCAGTACTTTTCTTTGCAACGTTGGCTGCTTTTTTAAACTGCGTTGCAGCAGTTGGAAGATTCTCCTGCTCATACAATGTCATACCTTTGGCATAGTAGTCCTTGTATTTGGCTTCGCTGCTAAAGAAAATTACTGTAGCAATAATTGCAACCAATACAACAGCTCCGATTATAGAAGAGATAATAATTATAGGTTTCTTTGACTTTTCCTTTAAAGATGAAGAATCACCATATTCCTCAATTTCTTCCTCTAAGCTGTCATCATTATTTGAATCTGTATCTTCTTCAGAATGTCTGCTGTCATTTCTGATGTAATCAGACTGATTGTTCATCTTTGGATATTTTCTGACACCATCAGGAATCATAGCTGTATGACCTGCTTCATCATCAGACTCAATATCTGCATGATTTTTTGCGGGTTCTCTGTCAGAACGGGCAATATCTCTTCCGATTATTATATCAACGTCATCCGCAGTGTCACCATTAGTCTTTCCTATAATATCTATTCTGTCCTCAGTCGGAATCTCTATATTTCGTGATGTTTCTTCAAGTGATTCGTTGTTAACAGGTGTTCCGCATCTAAGACAAAACAGTTGTTTCTCATCACACTCAGCTCCACATTTTGAACATTTCATGTTTGTTAACCTCTTTCAAAATAATAATTAAACATAATCATTAGAAATATATCACACTTTCACTCATGTTTCAACTTAGTTGTATCGTGATTTTTATCGCAGGAATCATCATTTTGCGAGTTTTTGGAATAAACACACCCGCAATAATTCTGCCTGTATAAATTGAATTTTTTTGATAGTTCAATTGATTGTTTGTATCCTTCTTTTTTCTTGAAATCAGAATAAAGGTATGAAACATTATATTTATCTGATAATTTTTTACCTATTTCATTTAACTTTGCTGCATTTTTTAGAGGACTAATAGATAATGTTGTAGTAAAATAATCAAAATTATTAGCAGAAGCTAAAACAGCTGCGTGACGAAGACGAAGTTCATAACATTTAAAGCACCTCTCGCCTCCTTCTCTTACATTCTCCAATCCCTTTGCCATTTCAAAGAATACATTTGGATCATATTCCTTATCAAGGATTTTTACCTGCTCTTTTAACCCGAATTCATCAACAAATCTTATCAATTCATTTAATCTGTAATCAAATTCAGTCTCCGGGAAAATATTGGGATTGTAGTAATCAATTGTAATATCGAAATAATCTTTTAGATAATTCAGGACATAACTGCTACAGGGTGCACAACAGACATGAAGTAACAAAGATGGTTTTATTCCTTCTTTACTTAACGTATCAAGTGTTTTTTCCAATTCTTTCTGATAATTAATTTTTTGCATATTATCCTCAATCTTTCTACACATAAATACAGCCGCCAAAGCCTGAAATCAACACCAGACCTTAGCGACCACATAATCATGAAAGTGTCAGCCCTTTCAATTAAAATGGACTAGAAATACTTCTTGTTTCCCCATAAATTACTCTTCTTGAGATACAAATACTCATTATAAGCTTTCTCCAACATTTGTTTTTCGTTTGGAAACTTGAGCAAATGATATGCTTCATGAAACTTGTAATAACCTGAGTCAAAGAAATATTCCTCTCGTTGTGGTTTGCTGGAATAGTTATTGGCCATCATAAGGTACCAATGTACTTCTTTTTCAATCAGATCTCCCTGAACAGAAAAGGTGTATTCGCTCTTTCCGATATACTTAATAATGGTTGCATTAACACCAGCTTCTTCGCAAACCTCTCTAAGAGCAGTTTCCTTAAAATCTTCTCCTGCCTCTACGGTTCCTTTTGGTAACACCCATCCCTCATATTTGTTTTTGAAGTTCTTGTATAGGACAAGTATCTTTCCTCGAAATATAACCACACCGCCACAACTAGTTGCTTTTGACATTGCATTACCTCCCGGTGTGTATTTAATCATTAATTAATAATTAGTATATCTTAAAGTAAGATAGTATTCAAGTATCTTCAGGCAATAATCAAACTGTTGCAAAGTATAACTCATCCAAAGAAAAACAATTTGTATCAATAGAATCACATGAGGCATGCCATATTATCTCTGGAATATTCTTTTGAAGATATTCTAAATCTATATACCACTCTTTTAAATCATAGTTATTAACATATACACAATTACCGTCATTTAAAACATCCAAATAATCATCTGATATTTCCCCTCTTACAAAATATATTCCTATCTTAGTATTTAGCATAATTGTCAAACTTGAATTATTTATGAATGCCCATTCTTCTCCTGCTCCCTCATCCCAATTGATTTTATTATCTATATTTAGCCCTTTTATTATTGATAATAAAGTTATAAAATCTTTATCTTTGTATATCTTTTTATTTCTTGTCACAACTAATTCTTTTAACAAATCTCTCATATCTGTATCGCTCCTTTATCAATTTCCTGGACATCCATGAACTTGCCTTGTTTTTGTTCTATACACATTGATATAATTCGTAAGTTTACCATCACCAATTGTATTTATCAGCATACTCTGCAGCATCTAACACAGCCTTTTCAGCATCTACTTCTGATAGAAATTGGCTTTTGCCCAATGTTCCATTTTTATGGGGAAGCATATCACTATCATTTATCGTGTAACTTCCATTAGTTAAATTACCCTGTTTATCATAATATATTTTAGATGGAGCAAATTCACTTCCACCCTAGATAGAGAGTCTTTTGTTTATGCTTATACAAGTATCCGCTTCTTGCCTATCATAATTAGTACTTGCCGATACCCCTATTGAAAAATTGAGAACCAGAAACAAACTGACAACTATCATCAGCAGACACTTAAATATTCTCTTATTCTTGATGACAGCCATCTCCAGTCTCTGTAATACTTTCAGCCACTGCCATTCTATAACAGCATTTCTGTTCTTGCTATATTTCAAGAACAAATACTTTAGAACTTTTACTAATTTTTATAAGCATTGTCTCTTTTTAATACTACTTATTATAATATTGATTAGTATCGTCTAGTTTGGCATTCTCATAATGAATGCCTTTAATGCTTTCTCCCCTTTTTCACTTAATAGTAAATCTAATGCAGTTTTTCCATCAAATTTATGAAGCGGTGTATTAAGCCA
>JAEELL010000153.1 GCA_016282745.1 Lachnospiraceae bacterium
AATTTGAAAGTATCGTATATTCCTTTTAAAAACTACGTCGTATTATTGTTTCAAAAACTACGTCGTATTATTGTTTCAAAAACTACGTCGTATTATTGTTTCAAAAACTACGTCGTATTATTGTTTCAAAAACTATTTCAAATATTTATCCCAAAAACTATTGACAGAGAGAAAAATTCAATATATACTTACCACATTACTTGAGTAATGTGGTGGCGAGTTTCGAAAACATGCAAATCGAAAACATGCAAATCGAAAACATGTAAATTGAAAACATGTAAATCGAAAACATGTAAATTGGAAACATGCATATTGAAAGATGCTAAGTTGAAAACACAGTTACCTGATAGAATTCTAAATTATTGACGGAGGGAGGAGTATTTGAAGATGAAGATTGACTTTGATAATGTTGTACCAATATATATACAGATTGCAGATGCAATTGAAGATGATATATTGACCGGCAAATTGAAAGAAGGAGACAACTGTTATTCGCAGATTACAGTTGCAAAGGAACTGAATGTTAATCCTGCAACTGCAGCAAAAGGAATAAGATTATTAGTAGACAGAGGGGTTCTTGATAAAGTTAGGGGACAGGCAATGACTATAAAGAAGGGAGCGGTCAAAATGATTAAGAAAAGAAAGATTGATGAAGAACTTGGGGAGAGAATAACTATGCTTGTGCGTGAGGCTGAAAAACTTGGGATCGGCGAAGATGAATTAATAGATAAGTTGAGAAATACTTTTAAAGGGAAATAGGAGGGTGCTATGGGTGATTATAGTATTGTAGTTAAAGGATTAACAAAAAAATACGGAAAAAAGCATGCTCTTAGAGGGATTGATGTCAGCTTACATAAGGATGAAATTATCGGACTTGTAGGAGCAAACGGAAGCGGAAAGACTACATTTTTTAATATTTGCAGCGGACTTGATTCACCAAGCGAAGGAGAAGTTTCGGTATTGGGAATGAATCCCCGTACTGACGTGGAAGCATCGGAGATGATTGTATATTCAAATATGAGACTTCCGGTAGGTGGAACAAACAGAGTTGTGGATGTGCTTCGTTATTATGAGATTATGTATGACAATTTTGATATAAAATTTGCAATGAAGCTTGTGAGAATGTTTGATCTGTCAGAGTTTACAAAAGTAGACAAACTTTCCACAGGAATGAGAAGTATATTGCATGTCATTTGCGGAATTGCTGCCAGATGTGAGATTACCATTTTTGATGAACCGATAAACGGAATCGATGTGTCAAAGAGAAAGATGATAAATAAGATAATAATGGGGGATTATATTGAACATCAGAGAACAATATTTATCACAACTCATATTCTTTCTGAGATAGATAATCTTGTTTCTGAAATTATGCTTATCAATGAAGGGGGACTTGTTTTTTACAAGGGCATTGATGAGGTGCGTGAGATGATGTTCAGAGCAGACGGGGATAAGGAACAGCTTGATAGTGTATTTGATGAGAAGGATTACTGTTTCAGACAGGATGGGGAAATGAGCAGTTTCGTTATTGGATATGGAAGTCCGAACGGTAAACTTGCAAATGATGCAAGAAATAAAGGAATTAAAATCAGTTCAGTATCTCCTGAAGAAGCATGTTATTACAGTATTAACATCGGAGATAACAAGGAGGTGGAAACTTTATGGGATTAAAGGGCAGTGAAATTAAAAATATAAAAAAGCATTTAAGATTGCATA
Source organism: Lachnospiraceae bacterium (assembly GCA_016282745.1). Taxonomy (GTDB): domain Bacteria; phylum Bacillota; class Clostridia; order Lachnospirales; family Lachnospiraceae; genus SIG293. The sequence goes on from JAEELL010000153.1 coordinate 1,717, forward strand.
TTGCTCAGAACAAACTTCTTAAAGAGGCATTTGTATTCATAGGTATTATTACATTATTTTTAGAAGTGTGTATGTTGGTGGCACCGGGGAGCAATCAGACTAATATATTAATGGGAAATAATATTATGGTGTTCCTCGCAATTATTGAGGTGATAATCTGTTACAACCTCATAACTCTTGGAACGAGAACAGAAAAATCCATGTATCCGGGAACAGAGAAAACCAGATTTATTGCAAGAATTATATTTGATGTTGGTATTATAACACTGTCTGTTGTGACATCGGGAATTATGGATATTATTCTGTTTGTAATTGTAAAAATAGTACATTTTAATTCTTCGCATTTATATCAGACAATTCTTTTCTCTTGGAAAGAATTTGTTATGAAGCTGATATTTTGTTTTGGAATTATGATTTTATTATATGCAGTTGTATTGATGTTTAATTCACTGATAAATAAGCTTGGATTAATAAAGGGAATTGTTGTGTACGCAATAATTCTTGCAATCAGCACAGTTGTTTTAGATAATGTATCAGTGTTTGATGCAGGCAGTCGGATATTCATGGTTTCTACGATTATTTTTGGAATTATTATCATTGTTATTTCCTATTTCATAGAAACATCTGTAAGAAAAACAGCGGAAATTGACAGAGTGAATATGGCATTAAGAATAGTTGCCGGAGTATTTGTGGGAATGATATTAATAGAAATGATGAAATTTTCAAGTTCAGTATTAATTATTGGTCCCGAAACATATGACGCAAATGAGACAAGAGTATTTAAACTGAAGTTTCCTGAAATGTCTGAATCGGAAGTGACTGAAAATGTGCTTTTCAAAATAGCTGATATCGAGTGCAACGATAACTGTAATATTATAAAAAGTATGTCTATTGAAGAGGCAAAAACAGAGGGGATTACAGATTGCAATGTTGATATATCAGATGATGAGTTGATGGTTGTAATTAGAAATCCACAGGTTGAGTATGAACTGTATCCTGATATGGCTAAGGATATTATTGAAAATATAACGGTAGATGATCAAGATAATAATTTGCAATTGATTATGCCCGAAAAAATGATTGCAATGAACGGTTTTGCCGGTGGATATTACAATTTCCACGAAGAACTTAGAAAAGTTACCCATGCAATAATAGCAAAAAGAGGGGATAGGTGCAGCGTTGCTATCAGAAAGTATGCCGATTTAGAATTTTATTTTATTTATAATGAAAATTCGGTATTCAGCAAAGAATTACATTTAGATTATTGCAGAGACGAATAAAATAGTACACTTGATTTGTGGATTATGGTATAATTTTGTATGTGAGAAATGATTACGGAAATTATATTATAAATATTTATCAAGGAGGCTATTATGAAATTACTTTTTTATGCAGCTAAAGAATACGACAAGAAATCATTTGGCTTGGCAGTGGAGAGTTTTGAGGATATTGAGATTGAATATATTGATCACGAATTAGAGCCGATTACAGCTACACTTGCCAAGGGTTATGATGCTATTTGCGCATTTGTAAGTGCGGATGTTGGAGCAGAGACTCTTGAGATACTTCACGAATGTGGAGTGAAGGCAGTGCTTATGAGATGTGCAGGTTTCAATAATGTAGATACTGAAAAGGCTAAGGAACTTGGCATAGTGGTAAAACGTGTGCCGGGATATTCACCGGAAGCAGTTGCCGAACTTGCAATGGGACTTGCTCTTGCGGTTAACAGAAGATTATACAAGGCATATAACAAAGTCAGAGAGAATGACTATACTTTAAAGGGACTTCGCGGAGCCAACTTTAACGGAAAGACAGCCGGAATTGTTGGAACTGGAAAGATTGGTGCGATAATGTGCAGAATCTGTCGAGGATTCGGCATGCGTGTTATTGCATACGATGTATATCAGAATCCGGAACTGGCGGATTTTGTTGAGTATGTTTCACTTGATGAATTATTTGCACAGAGTGATTTGATTTCGCTTCACTGTCCATTGATGGATTCAACATATCACATGATTAATATTGAGAGCATCAAGAAGATGAAGGACGGAGTTATTCTTGTAAATACTTCAAGAGGAGCGCTTATCAATACAACAGAACTTATTGAGGGAATCCGTCTCGGTAAGTTCCACGGTGTAGGTCTTGATGTTTACGAGGAAGAGACCGGAAATGTATATGAGGATCGTTCTGATGAGATTATGATGCATTCAGTTACTGCAAGATTACTTGCTTTCCCAAATGTTATGATTACATCGCATCAGGGATTCTACACAGTTGAGGCACTTGCTGCAATTGCAGAGACTACATTGCAGAATATGATTGATGCAAAAAATGGTGTTCACAATCAGAATGATGTGGCCTAAAGATAAATAAGAAATATAAATATAAACTGCTGTTGGGTTGATGACTGGCAATATGTTTTTTGTTGCCGGAACAATAACCTGACAGCAGTTTTGTGTATTTATCTCAGTCAGATATTATACTCCGGCTAAGAATGGTTTGTTGTTAATCACCACTTTTAGAAAAGGGGGGATTTTACAAAAATAAAATGTCGCACCAAAGGCGACCAAAAATAGAATTAATTGATATATAATTCAAAATGTAAGAGGAAAACAGATTAAAAGAGATTACCTGATGGGTGAAGGAGGAATGAATTATGAAGAAGATTTTAGTAGTAGTAGATATGCAAAAAGATTTTGTTGACGGAGCACTTGGAACAAAAGAAGCATGTGCAATCGTAGATAACGTAGTAAAAAAGATTACAGATTTTGATGGAAAGATTTTTGTCACATATGATACTCACGGTGAGGATTACATGAATACAAGAGAAGGAAAGAATCTTCCGGTTCCACACTGTATCAAAGGAACAGAAGGTTGGATGCTTGATAAAAAGGTTGAGGCTGCACTTGCGGGAAAAGATGTGACAAAGGTTGAAAAGGTAACTTTTGGATCTGTTGATTTACCTGAATTTATTAAAGAGTATGCAGCAGGAGAAGAATTTGAGGTTTGCATGATTGGTCTTTGTACAGATATTTGTGTTGTATCAAACGCATTAATTGTTAAGGCAACATTCCCTGAAACAGACATATGTGTTGATGCAAACTGCTGTGCAGGTGTTACACCGCAGGCACATGAAGCAGCACTCATGACAATGCAGTCATGCCAGATCAAAATTGCCAGATAATATTGTCAGATAACTTGTTAAAAGAGAGATAAATAGCAAGATAGAGAAAGAGGGGCATAAATTATGATAGCGATTAATGGAAAACAAATCATATCGGGAAAATTTCCCGATGGAACACTTCTGATAAAAGAAGATGTTCCAAAGATATATGATGAAAGCCGACGTGCAGATATTTTATGGAAGTTTGAAAATGATGAGGAAATAGTGACACTGATGTATCTCACAAGACATCTTCAGTCCAACGGAGTTACAGATGTACATCTGAATATGCCATATATTCCAAATGCAAGGCAGGACAGAGTGAAGACTAGTGAGGATGTATTTACTTTGAAGTATTTTGCAGAGCTGATTAATTCATTGAATTTTAAAAGTGTTACTGTACTTGATCCCCATTCATATGTCAGTGAAGCACTGATTGATAACATTATAATAAAGACTCCAAAGGAATATATCGAACAGGTTATGGATGAGATAAATGATGACAATCTTATGCTGTTCTATCCTGATGAGGGTGCAATGAAGAGATATTCAGGAATGATGGATAAGCCTTATGCTTTTGGGATAAAGAAAAGGGATTGGAAGACAGGAAAGATTCAGGGGCTTGATGTATCCGGGGCAACAGAGTTGATTGAGGGAAACACTGTGCTGATAGTGGATGATATCTGCAGCAAGGGAGGAACTTTCTTCTTCTCCGCAAAGAAGCTTAAAGAGCTTGGAGCGGGAGATATTTATCTCTATATTTCACATTGTGAAAACACGATATTATCAGGAGAAATATTAGACAGTGGATTGATTAAAAAAGTATTTACAACAGACAGTATATTTACAGAGAAAGATGAGAGAATTGAGGTGATTAGCTATGTTTAGAACAAACCCTATGTTACTTATAGATTTTTATAAAGCGGTGCATGCAGAAATGTTGCCAAAGTATATTACCAAGTCAGTTTCATATTTTACTCCGAGAATGAGCAGGGTTAAGATGTGGGACAAAGTTGTAATGTTTGGACTTCAGGGATTTATCAAAACATACCTTTGCGATTACTTCAATGAAGAGTTTTTCAATAAAGATTTTGATGAAGTTATAGGCGAGTACAAGAGAATAATGGACGCAACACTTGGAGTGGATGCTTATAAGATAGAAAAAATAGAAAAACTTCACAGATTAGGATATCTTCCTATAGAGATAGTTGCACTGAATGAAGGGGTTAGAGTTCCAATGCATGTTCCAATGTTTGGAATTACAAATACACATCCTGATTTTGCATGGCTGCCACAGTCACTTGAGAGTCTTATCTCTGCAGAGAGCTGGCATCCGATGCTTGCAGCTACTGTAGGATATACATACAGACAGATTGTAAATGAGTATTACGAAAAAACATGTGATGATGCAATTGTAAAATCAAAAGCTTTGGGAGCATTTGACTTTAGAGGTGAGGAATGTACAGAGTCAGCAATAAAAGCCGGTGCAGGCTGGTGTTTATCTTTCTTAAATACAGCAACAGTACCTACTATTCCTTATCTTGAATCAAATTACAACTGTGACTGTACAAAAGAACCGGTGGCATTTGGAAGCCCAAGTACAGAACATTCAGTAATGTGCAGTAACTTTGCAGTTGACGGTGATGAGATAACATTAATCAGAAGACTTTTGACAGAGATATATCCGAATACAAGTTTTTCTGCAGTGCTTGATTCATATGATTACTGGAATATCATTGATAATGTATTGCCACAGTTAAAGGATGAAATCTTAAGCCACAACGGCTGTATGCTTATGAGGGGCGATTCAGGTGACTGTATCGAAGTGGTTACAAAGACAGTATTCAAACTTTGGGATATCTTTGGAGGAACAGTCAACAGTAAAGGATACAAAGTTCTTGATCCGCACGTCAAAGCAATATATGGAGACTCTATCACAATTCAGAGATGTGAAGAGATATACCGAATATTGGAAGAATCAGGGTTTGCATGTTCAAATGTGGCACTGGGTGTTGGTTCTTTCTCAATGCAGTGTGTTGAGGAAGAAGGTATCTTAAAACCATTTACAAGAGATACTTTCAGTTCATGTATCAAAGCTACGTACTGTGAAATAGGTGACAGACCTGTTCCTATTTTTAAAAATCCAAAAGAAGGCGGATTTAAGAAATCGCAGAAAGGTTGTTGTGTAGTTTGGATGGATGAAAATGGCGAGTATGTATTTAAGGACGGATATACATGGGAAGAGGCAGTTGCTGCAAAAGAGAACTGTTTAGAGCCGATATTTAAAGACGGAAAGATGCTCAAGGAACAGACACTTGATGAGATTAGACAGAGATTACATGATGGAAAGTTCTAAATAATCTGTGATTTAATTTTGTGAGGATATAGTTATGGGAAAAGAATATAAATTTGACGCAGTAAAGGTTAAGGATGAATGTGTAGCGTGGATTAGAGACTTTTTTGAAAAAAATGGTCCGGGATGCAATGCAGTTGTTGGAATATCAGGAGGAAAAGACAGTTCAGTTGTGGCTGCACTTCTTGTGGAAGCACTTGGAAAAGACAGAGTTGTGGGAGTACTTATGCCAAACGGTGAGCAGAGTGATATTTCTTATGCAAGGCTGTTGGTGGATACACTAGGAATCAGAAATTTCACGATTAACATAAAAGATGCATTTGATGGAGTAATCAGCAGTTTTCCAAAAGATTTAGAAACATCTAACCAGACAGTTGTAAATCTGCCTCCGAGAATCAGAATGTCAGTGCTGTATGCAGTGTCACAGAGTGTTAACGGAAGAGTTGCAAATACATGTAATCTCTCAGAAGACTGGGTGGGATACTCAACCAGATACGGAGATTCAGTAGGTGATTTTAGCCCACTCAGCATGCTCACTGTAACAGAAGTAAAAGAAATAGGTCGTCTGCTTGGATTGCCGGGAGAACTTGTGGACAAAGTTCCTTCAGACGGACTTTGTGGCAAGACAGATGAGGATAATCTTGGATTTACATATGCGGTTCTTGATAAATACATCAGAACAGGTGAGATTGAAGATTTAAAAACCAAGGAAATCATTGACAACAAACATGAAAAGAATTTATTCAAACTTCAGCTGATGCCTGCATTTGTTCCTACTATGTGATGAAATAATGCATATTACATAAATCGTATACTGGTTTCAAAAAAACATACATAACGAAGATTTGATTTAAGAAGTTTTCTCATGAGAAAACCTTGAATCTTAATTTTGGTATGTATGTTTTTTTGCGTGAAAATTTGGTACAATATGTCCAGAGCGTTCTGGATCAGTACAAGAATCTGATATGAGCAGGAACGCCCGGAGTGTTCCCAAGTAGGGAATATGAATGAATTCATGAAAAAACGAAAGAGGGATTTCCATGCCATTATTGTTTTTACGTCAGGATATTACAAAAGTTAAAGCTGATGCGATTGTGAATACATCTAATACGAAACTGCTCCAGGGAAGTGGAACCAGCCGAGCGGTGTTTCTTGCAGCCGGAGAAGAGCAGTTGACAAAGGCGTGCACCGAGATTGGTGAATGCGAGATTGGACATGCGGTTATAACTCCGGGATTCAATCTTCCGGCGAAATATATTATTCATGTTGTGGGACCAATATGGATGAATGGAACAGCAAATGAGGTTGAACTGCTTTACAAGAGTTATGAGTCTGCGCTTAATCTTGCAAAAGATAATAATATTGAATCCATAGCATTTCCGCTTATATCAGCAGGCAATTATAAGTTCCCGGCTGAACTTGCACTTAGTACGGCAATTGATGCCATAAATGATTTTCTTGAGAAAAATGACATGACAGTATACCTTCTTATATACAACAAAAAGGTATTTGAAGTGAGCAGAAATCTGTCACTATCCATTAGTGAATACATAGATGACAAATATGTATTTGACAAAGATGAGAGTTATGATGAACTGTATGAAGTGAGAATGAATGATGCGCTGTTGCAAAAAAATAAGGCAAATTCAAATGAGGATAAAAATGCAGTTGCAAAGGGAGACGATACAAAACTTAAATATAATATTAACAATGAATGTAAGGATAATAATGAAAATAACAGCAAGGATAATAAAGAAACTCTCAAAGAAATATTAAATGACAAAGTAGAAACATTTACTGAATTGCTTTTCAGACTAATAGATGAGCGTAGTATGAGTGATGTGGAAGTCTACAGAAAAGCAAATATAGACAGAAAATTATTTTCGAAGATTCGGAGCAATGTAAACTACACTCCAAGTAAAAAGACAATATTGTGTCTTGCAATTGCCCTAGAACTTAATGTTTCACAGACAAATGAATTGCTGATGAAGGCGGGATATACATTGTCCGAATCTTCAAAATTAGATGTCGTTGTTTCGTATTTTCTCGAGAGGGGAAAATACAACATATTAGAAATAAATGAAATTCTGTTTGAGTATGATTTGCCAATGCTTGGATAATACTTGGATAATACTTGGATAATGCTTGGATAATGCTTGGATAATATTTGGCTAATACTTGGCCAATACTTGAGCCTTGATAATTAATTTGATAAAATACGAAAAGATGGAATGCCGGAAGCATTCCTTGATATGTTTAAGGAGGAAAAAAGAAATGGGAATAAACAGTATTGATGCAGAGGATGATCAGTTTGCATATCGTTACGACACTCAGTTATTGATTGACAGAAGAGATGAGGATTTAGACGAGGATGAGATAGCTGATTACATAACAGAGCATTTTGAAGGCAATTCACTGATTGCAGCAGGTGATGAGGATTTGGTTAAGATTCATTTCCATACAAATGAGCCTTGGAAAGTTTTGGAATACTGCAATTCGGTAGGAGAAATTTATGATATTGTTGTTGAGGATATGATTCGTCAGGCAGACGGATTGCAGGGATAAATAACATTTGAATTATCCAGTCAGGCAGACGGATTGCAGGGATAGACAATGATTGAAGGAATAAAAAATGCCTAGAATAATAGAAATTACAGATTTTAATGATAAGGAACTTGATGTTTATGCCAGGCTTACAGAGAATCAGCTGCTAAATATTTTTGAGCCGGATAAAGGAATGTTTATAGCAGAGAGCCCAAAAGTTGTTGAGCGTGCACTGGATGCAGGTTATGAGCCGGTGTCAGTTCTTGTGGAGAAAAAGCATATTGAAGGTGAGGCAAAAGGAATTATTGAAAGAATAGGTGACATTCCGGTTTTTACCGCTGAATTTGATGTGCTGACCAAACTCACGGGATTCAAACTGACAAGAGGTGTTCTGTGCGCCATGCGAAGAAAAAGACTAATGTCTGTGGAAGAAGTCTGCAGGGGTGCAAGACGAATTGCCATATTAGAGAAGGTTATGAATCCAACCAATTTAGGGGCGATTATTCGTTCGGCGGCAGCTCTTCATATTGATGCAATACTGCTCACACCGGAATGTACGAATCCCCTGTATCGACGTGCCATAAGAGTCAGCATGGGATGTGTATTTCAGATTCCGTGGACTATAATTGAAGATAGTGATGACTGGGATAGTACATATTTAGACAATATAAAGTCACTTGGATTCAAGACTGTTGCAATGGCACTCAGAAAGGATACAGTTGATATCGATGATGAGAGGCTCAAAGGTGAGGAGAAACTTGCAATCATACTTGGAACTGAGGGTGAAGGATTGCTTGACAGTACTATTGATAACTGTGATTATACAGTCAAGATTCCTATGAGTCACGGAGTGGATTCACTAAATGTTGCGGCAGCAAGCGCAGTGGCATTTTGGGAATTGTCAAAATAAACAATAAAATCAACAAAACAAAAGAGGCATAATAATCTTAAAATCAACAAAACAAAAGAGGCATAATAAACTTGAAATCATAAAAAAACATAACAACCTTAATTATTATAAAAGCATTGATATGGAGAAAAATAATTGGAAAGAACTATAAGTATTTTAGGAGATTCTTATTCTACATTTTTCGGATACAATAACAAAAAATATGATATGTGGTATCCAAATAATGAACAGGGTGTTATTTCAGTTGAAGAAACCTGGTGGAAACAACTCTGTGATGATGAGAGTTTAAAATTAATCGAAAATAACAGTTACAGTGGCAGTACGATATGTAACACCGGATATGATGGTATGGACAGTTCCTTCTCTTCGTATGTTACCAGGATTACAAAAGAGATGAGTGAAAAGTCGGAGGAGTCAGATATTTTTTTGATTTTTGGCGGAACTAATGATTTCTGGTCAGGAGCACCGATTGGAGAGATTAAGTATACTGATTTAGCAGATTCGGATTTAAAGCAGTTTGCACCTGCATTTTGTTACCTTATGGATTTCGCAACAAATAAGTACAAAAAATCTGTTATATATGTTATTGAGAATGATATTTTACCGGACTATATTACATCTGTTATGGATGAAGTATGTAATCATTTTGGAGTGAAAGTGATTAAACTGAAAAAAATAGACAAGATAAACGGGCATCCGACAAAAGTTGGAATGTCTGCCATCAGCAGGCAGATTGCAGAATATATCAGATGAAAATGTCAGCCTGACTTTCGCGATTATAAATAATCACTATCGATAACTAACTATGCAGGTTATCTCATGGCTGACACGCATTTTGAAGCAAGACTCGCGAGCGAGTATGGAATTGATTAGGAGTTTTCATAAATGACAGAGAATTCAGATAATAAAGTAATGAATATTTTATGTTACGGTGATTCAAATACATATGGGCATATTCCAATAGAGTGCACAAGATACGACAAAAATACCAGGTGGACAGGAGTTCTTGCCAATCTGTTAGGCGACAATTACAACGTAATTGAAGAAGGTTGTAATGGAAGGACGACGGTATTTGATGATCCTGATGAGCCGTGGAAAAACGGACTTCCATATTTAAGACCCTGCCTCAACAGCCATAAGCCTGTGCATGTGGTTATACTGATGCTAGGGAGCAATGATTTAAAAACTACATTTCATGCTTCTGCAAAAGAAATTGCAGACGGAGTGGAAAAGTTGGTTTGCGAAATCAGAGATTTCACAGATTATAAGCAGGGATTTATTCCAAAGATTATTCTTATGTCACCGCCGGTGATAGGTGATAAAATATGCGAGTCACAATTTAATACGGCGTTTGATATTACCGCTATAGAACGATCAAAAGAGTTGCCGGTATGGTATGAGAAGGTGGCAGAAAAATATGGATGTATTTTTGTGAGAACTTCTGACTACATAGAATCTTCAGATGAGGATTCTTTACATCTTACAAGAGAAGCACATGAAAAACTGGCAAAGGTTTTATGCAAAGTAATTATGGATGTGGTAACCTTTAGATACATTTTTCAGTAAGAAAGTTTGTAATTTTATTGAAGATAAAAGGGAGAATAGTAATGGACGAGAAATTGGTTTAATACACTGATGCCTTGTGTGCAGGGATTATTTGTAATAGTGGTTGGTATTATTTTTTCGTTAAAGATGCAGGAATTCCCGCCGGCATTTATCGTTGCAAAGGTAAGTGGAGTAGCACCGATATATGTGGATTATACATATAAGGGAACAGAGTATAATAATATTTTTTTGGAAGAGGGCTATAATGTGGAAGATAAGCAGATTGGAGATTCAGTAGACGTAGTTATTGATAAGAGAGAGCCTGATAATTGTATGTACAGAGGTTCTTATAGAAATAACTCTTCAATGATAGTATATGTATGTGCTGCTGTGGGTATATTTTATATATTGATAGGTGTATTTGAGAAGTATACTATGGGAATTTTTGGAGTAATGTTTGAACCATATAAGATAATTCTCAGACCAATATTAAAAAAAATGAGAAAGAATAATTAAGAAATAGTAATTAAGTAGTTATTGGAAATTTTTTATAGAATAAAAAAGCATTGGGCTTAAGTAGTATTAATACCTAAGTCCAATGCTTTTTCAGTTCAGCAGAAGAAAAGTTCTGCTTTATTAGTTTATGGGAAAACTTTTAGTATGCTCTGCCCCAGTAAACCATCTTCTTAGCAGGTTTTCCGCAGCATACGCATGTATCTGCAATCTGTTCCTGCTCGAATGGCATACAACGGCTTGTTACGCTTAATTTTTCTTTGATTGTATCTTCGCATGCCTGGTCTCCGCACCACATAGCTTTTACGAAACCTGATTTTTCAGTGAAGAGCTTTTCGAACTCTTCCATGTTCTTGGCAACGTATGTGTGGTCTTCGCGGTGAGCACGTGCTCTCTCAAGCATCTCTGTCTGCATTGTATCAAGAATTTCTGCTACCTTGCTCTCAAGTTCATCAAGAGATACCTCAATCTTTTCTCTTGTGTCACGACGGCAGATAACGCATTTATTTGCCTCGATATCTTTTGGACCAATCTCAACTCTGATACAGTGACCTCTCATCTCAGCCTCTGCAAATTTCCATCCGGGACTCTTGTCTGAATCATCAACTTTGACACGGAAGTTGCTAAGACGATCGCGAAGTTCGTAAGCCTTATCAAGAACGCCTTCCTTTTTCTGCATAATTGGAATGATGTTAACCTGAACAGGAGCAACCTTTGGTGGAAGTACTAAACCTTCATTGTCACCGTGAACCATGATAATAGCACCAATTAAACGAGTTGTCATTCCCCATGAAGTCTGGTGTACATGTTTTAACTTGTTGTCTTTGTCTGTAAACTGAATCTCAAATGCCTGCGCAAAACCATCACCGAAGTTGTGAGATGTACCTGACTGAAGAGCTTTTCCGTCATGCATCAAAGCTTCGATTGTGTATGTTGCAACAGCACCTGCAAATTTTTCTTTATCTGTTTTCTGACCTTTAATAACCGGGATTGCCAATACGTTCTCACAGAACTCTGCGTAGAGGTTAAGCATCTGAATAGTTCTCTCTTGAGCTTCCTCTGCTGTAGCGTGAGCTGTATGACCTTCCTGCCATAAGAACTCTCTTGAACGAAGGAAAGGTCTTGTCTCCTTCTCCCAACGAACTACAGAACACCACTGATTGTATACCTTTGGTAAATCACGATATGAGTGAACGTCATTTTTATAGAAATCGCAGAATAATGTTTCTGAAGTAGGACGAACACATAATCTTTCTGTTAATGGATTTAATCCTCCGTGTGTAACCCAAGCTACTTCAGGAGCAAAACCTTCTACATGATCTTTTTCTTTCTGAAGAAGAGATTCAGGAATAAACATTGGAAGATATACATTCTGAACTCCTGTCTCTTTAAATCTTGAATCTAACTGACTCTGGATTAATTCCCAGATAGCATATCCTGCAGGTTTGATTACCATACAACCTTTAACGCTTGTGTAGTCAATTAACTCAGCTTTTCTTACAACGTCTGTGTACCATTGTGCAAAATCTTCGTCCATAGAAGTGATTGCCTCAACCATTTTCTTGTCTGCCATAATAATTCTCCTTTGATATTGTTTTGATTTGGAAACGCCATTATGTATTTTTGTGTAAAAAAATAAGCCTTAGATCCCACAAGGGACCGAAGACTCGGCGGTACCACCCTAATTGATGTAAATAAACATCCAACTTAAAATCGTTAACGCCGAACTACGTTGTACTTACATGAATCACAATAAGAAAAGTGATGCATTTCGTACAAAACTCCAAGGCAGGTTCCATACCTTCTTCATAAGAACCTCACAGCTTTGCATATGTTATTGAATCATAAGCCAATGAATCACAGGCTATTGAAAAAAATAACTATGCTCAGGTTCTCTCTCTGAAATGAATAAAATATGTACTAGTCCTCTTCACAGTCTTTATCTGTAATTGGTTAGCCATGCATATCAAAATGAATGGGCTAATTAACGAAATTGTAATACATCTTAATTGCGATTGTCAAGTACGCGACAAAACAAGAGGTTAAAAACATTGACACAAGTATGATGAAAATGTTACAATGGACAAAGTTGTTGTAATAAATATGTAATAAGCACGGAGAGATTTATATATAATTATGAGAAAATTAATTACACTTACTTTGGTTACTGCAGTGCTCGGAACATCGGTTTTTACTAATCAGGTAAGCGCGAATGACGATGTTATAACATCTGCTTCAGTGGCCAAATCATATACATATACAGAATCACCTGATTTACAGAAGAAGATAGGTGAGATTATTGACGGAAGTGCCGGACTGAGAACAAAGACTCCGGTTGGATGTCATAAATTGAAAGCAAGTAATAGTTTTTCCGTTACAGGAAGAGATAACGGACAGACTGTTCGTGGATATCAGTGTTATATATATGCAAACGCAGTTTATAACAAGTTATTTGGAGAGACTATCGGTCACGGAACTAATTTAAAGAAATCAAAGAAACTTATTTCCAATGGTGGGAAAACTGCTTCTTACAATTTATTCAGGAAATTAGATGTTAGAACAGGTGCATATTTCAGAGCATCTGTAAGTAAGAGTGGCAATTATAACAGTAACGGTGGGCATTCACTTATTATCCTCTCATACGATCAGGATACAATATCTTACATTGATGGAAATTCTAACGGTAGGGGATTAGTTGCTGTTACAAGAGAGTCTTGGAAAGATTTTAACAAACGTCAGTTGTCGGGTATTTCACGTCGTATTCACCTTTTGGTTCAGCCAAAGGCAACTTATTATGACAAGATGTACAATGTTCCGAAGAGTACAACTATCAAAACAGTTTCCAGCAATAATCAGTACGTAACAGTAAAGTGGAAAAAAGTCAAAAATATAACAGGTTATCAGATAGTTTGTGGAAATGCTTCAGCCAATGTGCAGGACAAAGTTGTTACAGTTAACAATTCGTCTAATAAGGCAGTTATTAATCTTAACAACAATTCAAAATATTATCTGAAGGTCAGAGCTTTTAAGAACACAAACAACAAGATTATGTACAGTAACTGGAGTAAGGCAAAGACGGTTACAATCAGTTACAAAGTTATAAATCAGACTTTCGGTGGTACTGCAACTCCGCAGCAGGTAGTGGAAAGCGAGAGTAATATTACTGCTGAAGAAACAACACAGTATGCAGACTGGTATGTTGAGAAAGAGCGTGAAACTACTACAGAGGAAATAACAGAGACAAGTGTTTCTGAAAACAGCGATGAAGACAATATGCCTGAAGATTATTTTGTCCCAAAAAGAAAATTAGAAAAATAGTTGACATAATCAAATGAAAATATAAATGAAGAGTTTATAACAATATGAAAAGAAAGTGTGCAAAAGATTATCCTGTTGCACACTTTTTTGCTTGTTAATAGAATAAATATAGGATAAAATAGTTCTTATAGTATTATTTTATTATGAACGATAAAAGGAGGAAGGAATATGAGTGTTAATTTACAGAATGGTGAGTCAATAAGTTTGACAAATGAGATTTCCGGCTTGTCAAAGATTACGGTAGGACTTGGCTGGGATGAGGCAACTATTACAATAGATGAGGGGTTGTTCAGAAAAAAGAAAAAGGTACCTATCGATATTGATTGTGATGCGTCAGCTATTCTTTTAAGGTCATCAAGGTTATGTTCAGAAGAAGACATAGTTTATACAAGACGTCTTGAGCATGGTTCAGGTGCAATCCATCATCTTGGAGATAATCTTACGGGAGAAGGCGATGGTGATGATGAACAGATAGTTGTTGATCTTGCAAACCTTCCTGCAGAATATGATAAGATTGTATTTGTTGTAAATATTTATCGCGCTCATGCCAAGGAACAGAATTTTGGTATGATTAATAATGCATTTATTCGTATAGTTGATAATAGTACAAGTCGTGAGATTTGCAGGTATAATCTGACGGAGGATTATGCAGAGTCAACAGCTTTGGTGTGCGGTGACATCAGCAAAGTTAACAATGAATGGTGTTTCAATGCCGACAGCAAAGGTACTCCTGATGACGATATTGAAGAAGTTGCAGAGCGTTATAAATAGAATTACAGCAGACTGTAATACTGTTTAATTTAGGAGGATAGAGTGAAGTATAAGGGACTTACGGATATAGAAGTTGAAGAGTCACGTAAAAAATATGGTTCTAATGAGATCCCGGATTCAAAGCCTACCACCTTCTGGCAGGCGTTTAAAGAGACATTTAATGATCCAATGATTAGAATATTATTAGTCATTGCAATGATTATGATTGGAATGTTCTTTTTAGATTATGCTGAAATATATGAACCTTTAGGTACTCTTATAGCAATACTCATTGTTTCATTAGTGACTGCAAAGACGGGTGTTGCCAGTGATACAAAGTACAGAGAATTAAAAGACAGTACCAAAAAAGAAGAATGTAAAGCTTATAGGAATGGAACGGTTACCGTCATAAAGGTTGATGATGTAGTTGTTGGAGATAAGATATTGCTTCAGTCCGGCAACAAGATTCCGGCCGACGGAGTTTTGGTTTCAGGTGGTTTGCGTATCGATAATTCTGCTCTTAACGGAGAGACAGAGGAGTGTAGAAAAAAAGCAGCACCGGAAGGATTTGACTTGCAAGACAATATTACAGGTGATACTTTTGTTGACAAGCATTCATTGTTCAGAGGGGCTGTTGTATTTGACGGCGAAGGTGTTTTGGATGTTAGAAGAGTTGGTCTTAAGACTATGATGGGAAGAATGGCTGAGGAGATGCAGGAAGAAGAACCGGATTCTCCACTAAAAGTCAAATTGTCAAAACTGGCTCATCAGATTTCAACATTTGGTTATATAGGAGCCATCCTCATTGCTTTAATGTACTTAGGACATTTTGTCAATGTGCAGGGAGGAATCGATAGTTTCTTTGCACAACCCGCAAAAGATGTTGTCAAACAGATTATTGATTCGGTATCGCTTGCAGTAGTCATTATTGTTTGTGCTGTTCCTGAAGGACTGCCACTGATGATTTCCATAGTGCTGATGCAGAATACAAGCAAGATGCTTGATCATAATGTTTTAGTAAGGAAAGCAGAAGGTATCGAGACTGCCGGTTCTCTCAATATTTTGTTTAGTGATAAGACGGGGACCATTACAAAAGGTATGCTTGAAGTTGTAGATTTTTTTACTGCAGATGGCAGATCAATCAATCTTTCAAAACTTGAAAAGTACACCACTTTAAAAGGACTTCTTAATTTGGCTTGTGTCAAGAATTCACAGTCTATGTTTGATGCAAATCACAGAGTTATTGGCGGTAATGCCACGGATCAGGCCATTATCAAGTTCATGGGTGAAAACACATACAGGAGCGTTGCTGAGAATAGTGAATATATTGTGATCGATTCACAGGGATTTAACTCCGCAAACAAATTCAGCCAGGCAAGAATTGACAGTATAGGAAAGACGTTTTATAAGGGTGCGCCTGAGAGACTGCTTGCCAAAGCAAAAAAATATCTGGATGCGGATGGCAAAATACATTATATTGACAGAGAAGCTCTGGACGTTAAAATCAATATGTTAGCTCAAAAAGAAATGAGGGTTTTGGCGTTTGGATATTCAGAAAATGAACTTGTTGAGGATAGTATTAATGATGATATTGTAATAATCGGTTTGGTTGGAATTCGTGATGAGGTCAGACCTGAAGCAATTGAAGCAATTGAAGAGGTTCAAAACGCAGGTATTCAGGTTGTAATGATTACAGGTGACAGACTTGAGACGGCAGTGGCAATCGCAAAAGATGCAGGTCTTTTGAAGAACAGTGATGATATGGCTCTTTCTTCCACGCAGCTCAATGAGATGTCGGATGATGAGATTAAGAATATTCTTTCGCATATACGAGTAATTGCAAGAGCACTACCAACAGACAAATCGAGAATGGTAAGAATTTGTCAGGAAATGAATTTGGTAGTCGGAATGACCGGAGATGGTGTAAATGATTCGCCGGCACTAAAGAGAGCAGATGTTGGTTTTGCTATGGGAAGTGGAACTGAAGCAGCAAAAGAAGCCGGTAAAATAGTTATTCTGGATGATAATTTCAAATCCCTGAAGGATGCAATATGGTATGGAAGAACTATTTACCGTAATATTTTAAAGTTTTGCAAATTCCAGCTTGTAATTAACGTAGCTGCAGTACTTGTTAGTTCGCTTGCTCCGTTTATCGGACTTGATAATCCGCCACTTAAGGTGACACATCTGTTGTTTGTCAATCTGGTAATGGATGGTCTTGGTGCAATAATGTTAGGAAATGAACCTGCACTTGAAAAATACATGCGGGCAAAACCAATAAGAAGAGATGAGAGTATTGTAAGCAAGAGAATGTTGGTACAGATTGTTCTTATGGGGTTATGGCTTACATTTATAAGTTTTGTATTTTTGAGGAATCCAATATTTAAAAATCAGTTCTTTGATGGAAGCGAGAATAAATTGCTGACAGGATATTTTGTATTATTTATTATAGCAGCATTGTTCAACGGATTTAATGTCAGAGATGAAGGTCTTGGTATTTTTATGAGACTCAATGAGAACCCGGGATTTATAAAGATGTTCTTTGCCATAATTTTTGTGCAGGCGTTTATTGTAAATGCAGCTTTAATACCTTTACCAATATTCAAAGCCATTGGACGTATGTTTAGTTGTACTCCGTTTGGAGTTGAAGGATGGGCAATGGTAGTGTTGTTGGCATTCACTATGATACCGGTAGATGTATGCAGAAAAGTTATTGCTAAGTTAATAAGAAAAAATAAAACAGGACAGTTGCACTAAAGTGTAACTGTCCTGTTCTTTGTATTAAAATATCGGTTGATTTTTAGCTAACCTTTAATTAATCTCTTTAATCCAATCTCTGAAATAATTTCTTGAATTAATCCTGATTACCATCCCTGACTAACCTGTGGTGCTCTGTAGTCGTTAGAGAACAGGATAGAAGCCTGAACGTTGTATGGTTCAAGTGCAGACTGTCCCGGATCTGTATTGATTTTTGCGTAATCTGTTGGAAGCCATACTGATTTTCCACCGTTCCATCTGAAGCCGATTCTAAGAACCTGGCTGTGCTCTTTTTCTACTAAAGGACCATTTTCTACTTCCTGTTCGTAGGTAAATCTTCTTGGACATAATGTAATCCATTTCTTATCTGCGTAATTCTCGTTATCCTGATCGAAGCAGTATGGGTACTGATCAATGATAATCTGCCATTTTGTCTTGTCATCCATGCCACCGTCAGGAGTATAATTGTTTGTGTCTTTTGCACCCTTTAAGAAAGTACGTGATGCGAATTCATGTATAGGAATGTAATCTACACCGTTTGATCCTTTCTTGCCCCAGTATTCATTAATGTGCTGCTTTGCAAAATTGTTAAGTAAGTACTTATCACCTGAAATTGCGCCGGCACCTGTCTGTAAAGCATTGAGCATATCAAATACTTTGTTGGTATTATCACTTAAACTGTCAGGTTTCTCCATGTTATCAAGTGCAACAACATATAATGCTGCGATAACGTATGGATCATTACAATTCTTGATTACATATTCAACCTGGGCAGTAGTTGTAGGCCAAGGATTGAAACTTACATATTTTCTGAGTAACTGAATAGGGAAATTCTCAGTTTCACCTTTGCCGTTTACTGCAGAGAATAATCCGTCATAAGGTTCTTCTGTAGTTGTCCAAACAACTGTTGGATCTGTAGGTTCCTGAACTGATGGAGTGTTATTACCTTGCTGATTGTTGTTACCTTGCTGATTGTTGTTACCTTGCTGATTGTTGTTACCTTGCTGATTGTTGTTGCCGGCCTGATTGTTGTTAGCTGTCTGATTATTGCTGCTTGTCTGATTGCTGTTCTGTGAAGAAGCAGTCTGATTTGTGCTTGTATTACTTGCAACGTTGTTTTTGTTTGCAGCTGTTACAGTAACTTTGCATTTGAGAGATTTACTCTTCTTGCCAGCCTTATACTTGGCAACGATAGTTGTAGAACCTGCAGCCTTTGCAGTAACTTTTCCTGATTTAACAGTAGCTACTTTTTTGTTAGTTGTGCTCCATTTAACCCCTTTAACTTTTTTCTTTCCTTTTTTTACAGTAAGAGTAGTTTTTTCACCTACTTTTAATGTAACTTTTTTCTTTGAAAGTTTAACTTTCGCAGCGGCAGAAACGTCAAAAGATGGTGTAATCATGCTAACTGTAACGAATGCTGCCATTAACAAACATAGTGCTTTTTTTCTCATATAGAGCTCCTTTCCATTTGCATAGTAAAGCAATAAGTTTTTTGGTGAAGATAAAAATTCTATTGAAGAAATAAATCTGTCAAATAAGAATCTGTATCTTCGTTGTTAAAATGTTACCTATATATGAAGTGCGATTGGCACATCCATAAATCCGATTAAAGCTACAAATGATAAAAAATAACCTGATATTCAATTGAAAACCGTTCATACAAAATGAAAACACAGAGTGCTTATCATAGTGCTGAAACGGCTTGTCTCATACAAAATATTATAAGACAAATCATAGGAAAAATCCACCGAACTTTTTAATGTGAAATTGATGTTTTATAAGTTGTCTCCTGACATTTTCATCCGGATGAATAAATGATAATATATAACTATATAAATAAGTATCGGAGATTAATATTGAATTGAATGAAATGAGGTGGAAAAATGCATAAAAGAGTTGAAGAGTGCAGTTTCTACGATTCGTCGGAAAATATTATTTATAAGTTGTACAGAAAAAATGACAGCATGGCGATTCTGGAAAAGGTAAAAGTCGATATTAAGAATATGGCAGCTGACTGTGAAATATTTGAAAAACCAATTGAAATACTCTCCAATTTGGATATCTTTTTCAGGGATATTGATG
This sequence comes from Lachnospiraceae bacterium, assembly GCA_016282745.1. Taxonomy (GTDB): domain Bacteria; phylum Bacillota; class Clostridia; order Lachnospirales; family Lachnospiraceae; genus SIG293. The sequence goes on from JAEELL010000153.1 coordinate 21,652, forward strand.
AGGAAATGTGGTGTGAAACAGATGAAGATTACAATATTGTAAATGATGTGGAATCCTCTGCGGAATCTTTTGTTGTGGCAAATAAAGAAATTATAAGTATTATCTATGAAGGAAAAAGGTTGAGGTCTTATTCGACAGATACAGGTGAAATAAAAGAAAATAAAATATTTAACGATATAAGAAATTATTTTAAATATGCAATGGAAAAGGAAAACAGTACGGTTAAATTAGTTTATGATTCCTTCGATGGCGGAGGCCCTGAGTACACATTTGAAATTAAAAATCCTGGAATTTTTACCTGGTATTCAAGAAGACATTATATGAATGAAAAACATGAAGAAATGTGTGGGTCAGGATATAATGTTATTTTTACGCTGTATCCGTTAAGAACGGGAAAAGCACAGGCCATAATTACCGGAAGGTCACCAATATGCCCTACTGAAACCTGGGTGATTGAAGTTACTGTGGACGAAGGAATGAAGATTTCTTATGAAGACATTTATGAAGACATTTAGGAAGACATAACGGAAGATATTTCTTACGAAATGTAATGAAACGATTCAATAAATTGAACAATTCTCTATAAAAATTGTATATTCTTGTTATTTTTGTCTGTGATTGGCGAGTTTTGGTAAAAAAGAACTCTGTTGAAAGAGTTCAATTTACATCTGGTTTAAGGAAATGTACAATCAGAACTAGAAGGGGAATTTTAATATTAACAGTATTTTAATTCAAAAGGAGAATTGTTATCATGAAACGGACAAAATTAATCAGTTTCTGTCTGGTACTGGCAATTACGGTCGTTCCATTGTCTGATGGATTTGCTAAGTACCGGAATCACTGCGCCCTTGCGGCATCAGCTCCTGTTCAGGAGAGTACCTATTACAACATTACCAATGTGTGTACCGGAAGAATGATCGACATTCCAAGTGGAAAAGATGAGGACAAAAATCCTCTGCACACATGGACGATTAACAACAAAGATGCAGAAAAATTTTCATTCGAAAAAGTAGCGGGAGAGGATTATTATTACATTGTTCCAAAGGTTGCACCGACAAGAGTTATTGATAATCCTTCAAGCAGTATGTCTGCAGGAACCCAGTATCAGATCTACACAAAGAACAGTACTGATGCGCAGAAGTTTAAGCTTGAGCCTGACGGCGAGGGGAACTTCAAGATTATTAACAAAAAGAGCGGAATGGCACTTACTGATATGTGTAATGAAAAGGGCTCCACAGATGAGGAGAAAGACATTACAGTAAGGCAGCAGGCTGTCTCAAGTGACAGCAGACAGCTTTGGAAGATTACAAAGCTGGCAAATGATTATTACTTTAATCAGCCGGTAAAGACTGACGGCGCGGATCCGTCCATGGTTCTTGCCGGAGGAAAATACTACTATTGTTTTGCAGGTGCAGGCAATACAGTAAAAATCGCAGAACTTAGCAGTCTCGAGAATATGGGATCATTTGGTACCACTGTTGTGGCATTTACACCACCGGATTCAGGAATGTACAGCAAGGAAGTATGGGCACCTGAACTCGTGTGGTTAAGTGGACGCTGGTATGTATATTTCTGTGCAGATGACGGAACCAATGCAAACCACAGAATGTATGTACTTCAGGGTGGAACAAATGCCGATAACCCATTGGATGGAGACTGGACTTTTATGGGAAAAATCTATGACACATCTAATGACCGTTGGGCAATTGACGGAACAGCATTTACATACAACAATGAGAATTATTTTGTGTGGTCAGGCTGGGGAGATTCCACAGGAGGAAATGTGCAGAATCTTTACATTGCAAAAATGAGCAACCCATGGACCTTATCAACACAGAGAGTATGTATATGTCAGCCTACAAACACATGGGAAAAATCCGGCGGTTCATCTATAGCAGAGGGACCGGAAGTTCTTATTAACGGAAGCAAGGTTCACATTATTTATTCTGCTGCAGCAAGTTTTACAGACAGTTACTGTCTTGGAAGAATCACATGTACAGACGGTAATCTCTTAAATGCATCTTCATGGGCTAAGAGTGACGGACCTGTATTCAAGGGAACAGAATATACATTTGCCCCGGGACATAATACATTTGTAAAGTCAGTTGACGGAACAGAAAACTGGATTATCTACCACTGTGCAAGATACAGCGGAAGCAAATGGACAAGAGCAATCAGAGCTCAGAGATTTACATGGACAGACAACGGCTATCCTTTCTTTGGTGAGCCTATCGATCAGGGTGTTTCAGTATCACGTCCGTCCAAAACCTACAATCCTCCTGTTAACACAACAAACTATTACAAGATTGTAAATGTGGGAACAGGTAAGGTAATGGATATCCCAAATAAATCTGATGCAAACGGAACAAAGATTCAGACTTATGCAGACAATAACACAATTGCTCAGAGATTCAGATTTAAGAGCAATTCTGATAAATGGTTCAATATCATTCCTAGATGTGCAGAGTCAAAAGTATTTGACGATCCTTCAGGATCAAAAGAGAGAAATGTAAGTTACCAGCTCTATACATCAAACGGTTCGCCATCACAGAAATTCAGATTTGAGCACATGGGTGACGGAAAGTACAGAATTGTAAATAAAGCAAGTTTGCTTGCACTTACAGATACAACTGAAATAGTAGGTGGAAGCGGATATGTAGAGCAGAAGAGATACATGAACAGTGACTATCAGTTATGGCAGTTAGTTCCGATGTCAGGTGATGAAGTATTCGAAGATCCAACAAACGTTCAGGTTTCTTCAGATGATACATGGATCAATCTTGGTGCATGGTCATATTATTTCGGAAGCTGGAACGGTTCTAACGGAACATATATCGGTGGAACAACAGCGGATAAATTTACTGTAAATATTACAGCAAATAACAAAGCTCAGTGGGGTATTCAGGTAGCCCTTGATAATCAGCCTGTAATAAGCGGACATGAGTACAGATACACAATCAAAGTTAACTCAACTTCTGCAGGAAGCATTATCAGTAAAGAAGATGTATCAAGACTCAAGGAAGATACAACGAACATCACATCCGGTGACAACACAATCACAGGAACATTTACAGCTACAGACAGCAGGGCAAAGATTCTTTTTGAACTTGCTTCAGGAATAAATGCCGGTACAACACTTAAGTTTACAAACTTCTCGTTAGTTGATTTAAGTGCTGCTGTGGAGACAACGGTTGCACCTACAACAGAGGCTCCAACAGTTGCACCTACGACAGAGGCACCTACAACAGAGGCTCCGACAACAAAACCGCAGAATGATATTACTGTTGATGAAGACGGAATAAACACTTCTGAGAAAGTGAGTGTTTTGGGATTCCAGATTAGCACTATTTTTGGAGGAACAAGAGTAAGCGCTCAGGTTGAGCCTACAATTAACGGTAAGAATGTTGTTAAGACAGGAATGGTCTTCGGTCTTAGCAGTTACGATGATATTAACAGCAATATTACAAGTGGAGATATGTATGTGAGAACAGATAATGAGTTTATTAGAGCATATGATTCCACAGCCAATGGAATAAGTCAGTATAAGCTTGGACAGTCAGATACAGCTACATATTTCAAAATGACAATGAGCTATGGAGCTGCTAACAAGACAGCTTACGCGGCAATGTACAAAGTCAGAGCTTATGCAGTTCTTGAAGACGGAACATATGTGTACAGTAAGACACGTGACTTCTCAGTATTTAAGATTGCAAAGAAATTGTACAATGATGTACTTATGAATACAGAGGAAGCACACAATTATCTATATAACACAATTTTAAAGACAGTTGATCCTGATTTCGCAAGCGTAGAGTACAAATGGGGAGATACTATTTTAAATCCATACAACTAGGAAAGGATGGCCATACGCTAAAAAGAGCGAAGGTGTTTTACAAATAAATCGGAGGATAATATGAACGGATATATAAAAAGAATATTGTCGTTTGTCATGGCTTTAACTATGGTGACCGGACTGATACAGTTAAGCCCTGCACAGACAAATGCTGATGTGACCACAAGCGGAAATTCCAATGATTTTCCAATTGTGTCAGGAAGTACCACAGCTACTCTCTGGGTGGATTCATCGGAAGAGACACCTGTTACAAGAGTAGTAAATGATTTCAGAGATGACGTAAAGAGAGTTACCGGAAAAACTCCTACAATCAGTAATGCGTCATCACTTCCAAGCGGACCTGTTGTGATTATCGGAACACTTGATAAGAGTGCACAGATAAAGTCACTTATTTCAAGTGGAAAGATTACGACTTCAGAAGTAAACTCTATCAGGAATAAGTGGGAGGCATATCTCATCAAAGTTGTTGATAAGAACACAATGGTCATTGCAGGTTCTGACAACAGAGGTGCAATATTTGGAACATATGAAGTGTCGGAACAGATGGGGGTATCTCCATGGTATTACTTTGCTGATGTTCCGATTCAGACAAAGACTAACGTGTACATGCCGCAGGGCACATCAATCACAGATATGCCTGATGTAAAATACAGAGGTATATTCATTAATGATGAGGAAAAACTTGGGGCATGGTGTGTGAACAAATTCAATCCTGCAAACGGTGGTACAGGAAAAATGGGACCACAGTTGTACGCAAAGATTTTTGAATTGATATTGAGACTTAAAGGAAATTACATCTGGCCTGCAATGCACGTAAATGCATTTGATAATATCGAAGAGAACGGACAGGTTTTAAGACAGTACGGAGTGGTAATGAGAAAGACCATTTCGGCAGGTGATGAGTGGGGAACATTTAAAAAGAAATATGCCTCACAGATGGGAATCAGTGCAGATTCACTGACATACGATTACACAGTTAATCCTGAAGCGGTAAAAGCTTTCTGGAGAGACAGCATTAACAAGCACAAAGATTCGGAAGTACAGTGGCTTTTCGGTATGAGAGGAACAGGTGATGAACCTTTCAACACAGCAAACTTAAGCGATTCAAAATGGGATAAATACGGAACAACAACAGAGGGAAGAAAGGCAGGTCTCTTATCAGAGATTATTGCAGAGCAGTTAAATACCCTCAAGGAGATAGTAGGAACAGAAAAAGCCAATAAGGCTTGTAAAGCAATTCTTCCATATAAGGAAGTTCTGCAGTTATATAACAATGATCAGTTTACATTACCGTCAGATATGACAGTAATCTGGTGTGATGATAACCACGGAATGGTTAGACGTACACCAACAGATCGTGACAGAGCCATGGCTCAGGGGGGTATGTATTATCACGCATCATACTGGGCACCGGCAAATCAGAGTTACATGTGGATGAGTTCAATTCCGTTAAGCGTTATCGGTGAAGAAATGAGCAAATGTTGGGATACGGGAATCAGAAACATCTGGGTACTCAACGTAGGAGATATCAAGCCTGCAGAAGGTGAGATGGATTACTTTATCAGATGCGGTTGGGACGTTGACAAATATACAAAAGATTCAGCAGGCTTCTCAAAAGAGTGGATGAAGAGAAACTTTGGAAGCACAATCAGCGAGGCAACACAGAATGAAATTGCTGACATTCTCACAACATTCTACCACCACTCAAACATCAGAAAGACAGAGCATATGAGACTGGATCTCTTTGATCAGACATATTACAACGAGTGGGATAAGAGAATGCAGATGTGGCAGGATCTTTATGACAGGGCAAATGCAGTTGCAAACAGTATGTCCACAACGGCCATGAAGACAGCATTTTATGAACTGGTACAGTGTAAGATTAACTGGGTATATCTGACAAACAAAATGTTCTACTATGCAGACAAGAGTACTCTGGCATATGATCAGGGACGTATGGCTTCTGCCCAGAACTTCTCGGATATTTCCATTGCAACAGAAAAACAGAGAAAATCTGAGATAGCATATTACAGTACAATTTCAAACAAAAAATGGGAAGGACTTATTGACCCTGAGGTTTACTCACCACCTGTAACAAGTCAGTTGCCAGAGACAAATCCTGCGCTGATTCTTGGAAAAGCAGAGATGGGAGTTGTAGTTCAGGGTGAAGAGATGCCTGTAAATAAGACATCGCATCTTACATTTAACAGATACGGAAATGACGGAAAGTTCATTGATATTTTCAACAAAGGTGCAGGAAGTATTTCGTGGAATGCAACCTGTGATCAGGATTTTGTATCCCTCACAAAGACTTCAGGAACTGTAAATGACGAACAGAGAATTTTCGTTACAATTAATAATTTTACAAAAGCAGCCGGAAAGAGTGCGATTATCACAATTACATCAGGCGATGTAGTTAAGAAAGTAAAAGTAAATATTTCAGACCTTGCAGCAGGAATCACAAATTGCTACGTTGAAGCAGACGGTTATGTTGCTATGGAGGCAGAACATTACACAGCAAAGGCAGATGCAGGAAACATCAAATGGAAGAAACTTACAAATGCAGGAAGAGGTTTTTCAGGTGACATGATGCAGGTGGTTGATCCATCCCTTACTGAGACAGGAATCAGTAATGTGAATTCATCAACTTCACCATCCTTAAGTTATGATTTCTATCTGACATCAGAAGGAGCATTTCCACTTGAGATTTACAGGTTGCCAACAATGAACGCAATACCAAACGGAAAGATTAGATTTGCATATTCCATTGACGGTCAGTCACCTGTTGTGATTTCATCTACAGCAGTTGATGAGGGAACAACAAGCAACCAGAACAAGCAGTGGGTAAAGAATCTCTTTGGACAGATTGAAAAACATGTAGTTGCATTGCCAAATCTTTCTTCTGGAAAACATACCTTAAAGATTTGGATGGTTGATAATTATATCGCTATCGACAAGATGGTAATTTACACAAACGGAACTGTTAAAGACAGTGCAAACGGACCTGATGAGAGTTACAACAGTGCATACAAAACAACATTTAAGACAAGTGTAAATCCGGGCTCAAGAGAGTCAAAGAAACTTTCAGAAAAGAATGTTATGGCAGGATGGGGAAGCGGACCATTTGTTGAGAGTGCCGGAAAAGTCGGAATTGAAGCAGAGTATGCAATGGAAAATGTACTCCTGTCAAAGAGTCAGATTACATCTGATATGGCAGCTTACACAGTATCTAAGAAGAACATTGCATCAGAGGTTAGCGGAAAACTTCCAAATGAGTGGAGACTCACACAGTCAGACACAGGTCTTGCAATGAGAATGCCGGACAAAGGTTCAGGATGGTCAACAGCAGCGCAGTTCCCACAGTACGCTCCGGAACTCAGTTACAGAATTAATTTCAGCACAACAGGTACATACAATGTATGGCTTCGCTGGAGATTTGTTGACAATGCTTCAGATTCAATCAGAGGCGGACTGGACAATACATATGTTGACGGACAGTTTACCGGAAGCGGTGGATTCCACAGCGACAGCAAAGATGAAAAATGGTACTGGCAGAAAGTGGCAACACTTGATGTCACAACAGCAAAACAGCATCTCTTCTCTCTTTGGGTAAGAGAGGACGGAAATATGGTTGATAAGATTTATCTTACAACAGGAACTGAGACACCTACAGACAGCAGTTTTTCAGTTTCATCAAGAGCAGGAACAGCGGCAAAGAGTACATTTGCTCAGACAATTGCAGAAAAGAGAAGTGCATTTGACAGCACATCATATCCACTTGGAACAGATCTTGGATGTTATGACAAGGCAGCTTACAACTGGTACAAAGATGTTTTAGGACAGGCAGAAGTTATGGCTTACGGTGGAAATGTAACAGATTCAAGTGCACAGACAATGCTTACAAAACTTGAAAGTGCAGAGCAGGCACTCAAAGATTCACAGGTGCTTGACGGTGTGTTCTCACACTACAATGCATTCAGAGATTTCCAGTATGATGAACTTGCAAAGACACCATACGGATTTGAGGTAATGGCTCTTACTAACGGTGCTAATGCAGTGGTGGCAGAAGAAAATGACAATAAGTTCTTAAGACTTACAACAAGTTCTACAGCAGGAAAGGCAAACTTATTCCTTCCGTTTAACGGAACTGTATTTTCAGATGCAAATCACAGAGTTGAGATAGAATTTGACGCCAGATTTACAGGAACATTCCAGTATGCAAATGCTGCAATGATTAGAAATGACCTCGATAAATATGCAATGGTAGCTGCGTTTGACAATACAAATCAGTCAGCAGATATCAAGATTCAGAATGCAGGAACAAAGACTTCAGTTCAGAAGTTTGAGTCAGGCAAATGGTACAAATTCAAACTGATTGGAAACTGTGCCGGCTCATCATACAGTGCTTATATCAATGGTGTATTGGTAGCTGACAACTTTACATTCAGAGATGCCACAGGTTCAAATCTTGTAGGTCACCTTATCGGAATTGACGGATTTGCAAATGGTATGATGGATTATGACAATTTCAGTGTCAAGGTTATTGATACAAATGAAGCAAACAATGCCCAGACAATGAAAACAAAAGTTGCTGCTATGCAGAGTGAAGTATTTGGCATGTCATATCCACTTGGAGAGACAGTTGGATGCTACAGCACACAGATGTATGTAAATCTTATTAACGCTTTAAGTACAGCAAATACCGAGGCAAATAAGGGAACACTCACAGAAGAGAAGGCAGAAGAACTTGAAGCGACAATTGCACAGGCAAAGAAGAATTTGGACAACTCACTTGTTACAGTAGGAAATAACAAACAGGTTTATAATTTGTACAGAGACTTTGAGCATGATGTTAAGGGAAATTATTTCCCATACGGAATAAAGGCAGTTACAGTTGACAACGGTGGTGTGGCAACAATCGCAGAAGAAAATGGAAACAAATTCCTTCGTCTTTCAACATCAGACCAGGCAGGACATGTAAATCTGTTCTACCCATATGTTGGAAACACAAAGGTAAATGGTGATAAGAAAGTTGTTATCGAATATCAGGCCAGAATAAATGATGTGAGATATGCAAATCTCAACATTGCAAAGAGCCAGTCAGACAGTGCTGCAACAACAATGGCATTTGACAATGCAAGTTCAGCTCACAGAGTAATATTAAAACAGTCAGGATCTTCAACTCAAAAGATTGCAGATTACGATTACAATACATGGAACAATTTCAAAGCAATACTTGATATGGACGCAAAGACATACGATGTTTACATGAATGATGTACTTGTGGCAGAGGGATATCCTTTCAGAGCAAACGATACAACATCACTTATCGGACAGTCATTTGGAATTGACGGATTTGCAAACGGACAGCTTGATCTTGATAATCTTAAAGTTTATGTTATTGATGAACAGGCAGAAGAGGACATTGAAGTATCTGATGGAATAGAAATCAACGGCTATCAGATTAGTGCAATTTCAAAAGGTATGAGAACAGTTTACTCAGTAGCAGATGAAATCGACGGCAAAGCAGTTGTAAGTTCAGGAATAGTATATTCACTTACAGATTATGCAAAAGCATCAGAATTATATGTTGGAAGTGACAACGATTCAGTTGCAGGTTTTGAGAGCACAACAGCCGGAAGACTTGAGAGAAATTATTCATCTACAGGAAAGACATCAAGTTTTGCAATGACAATGTTATTTGCAACAAAGAATCCTTTAGAGTACACATCAGGCTGGAGAATCAGAGCATATGCAAAACTAGAAGATGGAAGTTATGCATATTCAGCTGCGTATGAGTACACAATCTTCGGTGTGGCAGACAGATTATATCGCCAGAAACTGATGCCATCAAAAGACAAACATGATTATCTCTACACAGACATCCTGTCACTTGCAGACAGCAATTATGCAGTGACAGAATTTGACCTTTCCAAATCAATAGTTGATTTGGATTGATGAATAATTTTAAAGTAAAATAAAAAATAGGAGATGAATTTCATTAACGAAATTCATCTCCCATTTTTTTCATCTAATTATTAATTATTCGACTTTAAATATTTTACTTTTTTGGAGTCTTAACAGTTTTCTTAGAACTCCATTTTCCGTATATCTTTTCACCAAACTGAGTACCATAAGCTCGCACACGAACATAGTACTTTGATTTTGCTTTGAGATTCTTTATGGTTACAGAAGTCTTTTTTGTCTCAACAGTTTTTGTTTTTGATGCCTTGAATTTGTTGTTTGTTGAATACTGTAATTCATATTTTTTTGCATTCTGAATTTTAGCAAATTTGATTGTTACTTTATATTTCTTTGATTTCTTTGATACTTTTTTAGCCTTTGTTATTTTCTTGATTTTTCCATTGGAGAGTTTTAACTCAGGAACAGGAGTAGTTTTCTCGCCGTCGGCATTCAGGAAAACAGAGTAGCCTAAATACTTTCCGTTTTTGAAATCAACTCCGGTATATAACGTGTAATTATCGTAACGTGTTGCAATAATACCTTCCGAGCGGTCACCTGCATTTTCATCTCTTTTTGTAGAAGTTGGTTCGATAGTTCTTGGAGCGGTAACACTAGGAATATGAACAAGTGTTGCACCTGTAGCTTCAGGTGAGAGAGTTCCAATCATAAGGGACGCATTGTACTTAATCTGATCCTGAGCCCAGTGTGAATGACCTGAAAAGAAAGTTACATTACTGTATTTTGTCAATAAAGATTTGAGTCTTACATCATCTTTAGAGCCAACAGGATAGGTCAAATCATAGAAATATCCTGCCGGATTTTCAAGGTTACCTACAGCAGTTCTTTCATTGGCATCGCTTCTTGAAAGATAAGTATGGAAGAACAGATAGACTTTCTTGTTTGCATATCTGTTGAGCATTTTTTCAAGCCAGTTTAACTGAGTGTCATCGAGTAATGATTTGCCGCTTCCATAGATGGCTTTTGTCTGGCTTAAGAAAATAAAATAATCACCGTTTTTTTCATATACAAAGTCAAGATTGTTAGGTGCGATTTCTTTGACATTATTATCGGTTGACTTTTTGGTGTTTACATTCTTTGTAAATTGTTCAACCATTGCAGTTGCACTTTTTGTCCATGACACGTCATGGTTACCCATACATGTATAGACTGTCATATTTGGATAATTAGAGATTGCTTTGTTGAACTTGTTGTAAGAGTCGATCTCGCCCTGATTGCTTAAATCACCTGTAAGAAATACAGAATCAATACCTGATTTTGAAACAAATGCCAATGCGTTGTTAAAAGCTGTTACGGCAATATCTTCGTTTTCAGGAATTGCAGAGCCTTCCTTAGGATATCTGTTGTAGTGAACATCGCTCATAAGCGCAAACTCATATTTTGGAGTTCCAAGATTCAATAATTTACTCTCCGGAAGGGTATATGAGCAGATGATTTTTCCTGAGTTGTCTTCCAACAGCAACTGCTTTGCCCCTTGTGGAATTGCAGCGTAATTGGAATTGAAAGCATATTTTTGTTCATTGGTTCTCTCAGAAACAGAAGTGATGGCTGAGTATTCAACCTCCCCTTTTTTTAGAATATTGTTATTTCCGTCACCCCAATATAAATATCTGATATCCTCGGAATATACATGTGATACTGTGATAGTTCCCGTGGCACTTCCGGCTGTATCAGATGCAAAATCGTAAGTGATTGACGGAGATAATACCACTGCGCCGCAATCAACAGTAACAGGTGTTGCATATGGTATGCCCAGTGTAAATGCAAGTGCAAAAGCACATATTTTATTAGGCATTTTTTTTGAATGATTCATTTTGTAAAACTCCTTTCAATTTCTGGATTAATATGAGTGGATCATATTGGATATTATTTAGTCCAACAAGAGTAGATCATGTTGGATAAGATATAATCAAATATGAGTATATCACATACCATGGGATATATTAACTGTGATTAATGAAATTACATATCAATTCAGAACTATTTTAAGAAGGTATGTATTCATTCTGTAAGTTTTTCTTTGTTATGTAAACTGAAAGTGATGGTTGTTACAGCCGAAACGGGAATATCTTAAAAAGGTATGTATATATTTTGCAAGTTTTTATTTGTTATGTAAACAAAAATAAATTGTTGATACATACGAAACAGAGATTTCTTAAAAAGGGATGTAATCATCCAACAACTTTTAGTGAATTATGTAAACAAAAATAAATTGTTGATACATACGAAACAGAGATTTCTTAAAAAAGGATGTAATCATCCAACAACTTTTAGTAAATTATGTAAACAAAAATAAATTGTTGATACATACGAAACAGAGATATTTCAAAAAGAGATGTAGGAGCAAAAAAACTCGCGGCATGAAGTTATAGAAAAACTAAGACTTGAAGCTATAAAAATTCTAGAGACTTGAAACTTCAAATATTCTCCCGACTAGGTGAAACCTTTACTTTGATTAAAAATTGTAGTATTCTTTACACTGAATTTACAGTGATTAATATTCTTTATCTTTTGTGAGGTTAACATGAATAAAAAAGAAATTGTATTGAATAGAAAAGAAATTACTCTTAATAAAAAAGAAATTACTCTTAACGGAAAACAAAATATATTTATTGTAAGAAAAATATACTGGATGCTGCTGCTGTTTTTGACAGTAGCTCTCTCTGGAAATGTCTGTGACAGTGTTTATGCGGCAGGAGATGGGAGAACATATAAGATTGATTACAAATTAAAAAGCGGGAAGATAAGCAAGAAGGCTCCTAAGTATTACGTTTCCGGAAAGACTATGAAGCTTGTTAAGCCAACTAGAAGCGGATATATTTTCAGAGGTTGGTACAAGGACAAAAAATACAAGACTAAGATTAAAAAAATCAAAAAGAATACAACAGGTAAACTTAGAATATATGCCAAGTGGGAACCTAAAATTTATGCCGTTAAGTATGTTTTGAACGGTGGAGAAAACAGCGATTTAAACCCAATTAGTTACAGATTCAACTCTTCAAAAAAATTGTATTCACCTTTGAAGCGAGGAAATGATTTTGAAGGCTGGTATAAGGACAGTAAGTTTAAGACCAAAGTTGAAAGTATTGGCAAGGGAACAAAGGGGAAAGTTGTTCTCTATTCAAAATGGAAAGAAAAAACATTTACTATAAAATACAAACTAAACGGGGGTACTAACAGTAAGTCAAATCCGACAAGTTACAAATACGGAAAAGGAACTGTATTAAAGAATCCTACAAGAGAGGGATATAGCTTTGAAGGTTGGTATCTCGATGATAAGTTTGTAAACAGAATTGATCAGATATCACCTACTGATATTGGTGCAAAGACTTTGTATGCGAGATGGACGTTGGAACCACTTAATATCAACGCATACGGAAATGATAACATGATCTGGAGCTGGTGGTATTATCCGCAGGTCGTTTCATATAAAAATAAACTAAACAGGGTATATTGGGGCTATGCAACCAATGAAGGCTATTGTGGAATAGCGGCTTATGACAATGAAACTAAGACAACTGAGAAAACTCATCTCAAGCAGGCGAATGAAGTTGATGATCATAACGGACTTGCACTCACTGTGATGGACGATGGGAGAATAATGTGTGCTTATGCTGGCGGACATAATGAGGACAGGGATATTCATATCAGAATATCGGACAATCCTGAGAATATTTCTTCATTTTCAAAAGAAGTTGTTCTTCTGTCTTCGGGAAAAACTTGTTACAGTCAGATTTTAAAACACAAAGAAAATTATTATTTGTTCTATCGAGTTGATAATAAAAAATGGGCATACAGAAGATCGAGAGATGGCATTATCTGGACAGCAGAGAAGATACTGATTACTGCAGATATGCAATATTACTGCAAGTTTGTTCCAACAACTGTTGAGGGGCTGGTTCGAGTATGCATGTACTCAAATCCGACTTCAGAAGATCCAAATATCAGACTTGGATTTTTAAATCTTGGAAATGAGAATCTGTACAATGGTGATTTGAAAACTATCCTTGGAAAGACAGAGGTGGATTATAAAAAGTTTAGCACAATAATAGGTGTAAAGCCTGAAGGAACTCAGAGATTATTTGATGTGGCTGTTACAGAACCAAAGAAAACAAAGGTTTTATACACTACATTTTCAACAAGCAAGTCTGCAAAAGACAGCGTATATAAATTATACGACAGTGGCAAAGTTTATGATATCTGCACGGGCGGAGAACCGTTGTGGAACCCTAAATATCAGCTTGGTGCAACTTTTATGGACGAAAACAGTATCGTTGTTGCAAGAAACGAGAACGGTTATGATTATGTTGAATTGTATAATTATGATGGCAGTTCTTTGAATCTAAAATATACTGTGCATAGTGAAGTTACAGGAGTATCTGATTTTAGAAATGCAAGACCAATAGTTGATGTAAACGGAAATTCTTTCCTTTGGCACAGAGGTTACTATAATCCAAATTCATACACTGATTTTCTTACGGATGCAATGATATTCTTTATGAATGATGTTCCAAAAGTTCCTGAGGAAACTGAGAAAGAAACAGAAACGTCAACCGAGAAAGAAACAGATGCTGGTGTATAAAAGGAGGTTAAGAACGTGTTAATGTATTATGAAGTAGTGACAATTGATGGGGATTATGCTCACTTAAAAAGAACTGATGTAGAGACAGATGATTTGAAGATAGTTGCACGAGCGTTGCTCCCTGCAGAAATAAATGAAGGAACAAAATTGAAATATGAAGCACTTCAGTACGAAATCATATAGTGGGCAGGACGGATACGGATATGGAAGTATATACGATCCTGAAAAATACCTTAAAGACAGATATAAGAAAGAATGTGTTAAAGTCGAAGAAAAGATAATCCCAATGGATGAGTTTGTGTGTGGTGATTTTTCTGATAACGGTATTTGTTCAATTGTGGCAATTACAAGAGTTGCTACTTTCTATGCAAAAAACGGGTATGACAATATTCCAAAGGATTATAAGAAAAATTTTGAAAAAATAATCAGCATTGCAGAACAAAACGGATATACAGAGAAAAAGGGAACACCATTCTTTAAGATAAGAAAAATACTAAAATGCGTATTTAAAGAATACGGATATTGCAAAACGGTATTGAAGACCAAGTATATCTGGAGTTTTGACACAGAAGTAAAAAGAGAGATAGATGCAGGCCGACCGGTCATAATGAATATTGCAAGAGGACACTATGTGGATCACTCTATTACAGTTTGCGGTTATGCAATTTTTAGAGAAAAGGATAATGAAAGAACGGTTCACAGAATGATATGTGTCCATGATGGCTGGAGAGAGAAAATCAGATTTATTGATTATGAAGACTTTGCTTACGATTATTTAAGAGCAGGTATTGGGTCTTTTAATCTTATTAAAAGAATACAAAAGTGATTGCAGAATACTAGTAGAGTTATTCTGAAAACTGCTGAAGTTTACGTTTCAAAAATATATGTAGAATGAGTAAGAAAGTGAGAAAAAATGATATATTTGAATGATATCAGAGGATTGGCAGAAGATTGTATTAAGATGGGGATTCTGATATGCATTGTTGCTATTATGTTATATGTTATCGGGTATCTTTTGATCTATAAAAAAATATTAAAAGGTGAAAAGACATTATCAGCTTTAAGAAGTTGTTATATTGCTATATTAGTTAGTTACGTATTAGGGATATTGATTGTAACATGTCTTTACAGACATGGAGCTTATCTAAGAAAAATCAGTCCTTTGTTTTGGTCATATAGAGAAGCCTGGATTAGAGGAAACATAACTGATTTTCGTAACATAGTATTAAATATTGTTATGTTTATACCTCTTGGAATACTGCTTCCAATTGGTATAAAAAAATTCAGAGTCTGGTGGAAAACTTATCTTGCAGGTTTTTGTTTTTCATTATTCATTGAATCAATTCAATTTATCTTTGGTATTGGTACAGCGGAAGCTGATGATCTGTTCGGAAATACCCTGGGAACGATAATAGGTTTTGGTATTTTTGTAGAAGTATGTTTTGCCTTTAAAATGATAGTGAAAAAGGTGGAAAATGAGACCAAGGAAATAATTCGATTTGTTATTTTTTCAATACCTGTCTTGGCTACTTTGACAGCAATGGCGGTGGCTTATTCTATTTACATTCATCAGGGAATTGGATATAGCAAATATGAATGCATTGAAAAGATTGATGCAAAACTGATAAATGCAAAAGCATCCTATGAATTAAGTGAAAATTGTGTAGAAATGGATGTTTATAAGGCTCCGATACTAAACAGGGATGAGGCATATAATAAAGGAAAAAACATCATTGAAAAATTAGGCGGAGAGGTTGATGAAGGACGCAATGACTATTATGATGAAACACTCTTTATGGCTTCAAAAAGTCAGATTTTAGTCAGCGTAGATTATTACGGTGGTGTATATGATATTTATTATCCTCTTGCGGAATTTGACGGAAATCACTATGACATGTGGGACGAAACAGAAGCTTCAAATGATGAAAAAGTGGATGTGACCGGTTATGAAAAAGAAAAGGTTATAGAAGACCTTAAGGAGATAAATGTAGATGTTCCGGTACAGGCACAGTTTACAAATTCAGGAGATAGAAATTATTATTTTAAAGCAGATTCAATAGTTTTGGACGATAAAATGTTATTTGGAAATATCAGATGTGAATATAATGAATACGGAGAAATTCGTTATGTTGAAAATAAACTTGTTGAGACTCATAAAGATAAAAAATACAAAACTATAAGTGAAAAAGAAGCTTTCAAAAAAATAGAAAATGGCGAGTTTGTATATGATGAGTATGATTATTATAATGATAATTTAGATATTGAAGTTAAATCATCTAAAATTAAATATGGAATGGATTCCATGGGTTATTATCAGCCGGAGTATTTATTTTATTGCAGGATTAATGGAGAAAATTCAGAGATAGTAATACCGGCAATAGAAAAATAGCGCATTTTGCAGCAAGAACGCTGAGGCGTTCTTGAAATCAAATAAAGGTTGCAATTATTCATTTGAAAATAGAAGAGTAATTGCAACCTTTGCTATTAATTGGAATTTTTGCGCTTTTTAACACATTCAGCCAAAAGATATTCAATCTGACCGTTTATGGATCTGAAATCTTCTTCAGCCCACTGAGCGATATCTTCCCACAGTGAAGGAGCCAAGCGAAGGAGAATCTGCTTTTTAGATTTCTCTTTTTCTTTTAATTTCTTTTCCCGATCCTTAATCTCTTTTTCTAATAAATCAAGTTTTTCAAGACGCTCTAGCAATTGTTTTTCTTTTTTGTCTAAATCATCATTATTATTATTATTATTATTATTTTTTTTGTTTTGCATTAAATCACACCTTTTTTTATTTTTCAAGAATGCTTCTAATAAATGCTTCTAATAAATGCTTTTAATAAATGCTTCCGCTGTTAACAATAGGTTGAGCATCCTTGTTTCCGCATAATACTACAAGCAGATTGCTAACCATTGCAGCCTTTCTCTCCTCATCAAGAACAACCACTTCATCTTCATTTAGTTGGTCAATGGCCATCTCAACCATGCTCACTGCACCTTCAACAATCTTTTGTCTTGCGGCAATTATAGCAGTAGCCTGCTGTCTCTGCAACATGGCAGCGGCAATTTCTTCAGCATATGAAAGATGAGTAATTTTAACATCCATAATTTCTATTCCTGCATCAACAACTTTTTCCTGGAGTTCTGCCTGCATACTCTCCGCAATCTTCTGACTGCTGCCTCTTAAAGATTCCTCTGTTCCGGCCTCATCTTCATCCATTACATCATAAGGATAGAGTTTGGCGATATTTCTTATTGTTGAGTCGCTCTGAATAGAGAGATAAGTCATATAATTATCAACATTAAGAACTGCCTTTGTAGGATCTACAACTTTCCAAATTACAACCGCACCAATAATAATAGGATTTCCTAATACATCGTTTACTTTCTGCTTCTCATTGTGCAAAGTCATAATTTTTGTTGAAACTTTTTTGCTAGGCATTGCTACGTTAACTGAGCTGGTTCCGTTAGGATTATTCTGTAAAACGATGGAAGCGCCTGTTCCGCTAGGATTAGAAAGTCCTGTTTCTTTGGTTGGATTAACGGCAATACAAAATGGATTTGTGTGATAAAATCCTGATTCCTTTATTGTGCCGTAATACTTACCAAAAAGTGTAAGAACCAATGCTTCGTTAGGTTTGATAATATGAAAACCGCAAGAGTAAATAATTGCATATGTAAGTAGTGCAATAAAAGCGATTAGTCCTGCAATCCCCAGTCCTGTATGGAGAGAACTTGCATGCTCATCTCCGTAAGCAAAACAGTAAATGAATCCTAACAGAAGTGCCACTGAAGCTACATACTGAAAAATATTGAAAAATAGCAGTGGCATACCATTTGCCTTTGTAATTTCCTTCTCAATAATATCATTGTTATTTTTTTCTTTACTCATAGTAAAACCTCCTTTTGTGATATCATTATGATATCACTATAATATCTATTTGCAAAAATGTCAATGATTGGTGTCAAAGAAAAAAATAATGTGTTATAATCGAGTCTGGAATAAATTGCAAAAGGAGAATGTATGAGGGCAGTAATTTTTGATATGGATGGTGTGATATTTGACTCGGAAAGAGCGTATATTGAGTGTTGGAAACCTATCGAAAAAGAATTTGGTATTCTCGATTTAGAGGATACAATGTTCAAATGTATAGGGGTGAACTCCAATATGACAAAAAAGATTTTTACAGAAAAATACGGTTCTGATTTTCCGCTTGAAAAATATCAGCAGATGGCATCTGTTTCTATGAGAAATCTGGTAGACAGTGGTAAACTGCCAAAGAAAAAAGGAATTGATGAATTGCTTGAATTTTTAAAGGCTAAAAGAATACCTATGGCGGTTGCTTCTTCAACAAAGAGTGAAACAGTTAAAAGAGAACTGAAGATGGCCGGAATATTAGAGTATTTTGATGTGATTGTAGGCGGAGACATGGTCGAAAAGAGTAAACCGGAGCCGGATATTTTTTTTGAGGCAGCAGAGCAACTTGGAGTACAACCGGGAGAGTGTACGGTAATAGAAGATTCACATAACGGTATAAGAGCTGCATACGCTGCAGGAATGACTGCGATAATGGTTCCTGATTTACTTGAACCAAATGACGAAATGAGAGAAAAGGCAACTTGTATTTTCGAGTCATTGGTTGAAGTTAGAAAGTATCTCCTTCGCAGTTATAAGCCTTCGACGGATTGAAGCAAGAACGCTGAGGCATTATTGAATTATTAAAAAATGTAAAGGATATAATTTTTGAGGAATAAGAAAATGAAAAAGATGTATTGTATATTGCTTGTTGGATGCCTGGCATTCAGCACCCTTACAGGATGCGGGAACACTTCAACAGTAGATAAGTTAATAGAAGAAAAGAAGGTTGAAAATAATACCGGCGATAATAAAAAATCAGATAAAGATGATACAGATGACAAGACAAGTACAGATAATAAGTCAAATGCGGATGGCAATTCAGATACAGATGACAAGACAGGTACAGATAATACAATGGATGGACAGCAGGATGCGGGTTTATCTGAAGAAGGAGATTCTGAAAAAAATGATGGCAAACTGAGTGAAGATGAGATGAATGATTCTAATAATTCTGAAATGATAGATTTGACAAAACTCAGCAGTTCCATGGTGTACGGTCAGGTATATGATATGATGGGAAGTCCTGACAAGTATCTTGGAAAAAAGGTCAGAATGGAAGGAACATTTTCGATATTTGAGGGAACAAAGAGAAATTATTATTCCTGCGTTGTTGCTGATGCAACCGCATGTTGCCAGCAGGGAATTGAATTTGAATTGGCGGGAGATTACAAATATCCTGATGATTACCCTGAACTTGGAGAGGATATTACCGTAGTGGGAATATTTAATACATATGTTGAGGACGGTGCTAATTATTTCTTCCTTGATAAAGCAAAATTTGAATAGAAATTAAATAAATCAAATAGAAAATAACAATTTGGCGTATAAAATATATTGACAAAATAGAAAGAAACAATTTGGCAAGTAAAATATATTAACAAAATAGATGGCAAGTGATAAATAAAAAGCAGAAAGGAGAAATTAAATGGAGAATATAAGCGGTGTAAAGAAAAGTGCGTTGGAACTGATTGGTGAAACACCTATTTTGGAATTGGGAAGATACTCAAAAGATGCAGGTGTTCAAAATGTAAATATTTATGCAAAATTAGAATATCTGAATCCTGCGGGATCGACAAAGGACAGAGTTGCACTTGAAATGATAGAGGATGCGGAAAGCAAAGGCCTTATTAAACCCGGAGCTACAATAATAGAGCCGACAAGCGGTAACACAGGAATAGGACTTGCTGCTGTTGCTGCTGCAAAAGGATACAGAGCAATTCTTACATTGCCTGAAACAATGAGTGAAGAGAGAAGAACACTTCTTAGAGCTTATGGTGCCGAGATAGTACTTACAGAAGGCGCAAAAGGAATGACAGGAGCCATTGAAAAAGCAGAACAACTCAAAAATGAAATAGAGGGAGCTGTAATATTGGGACAGTTTGTGAATCCGGCAAATCCTGCGGCCCACAAAAAGACAACGGGCCCTGAAATCTACAGACAAATGGAAGGCGAGGTAGACATATTTGTTGCCGGAGTGGGAACAGGAGGAACAATTACAGGAATCGGTCAGTATCTCAAAGAGCAGAATCCAAAGATAAAAGTTGTTGCTGTTGAGCCTGCTACAAGCCCGGTTTTGTCAAAAGGAGAGGCGGGACCTCATGCTATTCAGGGAATTGGAGCAGGATTTATTCCTGATACTTTGGATATAAATGTATATGATGAAGTGATTGCAATAGAAAACGATGACGCTTTTGTTGAAGGAAGAAGATTTGCACATTCGGAGGGAATCTTGGTTGGAATATCTTCAGGTGCCGCACTTAAAGCTGCAACAATACTTGCATCACGTGAAGAAAACAAAGGAAAGAACATTGTGGTATTGCTTCCGGATTCCGGAGACAGATATCTTTCAACACCATTATTCAAAGATTGATGATTGCTTTGTAATGTATATTTTTGAAAGCATCTGTAATCCACATTTCACAAAAAATACGATATATGAAACGTAAACTACAGCAGTTTTAAGAAAACATTTGCTTAATGCGACAGAGTATTCTGAAAACTGCGTAAGAACGTTTCACAAAGTATACGATTTGAAATGACCGTTTGAGGGGGCGATTGAACCGTTTGAATGGTAGAGTGTTGAAGATATGAAGAGGTCATTATAAAATAAAAGTACAGAGAAGGAAATAATGTATTGTTCCTAATTTGCTAGGGGTGGCGGTTAGGAAGTACGGACTAATTTTTTAGCGGCTGTGGGGTTGCCGTGATTGAAATTAGTAAAAGGTTTTACAAGAAGGTAATAGTTGTAGTTGGGGATTTAATGCAACGGAGAAGGGCACTCGACAGAGTGCTTTTTTCGTATAAAAAATATTATTTTAAAATTGAAAATATAAGGCTAATTTGGTACAATTTACGTATGGACTCACGTCAGTTTGAGACGTTTTATTTGATCGGATTATTTACAGTGAAAAGTTTAATGTTCACTTTGTGTTGTCTTCTTTTTGAAAGGGATAAAAGTCAGTGATTTTAGAAAATAGCGGGGATTTTTTGTATGGGAGAAGAAGCGAAAAATTGTGGTTTCGACAGTGGAATGAGTAGTGTCGATGAATTAATAGTTAAAAAGAATATTCTTTTATTAGAGAGTAAGGTTGAGAATCTTGAAATCAGCAAAAAGATACTTATGGATGATTACAATGTTATTGTTGCTCAGGATGTCAGACTTGCTCTTAGAATTATGCAGGATAACTATAGGATAATCAGCCTTATTATGGTTGATGTTGAGATGAATGACTGCTTCTGGTTCCTTGAAGAGATATGTAAGGTTCCGGAACTTGCTGCTATCCCAATTATAGTTACAACTGATGATAATGAGGCTGATAAGGAAGAAAAGAGCCTCGAATTTGGTGCGGTTGATTTTATTTTGCGACCATATAATAATAGGATTGTTCTTGCAAGAGTAAAGAATGTCATATATTTGAGAGAGTCTGCGGCTGCCCTGTCAGCGGTGATGATGGAACCAAATACCGGTTTGTACACAAAGCAGGCTTTTATTCATCATGCGGAGATGCTTCTTTCAGCAAATCCGGGCAAGGTGTACATGCTTATTGGTATCGATATTGTTAATTCAAAACTTACTAACAGTCAGTACGGAGAGAAGAGATGTAGTGAGTTTTTAGATTATGTTGGAAAGAGCCTTGGTGAACTTGAAATGACGTTGATGGCCGGAAGATATAGCAATGATCAGTTTATTATCATGGTTGAGAAGAGCGAGCAGTTGACTTCAAGAGTTATCTCCAGCAAGATACAGTCAATTGTAAAGGAAGCGCCTATTGCACATCAGAGTGTCAAGATAGGTGTTTATGACAAACTTGATGGCAAGATTTCAGTTATTTCATGTTGTGACAGAGCTTTTTGGGCGATTAGAACCATCAAGGGTATTTATAATGAGTATATTTCTTATTATACGGAGGAACTGAGAGAGCAGCTTATTACAGAGCAGAGAATTCAGGACAGCATGGAAGATGCTCTTGAGAAGGGGCAGTTTAAAGTATATTATCAGCCAAAGCATAATTGCAAGACGAGACAGGTTTCAGGCGCCGAGGCATTGGTAAGATGGAATCACTCGGAATATGGATTTATGGCACCGGCCAGGTTTATTCCTCTGTTTGAGAAGAACGGATTTATTACAAGACTGGATTCATATGTTGTGGAGCAGGTTTGCAAGGATATGGTAGACTGGGAACAAAAAGGCATTGATGTTGTTCCGGTTTCCATTAATATTTCAAGAAGAGATTTTTACGAAGAAGGTTGGATGGACAAACAGCTTGATGCCATTTCAAGATATTCCATTGATCCAAAAATGATACATATGGAAGTTACAGAGTCTCTTTATACTGGCAATGCTGATACGATAATTGAACATGTAAAAAAAGTTCAGAAAAGAGGGTATGAGATAGAGATGGATGATTTTGGATCGGGTTATTCTTCTCTTGGTATGCTCAATGAGTTCCCATTAGATATTGTCAAGTTGGATATTAGTTTTATCAGAAGAATTGAACAGTCAGACGTTGTTATCGATTCTGTAATTAGTATGGCACACAGAATGGGACTGAAGACCATTGCTGAAGGCGTAGAGACTCAGGCACAGTTTGTAAAATTAAAAGAATTGGGATGTGATTACATACAGGGATTTTATTTTTCAAGACCTCTTCCAAAAGAGGAGTTTGAAAGATATCTCATGGATCATAAAGGAATCGGTGTTTTGAGAGAGCAGGATGATGATGTTGCAGAACAGTGGAGAGCTCTTTCGAACGAACTTGAGATTAAGAATATTCTTTTGGAATGTGTCAATTCCCTTGTGTCAGAGGAAAATGAACAGAGCAAACTCAGACATCTTCTGTCTGTAATAGCAAAGTTTTACGGTGCAACATGTGCGTATGTTGTGGAGTTTGACAAAGAGAGAAATATAGCAAATTGCACTTTTGAATGGGATTCCATAGGAGGAGAATACAAAAAGAAGTATTTCAGAGACAAAGATATGGCTGAAATCGATATATGGCTGAAGGCTTTCGGTGAACATGACGCATATTATGTCAAATCGATAAAAGATATTGAAGACAAAAATATATACAGAGTTTTGTTAGAACAGGGAATTAACGGTATTATGTCAGTACCGCTTCTGATAAAGAAAGAAAGAATAGGTTTTCTTTCAGTTGACAATCCTACAATGAATGTTGAGTCAATGTTGCTGTTAAGAGCGGTTACATCTTTTGTTGTAACGGAGATTGAAAGAAACAGATATATTTCGCTGTTAGAGAATATCAGTTTTGTGGATTCGCTGACAGGGCTGAAAAACAGAACAGCATATGACAGAGATATTGCCATGATTGAGTCAGATGAACTTAATAACAAAAAGCCTATGGGAGTTGTTTTTGCTGATATCAACGGACTCAAGAGCAGAAATGATAATGTGGGGCACGAGGCAGGAGATATGCTGATTCAGGATATTGCCAATTTGCTGAAAACACATTTCAACCCGTCACATATTTACCGAATCGGAGGAGATGAGTTCGTTATTCTTTCTCATGGAAAAGATAAGAACAAATTCTACTCAAGAGTTGAGAAACTGAAACAAAGCTGTAATGAGGATGTATCAGCGGCTATCGGTGGAAAGTGGATTGATGAGGCGAGAAATTTCCAGGAGAGCATTGCTTTGGCAGACAAAGAAATGTACGAAGATAAGACAAGGTATTATCTTGATAAAGGACATGATAGAAGAAGGCACTAAAGAAGGCGGCAGCTCAGTTTGATTTGAGTTCCGGCGGATTGCAAAATGCGCGACAAGACTTGCTAGCGAGCCTTGAATTGATTCAGATAAATAATAATATGATAAGTGAAAGTATTTTTTGGCAGACGAAATGCTGTTTAGTATTTTGTCTGCCAATGTACGTGTTCCAATATTGTATGTGAAACAGGGAATGGAAAAAAACTCGAAAAAACGTTTAAATGAAAAAACTTGATTGAGTCCCAAAATTATCCCATATGCTCCTGTATACTTATGAGTGTAGAAAGAAAAAATAAGTATGCAGAGAGGAGAACGGTGTTATGAAGGGATACAATACAGCAGCAGGTTATATGGGATATGTTGAAGGAGAATATATTTTGTTTTCATGTGAACAGGATTACTATGAGTTCATTAATGACTAATTGGTGAGTGATTTGTTATGGGGATATTAGGAAACCAAGATTGTAAAGAGCGTTCTTGAATGTCACTATGAGAGGAAGAATGATATGAGATTTATACATTTATCAGATTTGCATATAGGGAAAAGAGTAAACGGATACTCTATGTTGGAAGATCAGGATTATATTTTGCGAAAGATTCTTAATATTATTGATGAGGAAAAGCCTGATGCCATAATTATTGCAGGAGACGTATATGACAAGAGTTCTCCAAGCGATGAAGCGGTTAGGCTTTTTGATGATTTTCTTGTGAGATTGTCAAAGAGAGGCAAACCGGTATTAGTAATTAGCGGAAATCATGATTCTGCAGTCAAACTTGCATTTGCTTCAAAACTTATTGAATATAGTGGAGTGCATATGTCGCCGGTGTATGATGGCAATGTTAATAAGGTTACTTTAAATGATGAATTCGGAGATGTGAATATTTATATGTTGCCTTTTGTTAAGCCGATTCATGTAAGAAGCGTATTCCCGGATAAGGAGATACACGATTACACAGATGCCTGCAGGGTTGCCGTTGAGCATATGGATGTTGATACGACGAAGCGCAATATTATTGTTGCCCATCAGTTTGTTGTAGGAGCAGGAAGATGTGACTCAGAAGAGGTGTCGGTGGGAGGACTTGACAGTGTAGATGGCTCGGTTTTTGATGATTTTGATTATGTGGCTTTGGGGCATATTCACGGACCACAGTGTGTGGGAAGGCCGGAAGTGAGATATTGCGGAACACCGCTTAAGTACTCTATGTCAGAGGAGAATCATCACAAATCCGTTACGGTGGTGGATATTGCAGAAAAAGGAAATGTATCTGTAAGAGAGGTGGAACTCGCGCCCCTTAGAGATATGAGAACCATAAAAGGTAGCTATGAAGAAGTGACAAGAAAGTCGTTTTATGAGGGGACAAACACTGAAGATTATCTGAGCGTGATATTGACAGACGAAGAAGAAATAACAGATGCAATTAACAAACTGAAAATAATTTATCCATATATTATGCATCTCGAATATGACAATATGAGAACCAGGGAAAACAGAGATGTTACAGAAGCTGTTGACGTGGATACCAAGACACCGTTAGAACTGTTCGAAGAACTATTTGAAAAACAGAATAATCAGCCGATGAATGAGATACAAAAAAAGTATATGAGTGATTTGTTCGAAAAGGTAATGGAGGAAAGCGTATGAGACCTATAAATCTTAAAATGTCTGCATTTGGACCCTATGCAGGCGAGGTCGATTTGGATATGTCAAAGTTGGGTGATGGCGGATTGTATCTTATTACCGGTGATACAGGTGCGGGAAAGACTACAATATTTGATGCCATTTGTTTTGTCCTGTACGGAGTGCCGAGTGGAAATAACAGAGACGGTAATATGATGCGTTCAAAATATGCAACTATAGATGTTCCTACGTACGTTGAACTGGTTTTCTCCCATAGAGGAAAAATATACAGAATAAAGCGAAATCCAAGTTACGAGCGCAAAGCAAAAAGAGGTAATAAGAACACAACAGAGTCAGCTAATGCGGAGCTGATTATGCCCGATGGAACACCGGTTACGGGGGTAACTGAAGTTACAGCAACTGTGGTAGAACTGCTTGGAGTGGACAGGGGACAGTTTACACAGATTTCAATGCTTGCCCAAGGAGAATTCCTTAAATTGTTGCTTGCAGGAACCAGTGAGAGACAGGAGATTTTCAGAAAAATTTTTAATACAAAATTATATGATGATGTTCAGAAAAAACTCGTTATTGCATATAACTCCACTGAAAGGCAAAGAAAAGATCTGAACATGAATATTGAACAGTACATTGGTGGAATAAAATGTGATGAAGAAGATGTACTGGCTATTCAAGTTGAAAAAGCTCATAAGGGAGAAATGCTGATAAAAGACGTGATTGGCTTGATTCATAATTTGATCGACAATGATCAGAACAAACTTATAAGTGTTGAGAACGAAAAAAAGAAATGTGATAAGAAACTTGAAGTTATCAACAAGGCATTGGGACAATTCAAGGAAATCGAGTTGAATAAAAAGTCACTTATACAAAAAGAGCAGGAACTAGAAGAGGTGACAAGCGAAAAGAATAAGCGTGAAGAACAACTGGAATTGGTAAAAAAAGAAAGTAAAAAGATTACTTCACTAAATGAAGAGATGGCAGTTATTAACAGCAAGATGCCTGATTATGAAATAATGGAGCAACTTCAGAAGAGTGTTGAAAATGACAAAGAACAGAAGACAAAATTAGAAAAAGCGCTTGTAGATAATACTGCAAAAAAAGAAAAGTATGATGCTGATTATAATACTAAAAATACGAGATTGACGCAGTTGCAGGATGCAGGAATTAATATTGAAAGAATTAATTCTGAAATTGAAAAGAAAACTCAAGAAGCAACACTCATAGAAGAAGCGATTCTGTCGGGGAAAAACTCAAAAAAAGCGAAAAATGAATTGAAGAATGCTCAAAAATCTTTTGTTGAGAAGAGGGATATATTTAATGAGGAAGATGCAAAATTAAAACATATGGAGATGGCATTCCTGAATGCTCAGGCAGGCATTATTGCAAAAGACCTGGTAGAAGGGCAGCCCTGCCCGGTATGCGGGTCAATTACCCATCCTTCACCGGCGACTATGCCTGAGAGTGCACCGAATGAAGATGAGATTAAGAGCATGAAACTGAAGGTGGAGATGGCACAGTCAGCTATGCTGGAAGAGAGCAAAAAAGCGGAAAAGTGTCTGGCGGTTTACGAAGAAAGACATAGTAATTTTTTGAATGATTCGAAGAAACTGATAGGAGCAAAAGAGGTTGATGAGAAAGCTGATGCTGGAGTAGAAAAGGAAACTGAAAAGATAGAGGAACTTTTGGAAAGTGCCCTGAAAGATAATGGAAGGGAATTGACTGAATTAAAAAAAGCTCTCACAGTTGAAAAAACAAACAGGAAAGAAAAAGAAAAATTAGAAAATGAATTGCCGGTTTTAGAAGAAGAGAGTAAAGTGATAAGTAAAGAGATTGAAACAATCAGATTGGAACTGGCAAAAAATGAAGCGGAATCTGATGAGAGATTGAAACATTTGGAAGAGGTAAAGAAGTCACTTAGATTTGAAAAGATGGAAAAGGCTCTTGAAAGAGTTGACTACTTATCGAACCAAATAATAGAATTAGAGAATAATAAGAGCGAAGCAGAGAAGAAATTCAGAAACAAGGTTGATGAATTACAAAAACTTCAGGGTGAGATTTCATCATTAAAGGATAGAATAGAAAACAGTGATATTGATGGGGAGTCGCTTATTGGTGAGAAGGAGATAGTTGCTCAGGAAAAAGAGAATTTGGAAACGGAGATTACCGGTCTATGCACCAGAATAGAAGTGAACCAGTCAGCACTTGATGGAATTAACTCAAAGTCGGAACAGCTTCTTGCGGTTGAAGAAAAAATAGGATGGCTGAGGGTGCTTAGCGAAACTGCAAGTGGAGACTTAAAAGGAAAAACCAAAATCAAGTTGGAGTCATATATTCAGGCAACTTACTTTGATAGGATAATCATCAAGGCAAACAGACGATTGATGAAAATGTCTTCAAAACAGTATGAACTTATAAGACTCAAATCCGGTGATGATAACAGGATTCAAACAGGATTGGATCTGGGAGTAATTGATCATTATAATGGAACTCAGAGAAGTGTCAGAACTTTGTCCGGAGGTGAATCATTTATGGCATCACTGTCTTTGGCTCTTGGATTGTCTGATGAAGTACAGTCTACAGCAGGAGGAATATCCGTGGATACAATGTTTGTAGATGAGGGCTTTGGAACGCTTGATTCGGAGACCTTGGAGTGTGCATATTCAGCATTGGCGAGTTTGTCGGAAAACAAATGCCTTGTGGGAATAATCTCTCATGTGGAAGAACTTAAGAATAAAATTGACAGACAGATTGTGGTAACTAAGGCAAAGGCCGGCGGAAGCGCCGTTGAGATAGTGGTTTGATGAATTAAAAAAATAAAACAAAAGGAGAAAGGACGATGAAGAAGTTTTTCAAAAAGGCGACTGCTACAGTAATGACTGTAGCGTTAAGTGTTGGTGGAAGTGTGGCAACAAGTACAGATAAGATTGATGATGTGGGAGCTGCAAGCAGCATAAGAGAACATGTTATAGGAAAGGGAGAATCTGATGCTGATAATCCACTCAAGGGAATGCTTGGCTACAAAGAGAGCAGTAATTTCAATTTTCCACATAGTATGGAGTGGTTTTATATTCCGGTTAGTGCGGTTCAGACAGGAATGAATACCTTTGACTGGTCTGCTCTTGAGAGAGAACTGAATGATGTTGCATCGAGAGGACATCAGTCTGTTTTCAGATTTTATTATGATTATCCGGGAGAAGGAAACGGTGTGCCACAGTTTGTAAAAGATCACGGTCTGACAATGAAGTACTATAATGAGCCGGCAGATTTGGGTGGCTCGGGTTATGCTCCTGATTATGAAGATGCATATTTCAGACAGTCAATGCAGAGTTTTATAGCAGAATTCGGAAGACAGTACGATGGTGACGGAAGAATAGGATTTGTTACAATCGGATTATTGGGATTCTGGGGAGAGTGGCACAACTGGCCGTATGATGAAGATACATCAGACGGTAAGCCGGATTGGTCTATTTCCACCACAGTTTACAAAGAGGTGCTGGATGCGTTTGATGCGGCATTTGATAAGACAAAGATATGTGTGAGAGAACCAAAAGACGGCATAGATTTTACAAAGTATAATGTGGGATACCATGATGATTCCTTTGGGTATGCTACCCTGTCTCAGTCAAACGGAGGGCAGGATTGGAGCTTCATGCAGAAATTAAAGAATGCAAGAGTAAATAACAAATGGAGTGCTGAATGTGTCGGTGGAGAGATATATCCACCTAGTCAGGGACAGATTTTTTCAGGAAAATCAGGAGACTATCAGGATTGGACAAAATGCCAGAATGAGGCCCATGCAACATGGATGCTCAATGAGAGCATAAAGAGTTATTCAGGAACAAACTACACTAATGCGCTCAGCGCGGCAAAAAGTCTTGGATATGACTTGCAAACAGACAAGGCGTATTTCCCTGATTCGGTAAATAAGGGTGATTATGTGCAGCTTTCAGTTGAAATGCGAAATATTGGAAAGGCACCGTTTTACTACGATCATAATATATGGCCGGTACAGGTTGGTCTGAAGAGTGGAAATAATGTTACTGTGGTTGGAACAACAACGTGGGATTTGAATACAATTCCTGCAGATGGAAATAACAAACAGTTTGATTACAACTTTAATGCCAATTTGAATCCGGGACAATACAAAATGTGTATACGAGTTAAGAATCCGATTGCCACAGGAAAGAACATTTCATTTGCCAACACCAATCAGGACAGTAATGGCTGGCTGGAACTTGGCGATATGACAATTGATGAAAAACAGGAAGTTCAGACAACAACAGCTGAGCCTCAGACTACAAAAAATGAGCCTGAAACAACCAAACCGAATACAGATAATAATACTCATGAAGCTTATGCTGCATGGCAGGATAATGATTATATCTATGTAAATGTACCTATAGTTTCAGGTTATGAAAATACACAGATTTATATTGACAGTGATAACAATAATCAGACAGGTTATCTGAATTCAAACGGAGGCTTTGAATATCTGGTTGAAAACGGAAGCATATATCGCCACAAAGGAAACAATGGGGATTGGAGTTATGAAACTGTAAACAGTCTGGCTACAGTTACAGAACAATCCGATTATATAAATTATAAGTTTAAAAAGAGTGATTTGGGAATTACATCAGAAGAGATTAATATTATGGCAAACCTTGTAGATTCTTCATGGAATAACAGAAAAGGGTACGAGATTATTACAGCTCACATGGAAGAGACAGCAGGTGGAATAATATCCAAAGAGCCAATAATTGAAGGCTTCCAGATAAGCTATCTTGGAAAAGGTCTTAGAACTGTTTACACTACTAAACAGTCTTACGGTGGATTGGAGGTTACTGAAGTAGGGCTTGTTTATGCACTTGAAATAGACAAAAATAATGAAGATGAAATGGTGGTAGGAAGTACAAGCAACTTAGTGAAGTCCTATAGAGGAACAGAGGAGAAGGGAAGACAGATTGGAAGTACATATGAAACAGAAGATACAAGATGTTACGCCATGACAATGTGTTTTTCTGCGAATAATGCGGCAGAGTTTAATGAGAGATACTACGTCAGAGCATATGCAAAACTTAGTGATGGAAGTTATGTGTACTCGCCTGTCAGCGATTTTTCCGTATATGACATTGCAGATAAAATAATGACAGGAAGACAGTATAATTCCTACGACAGTTACAACTATCTGTTGAACTCGATTTTGAAGGTTGCAAACCCTGATTATGGAAATCCACAATATTAGAAGTATCCGACAAATTTAGTTATCTTGTGGCTTTATTATTGTAAATATCGTTGTATATTTCCATTGATAAAAATCTTTTTAAAAGCTATAATTTATAAGGAATTATTGAACGGATTTGTGCTTGAGAAAGCCTGACACATTTAATAGAGGCGCTTATGATATCGGATAGAATGCGGAATTTGCAGATGAATATCCGGCATTGGCTTGCTTCGTGCACGGATTAATTTAACCTTAGAGGGAGGAAAAAATGAAGAAGGGGTTACAATTTAACAAAAAGATCGGAAGATTGATTAGTATTGTACTTACATTGGTTTTGATTGTTTCCGGAGTACCGGCGAAAAACACACAGGCAGCAGCACTGTCTAACATCAAGGGAAAGACATTCTTTTTCCTTGGATCATCAGTTACTTACGGATATGCAGCGGGAGGAGTTTCTTTTGCGGACTATATAGCGCAGAGAAATGATTGTACAAGCGTTAAGGAAGCAGTTTCCGGAACTACACTTGTTGACAACGGTTCGTCATCATACGTTCAGCGTATGCTGAAGAATTTCAACAGATCACAGCATTGCGATCATTTTATTTGTCAGCTGTCGACTAATGATGCTTCACAGAGCAAACCGCTCGGAAGTCTTAGCAGTTCATACAATTTATCAGACTTTGATACTTCTACAATCTACGGTGCAATTGAGTACATAGTATGTTTTGCAAAACAGACTTGGAACTGTCCTGTGACATTCTACACAAACCCATACTATAACAATGGTAATTATCAGAACATGGTAAACGCAATTTACGCGGTAAAGGACAAATGGGGCATTGGTCTGATTGATATGTGGAACAATCAGGAAATGAGAAATATCAGCGCAGCGGACAAACAAAGATATATGGCGGATGACATTCATCCTACTGCAGCAGGATATTTGGAATGGTGGACACCTATATTTGAAGATTATCTCCAGAATTACAATTACAGTAGTTCTCCAATAGAAGTAATTGGACTTCAGGCGTCATCTCCGTCAAACGGAACAATCAATGTAGTTTGGGGACAGACTCAGAGTCAGATAGATAATGGACAGAAATATAATGTATATGTAAATAATACAAAGAAATTATCGGCAGTAGCCTGTGGAAGTTACAATATTACAGGACTTTCTGCAGGAACATACAATGTAAAAGTTACTGCAACACTTAACGGTCAGGAGACATCGGGAGCAACTGCAAGCGTTACAGTAGCAGGAGGTTCAGAGAATCCTACAACAGTGAATTCAGATGGATTTGTTCAGGCAGGACAGAACTGGACAGACCTTAATAACTGGTCAGTTTATTTTGCTTCAGGCTGGGCAAATGATCCTACAGGAAAATATAAGGACGGAGGTTCTTACAATGACTTTGCGGTGTTAATTGACAAAGCCAGCGGAGTTGATTGGGGAATTCAGTTGAAGACAAAGGAATTATCTGTAGAGAGTCAGAAGTCTTACACATGTAAAGTCAAGGTTACATCCAACATGGCAGTAAGTCAGCAGATGAGATTAAAAGACGATATCAGTCAGACAGATACTCTGTTTACATTAGCATCAGGATCAAATGAAATTACTCTTAATTTTACATCCGCTGATAAGGCCCAGATATTCTTTGATTTAGGACAGGCACCACAGAACCTGAAGTTTGAAATTAAGGGATTGGAACTTATTAACAATGATGCACAGACACAGCCGCCTGAGACTACAACAGAGGAACCGACAACAAGAATATTTGATGCATTTGACATAATTGAGGCGGAGTACTTTGCAGAGCATCAGAACGGTGTTGTTGATAATAATTCCAATGCAAGCGGCGGCCACAATGTGGGAGGAGTAATAGATCAGACAGTACTTCAGTATGATAATGTTGTGTTCAGTGAAGCTGCAGGTGGAATGGAAATCTGCTATTCAAGCCCAAAATCGATTGCAAACGGAAATGCAGAAATCTATGTTGATAACATGAACAATAAGGTTGCTTCAATCAACCTTCCGAATAACTCAACTGCATGGGAAACATACGGAACACATATTGCTCAGTTCGACACAAATATAAGTGCCGGAGTTCATACAATATTTATCAAATTTGTAACTACATCTACAGAGAGATATGTTGCAAATGTTGACTGGTTCAGAATAATGAGAGCAACTGATTTTATAGATATAATCTATAGTGGAATTGATATTCTTGGATATCAGGTCAGCCATATTTCAAAAGGAATGAGAACGGTATATTGTGTAGACAGCACAATCAACGGACAGGCAGTTGTTGAGTCAGGACTTATTTATTCATTGACAGATTACGCAAACGAGAATGAATTATATGTTGGAAGCCCAAACAGTAATGTAAAGAATTTTGCAAGTACATCAAACGGTATTGTTGATATACCGAATGCACCGGCAGCTGCAACAAGTTATGCAATGACAATGCTTTTTGCAACAAATACAGTGTCAGAGCGTACTGCTGAATGGAGAATACGTGCATACGCCAAATTGGCAGATGGA
Organism: Lachnospiraceae bacterium; assembly: GCA_016282745.1. Lineage (GTDB taxonomy): Bacteria > Bacillota > Clostridia > Lachnospirales > Lachnospiraceae > SIG293. The sequence continues at coordinate 55,335 of JAEELL010000153.1, forward strand.
TCTTATGTATATACAAACTGCAAGACATATAGGATTTTTGACATTGCCCAGAAATTATATGAGAGAAACATTATGCCTAATGAGGCTTCACACAATTACTTATACACAGACATTTTGAAAATTGTAGATCAGAATTATGTTGAAAAGCCATTTAAGTATAAAAATATGCTTGTGAAATAGTCAGGGTTATTAAAAAAATAAAAATATTTGAAAAGGGGTGCTGTTAAGACAGTATCCCTTTTTTATTATCTGACTTGTTATGGATAATCGAGTAGGCTGATTCCTACTCGATACCCACTTTGTGTAATCACTTCGAATCCACTTCGCTACTTCTCAGTGATTACACGGTCGCCAAGTGAAAATCTCTGTGCAAGCCATGAGATAACTTACTTAGTAAGTTATCGACTGCGACAGCGATTATTTATAATCGCGATAGCACAGATTTTCGCTTGGCGACCGTGGATAACAAAAAAAGAACATCCTTGTGGATGTTCTTTTTGATGATTGAAATGTAAAACCCTGTTGCCTTCTCCATGAATAAAGAAAAAAGGAAGTAATGAAAAACTTCTGGTTCCCTCTCGGGAAAACTCTTATATATTTGCAACCCCCATTGCTTAATATAAGAAACCCCTTTATATTCTCTCTTGACTACCCCACTGTCTCGAAAGAACCTAATACTTTATATTTTAGTACCTCTCCTTTTGTTAATTTAATTCTAAAACAGATTATTTAATATCTCAATGGCTTACCCCTTAAACGGATTGATCGACCCCACGAACGGTATGAATGTTAAAGAAATTTGTCAATATAAGTAAAAATAAGTCTTGCTATTGTTTTATCGCAAGGAAATATGGTATAATGTATTACATTATGCGGGTCTATAACCTTTTTTTGGATTTGACCTTTTCTTTTAGCTGATACAGTTACGAAAATGCATTAATAATTATATAGAATTATATCATTTACAGATATATCAGAATTGGGAGACAGGTATGCTTAATAATGAAAAAATCATACTAATGACTAAGTTGGCTCTGTACGAACAGGGTGAAGGAAAAAAGAATATCCCGGTAGGAAAATACTACAAGAGCGATTATGTTGGTATGCATCTTTTGAGCTCTTTTGTTTACATTAATATTGCATATTTTATTATCTTTGCAATATGGGTAGTTCAAAATAGTGAACCATTACTAAAAAAACTTACAACAGGAAAAATATTCGGCATAGTATTTTATGCTGTTGCAATTTATGTTGTTGTTGTAATTTTATATCTAATAATAAGTTATATTTACTTTGCGTATAAGTACAAAAAGATACGAAGAAGTTTGAAAGGCTATCACTCAAATTTGAGACAACTTCAAAAGATTCAGGATATGGAAATCGAAAAGATGCTCAGTGACACTGAGACTAATATCCGGTTAGAGAACGAGATGTAGGAGGCAGTAAACAGTGACACATATATTAGAATTCAGAGATACGTTAAAAAGATTATATGCACAGTACGAGATGTTTGTGCTTGCATTATTCAAATTTGTTCTTGTGCTGATATGTATGCTTCTTGTTAAAAAACACATAGGATACATGGACAAGTTGCAGACAACGTCAGTTATTTTTGCAGTTTCATTTTTATCGGCATTTTTACCATTCGGACTGGTTATACTGATACTTGCAATTATTATACTTGCAAATATTTACGCGCTGTCAATGCCACTTGCAGGAGTGGTACTGGGGATTATGCTGGTTATGTTTATTCTGTATTACAGATTTACACCAAAGGAAGCTATTACAGTAGTGATGGTACCTATGATGTTTTATCTTAAGATTCCGTACATTATACCGATTGTAGTAGGTTTGGTAGCTACACCGATTGCTATTGTTGCAGTTGCTTTTGGAACAATAACTTATTATATGATTTATATTATTTCCATTAATGCAGCAATAATAAACAACATGGAAACTGATACACCTCTTAAGCAGATTAATTATTATGTGTCAATGCTTGTGGAGAATAAAGAGATGTATTATATCATCGGCATTTTTACGGTAATTATTCTTATTGTTTATCTCATAAAGAGAATGAAAGTAAATAATGCCTGGACAACTGCAATTATTGTCGGAGGAAGTTTTGAACTTGTTGGATTCATTGTGTTGGGAATGATGATGAATTCTCAATCTTCGGTTGTATCTGTTGTTATTGGCACAATTGTAGCAATAGTTTTATCAATTATCATTCAGTTTTTTATTTTTTCATTGGATTACAGCAGAACAGAGCATACTCAGTTTGAGGATGATGATTATTATTACTATGTAAAAGCAGTACCAAAGATTAATGTTACTGCCCCTCAGATTAATGTTAAGAGAATAAATGCAAAGAGAGAAAAGAAAGTAAAAGAAAAAACGAAAGAGAAGAGTAAGGAAAAAAGAAAATAAAAAATAAAAATAGAAAATAGAAAATAGAAGAAATAATACCCAAGATGCAATAAATTAGAATGTTTAGGAGTTTTAATACTATAGGACATAATCAAAAAGCAGATTGCATAGCAAGGATAATCTGAAATAATTTAAAGAAAGGAAGTGACGTAATGACTATAATGGTTCAGTATATCAGAGATTTTGTTGAGAAATATCTCACCATGCCAAAAGTATATATCAGTGATGCGATAGAAGTGTTAATTATTGCAGTTATAGTATATTACGTTATGTTATGGTTTAAGAGAACAAGAGCCTGGGTTATCTTTAAGGGGATTATTGTTCTTGTGCTGTTTCTTATTATGGCAGCTGTATTTAATCTTTCAACAATTTTGTGGATTGCCAATAAGACTTTGAGCGTTGGTATTATTGCTATCGTAATTATCTTCCAGCCGGAACTTAGAAGAGCATTGGAGGATCTTGGAAACAGAAATATTATTCTGAATATATTTAAGAGCGGTGACAGTGAAAGAGGAAGATTTTCAGACCGCTCCATGGAAGAAATAATCAGAGCGACTCTTGAACTTGCAAAAGCAAAAACAGGAGCTTTGATTGTAATTGAAGAAGATAATGATTTGTCAAGATATGATGAAACAGGTATCGAGATAGATTCGCATATCAGCAGTCAGTTATTGATTAATATATTTGAACATAATACACCTCTTCATGATGGTGCAGTGTTAATAAGAAATGACAGAATCAGTTCTGCAACATGTTATCTTCCGCTGTCAGAGAGTCTTTCCCTCAGCAAGGATTTGGGAACAAGACACAGAGCGGGAGTGGGAGTGACAGAAGTTACAGATTGTCTGGTTATTATTGTATCCGAGGAAACAGGAAGCATTTCAATTGCATCAGACGGCAAATTAATAAGATATGCCGATGCCGCAATACTTAAGAACGAACTTATAAAAGTTCAGAATAAGACTGTTCCAAAGGAAAAGAAAAGCAAAAACAGAATAAGCAGGGGAGGCGAGCAGAATGAAGTCGAATCTGAATAAAATCAGGATGATGATAACGAACAACTGGCTTCTGAAATTGTTTGCTTTGTTGCTTGCAACGGTAATATGGTTGGCAGTAGTTAATATTAATGATCCAACAAAGACAGTAACTATATATAACGTTCCAATCCAGATTATAGATGGTGAAGTTATAACAGATATGAATCAGACTTATGAGATAAATGATTCCCAATATGTAAATGTTACTGTATCCGGAAGACGATCTGTTATAAAAGAACTGACTGCTTCAAGTTTTACAGCTAAGGCATCCATGACAGAACTTTCAATTGCCAATTCCATACCGGTTGAAGTAGAGATTACTAACAGTAACATTGCAAGAAAGGTTACTATTTCAAAACAGTCTGTAAACCAGATTTCAGTAGATATAGAAGATGTCCTGACAAAAACTTACAGTATTGAGACTAAGATTATCGGTCAGGTTGAAAAGAATTATGAAATCAGTGAAGTAAAGGTAGCGAAAAATAAAGTTGACATTACAGCTCCGGAGTCAGTACACGAAAAGATTAATTCCGTAATAGTACCTATTGATGTGAACGGAGCAACGGAATCTTTTACGGACAAATACAAGATTGATTTGCTTGATGAGGAAGGCAATGTAATAAAGAAGAGCAGTAACATTGTTCTCGCAAAGAAGAAAGCTAAAGTTACAGTTACACTGTTGAAACTTGTATCAGTTTCCCTCAATGTCAAGTTAAAGGGTGAACTTTCAAGCGATTGTGAAATCAGCAGTGTGGAAACATCGCCGGACAATATTATAATATGTGGAAAACCGGAGAATGTTGAAGGAATCGAATCGATTACTATAGATGGTGATGATGCAGATATTACAGGATTGACAGCAGATGTTGAGAGAAAGGTTGATCTTGTGCAATATCTTCCTGCAGGAACCAGGATTAAGGGAGATGGTGTTACGACTCTCACTATCAAGGTAAAACAGAACGATATAACACGAGATATTAAGTTATCATCAGCTAACATTAAGTTGACGGATGTTCCGGAAGGCATGAAGGGAACAGTGATTTCAGATAGTGTAGTAATTACACTGAAAGGTAAGAAAACCGATCTTGATAAGATTAATAAACATAATATAAAGGTAGTTACAGAGTCCTTGAGTTCTTATGAAGAAGGAAAGCACACTGTCAAGGCGACTGCTGAAGTTGATTCAAGTGTTGAAGTTGAGAATCTTGATGATGTCAAGATTAAATTGGAAAAGAAATAATAAGCATAACATTTCCGGTTAATGAAGAAATAGATGTGCTTTGATAATTAATTAGAATAAAATCAAATTTTATAAGTAAGGAGATTGATATGGGTAAGATTTTAGTGACTGGTGGTGCCGGTTATATCGGAAGCCACACATGTGTTGAACTTATCAATGCAGGGTATGATGTTGTTGTTTTAGATAATTTGTCAAATTCAAGTGAAAAGTCACTTGACAGAGTAAAGGAACTTACGGGAAAAGAAGTAAAGTTCTATAAGGGAGATATTCTTGACAGAGATATTCTTAATCAGATAATGACAAATGAGGATATTACAAGCTGTATTCACTTTGCCGGATTAAAAGCGGTTGGTGAGTCTGTTGCAAAGCCTTGGGAATATTACAACAACAATATTAACGGAACATTGACACTTGTTGATGTTATGAGAAATCACGGATGTAAGAATATTATTTTCTCATCTTCAGCTACTGTATATGGTGATCCTGTTCAGATTCCTATTACTGAAGAATGTCCAAAAGGTCAGTGCACAAATCCATACGGATGGACAAAGTCAATGCTTGAACAGATTTTGATGGATATGCAGAAGGCTGATCCTGAGTGGAATGTTATTCTTCTCAGATACTTCAATCCTATAGGAGCACATGAGAGTGGAATTATGGGTGAGAATCCAAACGGAATACCAAATAATCTCATGCCTTATATAACACAGGTTGCAGTTGGTAAACTTGAGCAGCTTGGAGTGTTTGGTGATGACTATGATACACCGGATGGAACAGGGGTAAGAGATTACATCCATGTTGTAGACCTGGCAGACGGTCATGTTAAGGCATTAAAGAAAATAGAAGAAAATGCAGGATTAAAGATTTATAATCTTGGAACAGGACACGGATACAGTGTTCTCGATATTGTAAAGAATTTTGAAGAGGCGAATGATATAAAGATTCCTTATGTTATAAAGGACAGAAGGCCCGGAGATATTGCAACCTGTTATTGCGACCCTTCAAAAGCTGAAAGTGAAATGGGTTGGAAAGCTAAGTTTGGAATTAAGGAAATGTGCCGTGATTCATGGAACTGGCAGAAAAATAATCCAAACGGATATGAAGATTAATAAACATAGGATTTATACGAATCCGTAGATTTTAATAAATACGCAAGTAAATGGGAGATAATAATGGGTAATACAAAGTCTAAAGCTAAAATATTGAGGTCTTTAAAAAGAAAAAAGATTATATTGACTATCATAGAATGCTTTTTTGCATTAATATTTGTTGCATTAGGAGTTGTAGTTTTTGTTCCTTCTGTCAGAACTCAGGCAATGCAGACATTGGCGAAGTCATCATTTGGAAAAAACATCATAAATATGTTTGCCAAAGAGAAATTTGACAATTCTTCAATATATGACAGTGATTTTGACGATTCAGCCATAGAAGTGAATGAGATGGAGTACAATTATTCCAGTGAATATACTGAATTTATTATGTTTGGTATTGATTCAAGGGACAGTACTTTTGATGAGGGAACAAACAGTGATTCCATGGTAATTGTAAGCGTTCACAACACAACCGGTGAAGTAAATATGGTATCACTTTACAGAGATACTTATCTTAGAATATACAACAACGACGGTTCTTACAGATATAGTAAATTGAACAGTGCATACAGTAGTGGAGGCGCTGCAGGTGCAATTAATACAATCAATAAGAATCTTGATATGCAGATTAAAGATTATGTAACTGTTAATTTCTCGGGAGTTGCAGAAATTATTGATTCTCTGGGTGGAATTGAAGTCAATCTGACTGATGATGAGGTATCACAGCTTAATCATCATTTGAAGAGTACTCTCAGTTCAACAGGTGAGTATTCGCCAAAGGTTACATCAAGTGGAAAGAATGTTCATCTTAACGGATTGCAGGCCACAACATATTGTAGAATCCGTAAAGCAACATTCTATGATCCGGAAACCGGCAACAGGGTAAATGATGATTACGGAAGAGCGGCAAGACAGCGTCTTGTTGTAATGAAGCTTGTTGACAAGGCAAAGAAGGCAGGAATGACAGAACTGCAGGAGATGATGGATACAGTTCTCAATTCCAGCACAAAAGGACAGGATCAGATAATTAAGACAAGTTTCAGCATGGAGGAAATGGTTGATATGCTACCTATTATTTTCAAGTTTTCACTTGGACAGAGTAGCGGATTTCCAAGAAAACTTACAACCAAATCTATAAATGGTGCTGATTGTGTATTGGCCAAGGGACTTAGCAGAAATGTTAAGATTTTGCATAAGTTCTTATATGGTGAAGAAGAATATGAGCCTACAGAGACAGTTAACGAAATCAGCAATGAAATCAAATACAGTACAGGTATTGACAATGATGGATCAGATGATAATGTTGACGATACTGTATTCAAGACTGAAGATGTAGAAAATGAGAGCACATCTACTGCAAGTGAAAATGTTGAAAATATGAATTTCGACTATGATGACAAGGGAAAGAGTGATTTTTATTAAAAAAATGTAAATATTGTGTCTTGGGTTCAGTTCAATTTTTTTTGACAGTACAAACACAAAAGAGTCACATTTTGGAAATACAATGTGAGCAAATGAAAATACTTATTGAATAAATAAGCACTTTAATATTTCATAAATTTGTTGCTTAAGGAGGAAAGAGCTATGTTAGATGATAAGGAAAAAGAAATTAAGGACGTTGAAAATGGTGACAATGTGACTGACAATAATGCAGTTGAAAGTGAAGAGAATGTCAGTTTTGAAAATGCAGTAGAAAATACTACAGATTCATTTGACAACCTGACAAATTCAACTGAGAACTCAGCATTTAGTACTGATAACGAATCGAATGTGGAGAGTTCGGTTCCTGAAGAAAATAATACATTTGATAATAATTCACAGTCAAATTCATATAATAATGCAGGAAATAATAATTCACAGTCAAATTCATATAATAATGCAGGAAATGATAATTCACAGTCAAATGCATATAATAATGCAGGAAATGTTTATACAGGTAATAATACCGGAAATAACGGTGGATACAATAATTCACAGAATGATTACACGCCATATTATAAGAGCGCAGTGCCACAGGGCAATCCAAACAACAATCCGAATAAATCTTCAAATACAAAAGGCGTTGTTGCTATTGTTATTGGAGTGGTTGCCGGTGTATTGATTCTTGTTGGTGGTTTGATTGTAGTATCACAAAGTGCTCTTAATGAATACAGGAACAAGTCATTTGTATCTGAGAATGAAACAAAGAAAGAAAAAAAAGAATACAAAAAGATTGAAGATACAAAAACAACTGATTCAAACGCACAGGCATCTGACGGAAAGGTATTAATCACAGACGTTTCAGATGTTGTTGATGAAGTAATGCCATCTATTGTAGCTATTACAAGTACTACTATTGTAGAGAGTTCAGGAAGCAGTATTGAAGACTGGCTTTACGGAATGTATGGATATGGTTCTAACAACGACCAGAAACAGCAGTATGAGCAGGTTGGTGCAGGATCAGGAATCATTGTAAAGCAGAATGATGATGAACTTCTTATTGTTACAAATAATCACGTTGTTCAGGGCGCTGACAAACTATCTATTCAGTTTGTAAATGGAAAATCGATTGAAGCAGTTACAAAGTCTACTGATGAGAATGCAGATATTGCTATTGTTTCAGTTCCTTTGGAAGATATTGACAGTGAGACAATGGATGCAATTAAGATTGCACAGCTTGGAGATTCAGATGCATTAAAAGTAGGTGACGGTGTTATCGCAATTGGTAATGCACTTGGATATGGACAGTCTGTAACAACCGGTGTTATCAGTGCAAGAGACAGAGAAATTCAGGTTGATGACAGAAAGATGGTAGTTCTTCAGACAGATGCAGCAATCAACGGTGGAAACAGTGGTGGAGCATTGCTTGATTCTACAGGAAAAGTAATAGGAATTAACGTTGCAAAATATTCTTCAAGTGAGTATTCAGGTTCAGCAAGTATTGAAGGAATGGGATTTGCAATTCCTATTTCTCAGGCTACTGACATTATGGAGAATCTCATGTCAAGACAGACAAGAACAAAAGTAGACGAGAAAGAAAGAGGAGTTCTTGGTATTGAAGGACTTGACGTTCAAAAAGAAACAGCTGAGAGTTATGGTATCCCGGTTGGAATATATGTTAAGAATGTAATTTCAGGTGGCGGAGCAGCCAAAGCCGGTATGAAAGAAAAAGACATTATCGTTGAAATTGATGGCATGACTGTTGAATCAATGGAGAGTCTTCAGGAGAAACTCCTTTACTACAAAGCCGGTGAAGAAGTTGTTGTTAAGGTAAAAAGAATAGAGGGTGCTGAATACGTCGACAAAGAACTGAAAGTTACTCTCAGTAAGTCAAGTCTTATCAGCAAGGATAGTGATAAAAACTTGCCGGATATAGAAACAAATCCGTTTGGTGACTGATTAAGGTATGTTTAATAACTGAATTAATATTAATTAAAATGTCGCAACATTTGTGTTATAATGAATGTTGCGACATTTTTAAACAGAAATATGTTGTTTTTTAAAACTATAGATAGTGAAACGAATTGTATTTGATAAGGAGAAGCAATGAAAGATAACGATAAGAATATAACCGGTGATTTTAGAGAAGTGGAAGTAACCCATGATTCTGATAATGCTGATGCAAATAATAAAATGGTAGAAAATTCAGACAATACAGATAACACAAATAATGAAGATGGTGATGTAATTGAAAATCCTTTTGGAAATCTTTTTGCAAAAAAAGATGAGGATGATGATAATTACGAAAAAGTCTGCTACGTTTGCAGAAGACCTGAAAGCAAAGCAGGCAAAATGATTTCTATGCCTGGTGGAATGAATGTTTGCCATGACTGCATGCAAAAGAGTTTTGATTCCATGAACAATTCGACCTTTGGAATGGGAGGATTGGATTTGGACAGTTTGGGACTTGGAGATTTATTAAAATCGCCTAATGTAAGGATAATAACAAACGGCAATTTTTCAAATGATGCTATACCTAAGAATCAAAAACTGAAAAAGAAAAAAGAAGACTCAAAGCCTGCCATTGATATTGATAAGATTCCGGCACCACACATAATAAAAGGTAAACTGGATGAGTACGTAATAGGACAGGATTATGCAAAGAAAGTAATGGCTGTTGCCGTTTATAATCACTACAAGAGAGTAGCAAACAGTGAAAAAGAAGACGTTGTAATAGAAAAATCAAATATGCTCATGATTGGACCCACAGGTTCAGGAAAAACATATTTGGTAAAAACTTTGGCAGAATTGTTAGATGTACCTCTTGCAATTGCAGATGCAACTTCACTTACAGAGGCAGGCTATATAGGTGATGATATCGAAAGTGTTGTATCGAAGTTGTTGGCTGCTGCCGATAATGATGTGGAGAAAGCTGAAACAGGAATTATATTTATCGATGAGATAGACAAGCTTGCAAAGAAACAAAATGCCCACAGCAGAGATGTCAGCGGAGAATCCGTACAGCAGGGACTTTTGAAACTTCTTGAAGGAAGCAGAGTTGAAGTGCCTGTTGGAGCAAACAGCAAAAATGCCATGGTTCCTCTCACAACAATTGACACGAAGAACATACTGTTCATCTGCGGAGGAGCCTTCCCGGGACTTGATGATGTTATAAAGGAACGCTTAAATAAAGAGGCGTCCATAGGTTTCAAGGCAGATTTGAAAGATAAATACGATGATGAAGAGAATATTGCAAAATATGTTATTCTTGAAGATTTAAGAAAATTCGGAATGATACCTGAGTTCCTTGGAAGACTTCCAATAGTATTTACTCTTGATGCTCTGTCAAAAGAAATGCTTATGGAAATACTGAACGAGCCAAAAAATGCAATTATCAAACAGTATCAGAAACTTCTTGAATATGATGAAGTTGAACTTGAATTTGATCAGAGTGCACTCGAGGCGATTGCAGAAAAGGCACTTGAGAAAAAGACCGGTGCAAGAGCACTCAGATCCATAATAGAGGAATTTATGCTTGATATTATGTATGAGATTCCAAAGGATGATAATATCGGAAGGGTTATAATAACAAGAGATTACATCGATAAGAAAGGTGGACCTGTTATTGAGATGAGAACGGAGAAACCACATGATTTTCATATGCAGATGAATGCTACAAACAGCTGATGACAATGCTATAAATATTATAATGACAGTTTATGATATAAAAGCATGATGTCTGATGAATGAAAAGCAAATTGCTTATTACATGAATAATAATAGCTTAGCGATAATATAATAAATAATAATAGGCGAGGAGAATGCTGCCAGAGTAAGATTTTTATTTCGGTCAAAAAGGATTGATTTATATTTTACATGGCAGCATTTTTATGTTGATGTCTGAATGCAGAGAAGTTATTTATTCTGAGAATTATTTTGACCTGATATCGGAATATGCCAATGTTGAAGTAGACGAAGAGGTGGAACTTATATGTGAACAGAGAATATCGGACAGATTTTCAGGTGTGTATGTAAATGTCAATGAACTGACAAATGGCATGTTACAAGGGTATTCTTATTCAGCGATTCCGAATTTATATGGATTAATGGATATCAATGCCATTGATTCGACTAATGCAGAGAGGCTGTCACAGTTTCCGGGACTCGAATTGAAAGGTGAGAGTGTTATAGTTGGATTCGTAGATACCGGAATAGATATATATAATGATTTGTTTAAGAACGGGTCCGGTGGAACACGAATACTCTCAATATGGGATCAGACAATCAGAGATGGAACTCCCCCGGCAAATTTTGATTTTGGAGAAGAATATAACACCAAAGAGATAAATGAAATGATTAGGGATAGAATAGATAGTAGTGCAGCAAGTATAGTTAGAGATGAGAGAGAAGCCGGAATAAGTAAAAATGAAAGTACAACAGAGCGAGATAGCAATGGTATTAAAAGATATGTGGGAGATTTGGATGGTCATGGTACAGCCATTGCAGCAATAGCATGCGGAAATGAAAAAACAGAGTTTGGATTTTCCGGCGTTGCAACAAAAAGTGATATTGTTGTGGTAAAACTTAAAGAAGCAAAAAATAATCTGAAAGAATACTATGTAGTAAATGATGATATCAAAGCCTTTGCAGAGAATGATATTATGATGGGTATATCTTATCTTCTCTCGGTAGCAAAACGTGAGAAAAAGCCAATTGTTATAATGCTTGGGATTGGAACCTCCATGGGGGATCACAACGGTGGATCTCCCCTTTCACAGTATCTGGATGAAATATCCGCAAGGATTGGAGTATGTGTTGTAGTATGTGGTGGGAATGAAGGGATTTACAGACTCCATTATGCCGGGAAAGTAACAGAAAACAACCCGGTAGATATGGAAATCAGGGTTGGTGAGAATAATAGCGGATTTACGCTTGAGATATGGGGGGAGTCCCCGGATATATTTTCAGTTGGATTTATTTCACCCCTTGGCCAGGTTATTGAAAGAATACCTGCAAGAGTTGGAGTGAGCGAAGTAATATTATTTTTGTTAGAGCAGACAGAAATATCTGTTGATTACAAAATTGTTGAATCAGCCAGTGGAGAGGAACTGATATTTATCAGAATCAAAAATCCCACAGAAGGAATATGGACCGTACGAGTATATGGAAGTAACATTATTGGAGGTAATTTTAACTCATGGCTTCCACTCAGACAGTTTGTGGGTGAGGATACGTATTTTCTTCAATCGGTACCGGACACTACAATTACGGAACCGGGAAATGCAGAAAATGTTATTACTGTGGCTGCATATAATTATGAAAACAATGCAATCATGTTGGAATCAGGGAGAGGATACACGGTAAACGGCAGAATAAAGCCTGAACTGGCATCGCCGGGAGTTAACGTGCTGGTGCCAATAAGTGGCAGCAAAGGAAATGAGTTTGAAAGAAGGAGCGGAACAAGTATTGCAACAGCTATAGCTGCCGGAATCTGTGCTCTGTATCTGGAATGGGGAATAGTCAGACAGAATGATATGTATATCAGAACAACCTATATTAAAAGTTATCTAATCAGAGGAGCTAAGAGATTGGATGGTGTGAATTATCCAAACCGCCAGGCCGGATATGGATACATAGATGCTCTAAATTCATTTACTATATTAATTACAAGCTAATAAGTTAGATGAGTTTGATAAGTTTGATATGTGCTATATGAATATTGAACAGAGACAGAGAACGCCGGGATGTTGATTTTTTGTAAGATTTATAATAAATTATAGTAATGTAGTAATTGGATTCGAATTTAAAAATAAGAAGGATAGATAAGATGAGTTTTTTGCCGATTTCTAAAGAAGAAATGGAAGAGAGAAATATAGAGCAACTGGATTTTGTATATGTCATAGGGGATGCGTATGTTGACCATCCATCTTTCGGGCATGCAATTATCAGCAGAATTCTTGAGGCACATGGCTATACAGTTGGAATAATATCCCAACCTGACTGGAAAGATGAAGAGAGCATATCAGTCCTTGGCAGACCCAAACTTGCATTTCTGGTAATGGGTGGAAATATGGATTCCATGGTTAATCACTATTATGTATCTAAAAAGAGAAGGACCATGGATTCTTACACACCGGGTGGAGAAATAGGAAAAAGACCTGATCACGCAACTGTAGTATACAGTAATCTTATCAGAAAGAAGTATAGAGATGTTCCCATTGTGATTGGTGGCATCGAAGCGTCATTGCGAAGAATGGCTCATTACGATTACTGGGATAATAAATTCAAACGATCAATTCTTCTGGATAGTCAGGCCAATCTCATAACCTACGGGATGGGAGAGAAATCCATCGTTGAAATTGCAGATGCGTTGGCTGGCGGAATAGATATAAATGACCTGACATACATTAAGGGAACAGTATTTAAAACAAAAGATTTGTCGGTTGCTTATGAACCGGTAATACTGCCTTCATATGATGAAATGAAGGAAGAAAAACTAATGTATGCAAAGAGTTTTAAGATTCAGTACGACAATACAGATCCTTTTAACGGAAATGTTCTGGCAGAACCTTATGATCACGGAGTGTTTGTTGTACAGAATCCACCTCAGGAACCACTCACGGAGCGGGAGATGGATGATGTTTATGAATTACCTTATGAGAGAACTTATCATCCGATGTATGAGGAAATGGGAGGAATACCTGCCATAGAGGAGATACAGTTTTCACTTATCAGTTGCAGAGGCTGTTTCGGTGGCTGTAATTTTTGCGCATTAACATTTCATCAGGGAAGAATCATTCAGGCAAGAAGTCATGAGTCTATTATTTCAGAGGCTAAAAAGATTATCGAAATGCCTAATTTTAAAGGATACATTCATGATGTGGGTGGCCCAACAGCCAATTTCAGAAAGCCTTCATGTAAGAAACAGCTTAAATGCGGAGTGTGTAAGCATCGTCAGTGTCTGACTCCAACTCCATGTAAGAATCTGGAAGTGGATCACAGCGATTATCTCTCACTTTTAAGAAAGTTGAGAAAACTTCCGGGAGTAAAAAAAGTCTTTATAAGATCCGGAGTCAGATTTGATTATCTGATGGAAGATAAGGATGACACATTTTTCAGGGAAATGGTTGAACATCATATAAGCGGGCAGTTAAAGGTTGCACCTGAGCATATTTCTGATGTTGTATTGGATAAGATGGGAAAACCAAAGAATGCAGTATATGAGAAATTTATTGAAAAATATTGGAAAATAAATAAACAAAAGGGAAAGAATCAGTTTGTTGTGCCGTATCTGATGAGTTCTCATCCGGGATCAACTTTGAAGGAGGCAGTTAAGTTGGCGGAATATTGCAGGGATATTGGATATAACCCGCAACAGGTTCAGGATTTTTATCCTACACCGTCAACTCTTTCAACGGTTATGTATTATACCGGAGTGGATCCAAGAGATATGAAACCGGTTTATACTCCAAAAGATCCACATGAAAAGGCAATGCAGAGAGCGCTTATTCAGTATAGAAATCCTGCAAATTATGAACTAGTTAAAGAAGCACTCATAAAAGCCGGAAGAGAAGACCTGATAGGATTTGGAAAGGAATGTCTGATTAAGCCGAGACAGTTTGCACGGGGGAAAAATAGTGGATTAAAGGGAAACAGTAACAATAATAAAGATAATAAGAACAATAAAAACAATAAAAACAACAAAAACAGTAATAATAGCAAAAATACAAAGGGCACAAACAGAGAGAATAGAGGAAAAAACAGAGAAAAATCTAATAAAATAAGTCGGCAGAATAAAAAAAGTAAAAAAAGACGCTAAAACGAAAAGATTTTACTAGAAACAATAAGAAAATATGGTATAATTATCTTGAGGTGTTACATAATGTAACAACGTTCGGAATTGATAAATTATTAATACACTACAATATAATTTTTTATTGACTCAAATATTAGTACACAGGAGGAAAATATATGGGGTGTGAAGAATTAAGAGTTAGATGGATGTATGTTAGACTTCGTGAGAAGAGAACAGAACTCATAAAACCTGTTTTACCACCAGAGAGCGTTATGCTTAATGTTGCAATGCAAAGAGGAAGATGGGATGATTATGGTATTTCTATGACTATTAATGTTACTTCAGGAGGAACACCGGGTCATCAGATGGCATCTTTCTTTAGAGATTTTATAGTTGTTGTTGACGCAGGAGCTAATGAAACTGAATATTACGGTTCAGGAAAGATAGAAGGAATTATTCCTTATGCATCAATCAAGAGTTATGAAGTTGTCACAGAGAAGATTAGTGAAGACTACGAGGTTAAGTACGTATTGTTCACTATGAAAAGAGACGAGCAACAGTTTGCTTTCAAACTTTTTGAAAAGAGAATATACGACGAAAACTTCAATTATCCTTTTGATTATACTCCAAAGACAAATGGAAGAGATATCAAGTTCTACACGAATGTAATTGATAACTGCATGTCTAATGCCGTTGACTATGGCAAGCGTGCTATGAATATTCTCAAGATTATGTCAGAGACTGAGGATAGTTTCAGTTACGACAAGTTCCAGGAACGTCTTTTAGAGGCAGATGAGGAACATTGGTCATACGTTCTTAAGTTCCTTAGAGAGATGAAAGAGAGTGGCAATGAGAGATTTGGTACTATCTATGATCAGTTTAAGGATAAGCAGCAGGCAAGTTATGATTTGGCTATAGAGAACAATAAGAAGATTAAGGATATTGCTCTTCAGATGAAGAAAGTTCAGGAAGAAATTGAGCAGCTTGAAGAAGAGATTCCTAACCTTGGATTCTTTGCAAGAAACCTTAAGGGTGAGAAGATGAATCGTCTTGAGGAACTTGATGGTATGGAGCCTGGTCTTATCAGACAGCAGAATGAACTCAGAGCTGAGATTGAAAGATCACATGGTGAGATTGAGAATATCAAGAAACATACACTTGACCTTTTGTACAAAGAGATTGTATCAAACGAGAATTATCAGCCGGAGATGCTTGAAAAAGTATTGGAGAAGAATGGTAAACTCAATTTTGAGGAGATTGCATTCCTCCTTGATTTGTTCAATTGGTTAGAGCCTGAACATACAGAGACTGAGGCTAAGAAGTGTCTTGTTCCTTTGATTCAGAAGAATGTTGTAATCGTTGAAGACAATACATGTTATCATATCAGTTCGTTGCCTGAAGACAAACTTGAGTACATCAGACAGAAGAGAGACAGCGGAATTGAGAAGAAATTCGAAGAGTGCAGCGAGGCTATTTACAAGGCTGTATACAAAGAGATTGTTGAGCGACGAGTTCTCAGAAAGCAGGCACTTGAGTTATTACTGAATGAAGAAATGATGAGTAATCTTGGATGTCTTTCAGATAAGTTTAATGATGTTGTCATCAACAGACTTGTATCTGAACAGGTAATGAAAGACATGAATAAGGTATATGTTTCTCTTAAGTAATTATTAGGTATGTGAATTGTAAAGAGAATAATAAGAATTAGATAAAAAAGAAACAGTATTTCATGATGCTGTTTCTTTTTTGTGTGTTTTGTAGAATCAGATAATTCTACATTCATGAAAAATAACAAAAAAAGAAGCTCATACAAACGCATGAACTTCTTTTTGTCAGAGAAATATAATAACGTGATAAATAACTAACGAAATATTACTGTGAGAGAATTCGGTTATTTCGCCGCAGCTGATTCCAAAGCATCATTAAGAACTTTATTCTCGTAGAATGAATTAACTTTCTTTCCAAAAACGAATAATGCTGCTATGCAAACCAAAGCAATCAAAGCAAGAGCTAACGAATATTCTACCAACCCCTGACCATCTTCATCATTAATAAAATCAATAAATCCTCGCATAGGCCTTCTCCTTATATTGTTTTTCCGATAACATCTATTTATATAATAATACATTTTTTAAAAAGACTCAATACATATATGCAAAATTGTGAAAAAAATATTAAAAAAAAATAAACAAAATATTTATTTACACTAAAATGTGGTAAAATATTAATACTTGAGAAAAGGCTGGAAAGCCTAATTTACAAGAGGAATTGTATTTTGTTGGTCGGAGGAAACAATTATGAACAATTATGAACAAATTTTGAATAAAGTTGATCACACACTTTTAAAGCCGGAGTCTACGTGGGAGCAGATAAGCAAAATATGTGACGAGGGAATTGAATACAAAACCGCTTCGGTTTGTATTCCACCATCATTTGTAAAACAGGCATCAGAGTATGTTAACGGAAAAATAAAAATATGTACAGTCATCGGCTTCCCAAACGGATATAATGAGACAGAAGTGAAATGCTTTGAGGCAGCAAAAGCAGTTGAGCACGGGGCAGAAGAGATAGATATGGTTATTAATATCGGATGGGCAAAAGAAGGAAGATGGAATGACATTCTTGATGAGATAAATCAGGTAAAGAAGGCGTGCGCAGGAAGATTACTTAAGGTAATTGTAGAGACATGTCTTTTGACAGATGAGGAGATTGCCGAATTATCTAATATTGTGTCAGAGTCAGATGCTGAGTTTATTAAGACTTCTACCGGGTTTTCTACCGATGGTGCAACATTTGAGGCGGTAAAAATCATGGCTGAGAATGTGACAGGGGAGACAAAAATAAAGGCAGCAGGTGGAATTTCATCATTAGAAGATGCACAGAAGTTTATTGAGATTGGAGCAGACAGACTTGGAACAAGTCGTGTAGTCAAAATTGTAAAGGAACTATAAGTATTTCTATTCTGCTATTTTGTAGCTGATGGATTGCTGGTATTAGATTTATTATTGGTTTATTATTGGTTTATTATTGGTTTATTATTGGTATTAGATTTATTGTTGGTATTAGATCTGTTGTTGGCATCGGACTGATTGCTGACCTGACTTCCATCATATTCCATATGATAGTTTTCCTTGTATATTAAATCAGAGATAAGTACTATTTCATAACCTTTATCTTTCAACCCTTTGATTAAATCGGGGAGTGCTTCTGCCGTGTATTTTGCACCGTTGTGCATTAGGATGATAGCACCGTTTTTGAGATTTTTGTGGTTTAATACGGTATCAACGATGTTATTTGCACCATAATTTTTCCAGTCAAGACTGTCGACACTCCATTGTATTGAATAATAACCACACTCCTTTGCTGTGGTTATAACAAGGTTATCGTAGTCTCCATAGGGAGGGCGAAAAAGAGACATTCTGTATCCGGTTAGCTTTTCAACCTTATCGGTGACGGATTTTAATTCATTGCTGATTTCACCGGTTTCAAGAAGAGACATTTGCTTGTGATTTTCACTGTGGTTACCAAGATCGTTTCCGGATTCATAGATGGCTTTTACGTCATCAGGGTATTGAGAAACCCATCCGCCGGTCATGAAAAAAGTGGCTTTCACATCGTTTTCTTTTAGTATAGATAGTATTTTGGCTGTGTCTTTATTTCCCCAGGCTGCATCAAAAGACAAAGCAATTTGGCGTTTGTCAGTTTTGACACTGTAGATTGGAAGTTCTTTTGGATTGAGAGATGATGTTATGGCATCGACGGGTAATGAATACATCTTGCACTGATACAGATATGTGATGCACAGGGATATAGTCAGTAATAATGTAGATAATAAAGCTATGGGATATAGTTTTTTATTTTTCATTTAAATATAAACTTCGCTTTTTATTACAATATATGATATAGAAGAATAGTATATGAAAAGATTTTAAAAAGATAGTGAAAATGGATGGTAACGTAGAAAAAACATGGATAATAGAGAAATCATCAAAGTGAATGACAGTAGAGAAAACAATATAGAAAACAATGCGGAATCAGTTGTGAAAAAAGAAAATCCCCTTGGAACAAAACCCCTGCCGGGACTATTGATGTCTCTTGCAATTCCTGCGATTATCGCAAATGTAGTAAACGCATTATACAACATAGTTGATCAGATATTTATCGGACAGGGTGTTGGGAAATTGGGAAATGCAGCAACAACAATATCATTTCCCTTAACCACAATATGTCTCGCAATCGGCTTGATGGTAGGACTTGGTTCGGCGGCAGGTTTCAATTTGGAACTTGGAAGAAAAAACGAAGACAGAGCAAGGATAATAGGAGGAAATGCAGCAGGAACTTTATTGATCAGCGGATTGATAATATGTATTCTCGTAAGGATGAATCTGAGGGATTTATTGCTTATGTTTGGGGCAACAGACAATATTCTTCCCTTTGCCATGAAGTATGCGGGTGTTACTTCACTGGGGCTTCCGTTTTTTATGTTTTCAATGGGAATCAATCCGTTGGTTAGAGCGGACAGAAGTCCTGTATATTCCATGGCATCGATTGTTATTGGAGCTGTTTTGAACACGATTCTCGATCCAATATTTATATTTGTTTTTAACTGGGGAATCAGCGGTGCTGCAATAGCAACAGTTATCTCACAGACGATATCAGCGCTTATTCTTATGGCGTATTTTCCAAGATTTAAGTCGGTTAAGTTTAGAATGATGGATTTTATTCCAAAGATATCGGTTATATTATTTGTATGCAAACTGGGTATTAACTCACTTATTTATCAGAGCTCAAATCTGGTGGCACAGATCCTGATGAACAAAATGCTCAAAGAGTATGGTGCAAAATCAATATACGGGGCAGACACGGCAATTGCAGTTGCGGGAATTGTAGTTAAGATTAATGTAATCTTTTTTGCATTGATAATCGGTCTTATTAACGGAGCACAGCCAATCTGCAGTTATAATTACGGAGCGAAAAAATACTCGAGAGTAAAGGGGACAATCAAATTATTTATGAGTGTTGCTGTTGTGATTTCTACGGTTATGTGGCTTATATTTGAAATATTTCCAAGGCAGATTATTTCATTTTTTGGAAATTCGGGAAATGATCCGCTGTACATGGAGTTTGGTGTAAGGTACATGAGAGTATTCATGTTCTTCGTTTTCTTAAACGGTGTTCAGATTTGTTCTGCAACATTTTTCCCTTCGATTGGAAAAGGTATCAAAGGAGCAATGTTATCATTCTCAAAACAGATTGTATTTTTGATTCCAATGATAATAATTTTGCCAAAATTCTTTGGCCTTAAAGGACTGATGTTTGCACAGCCACTCACGGATTTGTTTACATTTTTTGTGGCAGTATATTTTATGGTGGATGAGGTGAAGCATATGCCGGAGGATGGAGAAAGCGCAGAAGTAAAAAAGTATAAAGGATAAGAGGCTTCAACCTTATAGGGGTAATCATACAGATTAAATCCGGTGAAAAGTATGTCTGAAATAAGATAGTATAAATAGTTGATTTTTATTTCTTATTTTAGTAAAATATAAATGTTCATTGATTAAAAAATGAACAGCGAAGCGTGGCTCAGTTTGGTAGAGCGCTGCGTTCGGGACGCAGAGGTCGCGTGTTCGAATCACGTCGCTTCGATTACCTTACACAGATGGAGTGCATGAGGTGTTTCGGTGATTGTGTAATCGAATTAGCAGGAGGGGAGTTTTGCTATGGATATCAAAGAAAAAATTGAAGAAATAGTTAAAAAGATTAAGTCAGATCCTAAGCTTTTAGCTTCATTCAAGGATGACCCGGTAAAGACAATCGAGTCTCTGACCGGAGTTGATCTTCCTGACGGAGCACTTGATCAGGTTGTTTCAGGTGTGAAGACAGCGATGGCAGCTGATGGAGCTTCAGGAATTGTTGATAAGATTAAGAACTTATTCTAAAAAACAAAGAGATTGTTGCGTCTTATGCATCAATCTCTTTGTTTTTATACAATTGCTGACGTGCATTCCACAATAAGAATGCCTGGAGTGTTCTTGAACTCAGTGAGAATAGAATTGATGTTTCATGGTTATGTAGGACCGGAAAAGGAGAATTTTGTATGAAAATATTAGTGATTGGCGGAACGTATTTTCTTGGCAGAGCATTTGTCGATTTAGCGAAGAATGAACATGAAATCACAGTTCTGAACAGAGGAAATGTAGTTCTTGCAAAAGAGCAATATGGTAACATAGTTCAGGTTACCTGTGACCGACATGATGGAAAATCAATAGCAAAGCTTAAAGATAATAACTATGACGTTGTTGTGGATTTCTGCGGGTACCAAAAAGGTGACATCAGCACTGTTTTGGAAGCATTGGATTACAATATAAAGCAGTATATTTTTATCAGCACCTGCGATGTTTATGTCAGAGGAAGTAAAAAAAATATCGATGAAAATTCTCCATTTGAAGAAAGACATTTTGGTGGAGAAGCCGGTGATTACATAACAGGAAAAGTTGAATTGGAAAAAGAACTTCTGCAATGTGTGGAAAATTATGCGGGAAATCATATAAGAAATCATATAGGAAACCATGTGGAAAATCATTTTGAAAATCATGCTGATAAGGAAATTTGTTATACGTCAATAAGACCAAGTGTAATTTATGGTCCGGGCAATTACGCACCAAGGGAAACTATGTATTTTAACTGGATTGCAAAGGCGGGGCAAATTATATACCCGGAGGATAGCACAGGGCATTTCCAAATGGTATATGTCGGGGATGTTGCAAGAATCATTTTAGAATGCTGTCTTAACGAGAAAACTTGCAATGAGGCTTTTAATATTTGCGGAGACGGAATTGTGGATTATGAGATATTTACCGAAGCTTTGGAGCAGGCAGTTGATATTCCTTTTGAGAGAGTGAAAATGACAATTGATAGCATAGCAAGGAAAGGAATACCACTTCCATTTGCGCTTACTTTGGCTGAGAGTGAGACCTATAGAGATGAGAAGGTTAGAAAACTTGGTGTGTCCTACACAAGTCTTGAGAAAGGATTAAAGGATTCATATCTTTCGTGGAAAAAAGAAGAGAAAATGGATGAAGTAAAAGATATAAATGATTCAAAAGATGTAAATGAGACAAAAGATATAAATGACATGAATAATATAAATGATAATAAAGATACAGATGATATGGAAGATATCAAAGATATCAATGACATTGATGACATAATTGAGATAATTGATAAATTATATGAAGAAAATAGGGCAGATGAGGCAAGACGAATTCTTGTTGACAGTTTGAAACTTGCTGAGGACAAAGGCAATCTGGTTTTACAATTGCAGATATATAATGAACTAATTGGTTATTACAGGGTGACTTCTAACAGGGAAGAATTGGTAAAGACAATTAAAGGTGCCATTAGGACTGCTGATGCTCTTGGACTGGCAGGTACAATTCCTTATGCGACAACAGTATTAAATGCCGCTAACGGATACAGGTCAGTGGGGATGCTTGAACAGTCCATAGAGTTATATGCGGTCGCAGAGAATATATATAAAGACAAGTTGGACGCAAAGGATATGCTGTATGCAGGGCTCTACAACAATTACAGTCTGTTGTTTCAGGAAATGCAGCAATATAATAAGGCGAAGGAATATCTGCTGAAGGCTTTGAGTATTGTTGAGTATAACAATGAAGAATTTGAAATTGCAGTTACATATGCAAATCTTGCAAACACATCAGTTATGGAAGAAGATTATGATGATGCAAGACAGTATGCGAATAAGTCCATTGAATGTTTTGAAAAGATGGATTTGTACGATCCACATTATTGTGCAGCACTATCTGCAATTGGAATGTGTGAATACAGAGCAAAAAATTATGAAAGCGCCGCAAGGTATTTCGGTAGTGCGAAGGAAATAATAAAGAACTCTCTTGGAGAAAATTCACAGTATCAGCGATTAAGTGAGAACTATGAAATGTGCATGGAATTATTGGGTAAAGGTAAAAACAATAATGATGCGTATGTGACAAGTGATGAAATAGATGTTCAAATGAGTAGTGCAAATAGTAATGTAAATAGCAATGTGAAGAGCAATATAAATGATGTGGATCCGAATGAAAAAGAATCAGGAAAAGAACCGATGATTTCAGGACTGAAGTTGAGCGAACTTTTCTATAATCAGCACGGAAGAAAAATGATTGAAGAGCAATTCCCTGAGTATGTATCCAAAATAGCAGTTGGACTTGCAGGAGAGGGATCCGATTGTTTTGGGTATGATGATACATTGTCCACAGACCACGATTGGGGACCGGGGTTCTGTATGTGGATAACTGATGAAACATTTGACAAAATCGGTGAACAATTACAAAAGGCATATGATGCTTTGCCGGATACTTTTATGGGATATAAGGTAAAAGAAACAAAGCAGGGTTCAGGCCGCAGAGGAGTGATGAGAATTTCGGACTTTTATTCGAAATTTACAGGAGCAGAAAGATATGAAGATATAGACTGGTCAGAGGTAAAAGATTACTCCCTTGCAGCAGCTGTAAACGGCAAAGTGTTTATTGATGAGGAGGGGGTGTTTAGCGCCTACAGAGAAAAGTTACAGTCGGGTTATCCTGATAATGTTCAGTTTTTGAAGATTGCAGAAGATGTCTACAATATCAGCCAGAACGGACAGTACAACTATCTCAGAATGCTGGAGAGAGGCGATGATTTGACTGCTGATATGATGATGTATGAATGTATCAGGAATGTGATGAAACTTATCCATCATATGAATAACAGTTATCCGATGCATGACAAATGGTTGCACAGAAGCTGCAGGGATTTTGAAACCGATAATTATATAGTTGATTGTATTGAAGGCATACACAATTGCCTAAAGAATAATGAAAATAATAAGATAAATAATCTGGTTGAAGAAATGACTGACAGCATTGCAAAAGAACTGTATGATAGAAACTTTATCAGTGATGTGGACAATTATCTTGATCATCACACGGAGGAACTCATTATGAAGTCAGGCTATGCCACAAAGACTGACAGGCAGTTGGTGGATATGATTGCCGAGATAGAGTTTGAAGCATTTGACAAAGTTAAGAACGAAGGCGGAAGGGCTTCCTGCCAAAACGACTGGCCCACATTTTCCGTTATGAGAAAGAGTCAGTATCTGACTTGGAACAGAGATATGCTGTTGCAGTATCTCTATGATTTTAACAGAGAGTACAACTTAGGACACAATCTTATAACTGAGAAGTACGGTCGTATGATGGAGAGTACTGCGCCTGAGAGATACAAAGAACTGGAAGGATATTTTCCTGAGATTCCTGAGAATAAAAAGATGGTAATAGAGCAGATTGTGAAGATTCAGATGGAGATGGCAGAAGAATTTGCGGCGGTACACCCAAAGATTGCAGTAAATGCAAGAAGTCTTCACACCTATGAAGACGAAATGTTTGATACATCTTATGAGACATATCTCAGAGGAGAAATCAGTACATATTCTGATAAGATGCTGCAGTTATATGGAGCACATGTAGTCAGATGCGTAAATGAAGGAATAAATATAGCAAGGCAGACCATCGAAAATACAGCAAAACTCTATGGATATGCCAGCCTTGAAGAATTTGAAAAGGACAGTTAAAAGAATTATAAATATTCATAAGAGACTATAAATTATAAAGAATAATGCAGTTGAAACGATTGAAAAAAGCAGATTAAAAATTATATTAAAAAAGAAATTAAAAATGAAATTATAAAAGTAAAAATAATCTGATAATTTTATAGAAAGATATCTGTTTTTTTAGTATAATCTGACTTATAGGAAGACCTATATTTTTATAGAATTTTTTCGCACTTTTTTTCACAGGAGTGATTATTATTTTGCGTTAAAATAAATTTATTAATAAGAGGAGGATTTTATTATGAAGTATGTTTGTCCGGTATGTGGATATGTACATGAAGGAGATCAGCCACCTGAGAAGTGTCCGGTTTGTAACGTTCCGGGAGAGAAGTTTACAGTTCAGGGCGATGAGAAGGTTTGGGCTGCTGAGCATGTAGTCGGAATAGCACAGGATGTAAGTGAAGATATCAAAGCAGATTTAAGATCAAACTTTGAAGGAGAGTGCTCAGAAGTTGGTATGTATCTTGCTATGGCACGTGTTGCTTACAGAGAAGGATATCCTGAAGTAGGGATGTATTATGAGAAGGCTGCTTTTGAAGAAGCAGAGCATGCAGCTAAGTTTGCAGAATTATTAGGTGAAGTAGTTACAGACAGCACAAAGAAGAATCTTGAGATGAGAGTAGATGCTGAAAACGGAGCTACAGCAGGTAAGACAGATCTTGCTAAGAGAGCAAAAGCAGCTAACCTTGATGCAATCCATGACACAGTTCATGAGATGGCAAGAGATGAGGCAAGACACGGCAAGGCATTCGAAGGATTATTAAAGAGATATTTTGGATAATTCCATAGGGAGGAAATGTTTATGAAACAGAAATATTACAAATGCGAAACATGTGGAAAAATTGTTGCAGTTGTGAAAGATACAGCAGTTCCTGTTATGTGTTGTGGACAGGCAATGAAAGAGATTGTTCCGGGAACAACTGATGCAGCAGTTGAAAAGCATGTACCGGCTGTAAGTGTAGAAGGAAACAAAGTTATTGTAAATGTAGGTGAAGTTGCACATCCTATGGTACCTGAGCATTATATCGAGTGGGTATCAATTGAGACTAATATCGGAACTCAGATGAAGGCACTTGCACCTGAGACTGAACCAACAGTTTGCTTCTCACTTTGTGATAATGAAAAAGTTGAAGCAGTTTACGCTTATTGCAATCTTCACGGATTGTGGAAGAAGGAGGTTTAATTTATAATGGCAAACAAATACGCAGGCACACAGACAGAAAAGAACCTTTTGGCAGCATTTGCCGGAGAGTCACAGGCAAGAAACAAGTATACATATTTTGCATCAAAGGCAAAAAAAGAAGGATATGAGCAGATATCAGCGCTCTTCTTAAAGACAGCAGACAATGAAAAAGAGCATGCAAAATTATGGTTTAAAGAGCTTGAAGGAATCGGAACTACAGCAGAGAATTTAAAAGCTGCAGCAGACGGAGAAAACTACGAGTGGACAGATATGTACGATGAGTTTGCAAAGACTGCTGATGAGGAAGGATTCCCTGAACTTGCTGCAAAATTCAGAGGCGTAGCCGCAATTGAAAAAGCGCACGAAGAGAGATATCGTGCATTACTCAACAACGTTGAGACAGCAAAAGTATTCGAGAAGAGCGAAGTAAAGGTATGGGAGTGCCGTAACTGCGGTCATATCGTAGTTGGAACAAAAGCACCGGAACTTTGTCCTGTATGTGCACATCCACAGAGCTTCTTCGAGATAAGAGAAGAGAATTACTAGAATTAATAAATAATAATTGATATATCATAATTAATAAATCTAAATTTGGAAGAGTTCATAATTACTCATAAAATAACTCACCCCATCTCCTATTGTAATGTTTTGCTGAATAGTTAAAATTGTTATTGGATATAAGAATTTTTAGTTGATTATAAGCTTATTTAGCAAATAATAATATGTAGAAGGGGTGAGTTTTTTGTGAAGAATATCAGATGAGAGAGAGTAGTAGCAAGAATAAAATTTGACATAATAATTACTACAGTTTGAACTGAAATGTAGTAGCAAAAATGAAAAGTGACAAAACTACTACTACAGAAAGAAAATAATTGTAAGAATGTACATATTTCAAACAAGATAATAGTAGAAGGGAGATCAAGTATGGATGATAAAGTGTTGAGAAATCTCAGTTATGGTTTGTTTGTCCTTACGGCAAATGATGATGGAAAAGATAACGGCTGTATCTGTAACACTGCGATTCAGGCAGCAGGTGGAGAAATTCCAATCATAACTGTTGCAGTCAACAAAGCAAACCTTACCTGCGAAATGATAAGTAAAACAAAGAAACTGACAGTATCAATCTTAAGTGAGGACGCTTCTTTTGATACATTTAAGCATTTTGGATTCCAGTCAGGAAGAGATGTGGATAAGTTTGCTTTGTTTACGGATTGCAAAAAAGTGGCAAATGGAACAATGGCAATCACTAAGGGAACAAATGGTTATATTTCGGCTTATGTAAAAGAAGAGATAGACCTTGGAACACACATGCTATTTATAGCAATGATGACAGATGGTGAGGTATTTAGTTCTGTGCCATCAGCCACATATGCATACTACTTTGAACATATCAAACCAAAGCCTGAGGCAGTTGGAAAGACACCTGACGGTCAGACAGTTTGGAGATGTAAGATATGCGGATATGAATATGTGGGAGAAGAAATTCCGGAAGATTTCGTATGTCCATTGTGTAAGCATCCGGCAAGTGATTTTGAGAAGGTTGTAAAGTGATGAGATATTGTGAAAATTTCACGATCAGCAATT
The DNA here is from genome assembly GCA_016282745.1 of Lachnospiraceae bacterium. Lineage (GTDB taxonomy): Bacteria > Bacillota > Clostridia > Lachnospirales > Lachnospiraceae > SIG293. Next base: position 82,784 of record JAEELL010000153.1, read on the forward strand.
AATCATTTTACTGCAAGAACAAAAGGCATATGGAGTGAAAAAGACATATGAAGCAAAAAAAACAGATGAAATGTGTTGATAAAGCACAGTGTAATCGTAATGAATAATACATTCTAAAATAGAAAAAAGAGATTGTGATAAAGATGTTCACAATCTCTTTTTTTATTTCAATGTATCAAATATTTTTAAAAAAGCTTTTTGTTGTTCAGTATTCAGCAAACTCCATTTTTTTAGGAGATTTTCCTGGTCCTTTGATAGGGATACCATTTCATTTTCGCTGAAAAACTGACTTAATGTAAGTCCAAATGTATTACATAGAATTTCTAAAGTTGCAATACTTGGAATTGTTCCATGATGGAAGATATTGGCGATGGTGGAAGCAGGCAATTTTGATTCTTTTGTTAGTCTGTATTCGGTCCATCCGCGTTCTTTTGTTAGTCGTTTAAGTTTATCTGTAACGTCCATTAATAACACCACCTTTTACCAATATTTTACAACTAAAAAAAGTGGGAGAGTAGAACTATATATAATTGTGCAATATCACTTAATATGGTATTATTTTAGTATAAAAATTGGTCGGATTTGTGTGATGTTTTGGAATGGCTTTATGTTGTTTCAGTGGTAGTGTTGTGGCTAAAACTATGGAGGACATCGTTTTTTATTTTTGTGGGAAAAGGTTAAGAGAAAAAGGAGATGATAAAAATGTTTTGGAAAAAGGAGAAAACTATTTTAAAAAAAGTATTATCACTAACAATGTGTATTGCGATTGTATTGTCACTTGTAAATAATTGGTACATTAAAGCAGCACCAAATTTATGGAAATTAAATGATTCTTATAGTATTAGTTCTTTAAATATTGATGGCTTAGAGGACAATAGTGTAGTTAAAGCGGGTGACATTAATGGAGATGGAGCCGTAAACAATAAAGACTTGACAAGGTTATCTCAGTACCTGTCAGAGTGGGATGTGAAAGTTGAAGAAGATGCGCTAGATGTAAATGGAGATGGGGCGGTAAACAATAAAGATTTGACAAGATTATTTCAATATCTGTCAGGATATGATGTTGAAATATATGTAGCAGACCCAGGCATACAAACATATTCTTTTGTATATGGAAAATCAGTAAATAATAGAGATTTGGTTTGTTATTCAATTTCGCCAAAGGATTATACAAAGACTATATTATTAGAATTTGAAATACACGGTTTTGAGGATGAGTATGATCATGATGGACAGGTTTTAGTTGATACAGCAAATAGAATTATAACGTACTATTCTGATGTACTGGATTTGAATAAAACAAGATTACTGATTATCCCATCTTCTAATCCTGATGGGTTGTTGGATGGGACAACAAAGGATGGATTTGGAAGATGTAATGCAGAGGGTATTGATTTGAACAGAGATTTTGATGCTAATTACGTTGCAAACAATACTCCGGGACGTAATTATACGCCATATGCATTTTCGGCTAAAGAGTCAAGAGCTTTAAGAGATTTATATTATGAGTACAGACCGGATATAGTTATTGATTTCCATGGATGGGAAAGTTCACTTATCGGGGATGACAGGTTGAAAAATGCATTCAATCAGGAGATGGGGTTGAGAATATCTAACTCATTTACCTCAAGTAATGCAAGAGGGTATTTTTCAAACTGGGCACATCAGCAAGGCTCATTGGCAATGTTGGTTGAATTTACTTCTTCAAACAGTATTGAGTTTAGTAAGTTGATAAATGCAATTAATAGGTTAATAAATGATGAGTATTAGGAGGAAAAATGGTATGAAAGAAAGAATGAGAAGAGTGGTTTCTATTATTTTAGTGATTATTTTGTCATGCTCATTTAGCGTTAACTATACGATGAAGGTGTATGCTAAAACGGAAGCAGATGTTAAAAATTGGATGACCAGTAAAATAGGACAGGCACTTGATTATGATAAAGCCTACGGTGTACAGTGTGTTGACTTTTTCAATTATTATTTAAGGGATGTTTGGGGAATATCAGATCCTATTTCAATGTATCATGTAGATTATGCATATCAGATTTTTGACAAGGCAGCCCCGAGCGGATGGCAGAAAATAAGCGGTAATTCAAGCTTTAAAGTTGGTGATATAGTAATTTGGGGAACCGCTTTGGGAAGGTGTGGGCATGTTGCTTTAGTTTATTCAGCAGATTCTAATGGAGTAACAGTTATTCATGAAAATTGGGGTAAGAAATATGTTTCAACAGATTCGCTACCTCGAAAGGATACAATAAGAGGTGTATTCCGTCCACCTCTTGATGGGCAATCAAATAACCTAACCAAAGACACACGTTATCCAACACCGATAACATGTGTTCCGGCAATAACATCAGGAAGTATCTCTGTTTACGACAGTTACGGTAATGTGGAATCAGGAAGAAGAATAGATGCAGGAGATCAGTGTTCAATTTTGAATGTCTACACTAATGGATTGTGTGAAGTATCATATCCGACTAGCAATGGAAGTAGAGTGGCATACGCACAAATATCAGATTTTATGCCAAACAGAGTGGATCCTTATACGTGGTCTCCTTCAAATAATTTAAGAAGTTATCAACTGTCAAATATGGCGACTGTTTATGGAAGTGTATTTTCTACCGATGTTTGTACGGTAGTCGGAAAAAAAGATAATTTAATGCAAGTAATATATCCTGTTTCTGGAGGCTACAAGATGGGCTGGGTTAATGCAACAGGAGATACTCCTATAGATCCGCCTGAACCAGATATAATTCCCAGACCAAAATTTGTTGAGTTCGTCGGAAATAAACAAGTAGTGGTTATGATTCCGAATAAGATTACGTTTAGTTCAACATCTTATATATCCGAAGGAGATGTATGCATTGCTGATACAAACAATATTGCTTCAGGTCAATGTAATGTTACATATCCTAGTGGTGGAAATAACGTATTTACAAATTATCAAAGCAAAAAGACAGTTACATTGAATCTTACTCAGGTTATGAGTTATAATGCTGATTTTGAATATCAGAAAGTAACGGCTCAGACAACATATACAGTTTACCCTACAAGTGCTATGACTCAAACGGTTGCAGGAAGTGCCACAAACTGGGCATTAGATCCCGGTGATGTATTCTATACAATAAATAAAGTTGGGGATGCAACAGAAGTTTTGTATTACTGTACCAGAGGAACTCATAGTGGATATTGGAAGTTAGGATGGGTATATCTTCCTTACTATATGATCGATTTAAACGGTAGTTTAGATAATAATGATAAAGGCACATTGGAGGGCTTTGGATGTGCTGATGTTGTTGTAAATGAAAATGAACTTGGAAAAAATTTAACTGATTTTTATCAGGCTTTTCCGTGTGGTAGTTCATATGAATTTAAAAACATAAGAGCATATGATGGATATACATATAATGGTGTGAAGTCCGGTTCCTTATCAGGAGTGGTAAACGGTGATGTTAATGTCAGAGTGGCATTTACAAAAAATGCAGTTGTATGCAAAGGAATTGTTATCTCAAAGAATCCGACAAAAACGAACTATTTAGAAGGTGAAAGCCTTAATACATCGGGGATTGAAGTTACAGCAAGTTACAGTGATGGCAGTCAGAAAAATGTGACATCATCGTGTACGTATTCAGGATATAGTAATACTCCCGGAATAAAAACAGTAAAAGTAAGTTACAGTGGATATGAGGCGGCTTTTACAGTTAATGTTAATGAAAAATCTGTAACGAGTGTTGAAAAATATACAGAACCGACAAAGACTACATATAATATAGGCGAAGAGATTGATTTCACCGGAATTAAACTCAAAATCAACTACAATAATGGAACGAGTGAAATAGTTTCAGATTATTATTTGATTGAAGAAGAAATAGATACATCTACTGAGGGCGAGAAGAATATAACTGTATATTATTGGAAAGCAGGAAAAGAATATTCTGTAGTTCAAAAAATTAATGTTGTTGATAAGTATAAATATTCGCCTACATTGTTCTATTCAGATCAGACAGTATCTGCAGGACAGTCATTTGATGTGAAACTAAATCTAAAAGATAATCCAGGAATTGCTTCATTGAAAGTTAAGATAGGTTTTGATGAATCACTATTAACACTGACAAATGTTACATATAATTCGGCAATGGGAGGTTCATCACAGCCACCTCAATATTTGAGAACCCCATTGATTCTTAATTGGTATAACGGAACACAAAACTATAATGGAAACGGGACATATGCGACATTGACGTTTAAAGCAACTTCAAATATAAATCAGAATGAAGTGACAACTCTTAATATTACATATGATGAAGAGGATGTTTACAATATTAATGAAACAAATTTAGGACTAAAATTTGAAATAGGTTCAATTACGATTGTTCCAAGTGCGAATTTAGCGAAACCTGTAGTAAGTGCAAAAGACGTTAAGGATCATTCCGCAACAATCAGTTGGAAGGTGGTTGATGGTGCTGATGGTTATATTTTGGAAAAAATGAATGGTTCAAATGTTGTTGAGACTTCAACAATAGAAGGCAGATATATAACAGGACGTACCTTAAATAATTTATCAGTGCTGACGACATATCAGTACAGGATTAAAGCATATAAGAATGTGAATCTGATAAAACAATATAGTGAAGAAAGTCAGGTGGAATTCACAACATTAGATCATATATTCAGTTCAGTAACTAGCATTAGCAAAGAGGCTACATGTACCAGCGAGGGAAGATTGGTTAAAACATGTGAAACATGTGGATATCAGGTAGAAGTGGTAATTGCTAGACTTGAACATAGAGGCGGAACTGCAACGTGTAGTCAAAAAGCAAAATGTGAATTATGTGGTCAGTATTATGGAGATTTTGATGCAGAGAATCATACATATGAGACATATTTAGTTGAACCTACGTGCACTCAAAAAGGATATACGAGTCATGTTTGTTCAGGATGTGGTTACAGTTATAAAGATTCATACAAAGATAAAATAGGACATCATTATGTAAGTAAAATTACTAATTCAGCAACCTGTATTTCAACAGGAACACTGGAACATAAGTGTGAACTGTGTGGAGATTCATATATAGAAATTATTCCAATGACAGAGCATGACTATGTTCAAACATTGCTTAAGAATCCAACCTGTACATCAAAAGGTCAATGGGAGCATAAATGCTCATACTGTGAAGATACCTATGTAAGTGATATTCCTGCACTGGGACATGATTACAGGGAAACAATTATTGAACCAACAGATACAGCGGGAGGATATACGCTTCATATATGTTACAGATGTGGAGATAGTTACACGGACAATTATGTTGAAGCTCTTACAAAAGAAAATGTTACAACAGAAAACCAGATTGAAACAGAAAGTATAAAGGAGAATCCAACTACAGTAGATCACGCTGACACAGGAAACGAAACAACAAGCAGTGAAGATAAGCAAGAGCAAAGTACAACAGTTAAAAATATAGAAACAACGATAAAACAGCCGGAGGGAGAAACGACAAAGTCAGGAGACAGTCCAACTAAGGTCGAAAATAATACTACACAGGCTGGAAGTACTGTAACAAACTCTGTAGAAACCACACAGTCAAAAGAAAATACTTCGCCTAAGAAACAAAAAATTACAATAGCAAAGATTAAAACGTATAAAGTTAAAATACTCAAAAAGAAAAAAGTTACGTTTTCACTCAAGGCAAAAACAACAGGTGATGGAAAACTAAAATATGTGGTATATACGTGTTCTCCTTCAAAAAATATAAAATATATCAAGGTATCCAAGAATGGAAAAGTAACAATCAAGAAGGGAGCAAAGAAAGGGACTTACAGGATATTCATAAGTGCCAGTGGAACTGATAAATATGAATATGTAACAAAGATTATTAAGATTAAAGTAAAGTAAGAAGTGCATAATGTGAGTTAAAGTCAGGGATTATTGATAGCAAAATCCCTGACTTTTTTCAATGATAAAAATTATAGCGATTAAGAATGTTTTTGATTGTTGGTAAAGTTTATCGTTAGAATTCAAACAATATTCAGTACCTATTTTTACATTTGAAAAAAGTGAGTTAATACAACTATATCTGGTTGTAGCGTATCACCCAGTATGGTATGATTGTAATATGATATGGGGCGGATTTATGTTATGTCCAGGGGATGTGTATTAATAAAAAATATCCCCTAAATAGTTTATCGTTGTATAGAATAGGAGGAAGAGAGATGGAAGGATTAACAAAAAAGAGTGCTAAAGTAAGATTAATAATATCATTTGTATTAGCTATGATATTCACTGTAGTATTGGGGGTTATTCAATTATTATCTAAACATTTGGAAATAATATTGATAGTTGTCCCTGTGTTGATGACTTGGAGTTTTTCAAGTGTGCTTTTTTGGCCCAAAAAATATTTTTCTGAAGTAGTAGTGTCAGCTTGGAAAATGTTATTACATTTATTTACATTTAGATTTGGAGACGCTATTAATGATTTATTTCGACAGATATCATGGTGTTTTACATCTTTAGTAAAAAGTATCAGAGTGATTTTTTGGATGCTATCATCAAAAGAATAGGAGTTCTATGCAGTTAAAAAGTGAAAATGTAAATGTTCAATCCTTGTTGTTATTCATAGTTCTAGGCATATTGGTGTGTATAGTAGCGTTTTTTGTCATTAAGACCGTGGCAGATTTCGTGATGGAAAAAAGAAAGATAATGTATAAGAGATATGTTATGCCAATATTGGTATCATATGTAATACTTTTATTTCACAAAAGAATAGAAGCATATATGAAAATTGAAATACCTGAGGAGATTTCTGTAGGATTATCCTTAGTGATTCTGCTGGTGGTGATGATATCAATTATATTCAAACTTGGTTTGGTAAAAGGAATTTGTATATTTCTTGTACAAAGTGTTTCAGCTTTGATGGTTGTATGTACTATATATGCTGGTGCGGTTCTTTTTGTATCAGCTTTTGCGATTGTAATTGGATTTACTAACTATCCGCCGAAAGGAATATGGTTGTATGCTGATGATGGCGAAAGGATATTAGTAAGGACAAAACAGGATTATTTTTTTGATCAGTATGGAAGAATGTATTATAAAATGGGAAATGTTGTTGTGAGAGATGAAGATAATAAAAACTTTTACTTGTTCTAGAATATTTGGAGATTATGATGATGTTGAGAGCATGGAAAATGGATGGTTTGTTCGTCAAGAAGGAAAAATAAAATTGCTTGATGGTGATGGAAATGTTAAGAAAGAATAAATCAGATAAAAGGCTTATTTACTTTATCAAAGTGAAAAAGTGTTTTGCCGGTAAATGGGAGGAACTTATAAATGAAAAACAAAAGAAATGTAACAGTAATTTTAATATTATTCTTCTGCATTATATTATCAGTACTTGGAATTGTGTTTATTAAAAATAAGAACAAAGAATCTGAAAGTGAAAGCAGAGATAATAAAATTGTAAAAATATTGAAAGAGTATGCAGATGATTATAAGGTCGTCGAAAAAGGAGAAGATGACTCTGTAAAAGTTAGCATAAATGCACCTGATTTTAAGAGTATTATTGATGAATGCATGAAGGATAATGAAGGAAAAAAAGTTGATATTAAAGAGATAGAAAAGGCTGTTGAAAATACAGATAGTTTCAAAGAATATACTTTTTGGGTAGATAAAAATGATAGGGAAACGATTAAACAACAATATATTGATAACATAGCAGAAGAAGTGATGGTTGAAGCGATTTCAAACGTAAAATTTGAAGATAGGTGGGATGTAGAATGAAAAAAATATTAAGTTTTATTATTATGATTGTATTAGTTGTTTCTTCCTGCGGAACAGTAAATGCAGCTAAAACAACAGCACCTGTTACTGATGAAGGAAAACAATTGTTTCTTTATCTACAGGGAGACGAGTCAAAACTTTTATTAAAAAGGAACAATTACGGTTATATGGCGTTTATCGAAGATTTTAAGGCAGATGTTATTTCCATGTATTGTCTTGAAATGGCGGATATCCTGGTTGAAACAGGTTCGAAACCGGATAAAAAAGAATATATCAGAGTACTGCTGAATGTTATTGCAGCGTATGATTGTGACAGAGCGGCTGATGTTTCAGAACAAAAGAAAATGGATAATATGAAGTCGTTTAAAGAGTATGCCATGGATTTCACAAAAATGGGAGTAAATGCTGTATCTGTAATGTCAGGAAACAGTTCTTCAACAAGTGAACTGGAAGGGGCTATTTCAAAGGCTGTAAGTTGTTTGGATGTATTGACTGATAATACAGATAATTGGATTAATGCACTAAGTGATTTGGAAGCCGTGACAAAGGACTATTCAGAACACGATGTTTTCCTAAAGACGATTGAGGATAATTCACAGGGAGAGTTGAAAGAAGCAGCTCACACTTTGCGAGAGGGCATGAAAAAGGCATTTGAAATTAGGTTAAAAGAATATAACAAAATATCAAATGAAAATTTTGAAAATTTTGAAGAATTCTTTTTCTCTGATATGTTTTTTGATTTACTAAAGCAAATACCGGAATATGCCGAAGATGATACGTTGCGTTTTTTCGTTGATGAAAGCGAAAATTTAATCTCCGTAATTGGAACATTAAATGCGTCATGGGATCTGGGAAAACAGATTGGTAAAATGGTTGGAGATTTTACAGTTGGGGGAACTAATTTAGCAAGAAGAGTTGTTGAAATAATGGCATTATATGACATCAGTATAGTTTTGGAAAAAGAAATTCCTGATAGTCATATCGCTTTTTTAGACAGCTTTGGAAAAGATAGTGAAAGCATTTGTGCTAATAAGTATATTGCGCTTTCTAATTATCTGATTGGTTGCAGAATACGTGGAGAATATTGTATATACAGTATAGTTGCCAAAGATGCAGGATTGCTTTCGTGGTTTAAAAAGGAATCTGCCCAAGAAGCAGAAAAATGGTATCAAGGAAAATGCAAAAAGATAATTACAATTCAGAATAAATTGTATGAGGTTAAAAATTCAACTGTTGGTCTGGATATTGATTGGGCGATTATGCCTGTTGTTGATGCCGATGAGATATGGGTTAATGATGATTCGACAGGCTTGTGCTACAATGATGCAGAGCAGTGCATCGAGAGGTCAGAGCTGGCTGTTATTGAGAAGTCCAGCAAATTCGGAATAATTGATATGAATTCCAAAATATTGGTTGAGTGCAAATATAGTGATTATCATTTATGCACGTGTGGCGGAGTAGATCTTATTAATGAGGATAAGTGGTATGCCCTTAACAATAATTGCGAGATTCAGGAAATAATTGATGAACACGGGGCTCCGGAATTGTTCTTGGGTGGTTGTGGAGAATATGAAGCGATAGCTCAAAAACAGGGATATGATGAAATAGAAGTGTTTGAAGATGGAATGTATGCTGCTGAAAAAAATGGAAAATGGGCATATTTCAAAGATGGGAAACAGTTATCAGACTTTCAATTTTTAGATATTTGTAACGATAAAAGTGCATATTGGTTCCCGAAAAATCATTCGGAAGATTATTGGGATTTTGGTGTGTCAGGAATAAGCGGAAATATGATTGCAGTAAGAACTGAAGAAGGCTGTGGTTATTATAATTATGAAAAGGGAGAATTTGCGTTATTATCCGAAGAACTTGAAGAAGTAAAACCGATAATAAACGGATTGGCATGGGCTAAGGATTCAAAATCAAATAAATGGGGAATTCTCAAAGTTCCGGGATATAAAAATACAAAGAATCTAAAATATAAGTATATGGTTTCAATGTTTGAAAAGATGGATATTTCGCAAATGAACAGCTCAGATGAATGGAAGGATGCATATATTGGCTATTTGGATAATAATCTGAATATCTATGGACATGTTCCTCATACTACGGATATAGTGGAGTTGATTGATATTAATGGTGATGAAGTACCGGAATTATTTATAAGTCATCGTGATTATGCCAGTGGAGATGAATTGTGCACATATTATAACGGAGAGGTAATACATATCAAATTAGGTTTTAGCGGAATGCAATATATTGAAGGCGAGAATCTGTTTATGGATTCATATATGCATAGTGATGAGGGATATGATAATCTTTATTCTCTTGTTAATGGACAATTTAAATTGATTGGTAAAGGTGATTACGGGGCACCTGATAATTCAAATGTTGAATGGGATGAGAATGGACCGATTTATGATTATTATTGGAATGATAAAAAAGTATCAAGAGAAAAATATGAGGATTCTTTGAATAAGGCATTTGATTATGATAGGGCAATAACCCCAGAGTGTGATATACAGGATACATATGACTATAAAGAAGAAATAGTTCAAAAGATAAGAGAGTATTAAAATTATAAATCATTGTCCCTTTTCCGCATATATGTTATCATAAGATTATGACGTTATGTAAATCGGATAATTGACATTTGATTTCAGTCGGATAAGACTCCCACTTCTATAAGTTGGAATTAGAAATACAGTGTTTTAATGGAGAAATACTTATGTGGAAAAAAGTTTCATCAGTAGCCCTGACTGTATGTTTAACCTGCAATATTTCGTTAGTATCATCTCAGGTACAGGCCGATTCATTATCGGTGGAAAATGCAGTGATATGGGCTATTGGAATTGCAAATGATAATACACATGGATATACGGCGAATCCGCAGGACCGTTGGGGAACGGATTACGACTGCTCATCTTTTGTTATAGCAGCGTTTAAGGCGGCAGGTTTTGACACGGGCTCTGCGTACAATACCGCCAGTATGAAGGGGCAACTCACGCAGCATGGATTTGTGTGGATTCCATGGAATGAGATTGGCAGCACAGCAGATTTGCAGCGTGGCGATATTCTCTTAAATGAGACTCAGCATACAGAGATTTATATTGGCAATAATCAGAATGTGGGAGCTCATTCAAGTTACGGAGATACTCAGAGCGGTGATCAGTCAGGCAAGGAAGTGTCTGTTGTAGCTTTTTATAATCAACCGTGGAATGGTGTTTTAAGATATGCAGGACTGTCAGGTAATGAATCCCCAACGTTGGATGATTCTCAGACGGATAATGCACCTGGCAACAATACTTCCACGTATGATAATAACAACAGCGATAATTCAAATGGAACCACAGCAAATACTGCTTCATCTGCTGACGGAGGAACTACCGGTACAAATGAGACAGCAACAGCGGGGGCTGTGGCAGATACATGTAATTGTGTAACATCTTATGCAGGTAACTATGTTGTGGCAACGGATGATTCGCCTCTTCTTATGCGAAGTGGACATGGCACAGGTTTTAGTAAGGTAACATCTATTCCAAAAGGTGCCACAGTAAAAGTTACCAAGGCAAATGGAAACTGGGCACATGTTGAGTGGAATGGATACAAGGGATATTCATCCATGTTATATCTGAAAAAAGCCGATAACATTAATAAGAACAAGACAGGTTCTGCGGCTAATGCACAAAAAAAGTCAACTGCAACGACGTTGGCCGATAATATCAATAAGTACAAAGCTTCAATTACTAAGATAAAAAATAAAGCAAAAGGTAGTGTACGGATTAGCATTGGTAAGAATGTAAAAGCGGATGGCTTCCAGATTAAATATGCATTGAACAAAAAAGTAACAAAAAAGAAAAAGGATAAGAATGTAACATCTTATGCAACAGATATTAAGAACCTAAAGAGAAATAAGACATACTATTTCAAAGTTCGTGCATACAAATTATGTGGAGGCGTAACGACATATTCTAAGTGGTCTGATGTAAAGAAAAAGAAAGTAAAATAGCAGATTTTATTTATATTAAGGAGTTCTGATTTTTTTGAATAAATATCAGAACTCTTTTTTTTCTAATTAGCCAGTTTTTAGTTGAAATATATCGTAGATAATGGGATAATAAATATATATATGATGATTCGGAAATTGAAAAAAGAAAACCTTATAATTAATTGCAAATTATTTAAAGGGGGTACTAGTTATGGAAAGGGAAGATGAAAAATATAGAGCCAGTAAACGAAATTTTATAATTGCATTGATTCTTTTAATGTCCACCAATATATTGATGGGAACAATTATCATGCATATTTCCAAAAAAGCGTTAAATGAGCAGATTGAAGGTCGTATGCTCGATGTGGCAAATACTGCTGCTTACCAGATAAATGGTGACGACTTTTCTGAACTGACAGGTGCAGATAAGGGGACGGAAGAGTATAATCGTGCGTATGATACGCTATCTTCATTTAGTGAAAATATCGAACTTGAATATATTTATGCTGTCAGAAAAATGGATAACGGCTCATTTATTTTTGTTTTAGATCCGGACAAAGATAACCCTGCGGAATATGGCGAAGAAATTCAAAAAACAGATGCCCTACTGAATGCATCCAGGGGAATGGCGGATGTGGATAATAAACCACACACAGATGAGTGGGGAAGATTTTATTCTGCATATAGTCCAATTAAGGATTCAAAGGGAAATATAGTTGGAATTGTAGGCGTTGATTTTGATGCTAACTGGTATGATTCAGTACTTGATACAAATAAAATAGTGGCCATAATATTGGTTTTGGTTGCAATGGCTATAGGCATTGTTTTGTCGTTTACTATCATGTCACAAAACAGAAGGCGATTTGCAGCAATGATGAAACGAATCGAAAAACTGTATTATGAATCCTTGAAGCTTGATAGTGTTATTGCAGAGACATCAATTAAAAAATTGCAATATTTGCCAGATGGTACAAGCAAGACCTTAAAGACATTGGCTACAGCTGAAGAAGAACATGTTATTTCAAAAAGTGAGTACGATGAAGTGGCTTCGAGCGTTGAGGCAGTTTACAACAAGCTGCATAAATATCTTAAGTACATTGAAGAGGAAGTGGACACAGACGTTGAAACCGGTGTATCAAGCAAGATAGCATACAAGAGAAAAAGCGTTCTTATGAATGATAATATTGCTCTTGGAAAGGCTGATTTCTCAGTAGCATTTATTGATGTTAACGATTTGAAAAGAATCTATACAGGTTTTGGATATGAGCTTGGAGATGCGATTCTTTATGAATGCGGTCAGGATTTAGTAAAAATTTTTGGAAAAGATGGAGTTTTCCATATCATGGGACCTGAATTTGTAGTAGTTGTCGAAGGTAAGAACAGAGCTGATATGGAGCAGTGCTTTAAAGAGCTGAATAAAAAAATTATGAATTACAATTATACCCATGAATTGGAAAAGGGCATTGTGGTTGCAAAAGGATATGCTACATTTGATCCGGAGTTGCATAAGAATTATCGAGATGTATTTATTGCTGCAAAGGCCAAATCTGACAAAAACAGAAATGAATTATTTAAGATTGAGCATGGCGAGACTATTATTACTAAGGTTTCGGATGCGGGTGTAAAAATGCAGAAGGATAATTAGAATTAGCGATAATTCATATAAGGCTAATCTGATAATAAAAAAATGATAACAAAAATACTACATCTTAAAAGATAAAAATCATTTGGGTATCCATATATTCATATATGTTTATCCGAATGATTTTTTTGATTTTATATATCATGTTTGAATAATTTTTCAAAATTGAATTTGAAAGATTTGTTAAGTGTTAGTTGAATAAGTATTGCATATCTAATTTGAATGTTTTATTTATCGTTGTCTGAAAATTTGAAAAATGATAGAATTATGTGTATGAGATTAGTAGATGAAATAAAAAATAAAAAGAAATTCAATTTAAAAAATGACATTATATCAGGTATTATAGTAGCCCTTGTATCCATACCGATTTCCATGGGATATGCTCAGATAGCAGGAATTCCGGTAATATATGGTCTGTATGGATCGATATTTCCAATATTAGTATTTGCTTTTTTAACTACATCGCCGCAGTTTGTGGTGGGGGTAGATGCTATGCCGGCAGCCATGATTGGAACTATGTTAGCAGGACTTGGAATTAATGCTGAATCAAAAGAGGCAATGAGAATAGTTCCTCTTACAGCTTTGCTAGTGGCAATATGGTTTGTGATATTTTATCTGGTACGCGCAGGAAGAATCGTCAAATACATTTCGACACCTGTTATGGGAGGATTTATCTCAGGTGTGGGGGCGACAATTATTCTAATGCAGGTGCCAAAACTTCTTGGAGGATCTGCCGGAACCGGTGAGATTATAATTTTATTGGCTAATATCTGGGAGCAGAGATCAGCATATAATTATCTCTCAGCACTTCTTGGAATTGGAACAATAGTAATAATATTAGTTTGCAAAAAGATTATTCCAAAGGTGCCAATGACCATCATAATGATGGGAGTGGGAGCTGTTCTTCAGGTGATTTTCCGACTGGATAATTACGGTGTGAAGCTTTTGCCGGAGGTTGTGGGCAAAATGCCGAATCTTGTAATACCTGATTTTAAACCATTGATTTATAACCCTGCAGAGATACTTATTCAGACTTTGAGCGTCGCTGGAGTCATTATGGCCCAGACTTTACTGGCAAGTGGTAATTATGCGATGAAGTATCAGGATGAGATTGATAACAATTCTGAGCTCCTTGCTTACGCAGGAATGAATGCTGCCGGAGCAGCAGTAGGGTGCTGTCCGATTAATGGTTCAGTGTCCAGAAGTGGCATTGCAGATTCATTTGGATGTAGGTCACAGATTATGTCTGTAAGTGCATCGATAACTATGGTTTTTGTTCTTATGTTTGGAACTCCTGTGTTTAAATATTTACCGGTACCTGTTCTCACGGCAATCGTAATGACAGCTCTTATTGGGATATTGGAGTTTAAATTAGAGAGAAGACTTTGGAAGACAAGTAAGAATGAATGGATAGTGTTCATATTGTCATTTGGAGCAGTATTGCTATTTGGAACAGTGTACGGAGTTATGATTGGATGTCTTTTGTCATTTGCCGAGGTTGCCATTAGCGCCGTAAAACCATCAACGGCATTTGTAGGAAGAATTCCGGATCAGGGCAATTTTTATCCTATAGATAGAAACAGCAAGGCAAGACCGATTAAGAATACTATTGTATACAGATTCAACGGATCTTTGTTCTTTGCCAATATTGACAGATTCCAGAAGGATATAGAATCTTCTATAAAAGAGGACACAAAGCAGATCGTTGTGGATGCAAGAGGTATCGACAGCGTCGATATTACCGCAGTAGACAGACTTGTTGCCCTCAATCGCAAATTAAGAGGAAGAGGCATCAAGTTTTATATTACAGAGCATGAGGGGATGCTAAATGACCAGATTCGCATTCTCGGAGGTGAAAGTTTAATTGAAGAAGGTGTTGCAAGGCGCACCATCACACTTGCCCTCAGAGATGCGGGAGTTAATAAACCCTATGAATTAGAAGAAATCGATAGTGAAGTACCAAAATCTTCTATAATAATAGAAGACGATGACAGACTTGCTGAATTTGAGTGGGCATTCGGGAAAGATGCGCACGAACATTTGGAGTTATTTGCTGAACATGCGGCAGATACTATTGTAAATGAGATGAAAAATCAAGGTGAGCACATTGAATTATTAGAGGACAAGCGCGTTCACACCGAGTGGGGAACAATTGGTCTTTTTGATGAAAATGAGTTTTGGGATCATCTTGAGGTAATACTTGAGAAAAATGCAGATTTGGGACTTATTTCAAGAGAGGACGTAAAAATACTTGAGCAGCGAATTGAGGACAGACGAAGTGAAGGTGAGATGCGCCTTAAACAGCTGAATCCAAAGGCTATGAAGATGTTAGCGGAGCACCGCAAAAAAGTAAGACGTATCCTAAAAGAAAAATCACCTCATGAATTTCATAACGTTCAGAGGCTTAATAGGGAAATTAAACGAGATTTGAAGAATAAACAGGCTGATTAGTGAATTCCAATGTTAGCATTAATAATATTTGAATTATTAACATTTGAATTGTGTGTTAATTATGGAAATTTTATGAAATTTGCGTTTGGCAATTGTGCTTATAAAAAAATGATGTTAGAATTTGCTTGAGTTGTAAAAGATGGCTTGGCTCTAATTAGAGTCTTTAAAGAAAAAGGAGTATTGATGAACAGATACGGGGACGAAGAATTTAAACTGCAGTATTATGCAGATGATATTTTGAAATCAGAAGGAATGCAGTATAGTAAGTCAAACAGACATCACGGCGAAGTGAGCGTATACAGCCATTCAGTAGATGTCGCAATTATCAGTTTGAAGCTTGCACGCAAATTGAAACTCAAGGTAGATGAAAAATCATTAGTAAGAGGTGCATTACTCCACGACTATTATCTTTATGATTGGCATGAACCTGATGAATCACACAGACTTCATGGATTCAGTCATGCAAAAACAGCGTATAATAACGCCTCAGATGTTTTTGATTTAAATCATATTGAAAAAGATATAATAATAAAGCATATGTTTCCGCTTAATCTTCCACTTCCTATGTATAGGGAAAGTGTTTTGGTTTGTATCGCCGACAAAATAAGCGCTATAAAAGATTATTCAAAACAGATGACGTGGGTGAGAGAGCATAAAGAAGCATTACAAAAATATATTAGGAATCAGGATATATCAGCTTGATTTTGAAGAAAAATGGATAATAAAAAGAATCTCATTTTTATTTTAGTAGTGGGAGCATGTCACGGAACTTGGAGTTTTCCAGGTTCCTTTTTTGTAATCTTCTTAAAGTCTATGGCAAACTCCGCAGAAAGAAGCAAAACTTTAAAAAGTCGGTATAATATATGTTCAGTAATAATAATAGTAAACATATCAGTAAATAATTCAGTGTAATGAAGGAAATAATCCGGTTATATGTAGATAATTAGCAAAAAGACATCTATAATTAAGAAAAAAATAAAAAATCTTGTAACGAATCGATATTTATTTGCATTAACGATATAGAAACGGAAAGGAGGAAAAGATGCAGTCACTGGATGAGATATATCAAAAGTACGCCAAGTCAGTTTACAAATATCTGATGTCAAAGACTCATAATGAAGACATTTCAGAAGAACTGACCCAGGAAACGTTTTATCAGGCAGTTAAGAGCATAAACAGGTTTGACGGTTCGTGCCATATAACAACATGGTTGTGTGCCATAGCAAAAAATCAGTATATGGCATATATAAGAAAACATCCAATAACCGAAGAACTGGACGCAGTAACTGATACTACAGTAAGAAATGCTGCAACGTCGGTTAATACGTCACCTGAATCTGTTTCATCGGCGGAAAGTGAAATTTTAGCAAAACAAAATAGAGTCGAATTGATGAAAAAACTGCATTTATGTCCTGAACCTACCAGAGAAATTCTATATCTTAGAATATTTGGAAATATGTCTTTTTCTGAAATTGGAGAAGTTATGGGAAAGACAGAGAACTGGGCGAGAGTGACATATTACAGGGGCAAAGAAAAACTTAGAAAGGAATTGAGTGATTATGAAGAATAGTATTCCATGTGAAATAATAAGAGAATTGTTCCCATCATATATTGAGGGACTTACAAGCGAAGAAACAAACGGATACATAGAAGAACACGTTGAGGACTGTAATGACTGCAAGAAGGTTCTTGAAAGCATGAAGGAACCAATGGAAAATGGCAATGGTTCTGTATGTAGAGATAATGAGGAAAAGAAAGAAATAGATTTTCTTAAGAAAACAAGAAGCAGATATAATAAAAAAATAATTATAAGCGTTGCGGTATTAGCCGTAGTTTTGATTTCTGTATTTGCGGCAAAGGTATTTTTTGTCGGAAAGTCAGTCGGTGCAGAGCATCTGAATTATAACCTTGGAGTGGTAAAGGATGTAGTTGCGTTTGAAGGAAGAACATATGATTCTAAGATAGGAATAAAGGATGTTGAGTTTAAACAAAAGGGAGATACAGTTACGATAAATGTAAAGTCAGTACGTAAGAGTATTATTTATTCAGACTACTTCCAAGAATCCTTTGAGGCAACAAATGAGATAAAAAGAGTATTAATTAATGATAAAGTTGTTTGGGCGAACGGTGTGGAAATAAGTCCGATTACAGATGAACTATTTAAAGTGAAAAATGAATATATTGGTGATCATAGTGCAGATGGAGCTATTGCAAGAGTGCTTGATTTACAGAGCGTTTTAGGAGATTATCAAGTTGAATTAAAGACTGATAAGCAGCCATACGAATTGAAAATAATAAGTCCGGGTTCATATATTGAATTCGGTCGTAAAAATATTGATGAATATTTTAAGAAATATGCGTATATTATGCTTGCAGAAATAGACAATATGGATATTATGTCAGTTGAATATAATTTGGATGAAAGTAATAAAAAAACAGTGTCTGTGACAAAGGAAGAGGCAAGTGAGTATTTTGGCAGAAACATAAAAGAGGCAGGCGAGAAAATAGAAATTTTACAGGAACTTGTAGAAAAAACAGAATTAGAAAAAATGCAACGTGAGTTTAAAGCGGATTACGAAAATGATGATGAGGGAACTGATAATGATTCCATCAAGATTAGTGTAGTAAATCTTTCAGATACACCGATATATGGCTATGGATACGGTGCGTATGTTGGGGATGAGATAATGAGTTCAGGTGGAGTTAGCAATGCAAATGGAAGTGGGATTGCTAAAAATTCTATTGAATCTTTTGAATTCGAAAAAGGAGATTTTGATGTTATGGAAGATTGGTCGGATATGAAAGATGCAAAAGTATCTATATCTGTTATGGACAAAAATAACAAGGAACATGAGGTGGGTACAGTAGAGATTAATCCTGCGAATAATAGAATAATGACTGTAATAATTAAATCAGATAAAGAGGGAAATTATTATATGGAGAATGAATAACCAGGTTGAGTATGAGAGAAAATGCAGATGCATGTAATAGATGTAAATGGCATATTTTATTCCATAGAATAAAACAGAATGAAAAAGGGGCTGCGTAATGCAGCCCCTTTTTTGCAGGTGTGTCAACTTCGAACTAAACACACATCTGCGAGAGTATGGAATCCACTTTCCGGAACACACCTAAAGATTGTTATTCGGCTGTGATAATACTAGAAAGCCCAAGGATTCTGGATGCAGTCACCATCCTCACTGTCAGTTTTTGAATCATCTGTGTTGTCAACAGCCCAAGGATTCTCGATGCAATCACCGTCCTCATTGTATGCATCGTGATCCGTAGCGTAGGAAGAAGTATTAGTAGTAGCAGCTTTTTCTGCTTCTAATCTCATGAAATATTCTACCCATGGATTTGGAACGTAATCGTCAGCTTTTACAGTTGTACTTGCAGCTGAACCAAAACAAAGTGACAAAGTGAGTGCGGATAATGTAACCGCTAATAATCTCTTAACCCTCATATTAAATTTACCCCTCTTTCCGATCATATGGCTTGAAAAATTGCCTCACAAATCAAGCGTACATGAAGTCTGTGAATATTTTGTGAAAGAAGTCAAGTTGAAAAAAATTGTGCTGACAAATTGGTAAGAATTATCGATATAAGATATCAAAATAAGATATCAAAATAAAATAGCTAAAAGGAAAAAGCTAGAAAAAATAATAAAGAATAAGTCTAATAAAAAAGGTATGTTCCACTATGATAATTCATAAGTATAACATACCTTTTTTAGTAATTGTATTTTAGATTTAATAATCTTATATCAAGTATAATAATTATATAGTTGACAAGATTTATTTATCTTTAATTTCGCTGTGAAGTGTCTGTAATGACTTGATTTCAGCAGAAGCATTGTTCTTAAGGTATGAGATGCCTTCAGCAGTAGCTTTTGCAGCAGCGATTGTTGTCATGTAAGGAATCTTAGATTTGATAGCAGCTTTTCTTAAGTAACTGTCATCATGTACACTGTCTTTTCCTACAGGAGTATTAACGATTAAGTCAATTTCTCCGTTTGTGATAGCGTCTAAGATGTTTGGACGACCTTCGTATAATTTCTTAATCTTTTCGGCTTCAACACCGGCACCTGTGATAAGGTCGTATGTTCCGCCTGTAGCAAGAATCTTGAATCCGTCTTTAGCAAAGCTCTTTGCAACTTCTACGATTTCAGATTTGTCTTTCTTGTTAACTGAAAGAAGTACAGTTCCTTCCATTGGAAGTTTAGATTGAACACCTTCCTGAGCTTTTACGAAAGCTTCACCGTAAGAAGCTGATAATCCAAGTACCTCACCTGTAGAACGCATTTCAGGTCCAAGTACAGGGTCAACTTCCTGGAACATGTTGAATGGGAATGCAGCTTCCTTAACACCGTAGTATGGAATATCCTGTTCTTTAAGTGCAGGAACAGGTGATGGTCTGCCTGTAAGCTCGCTTGTGATGATATCAGTAGCGATTGGAACCATACGTACATTACATACCTTTGATACCAATGGAACAGTACGTGAAGCTCTAGGGTTTGCTTCGAGCACATATACTTTTCCGTTTTCGATAGCGTACTGCATGTTCATAAGACCTTTAACGTGCATTTCCTCTGCAATCTTACGTGTATATTCTTTGATAGTCTTTACATTTTCTTCTGTGATGTGAACAGATGGAATGATACAAGCTGAGTCACCTGAGTGAACACCTGCAAGCTCAATGTGCTCCATAACAGCAGGAACGAAAGCGTGTGTTCCGTCGCTGATAGCATCTGATTCACATTCTAAAGCGTTATTTAAGAAACGATCGATAAGAATTGGTCTGTCAGGTGTAACACCAACAGCTGCCTTCATATAGTCAGACATGCTTGCGTCATCAAATACGACTTCCATTCCACGTCCACCGAGAACGTATGAAGGACGAACCATAACAGGGTAACCAATCTTATTTGCGATTTCGATAGCTTCATCAACAGTAGTAGCCATTCCTGATTCAGGCATTGGAATCTCTAACTTGTCCATCATCTCACGGAAGAGATCTCTGTCTTCTGCAAGGTCGATAACTGATGGAGAAGTACCAAGAATCTTAACGCCGTTCTTCTCAAGGTCAGCTGCAAGGTTAAGTGGTGTCTGTCCACCGAACTGAGCGATAACACCGAGTGGTTTTTCTTTCTCATAGATACTTAAAACATCCTCAAGTGTAAGTGGCTCAAAGTATAATTTATCTGATGTATCATAGTCAGTTGAAACTGTCTCAGGGTTGCAGTTAACGATGATAGTTTCAAATCCCAACTTCTTAAGTGCAAGTGCTGCATGTACACAACAGTAGTCAAACTCGATACCCTGACCGATTCTGTTTGGACCACCGCCGAGAATCATAATCTTCTTGTTGTCTGAAACAGGGTTCTTGTCCTCTGCATTGTATGTAGAGTAGTAGTAAGCACTATCTTGTGTACCTGATACGTGAACGCCTTCCCATGCTTCTGTAACACCGAGGCTGATACGTTTGTTTCTGATATCCTCTTCAGGGATCTCTAAAATCTGGCTTAAGTACTTGTCTGAGAAACCGTCCTTCTTTGCCTGAATAAGTAATTCGTCAGCCGGAAGAGAACCTTTAGATTTGAGAATCTCTTCTTCTTCATCAACTAACTCTTTCATCTGCTCGATAAAGTAGTGTTTAACTTTTGTAATTTCAAATATTTCATCAGCTGTAGCACCTTTTCTCAAAGCTTCGTACATAATGAAATGTCTCTCGCTAGATGGTGTGATAAGCATCTGTAATAATTCTTCTTTAGATAATGAATCAAAGTTCTTTGCATGTCCTAAACCATAACGACCTGTCTCCAAACTACGGATAGCTTTCTGGAAAGCTTCTTTGTAGTTTTTACCGATACTCATTACTTCACCTACGGCACGCATCTGTGTTCCGAGTTTGTCCTCAACACCTTTAAACTTCTCAAATGCCCAACGTGCAAACTTGATTACAACGTAATCTCCGTCTGGAACATATTTATCAAGTGTTCCGTACTTTCCACAAGGAATATCCTTGAGAGTAAGACCGCATGCAAGCATTGCTGATACTAAAGCGATAGGGAAACCTGTAGCTTTAGAAGCAAGAGCAGAAGAACGTGAAGTTCTTGGGTTAATCTCGATAACGATAATTCTGTCAGATACAGGATCGTGAGCAAACTGTACGTTTGTACCACCGATAACCTGAACTTTATCTACAATCTTATATGCCTGTTCCTGTAATCTCTTCTGGCATTCTTCAGAGATAGTAAGCATTGGAGCTGAACAGAATGAATCACCTGTGTGAACTCCGAGAGGATCGATGTTTTCGATGAAACATACAGTAATCATATTACCTTCTGAGTCACGAACAACCTCTAACTCTAACTCTTCCCAACCAAGGATTGACTCTTCAACAAGAACCTGTCCAACAAGGCTGGCCTGAAGACCTCTTGCACAAACTGTTTTTAATTCTTCTTTGTTGTATACAAGTCCGCCGCCGGCGCCTCCCATTGTGTAAGCAGGACGAAGAACAACAGGATAGTTTAATCTGTCAGCAATCTCTAAAGCTTCTTCAACGCTGTAAGCAACTTCACTTCTTGCCATTTCGATTCCAAGAGAATCCATAGTTTTCTTAAATTCGATACGGTCCTCACCACGCTCGATGGCATCAACCTGAACACCGATAACTTTAACGTTGTATTTATCAAGAATACCTGCCTGATTAAGCTCTGAACAAAGGTTGAGTCCTGACTGTCCTCCAAGGTTTGGAAGAAGAGCATCAGGTCTTTCTTTTGCGATAATCTGCTCAAGACGCTCAACGTTGAGTGGCTCGATGTATGTAACATCAGCTGTCTCAGGGTCTGTCATAATAGTTGCAGGGTTTGAGTTAACCAATACAATTTCGTATCCAAGCTTCTTTAAAGCTTTACATGCCTGAGTTCCTGAGTAGTCGAACTCACAAGCCTGTCCGATAATAATTGGACCTGAACCAATAATGAGTACCTTATTGATATCTGTTCTTTTTGGCATAAAAAAATCCTCCTAAATTAAAATTATTCCTTTCCGTCCCAGCAGTAAGTACATAATTTGCACTTATCAATGCCAACGGAATCAAGCATATCGTCTAATCTGTTAAATCTTAAAGAAGTAAAGTTGAGTTCTTTTCTGATTTCTTCAACCATCTGCTCATACTTTGGAGATTCAGGATCAGCGTATTCAGCTAAAACTTCATCAGTAACATTTCCGTTCTCAAGTCTCTGGATAACTCTTCGTGTAATAAGATCCATCTCAGATTTTGATCTTGAGAAGTTAAGGTACTTGCATCCGTAGAGAAGTGGTGGGCATGCAGGTCTGATATGAACCTCTTTTGCACCGCTCTGATATAAGAACTCTGTTGTCTCTCTAAGCTGTGTACCTCTAACAATTGAGTCATCAATGAGTAACATACTCTTGTCTTTGATTAAATCCTCAACAGCCAAAAGTTTCATCTTTGCGATGAGATCACGCTTGCTCTGTACAGTAGGCATAAATGATCTTGGCCATGTAGGTGTATATTTGATAAATGGTCTTGAGAATGGAATGCCTGATACTGTAGAGTAACCTACTGCATGGGCTGTACCTGAATCAGGTACTCCGGCAACTATATCTGCCTTTACATTGTCTCTGCCGGCCATTTTCGCACCACAGTTATATCTCATCTGCTCAACACTGAGACCTTCGTAAGAAGCTGCAGGATATCCGTAATACACCCAAAGGAATGTACAAATCTTCATTTCAGTTCCAGGGGCAAGAAGTGTAACACAATTATCAGGTGTGATAACGCAGATTTCTCCGGGTCCTAATTCTTTATATGGTTTATATCCTAAATTTTTGTATGAAAAATCTTCAAAGGCAGCACAGAAAGCACCATCTTTCTGGCCGATAGAAATTGGAGTTCTTCCCATCTTGTCTCTGGCAGCATAAACACCGTTACTGTTCATGAGCAATAATGAAAGAGAACCGTCAATTTTTTCAAGAGCATAATTGATACCCTCAATTAAATTGTCTTTCTGATCGATAAGAGTTGCAACAAGTTCAGTTGCATTGATATCGCCACCGCTCATCTCCTGAAAATGAGTGTGACCTTTTTTGAATAAATCCTTACATAATTCATCTAAGTTGTTAATCTTACTAACAGTAGTAAGAGCATATGTTCCGTGGATGGAACGAATGATAAGCGGCTGTGATTCATAATCTGAAATACAACCGATTCCAAGATTTCCTTTCATCTCCTGAAAATCTTTGTCAAATTTTGTCCTGAATGGGGAATTTTCGATGTTGTGAATAGCACGGTCAAATCCGTTCTCGCCATACACAGCCATACCACCTCGTCTGGTTCCTAAATGTGAGTGGTAATCAATTCCGAAAAATAAATCAAATACGCAATCCTCTTTGGATGCAACGCCAAAAAAGCCTCCCATAATATGACACTCCTATGTTTTTATTTCCCTGTCGGAAATGAAGTAACTAATTTAGTATGAATTAAGAACAATGAATTAACATACAAATACTCACATAATTACCGATGAGGGATTGTAGTACTTTTTCAATAAGAAAAAAACCGTTGCAAAAGACAAAAAAATATAAAAGACAAAAATTACATTTTTTCATTTTTGCACGTACCTTTGATATAATAACACAAAACAAAAAAATGTAATAGACGGAAAACTAAAAAAAATAAGTTTTTTTGTAATATATAAAAAACGCAGGGACGAAAAATCATCGCCTGCGTTTTGAAATTTATTATTTAATTGTTTATAATCCTGAGTCCTCAGTAGTTTCGCTGATTTCAAAATTGAAGTCATCTAAGTTCATGTCTGAACCATCATATGAGTCATCTGTAGAGTAATCATCGAGATTAAAATCTTCTGAATTGAAATCATAGTCACCTGTACTGAAATCATAATCATCTGTATTGTAATCGTCATAAGATGAACCGCCGAGTGAACCACCCATAAGTCCCATCAATCCCTGAATGTCAGAGTATGACAAATCAATTTTAGCCTTAGCTGTGAAGTCATTTACAAACTTCTCAATGTCAAATCCTGCAACATAATTTGCCAATGCTTCCTCTGAAGAACCGTCAATCATTTCAGCGTTTGATTCAGGTTTATTAAGTTTAACCTTGTCATTAACAGCGTATGTAATAGCTGCAGTAGCAAACTTTTTGTCTTTTTCAAGAACTGTTATAGAGTATGTACCGTCCTGTCCTTTGTTATCGAATGATACTTCAAGTTTGTATCCCGGTGCCAAATCATTGCTTTCAAGAACAACAGTACCTGATGATTTGCCTGCAAGGTAATCTAAAGTCTTGCAGTCTTTAAGAGTTGCTTTTGCCTTCTTAGCATCATCTTCGCTTCCGATTGTGATATCGAATTCACCTGAAATAGTATCAGCTTTCATTTTTCCGTTTCCTACAACAGAGAATGATTCTTTTTCTTTGTTGGTAGAAAGTGATAAAGTATAACCGTACTCGTTCTTGTATGTAGCTTTGAGTGATTTGAATGAAATAGTATCATCTTTTGCTTTTAAAGTGATATCACGACCGATAATTTTGCCTGAACCGTTAACGTAAACTTTCATAACAAGCATATCCTTGACATCAGCATAATCAGCTTTCTTGTCTTCAATCTCTTTCTTGGCGTCATCGAGAGTTTTTACAAATTCGTCGTAATTGAATTCTTCAGTTGAGGTGTCTTTATAAGCGTCTGCATAAACTGTAATGATTTCTTTTACTACTTCGTCTTTTTTCAATGTGTCACACAATTTGATTGCTGTATCACAGAATTCTGTTCCGCTCATTGTAACAGTGAGAAGAGTTGCATCTTCTTCAAATTTGCCGGCAGAAATCTTTGCGTTTTCCTTTGTTACATTCTTAACTGAATCGATAATTGCATCAGTGTAAACTGTAACTAAGTGATCGATATTCTTAGGATTAACTGATTTCTGAGCATCTGTTGAAGTAGCGAGCGCATCTTTTATAGCGGCGAATTCTTCTGTTTCCAGCATTGATGAAAAATCAAGGTATGAATCAGAAATTGCAGGAACCTGTGCGTAAGCTTTGTTAGAGGAATCGTAATATGCATTTGCTGATAAGAAGTCAGTGTCGTTGATTTTTGAAGAAATATCAAAACCTACATTCTTGTCGTCGATTCCGTAATTAAAAGAAATATCAGCAGACTTGATTGATGATAACTGCTCAGCACCCTGGCTTGCAAATAATTCGGATAAACCATCTTCAACTTTTACTGAAATATTAGCCTCAGAATTCATCTTCTTGTTTTCGATTAACTTGTAATTCTTTTCGTAGTATTTAAGGAACTTATCTTTATCCTCTTTAATACTGCTCTTTTCAACCTGCTTGTAATAATCAACAGGTGACATGGTTTTTTCCTTTACCATGTTTGTCATTTTTCCGCCGAAAGCGATGCCGACAACTGCAAGTATTGCAACGACTGCAACGATAACAGCAATAATTGATTTGTTGTTTCTCATAATAACCTCCATATCCTTTAAAAAATAATTGCGCATAAACACAATTTAAAGAATCATACATTATTTGAAGAAAAAAGTCAAAATAATAATCGAAATAATAGTTGAAATAGAAAATGGGATAAAAATACTTTTATTCGTATTGACGAATAAAGAAAATTTGTGTACGATTAGAAGCAGTGGGATTGTACGGAAATATACAATTACATATTAGAATACGGTTTCAATGCGTATGTAGGGAGAACATAGCATGATATAAAAATATTTTTATAATTTTTAGGAGGTTTTCATGTTTAAAAAGAAACTATTATCATGTCTTTTAGCGGTAGCTATGGTTGTATCTATGGTTCCTGCTAATCTTGCTGTGTCAGGCACAACAGTAAGTGCTAAGTCACATGCATCTAACAGGAGGGTTGTCGGATATTTTCCATCCTACAGAACTTACGCTATCAATTCAGTTGATTTCTCGGCTATGACTCATTGCAATTTGTCATTTATGACATATGCGGGAGGAACACTTACATCAGGATTTAGTGCAGGTGATGTACAGACTATTGTAAACAAATGTCATAATAATGACTGTAAAGCTATTATTGCCATCGGTGGATGGGGCGGATTTCAGAACGATGGAGTATTTGCAGATGCTTCAAGAAGAGCAAATCTTGTCAACCAGATTATGAATTATGTTAATACATATAACCTTGACGGTGTAGATATTGATATAGAGTTGACAGACGCAGATATTTGGAATAATTTTGGTTATTTTGCTTCTGATTTGGCAGGAAGATTACACTCTGCCGGTAAGCTTTTCACTATAGCAGCAGCACCTTGGTTTGCATCTGCTATACCAAATAATGTTTTTACATATTTTGATTTCGTTAATATGATGACATATGACTATGACCAGACAGGAAACGGTGATGTTGCACCTTGGTCACAGATATATGATAATATCGGATTCTACCAGTCAAAAGGCGTTAGCAATGACAGATTGGTTGTCGGTGTTCCTTTCTACGGATATGGTCCGGGTGGAGCGGCAAAGACTTACGGCGAGATGGTTGCTATGGGTGCTCAGTATGCAAACACTGATTATGCAAACGGAGTTCACTACAACGGAATGGATACAATCAGACAGAAGGCAGAGTTTTCAAAACAGTATGGTGGAACAATGAT
The DNA here is from genome assembly GCA_016282745.1 of Lachnospiraceae bacterium. Lineage (GTDB taxonomy): Bacteria > Bacillota > Clostridia > Lachnospirales > Lachnospiraceae > SIG293. The sequence goes on from JAEELL010000153.1 coordinate 110,332, forward strand.
TTGGGAAGTTGCACAGGATTCCTTTGGTCAGTATTCTTTATTGGAAGTAATAAAGCAGGTTATGGCTAATGGAGCAGGAAGTGAGAATCCTACACAGGGACAGCAGCCAACACAGGGCAGTACAAATCCTTCAGGATTTACAAATGCTCAGGTTAATAATTGGACAATGTCAGGTAAATGGGGTTGTTATTTTGGCGATTGGTCAGGTTCGGCATCGGGAGCTTACCAGGGAAGCGGAAATCCATACAAAGTATTTGTAAATACAACAAGTGGTTCTCCGTGGATAGTACAGGCAAGTTATCTTGACAATGCCACAGCAAATCATACATATAAAGTTACAGTAAATGTTAGCGCGGACAAAGCATGCTCAATTGGAATGAAAGAAGATATTTCAAATGAAGCAGATGCACAGGTATATACTCAGATTGGTGCAGGACAGACTGTTAATCTCACAGGTACATACAAAGTTGCAAATGATAAAAATCAGATAAAAGTTATGTTTGAGTTAGGACAGGGAGTACCTGCCGGAACAATAATTTCATTTAACAGTATCAGCGTTCAGGATATTACAAATTCAGAACAGCCAACACAGGGACAGCAGCCAACATCTTCACCAAACAATGGTAACGGACCAATTGAAGTTATTGGTGAGATGATGTACAGCGAGAGAAATAACGAAATTACTGTAGTATGGGGACAGACTCAGGAACAGATTGCAAACGGACAGAAATACAATGTTTATTTAGATGGAAGAAAAGTATTATCAGAAGTACCTTGTAGTTCAAACACACTTACAGGAGTTGGAAGAGGAACTCATAATGTTAAGATTACTGCTGTTTTAAATGGACAGGAATCATCAGGAGTGGATAAAAATGTTTGGGTTGAGGGAAATGAAAATCCAACAGAGGCTCCAACAGAAAAACCAACAGAGGCTCCGACAGAGGCTCCGACAGAGGCTCCAACAGAGGCTCCAACAGAAGCTCCTGCAACAAACATCGAAGTTAACGGATTCCAGATCAGCTCTTCAGTTGAAGGATACAGAGTAGTATATTCTGTTGATAAGACAGACAGCAACATTGAAAGCTTTGGACTTGTATACGGTGTTGCAGATCAGGTTTCAACTTCTGAGATGGTAGTTGGATCTTCTAATTCAAATGCAGTTGCAGTTGCTGCAACTGCAGAGGGAAAGATTTCAAAGGAATACAGCAGTAATTCAAATTATGCAAGTTACGCAATGACAATGAAGTTCATCAAGAATGCTTCATTCTACAATGCAAATATGTATGTTAGAGCATATGTAAAAATGAAAAACGGTACATACAAATATACGACAATTAAGCAATTCAAGGTATATGACATTGCTGATAAGATTTATCAGAGAGAATTGATGCCTAACATGGCAGCACATGATTATCTCTATGACAACATTCTTAAAGTGGTTAATTCAAACTATGTAAAGAAAGACTTTGATTTGACAAAGATGTTGGCAAGAGTTGGATTCTAAATTGATTTAGACAATGTAATTCAATTATAAAACTTCATATAATAAAAAAACGGCAGGGAAGGGTGTTTACACTCTTCCCTGTTGCATTTTTTGTTTCTATATTATTTCTCTAAACTTCCATTCTATAATCCCTTTTGCCGGAATTGTGATTTGCCACATTATTGACAATGCCATATCAAGGCAAATCGTTGAAGCACAAAACTATGCGTGATATAATTTCTTTATAGTATCTGGTCGGAACAATTGAATACAAGGAGGGATAGTTATGAGAAAAACTAACAAGAAATTATTGGCTTCAATGATGTCTGTAATGTTGGCAGCAACCACTGTTTTTGCCGTACCATTTGCAGTGTATGGGGATAAAGATATGGTTGGAGCACAGAATTTTCCAAAAGGTCAAATTGTTGTGAGTGATGAGTTCTCCTGCTGGGGATTAAATTCTGACGAAGATTATGTTGACATTTACAATTATGAGGAAAATGGTATCACGACAAAGAGTCACAAAGGAATATCTTATGATGTGGGTTCAAACACACTTACGCTTTACAATGTTCCAAATAAGATTAATGCACTTATGCTGGAAGTCAGTAATATGGGTGATCTTAAGGTGAAACTTGAGGGTGAGTCATCTCTGTGCTTTTTCCATGCCGGAGGCACCAATGTGACATTCACAGGCGATGGAATTCTTAACTTAGGAAAGCCGTTTACATATACATTGTACGGGGAAAAACACGAAAATGAGTATATTTTCTCGGGAGGCATTGATGTTAGTGATGGTAGGTTAAATATTGAGCGTACCGTTACAATCAACTTTGATGGTTCGGATGAGAATGATACATCCTTATATTTGGCATATGATGAGCAAAAAAATATCAAGGATATATTTAATTGTGAGGCAACTCCTACCAGAGAACTTAAGTGGGACTATGAAGTTATAGACAATTCATACACTCAGCAGAAAAGACTGGAGGGAGAAAAGTTCTTCAAAACCCAGTTCCCTGCCAATAAGATTATGTATCTTGAAGGTGACACAGGTGAGGGAAACTATTGGATTATTTCTAATTTGTCAGGAGATAGGGTAGAAGCAATTAACAAATTAGTTGAAAAAGATGGTCAGTGGTATGAAGTGAGAGGAACTGACGATACCACATATTACAGAGAACAGGTGTATAGTTCTTCTTATTATTACAATTGTAGTACAGTTCTTTCACCGGAAGGGTTTTATCTTGAATTTACGCAGTCACAGGCTATAGACGTTACATTCAAATATTATGATGATACATCTCAATTGCCGGCATCTTTAGTAAAGAATGGAGTCGCCACAGCTAATCTTTGGGGAATGTGCTCTTCAGATATCATATATGAAAAGGATGGACAGGAATATTATCTTGAAATGACGACAGCAAGTGGTTACTGGGATGATGGTATTCTGAAATATAATAATTCACTGTCCAATAATTACATTGATGCAACTATTCCTAAACCAGCAGATCATACAGGATATGCATATTATCTGTTTAAGGTTAATACAGTAGGAAATGTGAGTGTGCTTGAGTTTGTTGAAGACACGGGAGTTAGTCATGAGACTTTCGATTTCAGTGAAGATTATTCATATCAGGATTATATGGCAGACGGCAAAAAGTACATGGAACAAAACGGCTATAGGCCTGTAGAAAAATATATAGAGATTCCTAAGAGCTATGAGTACAAAGTGAATTTTACAAAATATTCTATAGTTCCATCAAAAGGAAATACAAACAGTAATACGAATACAAACAGTAACACAAATAACAACGCAAACAATAATGCAAACGACAACAAAAGTAATACTAATGTTAATCAGACTCAGAGTTCTTCTGCAACTAAAGTGGCAGTAAAGAAAGCAAATACGATGACAGTTAAAGCAGCATCAAAAACTGTCAAATACAAAAAAGTTAAAAAGGCAAAACAGACTGTATCTGCACTTACAGTTAAAAATGCACAGGGAAAGGTTTCTTATAAGAAAGCAGGAGGATCAGCAAAACTTACTGTTAATTCAAAAGGCAAGATTACAGTTAAGAAAGGCACTAAAAAAGGAAAATATTCAGTTAAAATCAAAGTTACCGCAAAGGGAAATGACAAATATGAAAGTGCTTCAAAAACTGTGAAAGTAAAGATAACTGTTAAGTAACGGTAACATATGCCGTTAAATAACGGTAACAAAAAATGTTAAATAACTGTAACAAATAACTGCTAAATGACTTTAATATAAAGAGTTCTGTTAAACAATCGAATCATTATAGTTAACAGTTGTATAGCAGAGATAACATGAGGGAGGAAATGGCATATGAAAAAAATAATATCAGTTTTTCTGTCGATACTGTTGGTTTTTACAATGCTTCCGGTGCAAAACACAGCAAAAGCGGATGAGAACGTATCGTATCGTTATAACTTGTTCTATGCACCGTCTGATTCTGAATTGGCACAGGAATGCTATTATTCGATAATGATGAATAATACAAACAATCCGGGATGGACTACGGGAAATACTGCAGGTTCTTATGGCGAGCTGTTATCTTCTGAAGGACGTACGGTATACGGATACAGAACCAGTTTTGAATTTAATCATACTGATGAATTGTGGGTAAATATCTACAAAGTAGTAGATGGTCAGAGCGTTAATGTAAATAAAGTGACTCTCAATAATGTAAGTCTTGATGACTTAAATAATAAGGTGATATATCCTGACGGAACGCTTCATGATCTTGACAAATATACTTATACATTATGCTATGCACCGTCTGATCAGCAGCTCAACCGCGACTGCTATTATACAGTATCGTTGACTGATCCTATGAACGATTACGCAAATCTGGAATTTAATCTTTCAAAACCGGATTCGCTCAGGTATTCATCTGAAGGACGTTATGTTGCACTTGCAGAAGTTACAACATATCTTCGTTATACTTCAAATCTGATATTCAGGGCAAAGGATGATGATGACGGATATGATGCATTTGTTAGTTTTCAGGAGGCAACCATAGAAGATTATGATGGTATGGTAGTATTCCCTGATAAGACTTTGCATGAACTTAATGTGATTGAGATTCCTAAAGAAGACCCTAACGAAGGCATAGCTCCTGATACAAGTATTCCTGAAAAACCTGAATTGTCTCCGGTTAATGCCGATGATTACAATATGGGTGGTGGATATGTAAGAGTGTGGAATCCTAGTGATGAAGAAGGCGGAGATGTAGAGATAGTCAATTTATTCCACTCTAGCGAAGTGACACCGTACAAGGGAATCACATATGATGTTGCAACCAATACATTGACCCTGAACAATGTTAAAGGAGCCGATTTTGAGGTTCAGTGCGATAACATGATGAAGATGAATATCAATCTTATAGGTGATTCTCAGATTGGAAGTTTTGGATTCTGGGGAGTTTATCCACAGTTTAAAGGAAACGGAACTCTAACCATGAAACGTCCTATAGAAATGGCTGGTGATGAGGGAGCAATAAGAGCCGGAATAGCACCTATGTCAGTTGCGGATACAGCAACAATCAGACTATCTGCTGATGGAGAATCGTACTGTGCAAGCTTTGGTTTTTCGAGTTATGAAGAAACTTTTGATAAGTCGAAAGTAATTGTATATAAAGGCACAACTTCTGAACCAATTCAGTGGGAAGAATCAAGAGAAGGTGGAATTACAGAGATACAGGCAAGACTTGAAGGTGTTAGAATGCGTACGAAGTTTAGTGCTTCACAGATTCTCAAGAAAAAAGATGCGGATGAAACAAAATATTATGTAAAGAGCATCAGCCACGTGGGAAATGATCCTTTCTATTATCATCACATTTCGCAGTTGGTTGAGAAGGACGGAATCTGGTATGAAAAGGATGACGGAACTAGTTACTGGAACAAAGATTATCTTTTTACGACACTTTCAGAAGATGAGTTGGCAGCATTGCCTGCTACACTTGTGGATGAGAATGGAATAGTTACTGCATACCTTTCAACTCAGTTTGATTATTGTGATGCTTATGTAAAAGACAACAAAGTATATGGACTCAACAGAGAAGGAATTGCCAGAAATCTTATAGTTGACCCGACATATCCTATAATAAGTCTTTATGGCAGAGATAAGGCACCGACCCTTATGATGAGAGTTGTCAAGTCATTCAATGATGGTGATATGACAGTTAACCTTGTTCGTTATGAGGAAGAGTTTGATTTCAAAAACAGTGGTGACAGAGAAGCTTTGGATGCTTTCTTAAAAGATAAAGGTTATGAGCATTTCAATGTAAATGTTTTCAATCCTTATTATTATACATTTAACGTAATTAATAAGTCGGTTACTATTACATCAAATTCAGGAAATAATAACAACAATAATAACAACAATAATAACAGCAATAATAATAACAATAATAACAATGACAGCAATAACACCAACAATAACAACAATAGCAGTAACAGTAACCGGCAGACTACAACTGTAGCACCGACAACTGCTGCACCAACAACAGCAGCAAAGAAGACAGAAAAAAAAGTTTTAGTTAAGAAGATTGCTCTCAAGGCAGCAAAATCTGTCAAGGCTGGAAAGAAACTGACAATAAAGGTTACTTTCAAACCAAAGAATCCTACAAACAAAAAACTGAAATGGTCAGTTAATAATAAGAAATATGCTAAGATCAGTTCAAAGGGAGTTCTTACAACAAAGAAAGCCGGAAAGGGAAAGAAAGTTGTAGTTACAGTCAAAGCGACTGACGGAAGCAAAGTTACAGCAAAGATTACAATTAAGATTAAATAGTAATGTAATAATGTAATAACGTAAGGAAACCGGGAGGCAGCAACAGTTGTCTCCCGGTTTCGGTGATTCTGTGATTGGACATTAAACTACAGATAGATTTGAATGAGAAGAAAAATATGATATCATAAAGAAAGTTATGACTTGAAAGGAAAAATACTGATGAAAAAACAAAACTATTCTTTTATTGAGAACGTGAAATATCTGTTTTCCTACACAGTGAAGAGACAGAAAGGATTTTTACCTACATTGGCGGCAAGTGGTACAACATGGGCTTTTTATCCACTTATTTTTGCATTTATGCCAAAGGTAGTGCTTGATCTTATTACAAGAGATGCAGACATGAAGACTATCATAGTAACTATGATTATACTGACACTGACACTGATTACACTTTCGTTAGTGGATGGTTATGTTGCAAAAAGTCAGGCGTGGCGTTTTAAAGATATGCTGATGGGATGGCGTGAACGCAGAATGGAAAAGGCGTTCACCATGGACTACAAGAATCTTGAGAAGCCGGATGTTTTGAATCTTATGGAGAGAGCAATTTATGTTACCGGCAGCGAGCATGACGGTATAGGTGCAATGTATAACAATTTCACCTGTATTTTCAGAAATAGTATAACTATCATTGTTACATTGTTTACTATCGCAACACTCAATCCGCTTTTGGTAGTGATGATATTTATGTGCTGTTTTGGTCAGTATAAGGTTCTTGATATAACAAAGAAAGAGAACAAAAAGAAATATATGGATGTCATGCCTCCGTATTGGAGAAAGATAGCATATCTTAACGGAATGACAAATGATTTTGAATACGGTAAAGATATCAGATTGTTTAATATGCGACCATTTATCAATGAAAAAAACAAAGAGGTAAACCACGGTGCGCATATTATTTCAAAGCAGATGTTTAACCGTTGGATTCGCTGTAAAGAAGGAATGAGTCTCTTTGAATTGATAGAATTGTTGTTCCTCTTTGGATGGATTGCCTTTGGCTGCATAGATAAGAGTATTACTGTAGGAAATGCAGTTTTGTACATTGGAGTTGCCACTGCATTTTCAGAAAATGTTGTTCAGATATTTGATGTAATTGCTGATATTAAGAGAGCAAATCTTGAAGTGTGTGATTATAGAAAATTTATGGATTATCCTGATGAAGAGTATGACAATTCCATTGGAGAAAAAATCGAAAAATTAGATTTTGACAGTTTTGAGTTCAAATTTGAAGATGTTAGTTTCAAGTATCCGGGACAGGAAAAATATGCACTTGAGCATATCAACATTACAATTCCTGCCGGGGAGAGACTTGCAGTAGTGGGAATGAACGGAGCAGGAAAATCTACATTTATTAAATTGATTCTGCGAATATACGAGCCAACCGGCGGAAGGATATTGCTTAACGGAATAGATGTAAGAAGATTTGACAGAAAGAATTACTTTAGAGCCTTTGCACCTGCATTCCAGAGTGTTGAGTGTTTTGCAATGCCTATTAAGCAAAATGTTTCCATGGAAAAAATTGAAGATACAGATGACAAACGTGTAAGAGAATGTCTTGATAAGGCAGGACTCGATAAGAAGATAAGCAGTTTGGAAAAAGGAATCGACACTGAAATGCTGAAGATGTTCTATATGGATGGAATCGATTTGTCAGGCGGTGAAAAGCAGAAACTTACACTGGCAAGAGCACTGTACAAGTCGGCAGATGTGGTGATTCTTGATGAGCCGACTGCAGCCCTCGATGCGCTGGCAGAAGACAGAATGTACAGACAGTTTGATGAGATGGTTAAGGGAAGAACTGCAATCTACATTTCACACAGACTTGCAAGTACAAGATTCTGTGACGAAATTGCTATTTTTGAAGGCGGACATATAGTTGGAATGGGAACTCATGACGAACTGATGGAGAATAATAAGACATACAGAGAAATGTTCGACATGCAGGCCAGGTATTACAAAGATGAGGCAGATGGGGAGGTGACTGTTAATGAGTAAAGAAAAAAAGAATAAAATGTCATTAAAATTCATTAAAAGTGAAATCTCAAATGCCTGGAAGATAATGAAGTACTTTTCAAAGATAGCATGGAAGGAGAAAAAGAGTTATTTTCTTTTCTATACTATTGTGTTTATCATAAGTATAATTGAACCATTTATACATATTTTCGGAATAAAGTGGTTGGTTGATGGTGTTGTATCTGAAAATAAGAAAGAGATAATAGTAGCGGCTTTGCTTCTTTCAGTTGGAAAGGTTGTTTTATCAACAACCGGAAAAGTATTGTCTGATAAGATGGCAACATGTGCGGATTTAATTGACAGAAAAGTGCATATGATGATAAATGATACCAGCATGAAACTTAGATTTGCAGATACCGAAGATCCTGTAGTTCTTGATCAGATGAAAAAGGCTAATAATGGATATGATCAGGTTGGATATTCAGGAATTGCGTATGTATTTATAAATCTTGTTGGAAATATAATTGTTCTTTCCGGAGTAACATATTTAATTGTGGACGGTTCGGTTATTTTGCTTGCTATCATTGTTACAAGCTTTTTGATTTCGTCATATTTTAACGGAAAGATTGCAAAAATCAATTATGAGTATTTTCCAAAAATTGCAGATAAGGAGCGTGGCGTTGATTATATAACAAATAAGCTTACAACATATCAGTATGGGAAAGAAATCAGATTGTATGATGCGGCAGATATGATTCTTGACCGCCACAGAAAACTGACTAAAGATATAGTTGATAATGAGAAAAATAAATTCTATGATATCCTTCACATCAGAAGAGTATATCAGGTACTTAATAATTTGCTGACAGGACTTGTATATGCAGTTCTTGCAATAGAAGCAGTTATGGGAAAAGTAAGTGTGGGAGATTTCTCGGGATTATCTTCAGCAGTAGGAACCTTTAGAGGTGCGTTGGATGGAATTATAGGAAGCTTTTTTCAGATGCAAAATTCAGCAAAGATATTAGGATATGTTATCGATTATTTTGAAATGGCAGATGTAAGCAATGAGGGCACTGAGCTTATAGTTGATGAGCACAGACAGCCTGTTATTGAATTTAGAAATGTCAGTTTCAAATATCCAAGAACAGACAGTTATGTTTTAAAGAACATTAATGTAAAAATCACACCCGGGGAGCATATCGCAATAGTAGGAGAGAACGGAGCAGGAAAGACTACATTTATCAAACTGCTTTGCAGACTCTATCAGCCTACAGACGGTGAGATATTATTAGACGGCGTAAATATTAATACATACAGATTTGATGAGTATATAAAGATTCTGTCGGTAGTATTTCAGGATTTCAAAATGCTTGCATTTTCGTTCAGAGAGAATATCGCAACTGGTCAAAATAGCGATGATGAAAAGATAATGGAATATTGCAGAGTCAGTGGAGTTGAGAAAAGAATTGAAACTGCACCTAAACAATTGGATACAGCCATGTACAAAATGTTTGAGGAAGACGGCATCGAACCGTCAGGTGGTGAGGCACAAAAACTTGCCATAGTCAGAGCTCTTTATAAGAATGCACCTGTAATAATACTTGATGAACCGACTGCGGCACTTGATCCGATTTCGGAATATCAGATATACAGTACATTCAATACAATGGTTGATAACAGAACAGCGGTGTATATTTCGCACAGATTATCATCATGCAAGTTCTGTGACAGAATACTTGTATTTGCTGACAACACAATAATAGAAGAAGGGAGTCATGATAAGCTGATGAATAATGAAAATGGACTGTACTATAAAATGTTTATGGTACAGGCACAATATTATAAGGCTGATTAATTAAAAATGCAGTATATCACAAATTATAATGCAGAGTGATGAAATAGGAAGCATATCACATACCTTTTTTTGTGCTTAAATCTGTTTCAAGAAAACTTAGTCATTCTTGGAATTATCATTCGACTCCGCAGGCTTTCTTTGCAAGAAGATCGGCCATGTCGTTGTACTTGTCTCCGGAATGTCCTTTGACTTTTTCAAAATGTATCTTTATAGATTTTTTTGAGGTATCATAGTATGCCTTGTAATCTTTAGTACCCTTCTTGTTTGTCTTCCACAGACCAAGAGGCCACTTAGCGATTCCTTCGTAATCATGATATATGATAACTTCACTGCAACCGTGTTCAATTGCAAAACGCATAGCTTCCATGGAACCTGCAATCTCTCCGGCAACATTTCTCATGGATGCCAGATCTTCGTCGTCATCTTTTCCTGAAAGGTGAAACTCTTCACCGTCATAGAACATAACAACACCATATCCGAAAACTCCTGTTGCGCTGTTGAAACTACCGTCAACATAGGCTATTGCATGTTTCTTGTCAGAGAAAGGCATGCCCTCGCTTTTTAATGTAATTGCTGTGGAAGCCGAGATAGGATTGTTATCTTCTTCAGTGTCAAACAGTGACATCTGTCTCATCTCCCATCCCAAATAATTGTAGGCATCGGAAATATTAGTAAAACTCTTGTACAGCGCGCCGGGAAACCCGTTTACGCTGGCTTTGCATTCATCCCAGTTGTCAAATATTCCGGTTGTATTTCCAACCTTAACCGCATAATATTTAGCCATATTTATTTACCCCTCATTTATAAATCGGTAGAATCTATATTCCTTCTGATAAATCATATCTGTTTTGTGAATCATCATTTACTTCTTTACCGACTACGTCATTATCAATCTCATTATTAACAATTTCAGCATCCTTGGTCGTTTCAATGTCGGATTCTTTGTTTAACCAAGGATTGTCTTCGTCCGGATCTGTTGGATCCCACCCTTTTAATCTGCCTTTTGATTTTGCTTTTTTTAACTTTGGCAATTTGAGTGGAGCCTTCTCATCATCAAGTGAATACACAATAACTTTAGTCCCCACCGGACAATTGTCGTATATCCATTTGACGCTTGAAACATTTAGTCGAACACAACCAAGAGAGGCTGCAGTACCGAGTTTGTTATACTCATCAACTTCCAAATCATTCTTATGGGCAGAGTAGTAAGGAACAGAATGGAACATAATAGGTCCGTTGAAGCGGACTGCATATTGAGCGTAGCTGTAATCTACCATAAGTCTCCAATCATATTTGTCACTGATACTAAAAGCACCTTTCGGAGTTGCCCCTTCAAAACGTCCTGTTGAGCAGATGAATATTTTATAAGGAACAGAATAATTACCGTTGTAATCAATTCCATAAACCAAAACCCATTGCTTGGCAAGATTGACCCTTATCATATATGGATATGGGGAATCGAAATTGATAAGTTTTTTGTAATTGATTGTAGTCTCTTCTTCAGTAGCTTTTTCAGAGGTTTCTTCTTCAGTTATTGCTGATTTGTTATTATTTTTTTTGCCTTTATCAGATACTTCACTATCATTTTTAGTTGTATCTGATTCCGTGTAATTTGATTTTGAAGTAGCTTCATTTGTCTGAGCTGATGAATGAGTGCCCGTTACAGAACGAAATAAAAAAATACCCATTGCAATAAACACAAAGGTAATTATCAAAACAACACTCAATCTATATAAAACATCTTTTGGCATTTTTTCGTTTTTTCTCCGTAGTAAATATAATTAAAAATAATCTTTTTTTCGATATTGCACTGAATATTTTATAATGTAAAAAAAATAAAAGCAATAGGAAGACATGATATTTATTAAACTTCACAAAGTATTAATAAAATCATATCCTTTATATTATAGAATACAGAATAAAATTACTCTCTTTGTTGACTATCAATCCACCGTTTGATATTATCGAAAATAGAGATTCAGTGGTAGCCGGACGAATGTTTAAGTGTCCGAATTGCTATCGTGATTGGAGGTAAAAATGAAATATACAAGACAAGACATAGTAAGAATAGTTGAAGAAGAAGATATTGAGTTTATCAGACTTCAGTTTACAGATCTTTTTGGAACACTTAAGAACGTTGCAATAACTTCAAGTCAGCTTGGAAAAGCACTTGATAACAAGATTATGTTTGACGGTTCTTCAATTGAAGGATTTGCAAGAATTGAAGAGTCAGATATGTATTTATATCCTGACTATGATACATTCCAGATATTACCTTGGAGACCACATCAGGGTAAGGTTGCAAGAATGATTTGCGATGTATACAAGGTTGATGGAACTCCATACGAGAGTGATCCAAGATATATTCTTAAGAAAGAACTTGCAAAGGCAAAAGAGATGGGATACACATTTAACGTTGGTCCTGAGTGTGAGTTTTTCCTTTTCCATACAGATGACAACGGATGCCCAACTACAATAACACATGAAAAAGCAGGTTACTTCGATCTTGCACCTACAGATTTGGGAGAGAATGCAAGACGTGATATGGTACTTAACTTAGAAGATTTGGGATTTGAGATTGAAGCATCTCATCATGAGGTTGCTCCTGCTCAGCACGAGATAGATTTCAAATACGGCGAAGCACTTGTTACAGCGGATAATGTTATGACATTCAAACTTACTGTAAAGACAATTGCAAAGCGCCACGGATTATATGCATCATTTATGCCAAAGCCAAAATACGGCGTGTGCGGTTCAGGTATGCATATCAACATGTCTTTATTTAAAGATGGAAAGAATGCATTCGTAGATGAGAATGATGAATTAGGACTCAGCAAAGAAGCATACAGTTTCATTGCCGGAGTTATGGATAAGATGAAGAGTATCTGTGCTATCACAAATCCAATTGTAAATTCATACAAGAGACTTGTTCCGGGATTTGAAGCACCAACATATATTGCATGGTCAGCAACAAACAGAAGTCCGCTTGTTAGAGTCCCTGCATCAAGAGGAGCCAGCACAAGAATTGAACTTAGATGTCCTGACAGTGCAGCTAACCCATATCTTGTTCTTGCAGTATGTCTTGCAGCAGGATTAGACGGAATCAAGAATGAGATGGTTCCACCTGCGAGTGTTCAGAGAGATATCTTCGCTATGACAAGACAGGAGAGAAAGGAAGCCGGAGTTCATTCACTTCCAAAGAATCTTTATGACGCAGTAAAAGAAATGCAGACATCAGAATTTGTAAAAGGAGTTCTAGGACCGGATGTTTTTGATAAATATATCATTGCCAAGAAAGCTGAGTGGATGGATTATACAACTCAGGTTACTGACTGGGAAATCGACAGATATCTTGATTGGATATAAAATGATGTTTCAAAATTATTGTTTTGAAGCACATGAGGTTTGTATATACTTTCAAGAGATGGAGGTTTCATATTGGCAGGTATTATCGTAGCATTTCCTAAACAGGAAGACAGTAGATCAATTAAAAATCTTCTTATTCGAAATGGATTTAGTACCGTGGCCAGTTGTACATCGGGAGCCCAAGCCATAAGCCGTGCATATGATTTTGAAGAGGGAATAATTATATGCGGATACAGACTGCCTGACATGAACTATGCGGAGATAATAGAGAATGTCGAGGGCAGGTTTGAGGTTTTGCTGATTGCGTCTACCGAGAGATTGGCCAGAGATGAGACGGGAGTGACAGTTTCAACACTTACGATGCCAATTAAGGTCAGAGACCTTATAAACACCGTTGAGATGATGGAGAATAACATCCTGTCAAGGCGAAACAAGAAGATAAGAAAGAGTCATGAAAGAACACCGGAAGAAAAAGCCATTGTTGAACAGGCAAAGGCTGTTCTTATGGAGAAGAACAATATGTCAGAAAGCGAAGCGCACAGATATATCCAAAAGAGCAGCATGGACAGTGGAAGCAATATGGTTGAAACTTCTAAGATGATATTAACGATTATGTATCGAGAATAAATTTGAATATTAGGTGTGAACTGATATTACTACAATCGTGATGCACTAAGTATTCAGTGTACCTATAATTGAAAAAAGAAAAAAACACGTTTCATAATGATGATGTATCAGAATGAAACGTGTTTTTATTTATATACGTTTAGTTATAATAAACTGTATCCGTGACCGTTTACTATGGCTTCTATTGGGGTGCCTTCTTTGCAGAATGGACAGTTATGAGTCTGATATGCCTGATAGTTAGGAATATCTTCTTCATGGAAGAGGGCATCAATGTGATATCCCTGTATAGAATCTGTATTGCTGAAGATTGCTGAAATTCCTTGAACAATTCCCCCGTAGTAAGTGATACAGTTGAGAGCTGCATTGATAGTCTTACCTGTTGAAGTAGATGCCACAAGCAATAAGACATTTTTGCCTGTGATTTCCGGCTTGAGATTGTCTCTGAAAATCATCATTCCTTCAGGTCCAAACTCCGGAGTTACTACATAAATAGTTTTGTGAGCGTTTGTAGATAAAACTCCTGCTGCTGTAAGCTCTCTTGCAAGGTATGCACCAATGACACCTGTTCCGTCCATGCTGACAATTGTATCAATCGGCTTGTCCAAAAGGTTGTAATATGTGGTCATGGCAACAGCTATTCTTTCAGCTTCGTTTGCACGGGTTTTCATTGTGGTCATATCAAGATAACTGTTAATATGAGAGTTTGGTGTTGCAAAATGACCGTTGATTACTTTGATTGCAATTCGAGGATCTTTAGGTGAGTAGTATTTGATAATTCTGCTTTCGTCCATTGTCTGTATCTCCTTTCGAGTATCATATTTTGAATCCGTTCGGCTTCTTTGATGTAAAAACATGTCAAGAATTGTTATTTCATAAAATTAAACCGAGACTACATTTTAACTTATATATATAATACCACATACAAGATGATATTTATACAATTTTTGTATAAACAATTACAATTTTATCTGTGCATTTCTGCAATCCGACTTAGATAAAAACTGTTTTATAAAATAAAAATGTGCACAAAAAATAGTACGAGCTATGGAATAATATCGTTTAAAACCAATAATTTCTTTGTATATTCTTTATAAAAAAGGCTAAAAACAGTACAAAAAATTGACGCTAAAATGCAAAACCTATATCATTTTAGGTGAAAAATTGATCGGGTCAAAAGGTAACTATTCAACCGAAAAAAACATACGGTTTGGATATATGTCAAAGTAAATATGGAGGTTAAAAAATGATTAAAAAAGTAATGTCTTTGGTATTGTCAGGAGCGATGATGATAGCTATGTTACCTGGAGGCATGCCGCTTACAAAAGCATCAGATGTAAATGCGGCAACAACATGGAGGAGTGCTTTGTATCCTGAGAATTGGACACCGGGATACACAAACAGTAAGGGGCAGTTCTTACACGATTTTTCATATGCGGGATATGAAAAAGGTGAGAAGGATTTACCTACAACAATGAGTGGAGCTTATGCAGATGTTACTCAGTACGGAGCGGATAAAACAGGAGCAACAGATGCAACAGCAGCAATTCAGAGTGCAATCAATGCAGTTCAAAATGCGGGAGGAGGAACTGTATATCTTCCGGAAGGAACTTACAAAGTTAAGACATCCGGAGAAAGCACTGCTGCACTCAGAATTACAGGAAGCAATATTCTTTTTAAAGGTGCCGGAGTTGGTAAGACGTTTATAAGATGTTACGCAGAAAACATGAGATACAGTCAGATAATTAATGTATCTCCAAACGGTGGAACATGGGATAGTTCAGATGACGGAAAGACATATTATCTCTCAAAAGATATTCCAAACACACCGACAACAACAATTAGTCTTAATGATGTGGGAAGTCTCAAAGCCGGCGACTGGGTGATCATAAGAAGTGACAGGACGCAGGCGTGGATCGATGAACACAGCATGGGTGGATTCTGGTATGCCAGTGTAAATCCTACAACAATGGGTACTACATTCTACAGACAGATTAAATCGGTTAACTCTTCAAATAAAACAATTGAGATTGACATACCAACAAGATACTGGATGAAGACCAGAGACAATGCAAGAGTTTACAAAGTAACTCCAAAGCAGAAAAATGTAGGTCTTATGGACTTCTCAATAGGAAATAAAATGAACAGCAAGACTAACGGTTGGGGCGAAGAGGATTACAAGACAAGCGGAACAGGTGCTTATGAAGCAAACAATGCTTTCCTTATTAAATTTGCATTAAACATCAACTGTTTTGCAAAGAATATTTCATCATATCAGGCAGGTAATTCAAGTCTTATCCACATGACATCAAACGGACTTGACATAGGTAAGACAAGAAACCTTACAGTTGAAAATTGTGACTTCAGTCATCCACAGTATGAAGGTGGTGGCGGTAACGGATATGGAATGAATGTCTGCGGACAGGAAACTCTCATCAAAAACTGTTCATCAACAAGTGCAAGACACAGTTTCTCATTCAAGTATGCATATGCAAGTGGAAATGTTATTTATCATTACAAATCAACAGATCCAAAATACGGAAGTGATTTCCACATGTATTTAAGTATGTCTAACCTTATTGACAATGAAGAACTGAACGGTGACTTCGTTGAGACAAATGTAAGACCATACGGTGGTACAGCAGGAAACAGACACGGTTTCACATCAACTCAGACAGTATTCTGGAATACACTTGGAAACAGATATAAATCAGGCAACAGCTATATTATTGATTCAAGACAGTACGGATATGGATATATTATAGGAACAAGAGGAGCTGCAACAGCAGTTAAGACTACACCTACAGTAATGTCTTCGACATACGGAACAGTTGATACAGCACCTGAAGATTATAAGGAAGGAATCGGAACAGCAGATTCGCTGTATCCGCAGTCACTCTACTATGATCAGCTCGCAAAGAGACTTGCAAGAGAGTCAGGAAATGGAGATTCAGGAAATACTCAGCCAAACTATACAGCAAAGGCAATTCCCGGAACAATTAATGCAACAGATTATTACAGCGCATCAAGTGAGATAACATCAAATCAGACAGATGCAGGAGTTAAATATGTAGGAAACCTTGTGGCTAATTCTACATTAGAATACAAAGTAAATGCTGCTAAGGAAGGATACTACAGCGTAGTTGCAAAGGCAGTATCAGGAAATAACAATCAGGCAAGAACCATCACATATTATGTTGACGGTACGGAAGCAGGAAAGGTTGATGTAATTAATAAGACAGACTGGTTTGATTTCCAGAATCTTAAGACATCAATCAACATTCCAAGCGCAGGTGAACACACAATTAAACTAGTGACATCAGGAAGTGTAAATATTTCTGATTTAATATTTAAAAATGCAGAAGATGAGGCAACTACAATACCGGTAGTAACAAACGTGGAAGCCGGAAGAAGAGTTGTAGGTTACCTTCCATCATACAGAACAGGAAACATTGATCAGATTGATTACTCTGCTCTTACACATCTTTGTCTTGCATTTATGACATATTCAAACGGAACAGCAAATTTACAGTTCTCTGAAAATGATGTAAACAGAATTTTAACTAAGTGTAGAGCAAACAATGTAAAAGTTTTAGTTGCCCTTGGAGGCGGTGGCGGATTCAACACATCTGACGGACCGCTGAACACAGCTGAAAAGAGAGAGGCACTTGCAAATCAGATAATGAATGTTGTAAACAAATACAACCTTGACGGAGTAGATATTGATATAGAGGTAACAGACAGTAATGTATGGAATAACTTTGAGGCGTTCTGTTCACTTATGTCATCAAAACTTAAACCAAACGGAAAACTCTTTACAATGGCAGTTTCTTCATGGTTTACAGATCCTATTCCAAAGAATGCTTATACATATTTTGATTTCTTAAATCTCATGACATACGATGAAAACTTCGGTGACGGGCCGGTGGCTTCAATGAGTATGGTTAACAGTATGATTTCTTATTATAGAAATAAGGGAGTAAGTGATGACAGAATGGTAATTGGTGTTCCGTTCTATGGATACGGAAGCGGGGCAAAAGATTATACCTATGCACAGATACTTGCTATGGATCCGGCAAACAGCACAAGAGATACATACAACGGAATTTATTACAACGGTGCAACAACTATCAGAAGTAAAGCACAATTCAGTCAGAGTTACGGCGGAACAATGATTTGGGAACTGGGTCAGGATGTATTTGATGACAGATCTTTACTTAAAGTCATCAAAGATGTTATGGCTTCAGGAAACAATGGTGGCACAACTGAAGCTACAGTTACAAATGTTCCCGGAGCAGTTGCAATTGATTCATGTTACGACAAATCATCTGCAATAACATTTACTACAGAAAACGGAATCAAGTATGCAGGAAATTTAAATAACAATACATATCTTACATACTATATCAGAGTACCTGAGGCAGGTGAGTATAACTTCAATTTGGGTCTTGCAGCAGGTGATGCTCAGTGGAACGCAAAGAATGTAACAGTTAAAATTAATGATAACAGTGTTGCAACAATTCCTGTTGTGGGAAGCAGCTCATGGACAACATTTATTCCACACAATGCTTCATTTAACTTCAAAGAGTCAGGAGCTTACAAAGTAACAATTGTAACAGAAGGCGGAGCATGCAACATGACAGACTTCACTGTTACAAAGAAGGGAACAGAAACACCAACGGAAGCTCCGACAGAAACACCAACAGAAGCACCAACAGAAGCACCAACGGAAGCACCAACAGAAGCTCCAACAGAAGTTTCAAATGAAGTTTCAAATGAAGTGTCAGCAGTAATTAAAGGATTCCAGCTCAATCCTGTATCTGAAGGATTCAGAACAGTTTACTATATCAACAATTATGAAGGCAATGCAGTTGAGGCAGGACTTATCTACGGATTGTCAAACTACATAACAGATGCAGACATGGTAGTTGGAAGCAATAGTGATTCAGTATTCTCATACAAAGCGACAAGCAAGGGCGCTGCAAAATACAATTACGGCACACCTGCAAACTCTTCAGCATTTGTAATGACAATGGAATATGGAAAAATATCAAAGTCATTCTTAAATGAACAAATGAGTGTCAGAGCATATGTAAAATTAAACGATGGAACATACAAATACAGTGAAATCAAAAAAGCAAGTGTATATTCTGTAGCAGACAGTTTATATACAAGAAAAATGATGACCTCAGAAGCTCATCATGATTATCTTTACAACAACATTTTGAAAGTAGTAAATCCAACTTATGAGAAGGTAGAGTACGGATGGAGTGTTGTAGTAAATCCATAGGATGGAATATAAAATAAAAATCTTAGAATTGAGATTTCTCATGAATTCAAGGGGAAGAGAATTTGTGAGAAATGCCACATCGAAGTGACAATTCGATGTGGAAGGAATTTGAGAAAATTCTAGGATGGAGCAAAACGACAGCAGGGCACCGGAGTAGTTCCGGTGCCTTGTTGTGGTTAAAGTAGGCTTGTTGTGGTTAAAGTAGGCTTGTTGTGGTTAAAGTAGGCTTGTTGTGGTTAAAGTAGGCTTGTTGTGGTTAAAGCGGGCTTGTTGAAGTTATTGCTGCTGATATTATTACTCATAATTAGAATTGTTCAGTTTTGAACTGTGAGTTCCTATATTTTATATGCCTGGCATCCCGTATTGAGAAAAATCAAATTGAGATGTAAGGAGTTTTAACAAGATTTCTTATGGCTGGCATCCCGTATTGAGAAAAATCAAATCGAGATGTAAGGAGTTTCAACAAGATTTTATATGGCTGGCATCCCGTATTGAAAAAAATCAAATTGAGATGTAAGATATTTAAAATTGATTTTTAAAAGCTTACATCCCATTTAGAAAGAACTTCACATGGGTTGCCGAGCCTAACTTTTCTCGCAAAAAATCTTTACATCCCCTTTGAAAAAAACTTCATACGAGATGCCGAGCCTAACTTTTCTCGCAAAAAATCTTTACATCCCCTTTGAAAAAAACTTCATACGAGATGCCGGGACTAACTTTTCTCACAAAAAACCTTTACATCCCCTTTAGAAAAAATTTTACACGGGATGCCGGAGGTAACTTTTCTCTTCCGAAACTTATAATGTTTTCAAATAAACAATCTTTATGGTACAATTTGTTATTGAAAAATATAATAATGGAAGCTCATCATTTGAAAATGAACATAAATTTTCTTGAAATGCATTTTTTGATGATAAGTTACTTCTTCAAAAGGAGGATGTTCATATGCCAAGTAAAGAAGCAATTGAAATAAATGAAATGTTCAAAAGTTTTCAAACTGGAAACAATAAAAGCGATGCTACAAACAACAGCAACGACACAAACAGAAGTGGAAATGCAAGCAAAAGCGATGCCACAAATATCAGCGACCAGCCGGGATATATTAAGGAGAGAGAGGAAGGAAAGAACAGACCTAAGCCGCCCCTCCCTGAGAATATAACTTTGAAAGAAATGAAACTGGCAGGGCAAGATGCGGAACTTATAGAAAAGTCTGGAAATGAAGGACCTCTTGTAATGTATATTCACGGAGGAGGATTCAAGACCGGAGCAGCTGCGGAGAGAAGAGAAATAACATTTGAGATTGTTGATAAGTATGGCAGCAATGTAATTGCAATTAATTACAGATTGGCGCCTGAGAATAAGTGGCCTGCGCAACTTGAAGATTGTGTTATGGCATACAAAGAAATTCTTGATTTGGGATATGATGCGAACAAAGTTGTAATTGCAGGGGAAAGTGCCGGCGGAACGCTGACACTTGGAACTATATTGTATTTGAAAGATCAGGGAATAGAGCTTCCTATGGCAGCAGTTGCATATTCAGCGGCAACTAATAATAACAGCCATTTTCATTCTCATACGGCGAATGCTGAGACTGATTATATGCTTGGATATGCCATCGCGTCTACTGAAAAACAGGAGGCGCTGTTTAATACTTTGGAAGAGGCCAAGGTTAAGACCTGCAGTCCGTATATATCACCTTACTTTGGAGATTTCGCAGGTATTTGTCCTATATTCCTCGCAGTTTCAGATATAGAAGCGTTGTATGACGACTCGATTAAAATGCATGAAAAACTATTGGAAGCGGGAGTTAAAACAGAATTATATATCGGACATGAACTAATACATGCATATCCGATTTTTGTTCATCTTCCTGAAGCAAGAGAGACTATCAAAAAGACTTTTGAGTTTATCAATTCAATTCGAAATTGATGAGGGTCTCATTAATATACGCGTTGGAGCGATTATTATGAGAGGAAAAAAGAATGGATTTTTTGTTTGTTGCCTTGGGCGGTGCTTTAGGTGCAATGGCTAGATATGCAATTAGCTTGATTCCGGTGGGAACAGGATTTCCTGCGCTCACCTTAATTACAAATATTCTAGGGGCAATCCTGATTGGGCTTGTGGTCGGTGTGTCCGCGAGAAAAGGAAATGCCCCATCAAACACGCAACAGCGTGTTGCGTGCTATTTCTGGTTCGTAAGGGTATAATTCAGATAGGGATGTTTATGAATTTCGAACAGAATAGGAGGTTGCTATGGAAACAAAAGATGTATTGTTAGAACTTCGAACAAGGAATGGAATGTCACAGGATGAACTGGCAGAGAAGGCATTTGTGACAAGACAGGCGGTATCGCGGTGGGAAAACGGCGAGACGGTGCCGAATACGGAGACTTTGAAAATATTGTCAAAGATATTTAATGTTTCAATTAATACGTTGCTGGGAGCGCCAAGACAATTGATTTGTCAGTGTTGTGGAATGCCTTTGGAGGACACCATAATAAGCAAAGAACGAGATGGCGCTTTTAACGAGGATTATTGCCAATGGTGTTACGCAGATGGGACATATATGTACAGCAATATGGATGA
>JAEELL010000154.1 GCA_016282745.1 Lachnospiraceae bacterium
AGGGCATAAAAAAAGCCCCTGTTAGGGGCAGCCCGTAATCGAAACGCGGTTGGCGGATTCTTCAAGGCTCTTTAGAGCCAGCTGGTATCACAGGCTTATAGCCGCAGAGGAAACCACCAGCTGAGCTGGTGGTTATGATTGCACGACGAGAAAATAAAAATATGAGTCAGCTAGACATGGGAAGAGAGATGGAATTTGATACTATAATAACTACG
Source organism: Lachnospiraceae bacterium (assembly GCA_016282745.1). Lineage (GTDB taxonomy): Bacteria > Bacillota > Clostridia > Lachnospirales > Lachnospiraceae > SIG293. Next base: position 216 of record JAEELL010000154.1, read on the forward strand.
CTGGGACACACCGATGATTCTCCGGGAAGTTATAAAGTTCTCTTGTCAAAAGACGGAAATAACCGGGAGACAGTTGATGAAGGTGAAAACCGGAGCATATATACTTGTAAAACCTAATATGTAAAAATGCACAATACGTAATACAGAAAATGTGTTGCATATTGTCTTTTTTATAAAAATGAACGTGATAGTTATTGAATGAAAATGATTTAAGTGTTACAATACCTTTTATGTATGTGTTTGACATACTGTAATATAAAACAGAGATGAATGCATATACGATTACTTTTTATGGGAATATTGAAAAAATAGGAGTATATAATGAGCGTTTTAAGTAAAGTAATTGGAACACACAGTGAAAGAGAAATAAAGCGAATCACACCAATCGTTGACAAGATTGAGTCATACAGAGATTCCATGATGGCTCTTTCAGATGAGCAGTTAAGAGCAAAAACAGCAGAATTCAAGGACAGACTTGAGAAGGGAGAAACGTTAGATGATATCCTTCCTGAGGCGTATGCTGTTGTCAGAGATGCTGCAAGAAGAGTATTAAATACAGAACATTACAGAGTTCAGCTTATGGGTGGTATTATTCTTCACCAGGGTCGTATTGCAGAAATGAAGACTGGTGAAGGTAAGACACAGACTTGTTTGTTACCTGCATACCTTAACGCATTGACAGGAGAAGGTGTACATATCGTAACAGTTAATGAATACCTTGCACACAGAGATGCTACATGGATGGGACAGGTTCACGAATTCCTGGGTCTTACAGTCGGATGCGTTCTTAATGATATGGATCATGATGCAAAACAGGAAGCGTACAACTGTGATATCACATATATTACAAATAACGAACTTGGTTTTGATTACCTTAGAGACAACATGGTTGTATACAAAGAACAGTTGGTACAGAGAGGTCTTAACTACTGTATCATCGATGAGGTTGATTCGGTTCTTATTGATGAGGCAAGAACACCTCTTATTATTTCAGGACAGAGTGGCAAATCAACAAAGCTTTATGAGGCATGTGATATTCTTGCAAGACAGATGCAGAGAGGTACTGCAAGCGCAGAACTCAGCAAGATGGATGCCATCATGGGTGTTGATATAGAAGAGGATGGAGATTTCCTTGTAAACGAAAAAGACAAGATTATCAATCTTACAGCAGAAGGAATTAAGAAGATTGAAAAATTCTTCCATATAGATAACTATGCCGATGCAGAGAATCTTGAATTACAGCACAATATGATTCTTGCACTCAGAGCTCATAATCTTATGTTTAAGGATCAGGATTATGTAGTAAAGGATGATGAAGTACTTATCGTAGATGAATTTACAGGACGTATCATGCCGGGTAGAAGATATTCTGACGGACTTCATCAGGCAATAGAAGCAAAAGAGCATGTTAAGGTTAAGAGAGAGAGTAAGACTCTTGCAACTATCACATTCCAGAATTTCTTCAATAAATATACGAAGAAGGCAGGTATGACAGGTACAGCTCTTACAGAAGAAAAAGAATTCAGAGATATCTATAGTATGGACGTTGTTGAAGTTCCTACAAACAGACCAATCCAGAGAATTGATCATGATGATGCCGTATTGAAGACAAGAAAAGAAAAATACTACGTTGTAATACAGGAAATCATCAAGGCTCATGAAAAAGGACAGCCTGTACTTGTTGGTACAATCAATATTGATGCATCTGAAGAAATAAGCAAATTATTGAAAAAAGAAGGTATTCCACACAATGTATTGAATGCAAAATATCATGAGCAGGAAGCTGAAATTGTTGCACAGGCAGGTGTTCACGGGGCCGTAACAATCGCAACAAACATGGCCGGTCGTGGTACTGATATCAAGTTAGACGAGGAAGCAAGAGCAGCAGGCGGTCTTCTCATCTTAGGAACAGAGAGACATGAATCAAGACGTATTGATAATCAGCTCAGAGGACGTTCAGGTCGTCAGGGAGATGTAGGTGCATCTAAGTTCTATATTTCATTGGAAGATGATATTATGAGACTTTTTGCATCAGAGACACTCATGAAAGTATTTAACGCCATGGGAGTTCCTGAAAACGAAGAGATTCAGCACAAATCATTGACAAAGACAATCGAGAAAGCTCAGAAGAAGATTGAAGGAAACAACTACGGAATCAGAAAGAACCTTCTCGAGTACGATAAAGTTAATAATGAGCAGAGAGAAATCATTTACGCTGAGAGAGCAAGAGTTCTTAACGGCGAGAACATGAGAGAGTCAATCGTCAACATGATAAATGATATTGTAGAAGATGCGGTTAACTCATTTATTGTTGGAGAACACAACTCAGGCGACTGGGATATGGAAGGACTTTCAGAGACAATTCTTCCAATAATGCCTATCAAGTTAAAAGAGACAAAAGAAGAACTTGAAAAATTAAACAGAAGTGAGTTTATGCAGCTCCTCAAAGAAAATGCAATCAAACTCTACGAGACAAAAGAGTCAGAGTTCCCGGAAGAAGAGCAGATCAGAGAAATCGAGAGAATTATTCTTCTCAAGGTTATTGACAGAAAGTGGATGGATCACATTGATGATATGGATCAGCTTCGTCAGGGTATCGGACTTATGGCATACGGTCAGAAAGATCCTGTTGTTGAATACAAGAATGAAGCCTATGCAATGTTTGGAGACATGATTGCAGGAATAAAAGAGGAGGCAGTAAGAATGCTTCTTCACATTCAGGTTGAACAGAAGGTTGAAAGAGAAGAAGTTGCACAGGTTACAGGAACAAATAAGCAGGATGACAGTGCAGTTAAGCAGCCTAAGAAGAGACAGGATATTAAAGTATATCCAAACGATCCTTGTCCATGTGGCAGTGGTAAGAAATACAAACAGTGTTGTGGAAGAAAATAGCAGATGCTGTTTGTTAAAATAACAGATAATAAGTATTGTTAATTATTAGCAAAAATAAGGCAGGTATAATAACCTGCCTTTTGCTACAATGAGTGTTGGTTGGAAGGTTATAATATGGTAGAGTTAGATCAGTTTAAATTTGAATTATCGGGATATGATGAAAAGATAAAAGAACTTGAAGATTCCATTAACTATGATGAAAAATGCAGTCGAATAAAAGATTTGGAGGCTGTAATGGAAGCACCGGATTTTTGGGATGATATGGAAAAGGCAAATAAATATGTCAAAGAAATCAATGCCTTGAAGTCTGAAAAAGAGAAAATTGACGGTGTAAAAAATCTGTATGATGATGCGATAGTTCTGATTGAGATGGGATATGAAGAGAATGACCCGGATATTATTCCGGAGGTTAAAGAATCTGTTGAAAAATTCGTTGAACAATTTGAAGAATTAAGGATACAGACATTGTTGTCAGGAGAGTATGACAGTCACAGTGCAATAGTTAAATTGAATGCCGGCGCGGGCGGTACTGAATCCTGCGATTGGGTTAGCATTTTATATCGAATGTATACCAGATGGGCAGAGAGAAAGGGCTTTACTATTAAAGTTCTGGATTTCCTTGATGGTGATGAGGCGGGAATCAAATCAGTTACCATTCAGGTTGACGGAATAAATGCATACGGATATCTGAAGTCTGAACATGGTGTTCACAGACTGGTAAGAATATCTCCATTCAATGCGGCAGGTAAGAGAATGACTTCTTTCGCATCCTGCGATGTCATGCCAGAGATTGAGGAGGATTTGGATGTTGAGATTAATGAAGAAGATCTCAGAATAGATACTTACAGATCAAGCGGTGCAGGTGGACAGCACATTAACAAGACCTCTTCAGCTATCAGAATTACACATCTTCCTACAGGAATTGTTGTTCAGTGTCAGAATGAGCGTTCTCAGTTCCAAAACAAGGACAAAGCGATGCAGATGTTGAAAGCAAAATTATACATGATGAAAAAACAGGAAGAAGAGCAGAAACGTCTTGGAATTCGAGGAGAAGTAATGGAAAACGGCTGGGGAAGCCAGATCAGATCATATGTGCTTCAGCCTTACACAATGGTTAAAGATCACAGAACAAACGAAGAGACAGGAAATGTTAATGCAGTTTTAGACGGAGATATAGACAGATTTATTAATGCTTATCTCAAATATATCAATACAAATACTGAAGAAGAGTAGATGATTAAATAGTCAAAATAAGATAGAATCTGCATTGTAGAAAACAATTGTTTATCAAAACAGTTGCCATATATAAGCAGATATGCTAATATTTTTGTTGATAAAAAGGTTTAAACACAAATTGGAAAAAGTGAGGAGATAATATGGTAAACATAGCAATACTAGGTTATGGCACAGTTGGTTCAGGTGTTTTTGAGATTATTAACACAAACCAGGAGATTGTCAATTTCAAAGCGGGAAATGAGTTGAAAATAAAATATGTTTTGGATTTGAGAGATTTTCCGGGAACTCCGGTTGAGAATCTTTTGGTTCGTGACATGGATACGATAGTAAATGACCCGGAAGTTGAAGTGGTAGTTGAAGCTATGGGTGGAGTTGAACCTGCATACACATATGTAAAGAGCGCATTGCTTGCAGGAAAGTCTGTATGTACTTCAAACAAAGAACTTGTTGCAAAGCATGGTGCAGAACTTATAAAGATTGCAAAGGATCACAACAGAAATTTCCTGTTCGAGGCAAGTGTAGGTGGTGGTATTCCTATCATCAGACCTCTTAATCAGCACATTACAGCTGACAAGATTTGTGAGATAACAGGTATCCTTAACGGAACAACTAATTATATCCTTACAAAGATGGATAAAGAAGGTCTTGATTTTGACACAGTGTTAAAAGAAGCACAGGCTTTAGGTTATGCAGAAAAAGATCCTACAGCAGATGTTGAAGGGTTTGATGCCTGCAGAAAGATAGCTATTCTTGCTTCTCTTGCAAATGGCAAATCAGTAGACTTTGAAGATATATATACAGAAGGAATTTCAAAAATCACAGATACAGATTTTAAGTATGCTGAGAAGATGGGACGTTCTATCAAGTTGCTTGGAAAGTGCAAACTTGAGGATGATGGAATTGTTGTGTCAGTTTCACCAAGACTCCTTGCACCAAGTCATCCGCTCTTCCACGTATCAGATGTAGTTAACGGAGTACTCATAAGAGGAAATGTTGTTGGTGATTTGGTATTTATCGGAAGCGGAGCAGGAAAACTTCCAACTGCAAGTGCAGTAGTATCTGATGTTGTAGATGCTGTAAGACATCTCAACGTGCCTACAACAATTCAGTGGGAAGCAGAGAAACTTGAGGTTCTTGATTTCTCAAAATCAAAAAAACAGTTCTTTGTTCGTGTTGCAGGACAGAATAAAGAGCAGATTGAAAATGCATTTGGTGAAGTTACTTATGTTGATGCCGGAATTCAGGGTGAAGTTGGATTTATTACAAGAAGCATGAGCGAGAATTCTTACGAAGATGCCGCATCAAAAGTAGAAGGCGTTATTACAAGAATAAGAATTGAAGCATAGAGATATGCGTATGTCAGGTGTGGGAGGACTCCCGCATCAGGCACATAAGTGCTAAGTGGTGAGTAACAAAGACTCATCATATAATAAATTAAAAGAACGAGAGGCGTTAATCATGGAAGAAACAAAGGTAGTTAAATTTGGTGGAAGTTCCCTTGCAGATGCAAAGCAGTTCAAGAAAGTTGCTGATATCATACTTTCCGATGAAACAAGAAGATTTGTTGTAGCATCAGCACCGGGAAAAAGATATATAGAAGATATAAAAGTTACAGATATGTTATACGACTGCTATGAGAAGGCAGCCGCAGGCGAGAACTATGAAAAAGAGTTCCAGATGATTAAGGACAGATTCAATGGAATTATCAAAGAACTTGATATCAAGGATTTCTCGCTTGATGAAGATTTTGAGACTATTAAAGCAGCATTCGCACACATGGCTGGTAGAGATTATGCAGCAAGTAGAGGTGAATACTTAAACAGTAAAGTTTTAGCAAAATATTTAGGTTTCGATTTTATTGATCCTGCAGGATGCATTTTCTTTGACGAGCAGGGTAAATTTGATTGGGAAACTACAAAGAAAAAATTAGAGCCAAAGCTTAAGGCAGTCAAGAAAGCAGTTGTTCCGGGATTCTACGGATCAATGCCTAACGGAACTATCAAGACATTCTCAAGAGGAGGATCAGATGTTACAGGTTCTATCGTTGCAAGAGCGATTCAGGCAAAACTTTACGAAAACTGGACAGATGTAAGTGGTATTTTAGTCTGTGATCCTAGAATTGTAAATTCTCCTGAACCAATTTCTACAATCACTTACAGAGAATTAAGAGAGCTTGCATATATGGGATTCAATGTATTGCATGAAGATGCTGTATTCCCTGTAAGAGCTGCAGGTATTCCTATTAATATCAGAAACACAAATATTCCGGCTGATCAGGGCACTATGATTGTATCTGAGTCAGCAGAACCTTGTAAGCATATCATTACAGGTATTGCCGGAAAGAAAGGGCTTTCTGTAATTAACATTGAAAAAGACAGAATGAACGGTGAAGTTGGTTTTGGACGTAATGTGTTAAGAGCACTTGAAAAGAACAATGTAAGCTTTGAACATATGCCATCAGGAATTGATACAATGAGTGTTGTAATTGCTACAGATGCTCTCAGAGGAAAAGAACAGAATATTTTAGATGAGATAAAGACAAGAGTAAATCCTGATCATATTGACATCGAAAACAACCTTGCACTTATTGCAGTTGTAGGTAGAGGTATGAAGAGTACAAGAGGTACTGCAGCAATCTTATTCAAAGCCCTTGCAGATGCCCGTGTAAATATTAAGATGATTGATCAGGGATCATCAGAGCTTAATATCATAGTTGGTGTTGAGGAAGAAGATTTCGAAGTTGCAATCCGTGCAATTTACAAAGGTTTTGTAGAAATCGAGAGATAGAATCTATCTCTCGTGCTAAGTGTTGATTAGCAAAGCGGACTCTCCATAGAGTCTTTAATAACATGAATATAGACTGGATTATGAAAGATGATATAGTATGTTTTGGTGCTATATCATCTTTTCTTGAATAAGTATAAAATAATGTTATAATGATAGAAGCCTGATATTCGTTTCGCAAGGCATTGGTGATTGCATGTAGTTGCTTTGTTTTTGCAACTTACACATATTCCACAGCAGGAATGCAAAGAACGTTCTTTAACGTGGGGAAAGTTTGAATTTTGCAAAAAAGGATTGTGAACGGGTTTGGAAATGATAAGTGTTTTATAAACTAAAAAATAAGTGTTTTATAAATTAAAAGACATGTGTTTTACAAATAGAAAGAATAGAGAGAATAAGATGATATTTGAGACGAATTCACCGGAAGAAACATTCGAAATAGGAAAGAAACTGGCAAAGAAAACGAAGCCAGGAGAAATAGTATGCCTTGATGGTGATCTTGGGGTCGGAAAGACAGTATTTACTCAAGGTTTTGCGAAGGGACTTGGTATAATAGACAACGTTAACAGTCCTACATTTACCATAGTACAGATATATGACGAGGGAAGACTTCCTCTTTATCATTTCGACGTATACAGAATTGGCGATCCGGAAGAAATGTATGAGATAGGATATGAGGATTATTTCTTTGGTGAAGGTGTTTGTCTGATTGAATGGTCCAAATTAATTGAAGAACTGATTCCTTCAGACAGGATAAAAGTAATTATTGAAAAAGATATTTCAAAAGGAATGGATTATAGAAAGATTACAGTGGAGGGAAGAAATGAAGATATTGGCGATTGACAGTTCATCGATGGTTGCTTCAGTAGCTATTGCTGATGAAAAAATAACTATAGCGGAATACACCATAAACAGTAAGAAAACGCATTCTCAGACTCTCCTTCCAATGATAGAGGATATGTTTGAAAAATCCGAAATCCCCAAAAGTGAAATAGATTATATTGCAGTTGCAGGAGGACCGGGATCATTTACGGGACTTAGAATAGGATGCGCAACAGCAAAAGGACTGGGACTTGCATGGAATAAACCATTGGTTAAAATACCTACAATGGATGCAATTGCATATGGCGTCTTTGGCGTTGAAGGAGTAGTGTGTTCAATGATGGATGCTAGAAGAGAACAGGTATATGCCGGTTTGTACAGATTTGTGTATAATGAGATGCAGACAATAATGGAACAAAAGCCTATTGACGTAAGAGAATTGATTGAACAATTGAATGCAATGGGAGAAAAAGTAACATTTGCCGGTGATGGAATTGAAGTGTACGAAAGTATAATTAAAGAGGCTGTTACAACAGACTACGTTTTTGCACCAACACATACAAACAGAAACAGAGCAGCTGCATTGGCTGCCCTTGCTGTAAAATACATAGAACAAAACAAAGTGATAAGTGCAGCAGAACTGGTTCCCGATTATCTCAGGGTTTCACAGGCAGAAAGAGAGCGCAATGAAAAAATAAAATCTCATGTGTGAAATTTTGTCAGTGGAACATATCAGAATGTAGATTGCTCTTTAAATTGAAATGAAAAAAGGTAAAATATGGAAATAAGAAGAATGACATTTGATGATCTTCCTCAGGTATATGAGATTGAAAAAGAGATTTTTTCAAAGCCATGGTCGTACAAAGCGTTTAAAGATGCATTGGATTTGTCGAATGCAGTATATCTTGTTTGCGCGAGCAAAGAGGAAATATTGGGTTACTGCGGATTATATTGTGTGTTGGATGAGGGAACTATCACCAATATGGCAGTGAGGGAAGAATTTAGAAATAAAGGAATTGGATATATGCTTCTCCAAAATATAATAGACGAAGCAAAAAAAATAGGGATAACAAAGATGACTTTAGAAGTCAGAAAAAGTAATCTCGCAGCGTTTCATTTATATAAACAGGTAGGATTTGAGGCGTCAGGAATAAGAAAGAATTTTTATTCTGCGCCACCGGAAGATGCAATAATAATGTGGAAATATGATATGCGATAACATGTGTCATATTCACAGTCTATATATCAGATGCGAGATGTCCCCCTCCTCTAAACAAGAGAATATGACAATAAGATGTGGGCGGGAGTTTTGAAAAAAAGAGAATTAGTTGTGAAAATAAAAGAAAGAAGAGGCAGTTGAGATAATGTTAGATGTTTGTTTGCTTGGTACAGGTGGGATGATGCCACTTCCAAGGAGGTTTCTTACTTCACTTATGGCCAGATATAATGGAAGTAATATACTTATAGATTGCGGAGAGGGAACTCAGGTAGCAATCAAAAGTAAGGGATGGAATTTCAAACCAATAGATGTAATATGTTTTACACATTATCATGCCGATCATATAAGCGGGCTCCCAGGGTTGCTACTTACAATGGGAAATGCAATGCGAACGGAACCTGTAGTGATGATTGGACCAAAAGGATTAAAAAGGATAGTGGAGAGCCTGAGAGTTGTGGCACCTGAACTACCTTTTTCGATAAAGTACATTGAATTATCAGATTCCGAGGAAACAATAGAATTTGATGAATATAGAATCAAAGCATTCAAAGTAAACCACAATGTGGTATGTTATGGTTATTCTATAGAGGTGGATAGAAAAGGTAAATTCGACGTTATTGCTGCACAACAATTGGATCTCCCGGTCAAATACTGGAGGGTTCTTCAAAATGGCGAGGAAGTAGAATATGAAGGAAAAATATATACACCTGCCATGGTTATGGGAAAGGCCAGAAAAGGTCTGAAAGTTACTTATACAACCGATACCAGACCTGTTCCTTCTATCACAGAAGCTGCAAAAGATGCGGATTTATTTATCTGTGAAGGAATGTATGGAGAACCTGACAAACAAGCAAAGGCAAGAGAATACAAGCACATGACATTCTTAGAGGCGGCGCAGATAGCAGCCCAGGCATGCCCGAAGGAAATGTGGCTTACACATTTCAGTCCGTCATTGACAAGACCGGAATATTTTATGAATCAGGTTACAAATCTTTTTGAAAATGCAAAGCCGGGTACAGATGGAATGTCTGTAGATTTGCTATTTGACGAAGAATGCTAGGTAAAGAAAGTCAAGATCTTTTTTTTGATAGAGAAAATGAGAGGATTAAAATGCAAGATATAAAAATATTGGCAATTGAAAGTTCATGTGATGAAACAGCAGCAGCAGTAGTTGTAAATGGAAGGGATGTTCTGTCTAATGTGATATCTTCACAGATAGATATACATACATTATATGGTGGTGTTGTTCCTGAGATTGCATCCAGAAAACATATTGAAAATATAAATCCTGTTATTGAAAAGGCACTTAGTGATGCTGAAATGACACTGGACGATATTGATGCTATAGGAGTTACATATGGCCCGGGACTGGTAGGTGCACTTTTAGTCGGTGTGGCGGAAGCTAAAGCAATCAGCTATGCAAAAGATATTCCACTTATAGGAGTTCATCATATCGAGGGACATATTTGCGCAAATTATATTGATAACAAAGATCTTGAACCGCCGTTTATATGTCTGGTAGTGTCAGGGGGACACACACATCTTGTAGTTGTAAAAGATTACGGAGAATACGAAATACTTGGCAAGACAAGAGATGATGCGGCAGGTGAAGCGTTTGATAAGGTTGCAAGGGCAATAGGTCTTGGCTATCCCGGAGGACCAAAGATAGATAAAGTATCAGTGGATGGTAATCCGGAGGCTTTTGTATTTCCACGTGCAAAAATAACAGATTCAGTCTATGATTTTAGTTTCAGTGGATTAAAGTCTGCCGTTCTTAATCAGATTAATGCGGCAGGAATGAAAGGGGAAGAAATAAATGTTCCTGATATTGCAGCGTCATTCCAAAAGGCAGTGGTGGATTCGTTAGTGACAAGAGCCATGACGGCACTTGAAGAAACGGGATTTAAAAAGTTTGCCATTGCAGGAGGAGTTGCATCTAACACTGCAGTGCGAAGTGAGTTTGAAAAAGAATGTAAAAAGAGAGGTATTTCATTTTACTGCCCATCAAAAATATTATGTACGGATAATGCAGCTATGATTGGATCGGCTGCGTACTTTGAGTACAAAAAAGGCGTTAGAAGTGATTATCATCTCAATGCAATACCGAATCTTAAATTAGGTGAAAGATAACAGTGAGCAAAATGGAGAAAATAACTGCAATAATACTAGCTGCCGGAAACGGTAGCAGAATGAAAAGTAAAACAAAAAAACAGTACATGGAGATAAATGGAAAACCGGTTATTGCACATACTTTGACTGCATTTGAACTGAGTGAAGTTGATTCAATAATATTAGTTACTGGAAAAGATGAAATTGATTCGTGTAAAGAGATAGTTGAAAAAGAAAAAATAACAAAAGTTGAAGCTATTGTTTCGGGTGGAAAAGAACGCTCGGATTCTGTGTATGAAGGACTTAAAACCTGCACTGACTCTGACTATGTCTTGATACATGACGGCGCAAGACCGATTGTAACAAAAGAATTAATTGGAACATGTATAGAAAAAATGAAAGAATATAAGGCGTGTGTTGCGGGAGTGCCTGTTACTGATACAATAAAGATTGCCGATGAAAACGAAAATATAAAAAGTACACCCGACAGAAGTACATTGTGGAGTATCCAGACACCACAGTGCTTTGAATACAGCTTGGTAAAGGGGGCCTTCGACAAAATGTATAATGAAGGAGGCGTAAAAGTAACAGACGACGCAATGGTGGTTGAAAAGTATCAGGATAAAAAAGTAAAGATTATCATGGGCGATTATAGAAATATAAAGATTACAACGCCTTCTGATATACAGATTGCAGCTATGTTTTTAAATGAAATATAACTAAGAAAACTGTAATGATATAGCTGCAGGAATAGGAATTATGCAGACGTAAGAATAGTGATAATGTTGCTGCATAAATGGGAAAAAATAGACGGAAAATAAAAAATAAAAAAAGTTTGATAAAACTGTTGACATGTATATAAACTCATGCTAATATATATTTCGTTGCCGCTGAAAAAAACGGCAACAACTGAGTGGAAAAGTGACAGAAAAGCAACTGCTCAAGAAAATAAAAAAAAGTAAAAAAGTGCTTGACAACAACAAAGGCTTTTGATAATATAATAAAGCACGTTGCAAGACGGCACAACAGAATATGGAGAGGTGTCCGAGTGGTTTAAGGAGCTGGTCTTGAAAACCAGTGATCCCGAAAGGGACCGTGGGTTCGAATCCCACCTTCTCCGTTCGAAGTTCAAAACAAAGAACTTCAACACAGGAACATTGATAATTAAACAGCAACCATCCCTGAAAATTTCAAGAATAAATTTTCAGCGAACATCATCGAAAGATGATTTTCCAAAACAGTAATTGATGGAAGAATGGCTAACGTCATTCTGAAATGGATTAA
>JAEELL010000009.1 GCA_016282745.1 Lachnospiraceae bacterium
CCGTCACGAAGTCTTACTTTACCGTCTCTTGAAATAGGAACGCCTTTCCACTCTTTTCTGTGATCAAGGTTATCTTCCAAATATTTTAATACTTCCGGAAGAAGTTCTTTTCCGTGTTTTTTCTTAAATTCATCCCACTCAAGATTTACATAGTCATTTGCAAGATCGAGAGTGTCCATGATATCAAACTCGTTTGCACCGTCAAATACAGGTGTTGCAATGTTAAAGCCAAGGGCCTTAGCTGCAAGTGAAAGGTGAATTTCAAGCACCTGTCCGATGTTCATACGAGAAGGAACACCAAGTGGGTTAAGAACGATATCAAGCGGGCGTCCGTTTGGAAGGAATGGCATGTCTTCTACTGGTAATACACGTGAAACTACACCCTTGTTACCATGACGTCCGGCCATCTTATCACCAACGGAAATCTTTCTCTTTTGTGCAATATATATACGAACTGACTCGTTTACTCCAGGAGATAACTCGTCATTGTTCTCTCTCTTGAATACCTTAGCATCAACAATGATACCTGATTCACCATGAGGTACTTTAAGAGATGTATCTCTAACCTCTCTTGCCTTTTCGCCAAAGATTGCTCTAAGAAGTCTCTCTTCAGCAGTAAGTTCTGTCTCTCCCTTTGGTGTAACCTTTCCTACAAGGATATCTCCGGCTCTTACTTCAGCACCGATTCTGATAATACCTCTCTCGTCAAGGTTCTTTAATGTATCTTCGCTCACACCAGGGATATCTCTTGTGATTTCTTCAGGTCCAAGCTTTGTATCTCTTGCTTCTGTCTCGTATTCTTCAATATGAATAGATGTGTAAACATCATCCTGTACAAGACGCTCACTTAAAAGTACAGCATCCTCGTAGTTGTAACCTTCCCATGTCATGAAACCGATAAGTGGATTCTTTCCAAGTGCGATTTCACCCTGTGAAGTAGATGCTCCGTCTGCGATAACCTGTCCTGCTTCAACGTGCTCGCCCTTGAATACGATAGGTCTCTGGTTGTAACAGTTACTCTGGTTACTTCGCTGGAACTTAAGTAAGTCGTATGTTTCTTTTGTTCCGTCATCATCATAAACCATTGTGATGGCCTTTGATGTAGAACGCTCGATTGTACCTGCTCTCTTTGCTACGATACAAACACCTGAGTCAACTGCCGCCTTTCCTTCCATACCGGTACCAACTACAGGTGCTTCTGTTGTAAGAAGTGGAACGGCCTGACGCTGCATGTTTGAACCCATGAGGGCACGGTTAGCATCATCATTCTGAAGGAATGGAATCATTGATGTGGCAACTGAGAATACCATTCTTGGAGAAACGTCCATAAGGTCGATAGTCTTCTTCTGGAATTCTGATGTCTCATCACGGTAACGTCCTGAAACGTTACTGTTTACAAAATGTCCTTCCTCATCTAATGGCTCATTAGCCTGAGCTACTATATAATTATCCTCTTCATCCGCTGTGAGATAAACAACTTCATCTGTTACAACAGGATTGAGTGGATCTGTCTTGTCAACTTTTCTGTATGGTGCCTCTACAAAACCGTACTCATTGATTCTTGCATATGTTGCAAATGAGTTGATAAGTCCGATGTTAGGACCTTCAGGTGTCTCGATAGGACACATACGTCCGTAGTGAGTATAGTGAACGTCTCGAACCTCGAATCCGGCACGGTCTCTTGAAAGACCACCAGGTCCTAATGCTGATAAACGTCTCTTATGTGTCAACTCACCAAGCGGATTATTCTGATCCATGAACTGTGAAAGCTGTGAACTTCCGAAGAATTCCTTAACAGCTGCAGTTACAGGCTTGATATTGATAAGTGTCTGTGGTGTTACTACCTCTAAATCCTGAGTAGACATTCTCTCACGAACTACTCTTTCCATTCTTGAAAGACCAATTCTGTACTGGTTCTGAAGTAACTCACCTACGGCACGAATTCTTCTGTTTCCTAAGTGGTCAATATCATCATTTGTACCAATACCGTACTCTAAGTTGAGTAAGTAGTTGATTGATGCAAGGATATCTTCCTTTGTTATGTGCTTTGGAATAAGTTCATGTACATTTCTGCTGATAGCATCTTTTAAATCTTCTTCGTTATCATTTGCTTCGAGAATTTCAGCTAATACAGGATAGAATACATCCTCTGTAATTCCAAGTTCTCTGCAGTCAAAATCAACGTATGATGCAATATCAACCATCATATTTGATAATACTTTTTCGTTCTTTGTCTCAGTCTGAATCATTACAAATGGTACAGCTGCATTCTGAATCTTAACCGCGATTTCTTCAGTAACAGTTGTTCCCGCCTCTGCAATAACCTCACCTGTTGTTGTATCAATAACATCTTCTGCGAGGTTAAAGCCTTTGATTCTGTTCTTGAGTGCAAGCTTCTTGTTGAACTTATAACGTCCAACCTTTGCGAGATCATATCTCTTTGCATCAAAGAACATTCCTGAAATGAGAGACTCAGCACTGTCTACACTGAGAGGCTCACCCGGACGAATCTTGCTGTACAAATCAAGAAGACCACTCTCGTATGAATCAGATTTGTCCTTCTCAAAACTTGCAAGAATCTTTGGTTCTTCGCCAAACAAATCAATAATCTCTGCGTTAGTTCCAATACCTAAAGCTCTAATCAATACAGTGATTGGAACCTTTCTTGTTCTATCTACACGAACGTTAAAAATGTCATTGGAATCTGTCTCGTACTCTAACCATGCACCACGATTTGGAATAACTGTTGATGCATATAATTCTTTTCCTACCTTATCATGAGTAATATCATAATAAATGCCAGGTGAACGAACTAACTGGCTAACGATAACACGCTCTGCACCGTTGATAACGAACGTTCCTGTCTCAGTCATCAGAGGAAGATCACCCATGAATATATCATGCTCTGTAAATTCCTCAGTTTCCTTGTTGTGAAGTCTAACCTTAACTTTTAATGGTGCTGAATATGTTGCATCTCTCTCTTTACATTCAACGATAGTATACTTCTTCTCGTCTACACAAAGTTTGAAATCAACAAATTCAAGACTCAAGTTCTGGTTAAAATCTTCAATAGGAGAGATATCATCTAACACTTCTTTTAATCCATCTGTTAAAAACCAATCATATGAGTTCCTCTGAACTTCGATAAGATTAGGCATATCAAGAACTTCTTTCTGTCTTGAGTAGCTCATTCTTATTCCTTTGCCGGCTTTTACGGGACGCATTCTACTTTTCTCCATTGACATTTCACCCCTTGTCTTATTTTTGTTTATTTATGGTAATTTTGTGTCATTTTGGGCGCAAAATGGCATAAAAAGACCTATTACCACAGAGTAAAGACCATTGTAGCATAGGTTTCATCCAATAGTCAAGTGGTATTTTTAAAATAATCTACTTTTTTTATCGCGTGCGAAAGTGATTTGATATCCGAAGGATGAAAATCACGAAAGCTTTGCAGATTTATCTGCGGATTCGAGCTGGCATTGCTGAAAAGCTGAATAGTTACGATATTATTTTTCCAAATATAATATTGATTGATTTTATTTCTCATTTTTCTTATAATAATCCCTGTAAAAACTTAATACAAAGGAGGTACTTATCTATGATACCACAAAGTATTTGTGTCATTCTTGGCATTATTGCTGCAATCGTCTGTACAATACTCTTGTACGTATTAGTTCTTCCAAAGAGCAAAGAGAACCAGCTTACAGGCTTCATGAAATTTTTGCACGATTTCTTTCTTTTTAAGAAGTTATACATCGAAGCAGTAATCCGTTTCTTCTACACATTCTCAACTATGATCAGTATTTGTGTAGGATTTTTCTTACTTTTTGGAAAGCAGACTTCACTTTTTGGAATGTCAAGCCACAGCACTTTTGGTGCCGGATTAGCTATGATTATTGGTGGTCCTATCATTTTAAGAATAACTTACGAGTTTATGATGCTCGTCATTATTCTTGTTACAAATGTAATAGCTATCAATAACAAGATTGGTGGTTCAACAGGTAAAAACATTAACTTTGCTGACGACAGCAATTTTACTGAAAAATTTTCATCTGTTGCTTCTGATGCGGCAAAGAATGTTATGGACGAAGTTCAGAAGATGGGAACAGACAACAATAACTAAGGATCTTGAGCTTCGCTCAATCTCCACGCGAACATGCGTCGCATGTTCGCGATAAAAAATAAAAAAGCAACAGGTTTCGTGCAAGCACGACCTGTTGCTTTTTTATTTTTTATCACTTACGCGTGACTTAATGTTTTCGCGATTATTTTAATGTGATAACTGCTCCAACTTCTTCTAACTGGCTCTTAAGTGATTCTGCTTCTTCTTTAGAAACTGCCTCTTTGATTACCTTTGGAGCTGCCTCTACAACTGCCTTAGCATCAGCAAGACCTAAACCACAAGCATCTTTAACTGCTTTGATTACTTTGATCTTCTGTGCGCCAACTTCTGTTAACTCAACATCGAATTCTGTCTTCTCTGCTGCTGCGTCTCCGCCTGCTGCTCCAGCTGCTGCAACTACAACACCTGCTGCTGCTGATACTCCAAATTCTTCTTCACATGCTTTTACTAATTCATTTAACTCTAATACTGATAATCCTTTGATTACTTCAATGATTTCTGCTGTTGTCATTGTAATTTC
>JAEELL010000010.1 GCA_016282745.1 Lachnospiraceae bacterium
AAGGGTGTTCAGAGTGCAATCTCTTACCAGATTACTCCAGCAGGATTCTACTCCAGAAGAGCTATCGCTGAAGACGTATTCGGAACAGAAGATCCAGCAGCAGTCGGTAAGTTATTCGAATCATATGATAAGATTCTTGAAACAGCTGAAACACTTAAGAAAGCTGGATACAAGATTTTCGCTTCAGATGCTGAAACAAGCTATTTTGCAGGAGACGAACCATGGGTAGTTGATGGTAAGTTAAATGTTTCACAGGCAAGAAAAGATTACATGGATCTTTGTATTAAATTATACAAGAATGACTACACAGCATTCGCAGCTCAGTGGGCAGCTCCTTGGTTACAGGGTATGAGTGGAGAGATTCCACAGCTTACAGCTGACACAATGTGGGGTGTTGGTGAAGAAGGTGACGTTTGGGATGCAGACAAGTTTGCAGAAGCAACAAAAGACCTTCCAAAGACACAGGTATTCGCATACGGACTTCCAGCTTGGGGTGTTCTTACAATGAAAGACAACGTTGGTGAGACATCTGGTAAGTGGGGCGTTTGTTCAGGACCTGCTTCAGGATTCGGTGGTGGTACATTCATCGGTATCAGCGCACTTTCAACAAAGAAAGAAGCAGCTTGGGATTTTGTTAAGTTCTGTACATTAGATCCAGAAACAGCTGATTGGTGGATTGAGACATCACAGGGTGATACAGTATCATTAATCGAAGCTCTTAACAAACATGCAGAAGACGAGAACGCAATTTACGGCGGACAGAAGCTTTACAAGTTCTGGCTTGAGCAGGCTGAAAAGATTGATTACTCTAAGGTTACACAGTATGATACAATCATCGGTGATGCTTGGGGAGCAGCAATCTCAGCTATTAAGACAGGCGAGAAAGATAAAGATGCAGCTATCGAAGAATTCTACACAGCAGTATCTTCAGCTTACCCAGATTTAGTAATCGAAAAATAATTAAAAGATAATTATTATAAAAATATAAGGGTGAAGGGGTTGAACCCTTCGCCCTTTTTTTGAAAGGAGTCATCAATGGCAAAAGCAAAAAAAGAAAGTGCGCCAAAAACTGTTGAAGTTAAATACAATGATGGAACAGTAGTCACTGTTGATCCGTCCAAAAAGGGTAAACTGAGCAAAAGAGAATCTACAGGATACGCATTTATCATTCCATATGTTATTGCGTTCTGTGTGTTTAGTGTTTATCCAGTATTTAAAACTTTATATCTTAGTTTTACACAGTATAAGGGTGGTATTGGTATAAAACCTCAATGGGTTGGATTAGCTAAATATGATCTTACAATTCATGATCCTCTTTTTTGGAAATCATTAGTCAACACAGTTAGAATATGGGGAGTAAATATTGTACTCCAGTTAGGTTTGGCATTTTTACTTACTATCGTATTTATTGATATAAAGTATAAAGTAAAAGGACTTGCGGTATATAGAGCTATTTATTATTTACCAAATATTATTGCCGCAACATCAATAGCGTTTATGTTCTCTTCATTGCTTGATCCGAACTATGGAACATTTAATCAGATTTTAACATCACTTAGAAATTTCTGGGTGGTTATTTATAATCACATTCCGTTTATTCACGATATTATGCATGAAAGTGGAGGCGTTACTGTTAGATTGTTTGATTATATGAGACCTCATGCTGTACGAACAGAATGGCTTGGTAGTTCAAAATACTGTGCCTCAACTATAGGTGTTATTCAGGCATGGATGTGGTTTGGTAACTCGTTTATTATGCTTATGGCCGGTGTTATGGGTATATCTTCAGATTATTATGAAGCTTCTTCGATTGACGGAGCAGGAAGATGGAAACAGTTTACTAAGATTACACTTCCACTTCTCAAACCAATTATGTTATACGTAGGTGTTACATCATTAATCGGTGGATTACAGATGTTCGATTTACCACAGATTATGATTACGAAGACAACAGCATCATATATGTCAATCAGAACTGTTATTATGTATTTGTATCAGTTTGGTTTCGGACAAAATAAGGATGTTGGTAGAGCAGCGGCAATAGCCTATGTATTGTTCTTTATTATTCTTATATTCTCGTTGATGCAGTTTATTGCGATGCGAAGTGAGGAGGATTAGAAGATGGCAGATAATAACGTTAATTTAGAAAAAAACAATACACAGGGCGAAGTGGATTTGAAAAAACACAAAGCGCCTATGACCGGTGCAAGGGCGTTCTATTTATTCAAAAAAGGACTTTTGTACGCATGTATTACCTTGCTGGCAGGCGTGTGTTTAGTACCTTTTTATCTTACAATTATTAATGCAACCAGAAGTGGTAAAGAGATTATGACATCTTTTACATTCTTCCCTGGAGATCAGTTTATGACTAACTGGAATACACTTTTCAATTCCATCAACTTATTCAGAGGTATGTGGAATTCGTTACTGATTGCATTACCGGCAACTCTTTTATCAGCATACTTTTCATCAATTACAGCTTATGCATTAGCTATTTACAAGTTCAAACTCAGAGGACCTGTATTTACTATCACAGTTGTATTTATGATGATTCCTGGTCAGCTTAGTTTGATTGGTTTCTATCAGTTATGTAAGGAATTGGGAATGATAGATACTTACTGGCCACTTATTCTTCCTGCTATTTCAGCTCCGGGAGCAGTATTCTTCTTGAGACAGTATGTATTGTCTATACTTCCAAGAACATTACTTGAAGCAGCAAGAATTGACGGTGGTTCTGAGATGTATATTTTCCATAGAATAGTTCTTCCTCTTATGGGACCGGGTATTGCAACAATGGCTATTGGTGGTTTCATCGGAAGTTGGAACAACTACCTCATGCCACTTATTTTGCTTACAACAGATTCGAAGTTTACATTGCCTCTTTTGATGTCTACTTTGAACGATGCTACTGACGTAGCAAAGAGTCAGGGTTCGATTTATATGGGTGTTGCAGTTTCAGTTGTACCTATTATCATCGTATTCTGCTTCTGTTCAAAATACATTATCGGAAGTATCACAGCAGGTGGTGTAAAAGAATAATTAAGTGTTTTATTACTCATTGACTTGAGTTTTAAATTATACGAATATATAATAAAAGGGTTGTTACACTAAGAAAGTAGTGCGACGACCCTTTTTATAATATTATTAACTGTTTATGAGGATTTTAGGAATGAATAATTATTTTGAAGTAACAGCAAAAATATGGAGTATGTTTTTACTCAGTATAATATATGTTGTATGCTGTATTCCAATATTCACTATAGGAGCGGCAACAACTGCATACTGTTACATGCTTTTTAGATTCAAAGACAAAAGAGAGGGAAGAGTGATTGAAAATTATTTCATTTCATTTAAGAAGGAATTTGTTCAGTCTACAAAAGTGTGGGGGATAATGATGGTTGCGCTGGTAATTCTGTATTTTGATTCAGTTCTCTCATCTAATTTGGTTCTTGAAAGCAACGGAAAGTTAGCAATGTTATATCCTATGTATTATCTGCTATTGTTTTTGGTGATGGCAGTTCTGATATATGTATTTGCATATATGGCAAGATTCAAAGATGGTGTGATAAAGTCTCTCAAGAATTCATTCTTGATTGCGACAAGACATTTGGGATATACAATAACAATTATGCTTATTGATTATTTGATAATAAAAGTAGGACTTGATTATTTCCTCCCGGTTACAATAATAACACCACTATTAATAGGATGGGTAAATGTATCTCTATTGAATATTATCTTAAAAAAATATGAATCATAACAAAAAAAGAATCATAATAAAATGCACTTTTAATAATTCTTCATCTTACGATGGATTGGAGAACTGTTGAAAGTGCATTTTAATTTTTTTATATCTTTTATTGCGATTTTACGTATGTCAATTGATTGCTATTTCTTGAATGGCTCAATTATAGTGTCGGTAAAAATCTTTGGCTCTTTTAATCTGTCGAAATAAGTGTACATTTTCTGAACACTTCTCTCCAAAAAGAAGTAGTGTCTTACATAGAATCCCAGTAATATTAATGAGCCTAAAATGAAAATAAAAAAGAAAACGTTAAAAATAAAAAAGTTTGCAACCAGTGATATGACACTAATCAATGCAAAGGTTATTGTGACAATCAGGTGAATTAGTCTTTCACGCTGATAAAAATCCAGCTGGATAAGATAATTTGATATAAAAGATTCTTTCTCTTCTTCTGACATGGGAGAAGAAGTCACTTCGTCTAAATAATTTAAATAGTTAATTACTCTTTGTCTCATTTCGTTCCTCCGTTCCCTTCTATAGAATAATCTATACAAGAATAGTCTATACAAGAATAATTTATACAAGAATAATCTGCATAAGAATATCAGTGAAATTTTGAAAAGTCTTATGGGAATATATATATTATTATAATAAATATAGCGTATAAATAAAAGAAAAAATAACTGTTTGAATGGAAAACGAAAATAGAAAACTAATGATAAATAAACAAGGCGGAAATGTATTTGTGTAAAGGGATGAAATATTATTGTTTAAAATTAAATAGGTTTCCGCCTTGTGTTAAATGTGGATATTCACTTCCTTTCCTCTTATATTTTTGAAAAATATCTATAACTTAAATGCAATGAAATAATAGCAGATTCAAAGTCAAAAAAATAAAATCGGGAACGAATGGTGTTATTTTTGGAACGAACGGAATTATTATTGTGAGAAATATTAATCTAAGAAATATTAATCTGAGAAATATTAATCTTTAAGTCATAAAAACAAGAATACATAAAAATATGAAAAAACTTGCCAATTTTAGAAAACTAAAAAACAACTACAGTCATTTATTTAATTTTATATCAAGTTTATAATTAACTCGAAATGTAAAAATTTGACCGGTTTATCTGAGTGATAGAATACTACTGTAAATGAGCAGCAAAGTAAAAAATTGGACAAATTGCGTTAGACTAAAAAATGCCATATAGGAGGGTTTATGAAGTACGGACATTTTGACAACGAGAAAAAAGAATATGTGATAGACAGAGTGGATCTGCCAACATCTTGGACTAACTACCTTGGTGTAAAAGATACATGTGTAGTTATCAATCACACAGCAGGAGGATATATGTTTTATCAGACTCCTGAGTATCACAGAGTAACAAGATTCAGAGGTAATTCAGTACCTATGGACAGACCGGGACACTATGTTTATATCAGAGATAATGACAACGGAGATTACTTCAGTGTGTCATGGCAACCTGTAGGCAAGCCGCTTGACAAGGCAAACTACAAGTGCAGACACGGACTATCTTATTCAGTATATGAATGTGAATATGACAATATCAAAGCAAGCCAGAAGATGTCAGTTCCTATGGATGATGACGTTGAGCTTTGGGATGTAGTCATTAAAAATACAGATAACAGACCTAGGAATTTAAGTGTATTCTCTTATTGTGAATTTTCCTTCCACCATATCATGATTGACAATCAGAATTTCCAGATGAGCTTATACTGTGCGGGATCATCTTACGAAGATGGAATTATCGAACACGATTTGTTTTATGAAGAGTTCGGATATCAGTATTTTGCCTCTAACTTCGAACCTGATGGATTTGATTGCCTTCGAGACAAGTTCTTAGGTCTTTATCATACGGAGGACAACCCGGTGGCTGTTATTAATGGACAGTGTAGTGGATCGTATGAAAAAGGAAACAACCACTGTGGTTCTCTTCAAAAGAATATTGTTTTACAGCCGGGCGAGGAAGTAAGACTTATTTTCATGCTTGGTGAAGGAAACAGAGAACAGGGCAAAAAGATTAGAGAAAAATACAGCAACTTTGATGTTGTTGATGCTTCATATAAGCAGCTTGCAGATTATTGGGATGACAAGATGTCAAGACTTCAGATCAACACTCCAAATGAAGGTATGAATACAATGATTAACATTTGGAACTTATACCAGTCAGAAGTAAATATCATGTTCTCAAGATTTGCATCTTTCATCGAAGTTGGTGGAAGAACAGGACTCGGATACAGAGATACAGCGCAGGATTCAATGACTATTCCTCATTCAAATCCTGACAAGTGTAGAGAGAGAATCGAGCAGCTTCTTAAAGGACTTACTTCTATGGGTTACGGTCTTCATCTTTTCTCACCTGAATGGTTTGAAGAAAAGAAAGAAGAAAAAGAGCCATTCAAGTCACCTACTGTTATTCCGGGAATCAATAAAGCAGATATTATCCACGGAATCGAAGATGCATGTTCAGACGATGCACTTTGGCTTGTACCGTCAATTGTTGAATATATCAAAGAGACAGGTGATATCTCATTTGCTGACATGGAGATAACATATGCAAACGGTGGAAAAGATACAGTATATGACCATATGAAATCTATCCTTGATTTCTCAGCAAAAGAAGTTGGTAACACAGGAATCTGTAAGGGACTTCGTGCTGACTGGAATGACTGCCTTAACCTTGGAGGAGGAGAGAGTGCGTTGGTTTCATTCCTTCACTTCTGGGCAATTAATAACTTCCTTGAACTTGCAAGATATCTCGGAAGAGAGGCAGATATTGAAAAATATACAGAGATGGCAGCAACAGTTAAGGCTGTTTGTGATAAAGAACTCTGGGATGGCGACTGGTATATCAGAGGTATCACAAAGAATGGTAAGAAGATTGGTACAAAGAACGATGTTGAAGGTAAGGTTCATCTTGAGAGTAACAGCTGGGCTGTATTATCAGGAGCTTCTGGTCAGGAGAACGGTATCAAGGCTATGGACAGCGTAAAGGAATATCTAGCTACTCCATACGGTATCATGCTTAACGCACCTTCGTACACAGTGCCTGATGATGACATTGGATTTGTAACAAGAGTATACCCTGGTGTTAAGGAAAACGGAGCTATCTTCTCACATCCAAACCCATGGGCGTGGGCTGCTGAGTGTATTCTCGGACGTGGTGACAGAGCTATGGAATATTACAATTCCCTCTGCCCATACAATCAGAATGACATGATTGAAATCAGAGAATCAGAGCCATATTCATATTGCCAGTTCATTATGGGTAAGGATCACACGGCATACGGAAGAGCAAGACATCCGTTTATGACAGGTTCAGGCGGTTGGTCATACTTCTCAGCTACAAGATATATGCTTGGAATCAGACCTGATTTTGATGAATTAAAGATTAATCCGTGTATTCCTGCTGACTGGAAAGAATTTTCAGCTGTAAGAAAATGGAGAGGCGCAGAATATGACATCTTCGTATCAAATCCTGACGGAGTTATGAAGGGCGTTAAGGAAATCAAAGTAAACGGCGAAGTTGTTGACAAGATTCCTGTAATGGGAGAAGGAACAGTCAACAAAGTTGAGATTACTTTGGGATAAAGGAAATAAATAAGATACAAATAAGTTATAAGAGATAAAATAATAACTAAGAATACAAAACAAGAGTATGCTGAACAGAAAAATGCAAAAAAGTATACAAAAAGTATGCTGAACAGAAAAATGCAAAAAAAAGTATACAAAAATTATGCTGAACAGAAAAATGCAAAAAAAGTATACAAGAAGTATGCGAAATAATGAAGGGAAAAACTGTTGATGATTTGTACCTGGGGTAATGCCCTCCTTCATATACATTGCCTACTCACAAAATGATTCCCCGATCATGAGAACAGGTGCAAAAGGAAAAAAGGATACAGTAATGAATAGGTCGTAAACTTATGTTTCGACCCCGGTCCGGGGGCGGCACCCCCGGGCTGAACAAAGAAATTGTTCTTGAATACGACAATGAATTGTAGGGCAATAATAATTGCTCTTAATATAAAAAATAATTGAAAGGACAGGTGTAACAATGATTAATTTTGGTACAGGCGGATGGAGAGCCGTAATAGGTGATGAATTTACTAAGGCAAACATTAAACTTCTTGCAAAAGCAATGTGCGACAAGATGAAAGCCGAAGGAAAGACAGACAAAGGCATTATTTTGGGATATGATAAGAGATTCTTATCAAAAGAGGCAATGCAGTGGTCAGGACAGGTATTTGCTGCAGAGGGAATTAAGGCATATCTCGTTAATAAATCAGCTCCTACACCACTCATTATGTTCTATGTAGAAAAGAATGAACTTCCATATGGAATGATGGTTACAGCCAGCCACAACCCTGCAATATATAATGGTATAAAGGTATTTACATACGGCGGAAGAGACGCTGATGAGACTCAGACAAAAGATATTGAGGCTTACGCAGCTAAGATTGAAGGTCAGGAGATTCCTGAAATGGATTATGATGAGGCCGTTGCAAAAGGACTTATCGAAGAGATTTATCCATTGAACGGATACCTTGACAATATTATTGCTGCTGTAAATATGCAGGCAATAAGAGATGCAAATTTGAGAGTTGCACTTGATCCTATGTACGGTGTTTCAGAGATACCGTTAAAGACACTCCTTCTTACAGCAAGATGTGACGTTGAGACAATTAATGACAGACATGACACACTTTTTGGAGGAAAACTTCCTTCACCTTCTGCATCAACACTTAGAGCTCTTATCACAAGAGTTATTGATTATAAGTTTGATATAGGTATTGCTACTGACGGAGACGCCGACAGAATCGGTGTTATTGATGATACTGGAAGATTCCTTCATCCAAATGATATTTTAGTATTGTTATATTACTATCTTGTTAAGTACAAAGGATGGCATGGGGCAGTTGTAAGAAATGTTGCTACAACTCATATGCTTGACAAAGTTGCCGAGAAGTTTGGAGAAAAGTGTTATGAAGTTCCTGTTGGATTCAAACACATTTCAGCTAAGATGACAGAAGTTGACGCTGTTATCGGTGGAGAATCATCAGGCGGTCTTACAGTTAGAGGCCACATCAACGGAAAAGACGGTATTTATGCCGCAATGCTCCTTATCGAGATGATAGCCGTTACAGGAAGAAAGATTTCTGAGATTTACAAAGATATTGAAGCTGAATGCGGAAGCATCCACATGGAAGAGAGAGACTTCAAATTCAGTGCTCAGAAGAAGATTGAAATGAACAAGATGCTCATGGAAGAAAAGAAACTTCCTGAACTTCCATTTGAAATTGAAAAGGTATCATATATGGATGGTTGCAAGGTTTACTTCAAAAATGGAGGATGGGTAATCGGAAGGTTCTCAGGAACAGAGCCACTTATCAGAGTATTCTGTGAAATGCCAGAAAAAGAAGATGCAGTCAAAGTATGCGAAATCTTTGAAGATTTCCTTGGGTTGAAATAACTAATTAGAATATCTTAATGCATGTCGCTGGCGAATGTATTTGATATAAACAATAACGGAGAAGTACAATTTAGAACTTAAAGAACAGTATTGGGGAAAAGATACGGACAAAGGGAATTTGTTTTAAAACGGATTTTGCCGTTTGAGACAATGAAAAATGAAAGGTTAAGATATTTAGATTAAAAGTACTTGATGTTTTTGTGATAACACCCTAAAATTCTTTATAGAGATGTTTTGTTTTACGACCAAAGAACAAAACGAAAGTGATCGAGATTATAATACTTTATTAAGAAATAGGGGAAAGAACGATGGATAATGTAAAAAAGAATAAGAAAACAAAAATTATGTCGAAGCTAAAGAATGTGAGAGTGATTAAAGAGTCGGACCTCACATCCGGAATGATAAGAGTGATTATGATATGTTGGCTTATTCCTTACCTTACACTATCTATCGTTCTTTTTTATTCTGCAGAAACAAAAACAAGAAAACAGATAGAAGATACAGTAAGAACATCCTTAGAGAGTTGTCTTGATATGAGTATGCTCAATATTAGCACTGCAGTCCAAAGCTCTAAGAAAGCATCTTATGATGGAGTATTAAAAAAGAATTATGAGGAAATGCACGTTAGTGAAAGAGGTTATTCTCTGGAAGAACTGAACTATTATAGCAATTATATTGATTCGGAATACAGGTATAGCGAATTGTTCTCTGCCACAATGCTTCTTATGGAATCAAACCAGACAACTGAGATTCCATACATTGTCAGTTCTCTTGGAAATGGAAGTTACAATTCAAATATTGCAGCATTCAAACTGGTTTCAAAACCAAAGATAGAGGAAGTTGCAAAAAATCTGGATACGGGTAATTGCCTTGTTCCGACGGATGGAAGGCTGTATCTTGTTAGAAATCTGCTTACCAACAAGTATTTTCCTTTTGCAACACTCGTTAATGAAATAAATATTGACTATGTTTTTGAAAGTTTTAAGAATTCGGTGTGGTATCAGGATGGTTGCATATTTGCTGACGGAATACAGGTGACAAAGGCGGATGACGAGAGTGTTAATACCGATTTGACAGATTATTACAATAATATTTATCGTCAAAACAAAATTACGGATCAGACCGGTACATATTATGACAGAGCTTATAATATTGCATATGCAGTAATTAACTATGGAGATAATCAGATTGTAATGCTTGAGACCCTTGACAAAGTGGGAATTATGAATGAGAGAAATTCGGTAATATATGCATATATTATTATTCTTATATTACTAATTCCGTTATTGTTTGCAACATTCTATTATTTCTATGTTCACATCAGTAATCCGATTTCGGATCTGATGTATGCTTCCGAAAGAATAGAAAAGGGTCAATATGGTTATAAGATTGCACAATTTTCAAAGAACAGGGAATTCGGAAGACTTGTTGATACATTCAATCATATGTCTACAAGTCTTGAGGAATCATTTAACAAAATATATGCTGAGGAAATAGCAGTCAGAGATGCCAATATGAAGGCATTACAATCGCAGATTAATCCACACTTCCTCAATAATACTCTTGAGATAATCAACTGGAAAGCCAGAATGGCAGGTAACGATGATGTTAGCGGTATGATTGAGTCTCTCGGAGTAATGATGGAAGCTACCATGAACAGAAACAATGAATCCGTAATATCTCTTTCAGAGGAACTGAATTATGTTGATGCATATCTGTATATCATAAAGCAGCGATTTGGAGATAAGTTCCAATTTGAAAAAGAGATAGACGAAAATCTGCTTAATGTAAAGATTCCAAGGCTTATCATTCAGCCTATAGTTGAAAACAGTGTTGATCATGGTGGAGATTTGCACGGTTACAGAAAAGGAAAGTTACGAATATTTAAAGATAACAAAGGCTTTCATATAGTAGTTGAAAACAACGGAAATCTGGATGAGGCTAATAAGGCAAAGATTGAAAGTCTCCTGAATGACGAGCGTGTTACAGATACAAAACATACCAATATTGGAATTAGAAATGTTCACCTCAGACTGAAACTGACATACGGAGAAAAGAGTGGTTTATCGATTTACAGTCCAAAAGAAGGAATTGTTGTGAGCGAAATATTGATAGTTGGGAATGTGTAATATTAAGATGTGCATTAATTAAAAGCATATGACTCCAGTCTCTAAACAAGGGCGAAAGAGAGCCAAAATTGTTGAAAATATTACTCAAGAATGAGTGTCAAAATTTTGCTGGTTATGGAACAAAAACCAATAAAATTAAAAAAAACCAACAAAATGCAAAAATGAACTGAAAAATTGAAAATATTAGTATCAAAATTAGCTAAAAACACCAATAAGATTCATTCACTTATTGGTGTTTTTGTCATAGAATGTACTTGTAAATAAGAGGTTCGGCAAATAAAAAAATGAAAGAGAAAAGCCAAACTAAATTTAGAAGGTAATGTAGGAGGAAATCTAAATGAGAAAAGCATTAGCATTAGGACTTGTTGGTGCATTAGCAGCAACATCATTAGTTGGATGTACAGGCTCATCTGACAACACAGCTTCAAATAGCGGAGCTGATAATAAGGATGGCAAAGGCGTAACAATCAAAGTAGTTACAACATATGCAGGTGAAGATTCAAATGCACAGAACTACAAAGATGCAGTTGCAGCTTGGGAGAAAAAAACAGGAAACAAAGTTGATGATCAGTCAGCAACATCTGACGAAACATTTAAGGCAAGAGTAATCACAGACTTCCAGACAGGTTCTGAACCAGATGTATTATTCTACTTCAATGGTGTAGATTCAAACGATTTCGTTGAACAGAAGAAAGTTGTTTCAATTGATGATATCAGAGCAAAATATCCTGAATATGCATCAAACATGAAAGAAGATTTACTTACAGCTTCTCCATTAGACGGAGTTAAGTATTCAGTACCGGTTAACGGATACTGGGAAGGTTTATTCGTAAACAAAGAAGTTCTTGAAAAAGCAGGAGTTGAAGTTCCAACATCTGAGACAACTTGGGAAGAGTTCCTTGCAATGTGTCAGACAATCAAAGATAAAGGATTCACACCAATCGCTGCTTCACTTCAGGAAGTACCACACTACTGGTTCGAGTACACAATCTTCAACCATAGAAGTGTAGCTACACACAACGCTTTACCGGGAGCTGCTGATGATGAGCAGGGTAAGGCATGGGCAGCAGGTCTTGATGACATCACAACTCTCTACGAAAAAGGATTTTTCCCAGAGAATACACTTACAGCTAAAGACGAAGAGACATTCCAGTACTTTGTACAGGATAAGGCAGCATTCCTTATCGACGGATCTTGGAAGATCGGTGGTATCAAAGAAGCTGTAAATGATATTGATAACTACACAGTAACATATGTACCTGGTATGGCTGACAGAAAGACAACAGACATCATCGGTGGTATCTCTTCAGGATACTTCATCACAAAGAAGGGTTGGGATGATGCAGCTAAACAGGCAGCACTTGTTGACTTTGTTGAATATATGACAAGCGATGAAGTTGTTTCTAAGTTCGCAGGAACATCTGTAACAGCATTAAAGAAAGGTTGTTCAGTAGATGCTTCTACACTTACAGCACTTGAGAATGACGCAATCAAATTCTGTGCCGGAACATCAGGAATCGCAGGAGCAGTTGAAGATAACTTAACACCAGACGAAAGAACACCAATCTTCGGTGAGATGGCTAAGATCGTTAAGAAAGATAAGACATCTTCAGACGCAGTTAAGGAAGTATTAGATATCGTTGCAGATAGAGATTGATAATATTTACTTATAAATTAAATTAGCAAGTACACCTCGTCGTACTTGAAAAGTCTTTTGAGTGACCCGTCAGTTTTTCTGATTTCTCCTGGGTCACTCAAGAAAAGACATGAGGTTATCCAATACAAAATAATAGGGGTTGTTGCATAGCAGCAGCCCCATTATTATAGGAAAAATGGGGTATTTTTCCTTGAAAATAGCAAAAAAATTGAAAGATGTGAGGCGGCAAAAATGGATGCAAAAATCTATAAAAGTAAAAAATATATAGCATTTTTTCTGATTCCTGCATTTCTGTTCATGGCAGTATATCTTTACTATCCATTTATTCAGAATATTTTAATCAGTTTTCAGAAAATCAAACTTCTAGGAACACCAAGTAAAGGATTATTAGATCCGGTTTACAAGAATTATTTAAAGATGTTCGAAGAAATCTGGAAAGACGGAAAGTTCAATACGACATCTAACCTTTTTATATCTCTTAAGAATACAATAATTACAATCGCAGCAACAATGATAGGACAGGTAGGACTTGCACTTTTACTTTCTTTATTAATTAGCAATATCAAGAAGGGTGCAGGATTCTTCAGAGTAGTATTCTTCTTCCCAATCGTTGTATCTGCTACAGCTTTAGGTTTGTTATTCAACCTTTTATTCTTATATGATGGTGGAATGATTAACCAGTTGTTAATGCACTTGGGCATTATTCATGACAACTTTGACTGGAAAGCTCAGGTTCCGATATTTACAATGTTGACACCGGTTATCTGGCAGTATGTAGGTTTCTACTTCGTAATCCTGCTCACTGGTATTAGCGGAATATCAGAAGAATTATATGAAGCAGCTTCAATTGACGGAGCTACAAAATTCCAGAGTGTAAAATATATCACTCTTCCATTACTTAAAAACAGCATAAGCACTTGTGTAATCCTTGCAGTTACAGGTGCACTCAAAGTATTCGACCTTCCATGGACAATGTTCCCTAAGGGAATGTCAGGAACATGGTTGACCGGTACATATATGTACGAAAGATCGCAGGCAAATGTAAGTTACTCAGCAGCAATTTCTATTCTTATAGTTGTTCTCGGAGTTGTACTTTCAGCCGTTGTAAATAGATTATTTAAGACAGATGATGATTTAGATATGTAGGAGGGAGGAAAAAATGAAAGAAAAGTTTAAAATATCTCAGGTATTTATTTATGCATTCCTTATTTTTTGGTCATTGACAACAATATTCCCTCTTGTATGGTCATTTATGAATTCATTCAAGAACAAGAAGGAAATCGTGAAAAACTCATTTTCACTTCCTTTAGGAGAGTTGTTCTCAATTGAAAATTACACAAAGATTTTTGAAAATTACGATATCTTAGGTGCTTACAGAAACAGTATTATTATTTCAACTTCAGTTGCATTGTTTGTTATTTTGTTTGCAGGTATGGCAGCATACATTCTTGCAAGATACAATTTTGTTGGTAAGGGAATCTTAACAGCTCTCTTATATGCAGGTATGATGTTCCCAATCTACTCAACAATTATTCCAATGTACAAGTTGCAGGTAGATTTAGGACTTGTAAACAACTACAAAGTAACTAATCCTACAGCGCAGTTGGCACTTACACTTATCGCAGTTATTCTTCCACAGATTGCAGGAAATTTATCATTTGCTATAATAGTGTTAATGAGTTATATAAAGGGATTACCTGTAGAATTGGAAGAAGCAGCATATATGGAAGGATGTAACATCTTCCAGATTTTCTTTAAGGTTATCTTACCACTTAGTAAACCTTCATTTGTAACTGTTGGTATATTCGGATTCCTTTGGAGTTATAACGATTTGTTCACACAGATGTTCTTCCTGAGAACTCCGGAAAAATATGCCATTACAGTTCTTCTTAATAACATTTCATCAAGAGAAGGTACTAACTATGGTATGATGATGGCTTCAGTTTCACTTATCGTAATACCGGTTATTATTGTTTACCTCTGCTTACAGAAGTACATTATTAAAGGTATGGTAGTTGGAGCTGTCAAGGGTTAATGAAGACTTATTGAAGGCTACAGGCAACGCATGAGCAAAGGAGAAGCAAATGTATAAAGTTGTTATTGTTGATGATGAACCAATCATCGTAGAAGGATTAAAAACAGGTATTAATTGGGAAAACTGGAACTGCAATATCGCAGGAACAGCAAGCAACGGTCTTGAAGGACTGGAACTTGTAAGAGAATTAAAACCTAACATGTTATTTTCAGACATATCCATGACTAATATGGATGGTCTGGCTATGGTTGCAGCTATCAAATCTGAATATCCGGATATTGAAGTTTGTCTCCTCACAGGATTTAGAAATTTTGAGTATGCTCAACAGGCTATAAAACTTGGAGTTACAAGATTTTTGTTGAAGCCATCCAAGATAGACGAGATAGAAGAAGCGATTGATGCAATGACAAAAAATTTGATGCAAAAGGGTCAGACAGGAGAGAATCGTAAAGATGATCTTTGGAATATGGATGATCCTGTGGAAAAGTATATCTATGAAGCATTTGCGGAAAACAGACCAAAACCGGAGTCTGATGAGGAAGCTTACAATTTTACTGATGCCAATTACTATGTGATCAAGACTGCATTAAAGTATATGTGTAATAACTATGCTAGTAAAATGAGTCTTATGGATGTAGCTGAGCAGTGTTACATCAGTAACTGGCATTTGAGCAAGCTGCTCAATCAATATACGGGGAAGGGGTTTTTTGAAATAATAAATGTAATAAGAATAGATAAAGCAAAAGAATTGCTCAAAACATCCACACTCAAAGTTCAGGAAATATCTGAGCAGATTGGATTCCAGGATGTTACACATTTTTCAAGAATTTTCAAGAATCATGTAGGACTTTCACCAAAAGACTACAGAGCAAAAGAAGATTAATCAAAAAATTGAAAGATTGTGAATGGATATTAAGTTGAAACAGAGAAATATTGATTGAGTTAGGATTGAAAAGGGCAAGGATTATTAGAAAGGAATAAGAAAATGCGAATCATTAAAGCAGAAGATTACAATTCTATGAGCAGAATGGCTGCAAATATTATTTCTGCCCAAATTATCATGAAACCAAAATGTGTGTTGGGGCTTGCAACAGGTTCGACACCACTTGGAACATATGCACAGCTGATAGACTGGTACAACAAAGGAGATCTTGATTTTTCAGAAGTTACATCAATCAACCTTGATGAGTACAAAGGATTATCTCCTGAAAACGATCAGAGTTACAGATATTTTATGAATAAGAACTTATTCGATCATATCAATATAGACAAGAGCAGAACATTTGTACCTGACGGACTTGAGATGGATTCAGAAAAGGCATGTGCAGACTACAATGCTATCATAAGAAAT
Organism: Lachnospiraceae bacterium; assembly: GCA_016282745.1. GTDB lineage: Bacteria > Bacillota > Clostridia > Lachnospirales > Lachnospiraceae > SIG293. Next base: position 16,413 of record JAEELL010000010.1, read on the forward strand.
AGTGGCGGAGTTGATTTGCAGTTGTTAGGACTAGGAAATAATGGTCATATAGGCTTTAATGAACCTGGAGAGGCGTTCGAAAAAGAAACACACTGTGTAAAACTTGCACAGAGTACAGTAGAAGCAAATTCCAGATTTTTTGAAAATATTGATGATGTCCCAAAAGAAGCATATACAATGGGAATCAAAGCAATCATGCAGGCAAAGAAGATCGTGGTTGTAGTAAATGGTGCAGGAAAGGCTCAGATTGTAAAAGAAGCTTTCTTTGGACCTGTTACTCCAAAAGTACCTGCTTCAGTGTTGCAGCTTCATAATGATGTTACAATCGTTGGTGATGCAGAGGCACTTGCACTTATTGATTGCTAATGAAGTTATAAAAGCAAGGAGCTGAAAGGAAACTTTTGGCTCCTTTAAAAATGTAATTATAAAGTGATTTTAAAGAGAGGGAATTATAATGATTATCAAGAATGGTTTAGTTTTTACAAAAGATTTTAAATTTGAGAATTTAGATATTAAGATTGAAGATGGTATTATCAAAGAGGTAGTACCATGTGGAAGTATTGCAGAAGCAAGAGGTGCTAAGGAAGCAGAAAGTGATGAAGTGATAGATGCAAAAGGGCTTATGGTTATTCCGGGACTTACGGATATTCATTTTCACGGAAGTGTTGGTTATGATTTCTGTGATGGAAGTGATGAAGCTATCACTGCCATGGCAAAATATGAGCGTTCTATCGGTGTGACTAATATTTGTCCGGCAACAATGACACTTTCCAGAGAAAGAATTACTAAGATTTGTGAAGTTGCTGCAAACCATGTTAAGACTGAAGGAGAGGCTGATTTTGTTGGCATTAATCTGGAAGGACCTTTCATTTCTCCTTCAAAATGCGGCGCTCAGAATCCTGAGTTTGTTCAGAAGGCAGATGCGGAGATGATTGAAGAGCTTCTTAAGGTTTCAAATGGACTTACAAAGCTTATCACTATTGCCCCTGAAGAAGAGGGAGCTGTTGACGTAATTGATAAACTGTCTGATAAGATTACATTTTCTGTTGGTCATACATGCGCAACTTATAAGGATGCAAAGGCTGCATTTGATGCAGGTGCAAAACATGTAACACATTTGTTTAATGCCATGCCTGCATTTACACACAGAGAACCGGGGGTTATCGGTGCAGCTGTTGATGATGACAAGGTTATGGCTGAGATGATTTGTGATGGTATTCACATTCATCCTACATCAATCAGAACTGCATTTAAAATGTTTGGTGATGACAGAATAATTCTTATCAGTGACAGCACAAGAGCCTGCGGAATGCCTGATGGAGAGTACGAGCTTGGAGGACTTCCTGTATTTCTTAAAGAAGGTGCAGTAAGACTAAAAGACGGAACACTTGCAGGAAGTGGAACCAATCTCTTTACCTGTATGGTAAATGTAATTAACTTTGGGATTCCAAAAGAGAGTGCAATAAAAGCAGCAACATTCAATCCTGCTAAAGCTATTGGAATTCTCGATAATTACGGAACTATTGAAGTGGGTAAAAAAGCAAATATAATTCTTGTAAATGATAAATTTGAACTTGAGAGAGTTCTGTAATATTTTTGTTGCTAATAATTGATTCTCAGTAAATTGAGCTTTGAAGTAATCCATAAGGACCTGTGAGTGCTTTTTCTCGGAAAAGTCTTGAATAAGTAGTGGATAAATAAACAAATCCGATGTATAAGTGTTATATTTTTAAACTTATGCATCGGATTTTATTATATTGATTTTATTATATTGATTTTATTATATTGATTTTATTATATTGATTTTATTATGATGATTTTTACAATATTGAATTCTTTATATTGTTTTATTATGCTGATTTTTCTACTATTTGATTTTCTTTAATTCCTGGTACAGTTTTCCAATTGGAAGCCCAACGACGTTGTTATAATCTCCTTTAATTTCCTTTACAAATATGGCAAACTGTCCCTGGATTCCATATCCGCCGGCTTTGTCATAACAGTCTCCGGTAGCGATATAGTCATATATCTCTTCATTGCTGATTGGATATAAAGTGACATCCGTTTTTTCGTAAAAATATTTTTCAGTTGTTTTCTTGGTGGCAAAGTTATAGTTGATGATTGATATTCCCGTATAAACCTGATGAGTATTGTTTTGAAGTAAATGAATCATCTCATAGGTGGCATCGCGGTCGGCAGGTTTGCCAAGTATTTTGTCATCAATTGAAACAACAGTGTCAGCACCGATAACTGTAAGAGTATATTCATCTTCGTTAATAAAAGAGTAATCGATTTCTGAAAGAAGTTTTTGAAATACATCCTTAGACTTCTGGTAAGCAAGTTCTTCAACAACTTCATATGGAAGTGTTTTGGAAGTGAATTCCTCGATATCTGAAACCATGATATCGAAGTCATATCCCGCCTGTTCCAATAGTTCCTTTCTTCTGGGTGAAGCAGATGCTAAAATAATTTTCTGGTTGTTGTTCATACTATCACGCTCCTTATAAATTAAGATTTCATTTCTGTATTATAACTATTACTATTACTATAACTATTACTATAACTAAAACTATTACTATTACTATGTGCAAAAATTATTAGTGATGGCTTTTTCAAAATAGTTATAAGACAAGTATTATTACTTCTAATATATCTTTATTATAATTCAAATTGGATAATAATAAAAGAAAATAGTAGTGCATTGCATCTGGGAAAATGATATAATGATCGTAGTATGTAACGATAAAATTTAATAGTATTTTTCAATTAGAAAAGGAGGAGCTAATGAAAAAGATAATGAGAAGCATTGCTGTATGTATGGCAATGTCTATGGTTGTTACAGGAAGCATGCAGACAGGGGTATATGCTGCAGGTGGAAAAGTAACAGGAGTAAAAGTAACAAATGCCAAAAATAAGAAAATAAAATTGGTAGAAGGAAAGACTTTCAAATTGAAAGTAAAAGTACTGACAAAAGGAAAAGTTTCCAAAAAAGTTACTTACAAATCAAGTAACACAAAGATTGTAAAAGTTTCCAAAAAAGGTGTTGTAAAGGCTGTTAAGGCCGGTAATGCACAGATAAAAGTCACATCCAAAGCCAACAAAAAGAAAAAGGCAGTTATAAAGGTTAGCGTTTCTGCAAAGAGTCAGAATTCAAACAATCAGCAGAATCAGAACACAAATAATACATCGAGCAGTAACACAAATAATACATCGAGCAGTAACACAAATCAAAATAACACATCGAACAATGCCACAAACAATAATGAAACTCAAACTAATGTATCAGATGAAAACCAGCAGAATTCAAATGAAACGGAAACAAGTCCGGGAACTAATACCGAAGAAGGACAGCTCAAGCCGGTCGTTGTTGAAAGAAAAGAGATATCTTTGGTATATCCTGAGGAAGAGGAAGATTCATATCATGCAGAGGAGACAATTCACTTTAATGTTAAAGAAAGCGGTCTTTATGGAGCTATGATTGTATCAGAGGATCCTGTTTCCGGAGAAATAACTAGTTTTGGAGAAATATCTGAGGTGGATGAAATTGCTCCGATAGGAAGAGTAGGAGACGGATTTAAACTCAGAAAGGGAAGAAATTATTTTATAAAGGTCGAATACTTCTTCGAAAAACCGGAAAATCCTGAAGAGCAAATGCTGATTACAAGAAAAGATTATGTAATTAAAATAGTAAAAATGAATACTGTTAATATATCTTTTAAGTTCCCTAATAATTATCCGGATTTACATATTGGAGGTATTGTCTTTGATATGGATGGAAATGTAGTTAATCCTGATTCTGTATCAAAAGATGATTACTACCTTAATGTATATGGTTATCTGCAGGGATTTACAGGTGTATCACCGACATTTGACGAAGAATCCGGAAAATGGCAGATAGCTGTTCCCGGTGGAGAGTATAGCTTAAGTACCAGTTTGTATGCTATTAAGATGAGTGAAGAGATGAATATTATTTCCTCAGATAAATATATGATTGAGGCAGATGACATTTTATTTAAAAATGCCAATAAGGATATTTCTGTTGAGATACCGATAAGAATATCATTATTTTCAGATCTTATTTCAAATGCAATAGAGATTGGAATAGGTGAAACCACGGCAGAAGTAAGCAATTTCAGAAAAGGAGTGTTTGTTTTTACACCTTCAATGTCAGAGGGCGGTAAGTATCACATTTATACAAAAGGTACCATTGATACAGTAGGAAAGATATACAATAATGCTATCGGAGATGGTTTTTCATACAATGATGATAATGAAAAGGGAATAAATTTTGACTTTGAAGATATTGAACTTATCGGTGGACAAACGTATTATATCGTTGTGGAGGCGTATGGTGATAACATTGAAAGCACAACTTTAGTAATAGAAAAGGTAAACTAAAAAATACGAAATAATAAATACAGAATAATGAGATTAGGGAGATGGCGGAATTGCCATCTCCTTAATTAATATTTATGATTTTATATGCATTGCTGAATAGTTACATATGGAGTAAAGATTTTGTCAGTTGAATAAAAAATAAAAAATGAGAAAGGTCCTCTTTTAAGTTATAATAGTTTCGACGAAAAAACACATAACAAGGAGGATCTTTCTCATGAACATTGTAACATTATTAGAGGTTTTAGTTAAG
>JAEELL010000011.1 GCA_016282745.1 Lachnospiraceae bacterium
ATGACATGTTTGATTTTGGCTGATGCGCATTTCGCAGAAAGAACACTGAGGCGTTCTTGAAATAAAACAGTTCGAGGTGACGTTTATGAGTACTACACACGACTACTATGAAGAAAATGCAGAAGAATTCTTTGAATCCACAGTAGGTGCAGAGACAGAGTATCTGTATAAGGATTTTTTGGAGTTAATTCCACCCCATGGAAGAATTTTGGATTTGGGATGTGGTGCCGGTAGGGATTCTAGAAACTTTATAGAAAGAGGATATGAAGTGGTGTCGGTTGATGCTTCAACAACACTAGCTTTATTGGCAAAGCAAAAACTTGGGATTGATGTTATATGCAAGACTTTTGATGAAATTGATTATTCTGAAGAGTTTGATGGAGTCTGGGCATGTGCATCACTGCTTCACTGTGATAAGGCAAAGTTGCCGGACATTATTGCTAAAGTAAGAGATGCACTTATTCCTGGAGGAGTGTTCTACGCTTCCTTCAAGTATGGGGAGTTTGAGGGAGAAAGAGATGGAAGATTCTTCCTTGATCTCAATGAAGAAAGTGTGGTAGAAGTTTTTTCAAGAGTAAGCGGACTGGCGATTAAGAAAGTTTGGGAGTCTGTTGATGTAAGACGAGATTGTGATGTAAAATGGATAAATATTGTTGCTGAGAAAAATTAATTATGGAAAGTTGGAATAATGTATGCAAAGATACGAAACTGACAAATATTTGAATTTGGAAATTAATCAAAATATATATTCTAACAACTTGGATTTAGAGGGCTTTTCATCTATGTTGAACAGCCCTTCTTTCTGTTACAAATTTTACTGGTTAGAGGCGTTAGTTAAGCTTATCTCGGAAGATATAACTGAGATGACTTTTGGAGATGTGATTGATGAGATGATTGCAAATGCCTGGTATTCCGTTGTGGAGTTTCACATTCACCTCAGTGGAATGGTTGAAGGAAGATTTAGGGACGGATTGGAAAATGCAGTAGTCTTACTTAAGGAGGTGAGCGGACTGGAAACTAATGCGTCTAAGATTGAAATCAAGAAAGCTATAAAGGAACATGAGTCAGAACTTAAACAGTACAGAGTACAGCTCACAAAGATGGTTCCGTATCGTGCGTTGTCGGGATTTTTTATCGGTGAAACTGAAAAAGCAAATTGGAACAGTACGGAGAGACTTATCGCATACATAGAGAAGGTAAATAAGCACAAACTGCTTCCGTATACCCTTGGGAAGGAAAGTGGACTGAACAGAAAAGTTATAGTCAATCCGATATGGAAAGAGGTCATTCAGGATAATACTGTTCAGATACTTGGATGGATTCAGTATGAGAAAATAAAGTGGCTTCAGAATAACAATCCTGAAGTTCCAAGTATTGTCTACAAGCTTCAACCTTTGGAGAATATGTCAAGAAAGCTAACGCGCGTACATAATCTTTGGGATGCGATTCTTGAAAAACGTCAGATTATGGATGTATTTACAAAGAAACCTGTGGATGACAATAAATATGATGTGGATCATTTCATTCCATGGTCATTTGTAATGAATGATGAACTTTGGAATCTGATGCCGATGGATTCCGGCCTTAATTCTAAAAAGAACAATCAGTTGCCTATATGGGACAAGTTTTTTGTTGATTTTGCAAACAACCAGTTCATCATGTATCAGGAAATACACGATAGTGAGAAGATGTATAAGTTATATGAGAAGTGTTACAAGGACAATATCCATTCAATTTGGGCGGCACAGGAACTGTACAAGAAAGGAAATGACAAGGATATGTTCATGCATATTCTAGAGAGCAATATGCGTCCGGTATATGATTCGGCTAGAAGGCAGGGGTATCAAGTGTGGAATAAATTATAACAATAATTATTTAGATATAGAATAAGGAACTGCCTATGGAATATTAACATATTTGCAAATTAAAGTGTTCTAAATCTCATTTGAAAATATATATTTTGCACTAAATATATGCTAACATACCAGATGAAGAGAGCGTGCAAATGGTAGCAAATGAGAAAGAAAGGAAAATGATACTATGCTTAATGAAAAAAACAATAATGTGAGCAATGATAATGAATTGATTGAAGTATTAATAGCCGGAAAGGATGCTCTGGATAGTAGAGATTGGGAGACAGCCTCTTTGTTTTTTTCAGACGCATTGAGGATAGATGAAAAATGCGGGGATGCATACTATGGAGCATGGATGGCAAAATATCACGTAAACAGCCCAAGGGACATGGTTAATGTATTTGTAAAAAAATACGATAAACCATATACAAAAATTGTTGATTTTTACAAAGAACATATAACTAAAATGGTTGAAAAATATGAGGTTTTAGGATACCTTCCGGCAAATTTGATAATCAAAATGTATGATTATGACAAGAGTACTTCATTCGAGTCGACTGTAGCTTCGCGCGTGGAATTAAAAGAACGGGCTATTGGAGAACTTATGAATGAATCCTTGTGGATAAAGGCTAAAGAATATGGAACACCATCACTGCAGAAAAGAGTTGATGCGATACTTTGCGAAATTGAGAAGAAACTTGATGCAAAAATAAAAAAGGCAAATGAAGATTATATGAACAAAAATTCTGAGGTGTCAAATATAATCGGAGAAAAGATCAAAGTTACAGACGAGAAAGTTAAAAATGAATATAACAAGGCTATTGAGCGAAGAGAAAAAGATTACAATAAAGCTGTAATGTTATGTAATGGTTCAAGAAGTAACGCTGATATTGAAAAAGCAATTAGATTATTTGAAAGAGTAAGAGGATACAAAGAGTCAGAAGATTATTTGATCAAATGCATGAAAAATAGAAAGGAACCACTTTTGGGATTTAATTGGTCAATGGAAAATATTGCAGTTGTATTATGGGTTTTGTGCGTAATAATAGCAAATTTATTTTTGTAATTTCTCATTTGAGTTAAAAGATAAAATAAATTGCATATATCAGATTTTAATGAATAAAAAGGGGCTGTTGTGAAACCAATGTCATTAAGTTAACGTTGCAATTAAGGTAGCTAAAAAGATATATAGCAGGAAAGTGTTTGCTTTCCTGCTTTTTCTATATTTGATGACATGCAAATAAGACAGATTAACATCTGCCTAAAACACTTATACTTTTTACTAAACTATGCTACTCTATATAAGAAACCAAAAGTCTATTTCGCTAAATGAATGGGGATTGGAAATTATGTAAAATAAACGATTTATCTCTTTCGGAAGGTAATGATTGTTGTTATTATATAAATAGTAATATTGTATTGGTTAGCTTGGTAAAATTTGATTGTTCAATTGTTGCGACTAACCAATGACTCGGATAAAAAATAAATATTTCTAATTTATAATTGGAGGTGATTCAATGAGTTTTGGCTTTTTTGAACCAATGAATCTGTTTGAAGAATTTGACTGGATTGAAGGAAAATACTATGTCGGAGGTGTTTTGACGGATTATTCAGGTGCTATAAGCACAAAACCGATTAAACTATTTCCTGGTGCAATGATATGGTTATCTGTATTTGATAATAATCCTAGCGCACGTGTTTCATTCTGGAAAGACGGAGTGTGGGTTAGTGATTTGAGTGCAGGGCAAACGATGGGAAGAAGCTATGTAACAATACCATCAAACTGCAATGAAATATCAATGACGATGTTGTCATCTTTAGAAAACAAAAAAGTTTGTATATGGGGTAATCAAATAATATATGACTCTGTTGCAATACTTTCGATGATAAGAAGTACATATATAAAAAAAGAAAACATTTTGTTTAAAAATAAAAAGTTTTCGATTTTAGGGGACTCTGTTTCTTATGGCAATAGTAACATTTTGTGGTGGAAAAAGCTTGCTGAGGAAAACAACATGACTTTGATTTCAAATCAATCCGATGAAGATATAACGTTTGTTTCGTATAACAATGAACCGGAGGGAACAGTTCACTTGGCAGATATGAGCAGAATAGAAAGTTTAGCTAATAATTCTGTAAGTCCGGAAGTGTTTTTTTTATATGGCGGTTTGTTTGATATATTGAAAGATGAGGAGGATTCAGCTGTTAATGGTCCGGGTGTTCTGTCAAATCAGTATAGTCCGAATTATACACAATCAGAAATACAAAATTTTGATGTGTCTAATTATGTAAATGCATTATTTGCTACAATTATGAGAATACAATATACATTTACGGGGGTTAATATAGTATGTATAATTCCGTACTTTGCATTAGGTAATAACGGTGTGACATCAAATTTACGTGAAACAGGATTAACAAGATATGATTTATTTAACTTATATGCCGATTCAACGATATCTTTGTGTAACGCATTAGGAATAAAATATGTGGATTTGCGAAAATGCGGAATTCCTCCGAAACTAAATAATAACTATATTGAGGAAATAACTATAGGAATTCAAGGAATTCTTCCAAATGAGGAAGGAATGAAGTTGATATTCGAAGAAATAAACAGACTAGTTTGAAATACGAGGTGTAAGGTATGAATGTTAATGAATTATACAGATATAATTTTTTTGATAAAATAATATGGATTAATAGCTTTTATTATGTAAATGGTAAACTTACATATCGCAGTGATGCAATCTGTTGTGATCCAATAAGATTATTTCCGGGTGCAAAAATACACTTTTCAATTGATGAGAATCAAGGTGCGAGAATATCTTTTTGGAAAAAAGGTGTATTTGTCAGTGAACTGAGCGGAAATCAAATGTTGGGGGTTGACCAGGTTACAATACCGGATAATTGTGATAGTGTTTCATTAACAATATATAAAAATGTGGAAAATAAATTTGTTAATATATGGTATAGTGATACTGCAGATGATACAGAACAGTTTCTGGCTTTGTTAGAAGTAAATAATATGGCATACATTAACCCATATTTATTTAACAAAAGTTTTTCTATAATGGGAGATAGTATTTCTACCTACGGAGGAATTGTCTGGCGGAGAGATGATGATGATGATGAGAGTAAACGCTCTGACGGTATTTACACTACATATGGAAATCTAGTAAGATACCCTCAGGAACATTTAGCCACGGAAGTAGATGATATGTGGTGGATGAGACTTTTAAAATGTAACAAAATGAAATTGATTTCTAATGAATCTTGGGCTGGGAGTAAGGTTCAACCACATAGTATGAAAGGTCCTGATGGACAACAAATACCAGTGGGGATGGTCGATGACAGAAGAATTAATTTGTTGACGAAAGACAATAAAAATCCTGATATTATTTTTGTGTTTGGTGGAGCAAATGATGTGATTTCATGCGAGAATGATCGTTTTTCAGATAGAACTGTAAATTATAAACCAAATAGGACAAGACAAGAAATCAATGGATTGTGTACAAATAGTTTTGCAAATGCGTATATTGTTATGTTGATGAAGATTATGCAACAGTATCCAGATGCGGAAATCATATGCATAATACCTTATTTTTTCTTGAAGAACAATACGACAAGTAGTATTACACCTAGGTATTATAGATTAACAAAAGGGGCAACCCAAATAATAGATATATGTAATTTATTGGGGATAAAATACGTAGATTTACGAAAGTGCGATATTCCTTTGTATAATCCGACAAACTATATAGGGGATGGAGTTCACGCAAATCAAAAAGGTCAAAAAAAGATATTTGATGAAATAAACAGAGTGATAAGATAATGTTTTGAAAGGAGATTTATATGATAGAAAAAACTGTATTTTGTGCTATAAAAAGAAAAATAGCTGTTTTTATTGCAATAAGTCTTTTGTTCAGCATGATTCCATCTTTCGATATTGCTGCAAAACCAAAAGTAAAGCTAAATAAAACTAAAATAACGTTATACGTAGGGAAAACGTATAAACTTAAATTGCTTAACAATAAAAAAACAGTAAAATGGACTACGTCAAACAAAAAGGTTGTTACAGTAAAAAAAGGAAAGATAAAGGCACAAAAAAAAGGAAAAGCGACTATTACAGCAAAGATTGGCAAAAAAAAATATAAATGCAAAGTGACAGTAAAATCAAAAAAGAAAAACATAAAAAAAAGCGAAGTCGTAACCAAAGAGCAGAAGATTATTGAAACAACTACAGCAGAGGTAGAAACAACTACAGCAGAAGCGGAAACAACTACAGCAGAGGTAGAAACAACAACAGCAGAGGTAGAAACAACTACAACAGAGGTAGAAACAACTACAACAGAGGTAGAAACAACTACAACAGAGGTAGAAACAACTACAGCAGAGGTAGAAACAACTACAACAGAGGTAGAAACAACTACAACAGAGGTAGAAACAACTACAACAGAGGTAGAAACAACTACAGCAGAGGTAGAAACAACTACAGCAGAGGTAGAAACAACTACAGCAGAAGCGGAAACAACTACAACAGAAGAACCTATAGATGATACAGATTGTGTTGAGAATCCGGATGATTATGTGGTTTCTGAAGTTGAAGGAGGGGTATCTGTTCGGAAATATAACGGTTCGGATGCTAAAATAAAAATTCCGTCCGAGATTGATGGCAAAACTGTCGTTAATATAGGCCCGGGGTGTTTTTATTTCAATATAACAATTGAAAAAATATATATTCCGGATACAGTTGTTACTATTGGTGATGGAGCTTTCGGCAATTGTAATAGTTTAGTTGAAATTAATTTGCCGGAAGGTCTTACAAAAATAGGCCGTGATACATTCAAACGCTGTAGCAGTTTGACTGAAGTACAAATTCCAAATAATATTTCAGTGATAAGTGATTCTGTGTTTTCTGAATGCACTAATTTAAGAAAAGTTATTATTCCAAAAGGAGTTACACATATTGGCTTTCAAGCATTTTCATGTTGTGAAGCTCTTAGTGAAATTGAAATTCCGGATACGGTTTTAAGTATTGGTAGGGGTGCTTTTTTATATTGCTCAAATCTTTCAAAAGTAGTATTGCCTGACGGAATAGAAGTTTTAAGAGAGGAAACATTTGCATATTGTACAAACTTGAAAAGTGTAAAACTGCCTGACTCTTTAAAAACTATTTACGGAGAAGAATGTGTACTCGAGGGATGCTTTGAGGGTTGTAGGTCGTTAGAAGAAATATCCCTTCCAAATACACTTTTAAATATAGGTGAAGCCGCATTTAATGGCTGCAGATCACTCAAAGAAATATCAATACCTGAGAGTGTAACATATATTGGAAAATATGCATTCAATGATTGCGACAGCCTTGAATATGTACACGTGCCGGCTAACGTGACATCAATTTATTCTAACACATTTAGTTGTTGTGCGCTGTTAAAAAATGTACAGCTTGAGGAAGGGGTAAAATATATAGGTTACAAAGCTTTTGCATACTGCCCTTTATTGGAGGAAATAGAACTTCCAAAATCAATAGAATATGTGATTACGGGAGCTTTCGAGGAAAGTAATAATCTAAAAACCATTATCATTGATAATGATGTATCTGTTCTTACAGTTGGAATTTCTATGAGTTGGCAGGATAGTTATGAGGTAGATAGGAAAGACTGGCATAGGAAAATAGAAATAATCGGAAGTGAAAACACAGTTATTAAATTGTATAATTCAAACTATGATTGGGACTTTGAGCAGGATAGAGAGGCTGATATTAAAGACAATGAAAATTATATAGGAAGTTACTCAATTGAAGAATATCTTGAACTGAAAAGAAACTGGAAAAAACATTATGCAGCTGATTAAAAGAGATGGCTTGAATCCTAAATAGCAAACATAAACAAAAAGAGTGCGTCGTAAGATCAATGTCATTAAGTTAACGTTGCAATTAAGGTAGCTAAAAAGATATATAGCAGGAAAGTGTTTGCTTTCCTGCTTTTTCTATTTAACTTAATGACATTGGTTGTGAAACAGCTCCTTTTTAAAATTGAAGCTACCTTAAATATAAACTTATGTAAAAGTAACTGATGGTTTGCAAAAGTAACTGCTGGTTTGCAAGAGTAAGTGTAGGCAAAATCTAGCAGTTAAAAATTCATTTAAAGGGGTAAAAAAAGTTCTTTAAGTGAAAAAGCAACTGCAAGTACCCTAAAGGGGTAAACGACCTTAAAACATAAATTAGGACTTTCAGCGAGGTTTAGGCTGGTGTATAATTAGTTAAAACTGTTGAATTTAGCATATTTTTAGGCACAGCAAACAAACGGCGCACTATATTTTTGTAAAAATAACTGAGACCCCGTTTATCAGCTTAATGTAGAAACTTCTGTCTGATGTTTAGTCGTTTTTATTTTTTAAGCAATGTAGGCCTTAATACAACCTCATCGGGTGGAATCGGTGAGAGGTTGAGTGCTAACAACAGTTTTTTTTCATTTTTTGAATCCATCAAATCGAATGGAGTTCTATCCTGTAATTGCTCACGAATGACACTATTTATATGCCTTAGAATGAGATTTGCATCATCCTTGGAAAGCGTATTAAATGGCGTTCCTTTTGGGAGAATTCTTCGAATTAATCGGTGATTGTTTTCAACAAGTGGCTTTTGCCATGAAGCTTGAGGGTCGCAGTAGAATAATCTTGTTCGTGGACAACCAGACTGAGTATATTCCATACTTTCCGGATCCTTAAATTCAACGCCATTATCGGTTAATATCACAGGAAATAAGGCTCTAAATAGAGACAGACCTAATAAATCAGTAAGTGTATCAAAAACATTAAGAACACTCTTCTGTGTACCGTCGGGCATTAAGAAGATGAGCATGAAGTGCGATTTTCTAAAAATCATTGTCAACATGACTTTGCTTTTTTCTCTATTGCCTTTAACAGTGTCCATCTCAACAATCGGCAAATCAGGGTTCTCTTTAATGAAACTGAGAAAATCTTCATACGTTCGTCCCTGACGATATTTGTACTCAAATTTAGTGAGGACTTTACGTTCACGGCGTTTGCGATATACAACCTTCTTTGGTAAATCGATGTTTCTAACATCAAAGACACATTGGTCAATGTAGTTATATAAAGTCTTTTCGGATATACCAAGTTCATCGCAGTGTGTAGTGCAAATGTGATTTAAAGACTGTCCTTTTAAGATTAAAGGCTTGATAAGTTTACCGATTTCCTGGATTTCTTCAGGAGTTTTACGTATGCCAGAGTGAGCCAACCTGATACATTTTTTATGTGCTGCATTAGCACGATGAGCAGTGTAGTATGCATGATTCTTTTTACAAGATTTCTGCTTCGAGCAATTGGAACAAACATAAGGTGGTTTATCCAACAAGTTGCAATGACTGGAAATATACTGATTACAAATTTGAGTGCAATCAATACCGTCAGGACAACGCTTGCATCTGTAACCATAGCATTCATGGGAAGTGGGATTATCAAAACATAATCTGTTGCGTTGGCAAGTGTATTTATTGACGCAGTCGAGTTCACCGTCTCTAGGGAGTTTGTTTACAAAACATCTATACTTAAGAACTTCTCTTGAGATGGTAGATGCTGAACGTTCGAGTTTACGAGAAATAGAAGCAAAAGTATAATCCTGACTAAGCATACGTTCAATAATAATTCTTTCTGATAATGTAAGTTGTTTTGGCATAAATGCCTCCTTTCTAATCAGACAGAAGTTATTATTAATATATACGTTTGTAAAAGTAAAGGCTAGTTTGAAAGAGTAGTTGTAGAGAAAAACATGCAATTAAAAATATAGGTTAAATGAAAAACTAAATTCCATTTGAACCTTGAAAAATGGTCTCTATGACGATTTTTAGGAATGTTAACCTAAAATATGCCTTGGAGAGACGTAAAAATCGTGTTAAAATTAGTGTAGTGATTCTGTTTGTTTGCATAGCAAACAGACGACTGGAGCAGTTTGAGAAAAAATAAATTCCACCCGTCTATAGCGATTTTTGATGAGATTTTTGCTTTGAGTGGTTATCTATCTGCTCTTTGTTTTAGATTAGTTGGCTATTATTCTTTTTTAGCCGCTCTTTCTTTAACATTATTTTCAAGAAGTACCGGTTTTAACATGACGGAGTCTGGGGAGACTTTATGCTGTCCTGTTAGAAGCGGTATTTTTTTGTCTATAAGTAACTCTGCAAGATCAAAAGGTGTGGCACCATTAAGACTGTCTCTGGCAGTAGAGTTGATATGACTTGCCATCAGATTAATGTCTTCCTGTGTGAATTTATACATGCTTTTTCCTTTGGGAATGATATATCGAATGTATTCGTGATTCTTTTCCAAACGTCCTTTTTGATTGGATACATAAGGATCACAGTAGAATACTTTACACCGCTGTGTGCCAGATTCAGACTTTTCTATATCCCATGGATTTTTAAATTCAGAACCATTGTCTGTGAGAATGATGGGAAAATATTTCTTAAAAGTACGAATGCCGATAGTATCACACAGGTCATTAATGGCATTAACAACGCTGTTCTGTGTACAGTCGGGAAGGAGTATTATAAGCATGAAACTACAACTTCTAAACAGAAGAGTAAGAAGACATTTTCCGGAGGCACGAGTACCTTTGACGGTATCCATTTCAACTACACCAAGCTCAGGGAAAGCAGCTGTATACTTTTCAAAATCAACGTAAGTACGCCTGTTTCTATAGGTTTGCTGAATATTATTCTTACGTGGTTCAGAACGTTTCTTCCTTTTCTTGTAACGTACACGTCTTGGAAGGTCTATGTTTCTGGCCTTGAATACACTCTGATCGAAGTAATTATAGAGAGTTCTACGGCATACGGGAATCTCATCAGCATGTACTGCAAATATGTGACTTAGAGGTTGCCCTTTAAGAACCAAAGGTGAAATCAGTTCATTTAGCTCTTGTAGTTCCTCAAGAGACATGTTGATTCCTTCTCTGGATTTTACAAGTTGTTTTTCGTATTGTCTTTGAGCTTCATTAGCTTTATATAAGTAATGAGTAATACGACATTTCTTCTCAAGGTCGCAACCATTGCAAACATAGGGAGCCTTGGTAAGTGTTTGGCAAGTAATTGGAACATAAAGTGTGCAGAAAAGTTCTGGATGAGAGTTAAAACACCTCCTACACATGCGAGTACAATATTTGCCTCGGTCACAGTTACTTGTTTCAGGGTCTCCAGCTTTAATGGTGCAATCGTCCCACCATTTGCAGGTTCTGCAGTTGCCAGAATAATACTTTCCGAGAACTTCTTTGCGATGCTTTTTAATTTCCTTCGAAATGGTAGTTGGATCTTTTTGTAATGTATCGCCTATGTATTTAAAAGTGGAACCTTGACACAGTTCCTGTTCAATAAATGTTCTGTCAGACAGTGTTAAGTGTTTCTGATCATGAATGATGTTTTTGTTTTTATTCATGTTTATCCTTTCTGACAGACAGATAACCATGAATATAGTATCAAAAACTATGTGCAAGAGTAAATTCCGTTTTTGGTGATTTTGAGATAAAAGTGGCGGAATTTAAAATTTCACATTACGA
>JAEELL010000012.1 GCA_016282745.1 Lachnospiraceae bacterium
AACATTTGCTTAATGCGATAGAGGATTCTGAAAGCTGCGTATGAACGTTTCGAAATGTATACATTTTGAATAAAAAAAATAGCCCACTACGTGGACTTGAATTCAAGGTTATCAAATCCTCTTATTGATCAGCTCTCGCTGCTCGGGTGGGCACCTTCCTCATCGGGGGTTGCCGTGGCTTCATCGATCCTTGTATCTCCGCCATCTCTTAATAAGAGTTAATTTTTATACATGTGTTGTTATACCATTTGTAACGTGAAATGTCAACAAGCAAATTTTTCATTCACATATTCAGTAACTATTCAAGAAAAAAAGTATAGAAAATAGGCTTCGCCTATTCAGCTCCCCAACCCCTCATTCATGAGGGGTTGGGTTTATTTTTTTATTATCTTCATTCATAATAGTCATATGAATAATTTACAAAGAATCTTTACGGACTATTATAAAGAAATAGAATACACTCTCAATCCCAGAAAAAAATTTCAAGATGATTCGATACGGTGGTCTATATGCCAGACATCGTGATATTGACCAAAAACTAAACCGTGCCATTTCTACTGAACAGCATAAGTTTTATCGCAGTTTCAATGAATTGCGTACCGCTATACTTTCATCGTTTGGTTATGAGCCTTTAAAATGTCCCAATTGCAACCACAACATGAGCGATGATGAACTTTTGGACATGGATTATTTTCTAAATGTTGACGATCTTGATGACGATTTTGGAAAAGAAGGTTTTTATATCTTCTAAATCTGCATCGTCTGTTTGCTACGCCCACAAATATGTGGGCGTTTTCCTTTTCAAAAGAGCTCCGAAGGCGGTCTTTTCTATAAATAAACAGTTTGATTATTAACTCGACATATTACTTCTAGATGACAATTTATAAATATCTAACAAATAACCGACATTAATCCTTTGAAAGTACTTTTAGTTCCATTATATAGTTCATCTCATTAAAATTAATATATACAATTTCAACATCTAATCCTTCTTCATTTATCATTCCGCCCCACGCAGCTATTTTTTGATATCCGGGGCATATGAGATTTCCAACTTCGAAATGAACATTATCAACATCAAATTCATCAACACCATGCCCATCTGATGTAATTAAAACTAAATTTTCAACTTTTCCAGAACATTTCAAATATTCCCCATTTTTATATGTCATATATACATTCTTATAAAGTGCAAAGTATTCATCAACACTAATTATAAAAACAAAGGCTCCTGCACATATAAATATTAATGGTACAAGTTTGGTTTTAAATTGATGACTCACTAGTTTGGGTAAATTAAAACCTGCCAACATTATCAAAAATGGAATAAATATTGCAATATGTGGATAAAAGTGTTTTGCAACATACATACTATATGTACCCTCCTTCTTTATACCTTAGACTTTACTTGATTATATAATTTAGTTAAAACGCCTTCTTTTCCATTTAGTAATATATAATAACTTTGATTTATCGAAAGATGAGAAGAAGATCCCCAATATTTTCCTGCACCATAAACATAACAATAACCGCTCCATGCTTTATATCCTTTATATCCTCCAAATGCCACCCCAGAGCTGGCAAATCTACCGGCATAATCTTTTGGTTCTCTAAAGTTAGTATATCCTAAAACGCCAAAAAAACAAATACTGCAGTTTAATGAAGGCTTAGATAAAAATTGTGTAGGATTTTTCTTTAACAAATTATAAATATCTGTTGCACAATTGCTAATTGTACTTGTATTAGCTGATGTCTCTCCATATGCATAACAGAAAGGAATATTTCGTGACTGTCCTCTCGTATTTACTTGCCCACCCGTATACCAAACAGCCTCAAATCCTACGCCAAGATTTCCATACGCTATACTAATTTGAACACCGAACCCAATAAATTTTGAACTCTTGTTACCAGAAGAATCTGTATTCAAAATTGGATTTTGCTCACAATAGCAATATAAATTATTCCCAAAAATTGTTCCTGCTATATTAATATACTTTATGGTGTCAGTACTAATAAATCTTCCAGTGTCAGAATCGTAATATCTGCTCTGCAAATAATAAAAACCAGTTTCATCATCTTGATAGTATCCCCTATACTTTATATGATTCAATGCCAAAGTCATGTCTGAACCTGTAGCACAGCTTGCACTTGTCACATTTCCCCATGCGTCATATGTATAAGAAACCACTCTATCTCCATGGACGTTAAGTATTCCTATAACATCTCCCTGAAGATTTTTTTCATAGTATAATCTCACATTAGCCAATACAATATCTGTCAGAAAATAATTATACTCAAATCCAATTAAATCACCCACGCCATCATACAAATACCAGATATCTGTTTTCTTATTTGTAGATTTATCAGTTACGATTTCTCTTATCAGATTATCGTCATCCCACTCGTACACAGTTGAATAATCTGGAGTTTCTTTAAAAGTTCTTAATCCTTTTTCATTGTATGAATAACTAACAGTGCTATTGTCTGACATTGTTATCTGTGAAAGCTGTCTTCCACGCTCCCATGTAAATGACATACCATCGATATAATTCAAAGGATTACCATTGTTATCATATGTTATAGTCTGCCCTGCATAAGATGTTAATTGATCCGGCCAATTGCTGTTTTCGTAGGTGTAATACACAGTTGTTCCGTTATTGCTAGTTCTGACTCCATTTGCATTTATTGGGTACTCAGTTTTGGCATATACATTACCGTTAGTGTTGTAAACATAATCGAACTCTTTATATGTTACATAGTCTTTTTCAAGATTGAGTCTTCCGTGAGCATCATATCCGTATTCAGATTTTACAACATTATTTTCTTTTATCTGTGTTATATTTCCTGCAAGATCATAACTGTAATCAAATGATTTATCGTTGGCACTGCCTGATAAATCAACGTTATAGGATGCATGTGTAATATCAATCTTTTCATATGTACTATTTATTAAATCTGTATTGAATATACTTGAATGAACTATTTTTGACGCTGCATCCTCTGATGTCTCAATTCTTACAGAATCATTATTATGAAGTGTTTCATCTACTATTTCAACTGTTATATCATCACCAGATACATTTGTTTCCGTCTCAGTTTCTGACGATATCGTACTTGTATAGGTAGTTGATATATTCTTAAGGTTCTTAAAGCCATATGAAGTTGAAGTTGAAACTACTCCTGTATCTTCATCTTCCGTAGTCTGTACACTCTTTGTAAAGTTATCACTTCTTGTAAGCGAAGAACCATTTTCGCTATAGGTGTAATTCCATTCAATTGGGTTTACTGCATCTTCAGTGTAATCCTCAAACTTTTTCAGTTCACCTTCTGAATTGAAGTATGATATATAAGTTGGTGAGGTATCACTGTTGTAATACAATTCTGTCGTAGATGCTATGGAAGTAGTATCATTCTCTGCAACTTTGTATGTTGTAGTAACCGTTCTTACTACCTGATTATTTCCATAAGTATCTGAATGCTCATTCTGATCTATTATACCACCTATCTGTATATTAGATATATCGCCGTCATTTCCTGCATTGTTAACAAGTTCTATATCAGCATATGTCATCAATGACTGATTTCCTACTTTGAGGTTTGTCATATCACCATCGTTATTATAAGTCATTGTATACTTTGTTCTCTGATCACAAATAAATACTAAATTATTGTCCGTATCATATGTGTAGGTGATACAGATAGTTTGTGTATGATTTGGATCATATGCAGTATCGTAAGCTTCGATAACTGCAGTGTTATTTCTTTTTTCATCATAGAAATACTTAATTGTTTTGTTAAGATATATCGAGCCATAATCTGATACTATTTTTTTAATGTTACCTCTGTAAATATTACTAGTATATGTATATGTCACACCGTCAATTGTTTCAGAGTATTGCTTATCATACAACCCTACGTGAACTGTAGCCTGCGCAGCTGCAGTCTGTCTTGTATAATCATTTGTTTTTCTAGGAGTTAAGTCTCCTCGATCATTTGTGCCATCAAAATCAGAGTCTGCAAGCCATGGATCTGTTCCTTCCTGATACTCTCTCAAGTCAGTCCAGTTATCTCCGTCACTGTCTTCATCTAACGTGTTTGCAATTGCAGGATTCGTTCCAAGTGTAAATACTTCGTAACTGTCCGGGAATCCGTCACCATCAGTATCCAATTCATAAGCTGGTTCTTCCGGTGTACTGTCCAATGTTTCCTCATTCCAATATGTTTTGAAGTCCCATATTTCATAACCGTCTTCAAGTTCATCTCCATCTGTATCTTTGATTGTAGTTACAAATGTATATCCTCTGTCTATAAGAGTTTCGCCCTCGGTGGTTGTCTCCTCAATTACAGATTCTAACTCAGACGTTGTTTCTTCAGGCTGTTCATTTTCTTCCTTTTCCAATGTAACTATGTTGGATACTCTAACAGTTCCGTTGGAATACAAAATACAGGCTCTTAAATCAACACACTCATTGACGTTACCGGCGTCAACTTCTGCCTCCTCAGTAATATCATCACCTACGGTTACGGAATGGAATTTATTTTCATTATCTTTTCTTGCAAAAATCTTATAACCGGAAACTTCAACTCCCGATTCTAACTCGTTTTGGTCTTCGATGGAAATTAGAAACTTGTCAGTCTGCTCATCATATGCTGCAGATACGTCAACAGTTGCATCATACGGCTCTAAATCCCTATAATACACAGTTAAAGACATATGTCTTATCCCACTATATCCTCCATTTCCGTCACTTATGTAATGCGGCTCCGGTCCATAAAAACAGGCTGAACCTCCTTGTTCACAAGTAAATACAAGACCATTGTTTACCTGACTTCCGTCTGCTACTGCCTGAGCCCAGTCAGTAATATCAAGAAAATGTTCTTCCCCTTCAATTCCCGTCATTTGTTTGCTTGCTATAACATTACTTGATACTCCGGGCTGATTATTCCAGGTAATTGTATTAGGATCCCAGCTACCTGCAGCATTCCGTAACTGTAATGTTCCAACCGTATAGTAATATGGATACGAATTTTCAAACAATCTAATATTAGCCCATTCAATATATTTGTCTGAAAAACTGAGTCCGTTTCCAACTAATGAATTTCCCGTCAGTAAGTTATGTGTATCTAAATAAACCCTTTCCTCTGTATTATATGGCGATGACGTCATCATGTTATTTAACGCAGTCAAATTTTCACTATGCATATTTGTATCTGCCATGAAGCTTGCCTGCCAAACTGTAGCCGTACTTAAATACCAAAATTGCCATATCATTGGAGGGTCTATTATTACAGGATAAGCCAGATTATCATTTTCAAAATACTCTTCGTCAACTACCACTTTAAGCGTTGTCTTATCATCATTATCATCCAACTCATATTCAACACTTTGATAGTCTTCGTTCCCATCGGCATCAAGCAGAAATGGAACCTGAATTATTCCAACCGTATCATCTGTGTCATTATCGCAAACTACTATATTTCTATCACCATTATCTTTTTTGAGATATACATTCTTCGTGTTAATATCGAACTCAAATACAGAAGTATCAGGTTTTGAGTTTATGACTATGTTTTCCTTTACACCATTTTCTTTTACAATATATTGATATTCAATTTCTTCTGATTCAGATTGATATTTAACTTCATCTTTGTTATTTGCGCTCTTAATTATTTCATATTGTTCATTAATTTTCTCGTTGTTTGATACATGTTCAATGGTAGTTTCTTCTATATCGGTCTCATCCTCTTCTATAACATTATCAGCTAATCCTGAATCTATTACCGGAGACATAGTTAGGCTGTATTTTCCGTGTTTAAGAATAAGACCATCCTCTATATTCTCAGAAAAATATACTTTGCTGTCGCTACTTTTGTTTACATATTTATAATTGTTTACATTCTTTGCATGGATTGAATTTAAGACTTGTTTATCAGAGTTGGAAATGTTTACAACTTTATTGTCATAATCTTTTAATGTTCCGTTCTCTTCATATCTGATATTTGAGAAAAAGAATTCTGTTTTTTTAGAACCATCAGACATAAGATAGGTGTTTGAATTAACAGTACGTTCATCTACAAGTTCGGAGACAATTTCCGGTTCACGAAAACCTGCATCAACAATTTCTTCCTGTTCATTTGACATTGGATTTGTAGATTCTGCTTGTACTTCACCTAAAGATCCGATTCCGTTACTCGTACCTGTAATAGCAATTGTCAACACAATTGCTATAGCTTTTTTAATCATTCTTTTCATTTAAAACCCTCCTGCTAATTACTGCTACACAAAATGTTACCTAAGACCTTTGATAAAAATCACAGTAAACATATCACCCCATTTCTATATTGTCCGTTCCCTCTCATACATAGTTTAATAATAGCAACAAAAAACATCTTTAGATAGGGATTCAAAGACATTTTTTCCTTAAAGACGTTTTTATTTTCAATTTAAATGGGGCTGTTGCACTAATGTTAGTTAGTGCAACAGCCCCATTCTTTTATTATTTTGTCTTAACTGTTGTCTTCTTCCACTTTCCATAAATTGTGTTACCGAAAGCATTCTTTCTGTAAGTTCTTACTCTGACATAGTATTTTGTTTTACTCTTTAATTTCTTAATTGTGTAAACATTCTTCTTGCTCTTTCTGTACTTTGAACCGCTGAAGTTCTTCTTTGTAGAGCACTGAACATGATATTTAGCACCTTTAACTTTTTTCATTTTAACTGTGATACTAGTCTTTTTAGCTTTTGCTTTTTCAATTTTTGTATTAGCAACTTTTAACTGGTCACTTGCAAAAGTCTTAACATTAGATAAAGTAATCTGTTTGTTTGTTGAGGCAAAGATCACATTCATTGCGTTGAAGTCAATGTCAAAGGTAACTCTTTTTGAGTTGTTTGGATCAATCTTTCCGTTTGTGTTTATTACTTTTTCAGGGAATTCATATGTTACAGCATATGTGAAATCATCTTCTGATAATGTTATTCCATACTGTGCAAGCTGCTGCTGTGTATTGTCAAAATTCATCTCTGTCTTGAGCTGATACTTCAACTGCTGTCCATCTAATTCACTGTAAAGGAAGTATAGTTTGTATTTGCTTGCAGTATCGCCGTCAACACCTCTGATAAGTTCTCCCTTACCGTACTCCTTTGTTGACTCTCTTACATAGTATGACTTTCCGTCTTCTGACTTAAGTTCATATCCGCTTTTTGCAAAAAAAGCATCCACATCAGCTTCCGTGAGTATACTTCCCATTCTTGCAACCGCATCTGTCTTACTCACCTTAAGCTGTAAAATTCCAACACCACTTCCGTCTTTGTTAACCTTAGTTATACTTTCGACCTTTGTACAACCCGTAACTGCCATTGCCATCAATAACACCAATGACACTACTAACATTTTTGCCTTCTTCATTTTTGCTCCTTTTTGTTTTTAATATTTATTTTGCATTTCTAAACTGAACAGGTGTCATACCATATTTCTTTTTGAAAAGTCTGTTGAAATGTTCAACATTCTGATATCCCACACTCTCAGCAATTGCCTCAACTGTCATGCTTCCGCTCTTAAGAAGAGCTCTTGCTTTTTTCATTCTGACATTCTTGACTATCTCACCAAATGTATCACCTGATTTGTCTTTTATATATTTTGATAAATAAGGCTTTGTGAGATGGAACTCTTCTGAAAGTTCATCTAATGTTACTGTGAGATAATTAGTGTGAATATAGTTCATTATCTCATTTAAACGCTCATCTTTGCACTGATTTTCACTGACTACAGACTCTATCTGATTTACTGCAACTGCAAGTGCATTGATTGATGCCTTAATAATATCAGGGTCAATACCAACACCCCAGTACATCTTGTTATTATGGCTGATTCCTACATAAGCTACTGCTTTTGATGAAGAACCTTTTGAAAGTGAATGCTCTTCATAGACAGAAAGCTCATAACTGATGTTGAAGTACTGCTTGATTGCGTTACTTACAGCATCAAGTCTTCCGTTTCCTGTACTCTTTACAACTCTTGTAATATTGTTGTGTGTAATGGAAACTTCAGCTATAATTCCATCCGTCTGTTTGAAGTGAGTTTCAGGAATTGTGAATATTCTTGTATTTGTAATATATTTGTCTTCAAATATCTGATATACCCACTCAGGTGATAATTCTTTGTGTTCCTTGTCTGATACATCTTTAACTGTGTATCCAACCTGTTCTCTCATCTTATCAGGAAGGTCAAATCCAAAGTTCTGCTTAAGGATGTAACTGATTCCACCCTTTCCTGACTGGCTGTTAATTCTGATAACGTCTCCGTCGTAAGTTCTTCCTACATCCTTTGGATCGATAGGAAGGTAAGGTACTGTCCAAGTATCATCATCACTTGCTTCTCTGCATGCCATTCCCTTTGCAATGGCATCCTGATGCGAACCTGAAAATGCAGTAAATACCAATTCACCTGCATATGGCTGACGTGGGCTTACCTTCATTCCTGTAACTCTCTCATAGAGTTCAACAATCTCAGGCATGTTAGAGAACTCAAGTTCAGGATCAACTCCGTGCGAGAACATATTCATGGCTAATGTAATAATATCAACATTTCCTGTTCTCTCACCATTTCCAAAAAGTGTTCCTTCAATTCTGTCAGCACCTGCCAATACGCTGAGTTCTGCAGTTGCAACCCCACATCCTCTGTCGTTGTGAGGGTGAACTGAAATAGTAACCGCATCACGATATTTGAGGTTCTTGTGCATGTACTCAACCTGTGTTGCAAATACGTGTGGCATTGCATTTTCTACTGTTGCCGGTATATTGATAATAACCTTGTTGTCAGGCTTTGGCTGCCATACATCAAGAACTGCGTTACATACATCTAATGCGTAATCAACTTCTGTTCCAGGGAAACTCTCAGGTGAATACTCAAATGAGAAATTACCTTCTACCTCTGAAGCAAGCTTGTTAAGTAACTTTGCTCCGTCAACGGCAATCTTCATAATCTCTTCTTTTGATTTCTTGAATACCTGCTCTCTCTGTGCAACAGATGTTGAGTTGTAAAGGTGAATAACCGCATGCTTTGCTCCCTTTACAGCTTCAAATGTCTTCTTTATGATATGTTCTCTGGCCTGTGTAAGTACCTGTACCGTTACATCGTCAGGAATCATATCTCTCTCAATAAGAGCTCTCATGAATGCATACTCTGTCTCGGATGCTGCAGGAAATCCTACTTCGATTTCCTTAAATCCTATATCAACAAGCATCTTAAAGAACTCTAATTTCTCCT
This sequence comes from Lachnospiraceae bacterium, assembly GCA_016282745.1. Lineage (GTDB taxonomy): Bacteria > Bacillota > Clostridia > Lachnospirales > Lachnospiraceae > SIG293. The sequence goes on from JAEELL010000012.1 coordinate 9,267, forward strand.
CAAGACTCATTGGCTCAATCAATGCCTGATTTCCGTCTCTGAGGTCAACACTACACCAGATAGGTGCCTTGTCAATATACTCCTTCTTTACCCAATCATAAGTTGGTGTTGGAGGCATGAAATACTGTCTCTTATACTTGCTAAAATTCTTCATAATAACTCTCTCCTTCTTTCTGTTAAAACATGTTACTTTGCATTTTAGGGAATACCCTGATAAAGAATAAAAATCTCTATCTCATCCTGATAAGGACGACATAGAGACGAATAAATCCGCGGTACCACTCTAATTCATAAAATGCACTCTACAGTACAGCTACACTGTACTCATCATATAACGGTGAAAACCGTCCTGACCTACTGTAAGTTCAGCCGGAAGCTCCAAGGTGAGTTCATCAATCATCATCTGCCATCTCACACCACACGACAGCTCTCTGTAAGACTCAGATAAATTACTATTCCTCTTCACAGCCTTTGTATATTATTGCTGACATTTCACTGCTCGTTAAAAAATATCAACATTTTTGACTTCTTTTAAAATATAACATATGTAACAAATCAATCCAAGTGGTAAATTTAATCATTTTGATTGATTTATTTTAACATATTCAGTTTCAAATGTTATTTTATATTTTTATAAATGCTATTTCAAATATTATGTTATATTTTTATAAATACTATTTCAAATATTAAGGAGATTGAAAAACGCGTCTCAATCTCCTGATTATTATCCAACTCTTAATTTGAACTTCTGCTCTTCTCTGTCATCAGATACTTTTTCAATATCAGCTCCAAGACCACGAAGCTTATCTTCGAAGTTCTCATATCCTCTCTGGATATATACGATATCATCTACAGTTGTAAAGCCCTCTGCCATAAGTCCCGCAATAACAAGAGCGGCTCCGGCTCTAAGGTCAGGTGCTGAAACCCTTGCACCTTTCAGTCCATTTACTCCGTTTATGAACGCTGTGCTTCCCTCAACCTGAATCTTTGCGCCCATTCTGTTAAGTTCTCCCACATACTTGAATCTGTTTTCAAATATGCTTTCAACAACAATACTGTATCCTGTTGCGACACTGAGCACTGCTGTCATCTGTGGCTGCATATCTGTTGGGAAACCAGGATATGGAAGAGTCTTAAGCTGAGTACTTCTGATGTTATCTCCTGCCTTAACTCTAACCGCATCGTCATATTCTGTAACGATACAGCCCATCTCTATAAGTTTTGAAGTGATACACTCCAAATGGATAGGAATAACATTCTTGACCAAAATACTTCCACCTGTGGCAGCTGCGGCACACATAAATGTTCCTGCCTCAATCTGATCAGGTATAACCGAATATGTAGTTCCGTGTAGTTTCTCTACACCGTATATTCTAATCTTATCAGTACCTGCACCTCTTATGTTGGCACCCATACTGTTAAGAAGGTTGGCAACGTCAACTACGTGTGGCTCTTTTGCCACGTTCTCAATTGTAGTCTTTCCTTCCGCAAGAGAAGCTGCAAGCATAAGATTGATAGTTGCTCCAACTGAAGCCATATCAAGGAAAATATGATTGCCTACAAGCTTATCTGCCTTTGCAATAAGCATTCCCCTGCCGTTCTTATTTTCGTCATCCACATCAGCTCCAAGTGCTCTGAAGCCCTTAGTATGCTGATCGATAGGTCTGCTTCCGATTGCACATCCACCGGGTAATGCAACCTCTGCGTTCTTAAATCTTCCAAGTAAAGCACCAAGTAAATAATATGATGCTCTGATTTTCTTCATCTGCTCGTACTCAACTACGTAAGAATCAATAGTCTTTCCGTTTATTTTTACCGTGTGTCTGTCTACTCTGTCTACTGTTGCTCCGATATTCTCGATAGCTTCAATTAGCTGGTTTATGTCACTAACATCAGGCAGATTCTCTATTGTAACTTCTTCATCCGTCATAATAGCTGCTGCAAGCAAACCAAGTGCTGCATTCTTTGCGCCACTTATCTCTACCTCGCCTTCAAGTGGCTTACCGCCTTTTATTATATAATGTTCCATTATACACCTCTATATATTAAGACTAATCATCGTGGTTATCTGATTTTCAATACAATTGGGCATAGTTATAGTAATGCACAATCATATTTATTGTATCACATAATCTTTTTTTGGCAACCTATATGTTTTCTTATATTTAGGGAACCTAAATCAAATCCACTGTTTTTCAGCATTATCCGTTGATTTTTTCTACAAGTCTCTCCAAGGTTTCTTCAACGGACAGTCCCTGCTCACTAATAACAATATCTGCATATTTTTCATACAGCTTTGTTCTCTCCTCAAACAAATCCTCCAGTGTCTGCCCCTCTTTTAATACAACTCCTCTGTTCTTGATATCTCCAAGTCTTCTCTTCAAATGATCCAAATCCAGTTTCAGATACACAACTGTTCCAATATTTGACAAATGCTCCATTGCCTCTTTGCCGTAAACTACAGATCCGCCGGTTGCTATGATTGTCTTTTGGGCAACTATGGAACTGTTAACTTCATTTTCTATTTTAATAAATCCATCTACGCCCTCAGTTGCAATTATATCCTTTAACAGTCTGCCTTCTCTCTCCTGAATAAGCAAATCTGCATCCACAAATCTGTATCCAAGTATTTTTGCAAGAATAACGCCTACCGTACTCTTACCAACACCCGGCATTCCTATAAGTACTATATTCTCTTTCATTTATTAAGCCTTCTTTCCCATTCTATTTTTTACTTTTTCTTTCCGGACATCATACTTGCCCTGGTAATAACGCCGTCACCGTATTTTTTCTTTATGCCATCAATTGCGCTCTCGAGTTTGGCAAGTTTTTCATTCTGTTCTGCCTTTTCATTATTATAATTTTCAAAATTATAATCAAAAAGACTAAGCTGCTCCGGTTCTGTTTCATCCACAAGCTTTGTTGTCCTTACACCAAGCAGTCTCACAGGTCTGCCATTCCACAATTCTTCAAACAGTCGGCATGATTTTTCATAAATATGCTGCCCGGTTTTTACCGGTTCGTCAAGTGAAATCTGTTTTGAAGTTTTTGTAAAATCGGAATACTTTATCTCAACACACACCACCATGGCTTTCTGTCCGGCTTCTCTAAGTCTTGATGCTACCTTGTCGGAAAGATATAACAAAGTCTTTTTTGCCTCTTCCAAATCACTTACATCCTGCGGCAGAGTTGTTGAGTTGCCGATTCCCTTTAGTTCTTCTCTCTCTGTACTCACCACACTGTCATCAATGCCGTTTGCGAAATTCCAGAGCATCAAGCCGTGACTTTTCAGATGGTATTGCAATATCTCAGGCGGTGTTTTTGCCAATTGGCCGACATTCATTATACCAATCCTATGAAGAGTTTCAACTGCAGATTTTCCAGCCATAAATAAATCTTCTATCGGCAGAGGCCACAGTTTTTTTTCTATTTCATAACTGTATAATGTGTGGATTCTGTCGGGCTTTTCAAAATCAGAAGCCATCTTTGCCAAAACTTTTCTGTCTGATATTCCGATATTTACCGTAAATCCAAGTTCGTTCTTTATTCTCTCCTTGATAATCTTTGCTGCACTGACAGGTGAATCAAATCGGTTTCTTATTCCCGTGAAATCCACGTAACATTCATCAACACTGACCTGCTCAATATCAGGTGTATACTCTTTTATTATTGAAATAAACCTCTGACTCTGTACATGATAGTAATCATGCTCCGGAGGAAACATTTTAAGACCGGGGCATTTTTTCCTCGCATCTGTTATGGGCTCACCGGTTCTGATACCATATTTTTGTGCGGGAATCGATTTTGCCAATACAACGCCGTGTCTTTTTGTCATATCGCCACCAATGATACATGGAATAGTCCTTATGTCAGTATCAAAGCCGTCATTTAGCAGTTTTACTGCCGTCCAGCTGAGGAAGGCAGAATTAACATCTATATGAAAAATAATATGTTCCATTTGCTTCCTCCTTACTTACTACTTACTTACTACTTACTTACTACTTACTTAATTAATTACTTACTTAATTAATTACTTACTTAATTAGTTACTACTTACTTACTTAATTACTTACTCAATTAATTATCTCAGCCATACCCGCCCGAATACGTCAGATAAATCTGTTTAGCTCTTTGTCGAGTGGCTTTCTCTCTATAATATTATATTCTTTCTTTGAGTATTTGTACATTTTAATGTAACACTTCCGGATGTAATTATTTAGTAAATATTGCTTTTTTCTACTATTAATATTATATTTGAGTAGCACAGGTCTCTAATACGAGTCCTAAAATACAGGAGGCAGAAAATGAACATTATTATCGTTGGTTGCGGAAAGGTTGGCTACGCCATAGCTTCGCAGCTCACAGATGAAGGACATGAAATAACACTGGTAGATACTGATGCTGCCCGTCTTGAGCGTGCCTGCTCTTCCCTTGACACAAACGGAGTTGTGGGAAACGGAACAGCATACAGTGTATTGTTGGAAGCAGGAATAAATGAGGCAGACGTTTTTATTGCTGTAACAAAACATGATGAAGTAAATCTTCTAAGTTGTCTTATTGCTAAGAAGGCAAATAACTGTCAGACTATTGCGCGTGTAAAGAAGCCTGAATACTATGAAGAAATTGAATTTCTCTCAAACGAACTTGGTATTTCCTATGCGTTCAACCCTGAACTCATGACGGCAAAAGAGATATTTATGCTTATACACACTCCTGCCGTTCTTGAGATTGACAGTTTTGCAAAGAATTCAGTTAATCTGATGAAAGCAAAGATACCTGAAGGTTCATCTCTTGATAATATTTCACTTAGAGAGATGAGTGAATCTATAAATTCAGAAGTTTTGGTTTGTATTGTAGAGAGAAACAAAGCAAGTATTATCCCATCGGGTGATTTTGTTCTCAAAGCAGGAGATTCCATTTCTTTTGTCATTGCAATGAAGCAGGCTTACAGTTTCTTCAAAGAGATTGGTCTTAAGGCAAAGCCTATCAGAAATGTAGTTATTGCAGGTGGCGGAACTATTTCTTATTACCTTGCAAAATATCTTCATGACAAGACAAGGGTTTTTGTTAAAATTATCGAACCGGATAAATCAGTCTGCGAGAGACTAAGCAGTCAACTTCCTCATTGTATGGTTATTAACGGAGATATCAACGATACCGATTTACTTGAGCAGGAAGATATATCTGATGCTGACGCACTTATCGGTCTCTCCGAAATAGATGAAGAGAATATAGTCTTTGCTTTGTACGCAGCAAAAATGTCAAAATCAAAGATTATCACAAAAATTAACAGAAGCGAGTTCTACGGCGCCTTTGTTGATTTGCCGGCCAGTCTCGTTTGTCCAAGAAATATTACAGCCGAATCAATGATTGGTTTTGTAAGACATCTGGAGAATACATACGGAAATGTGGACGCAGTATATAAACTTAACAACAATGCTGTCGAAGCCCTTCAGTTTTCAATTGACAAGTCATCAAAAGTCGTTGGAACACCGCTCCGCAGCCTTAATTTAAAAGACAATCTTCTGATTTGTTCAATATCACGTGGCTCACAGGCAATCAAGCCTCGCGGTAATGATACTTTAGAACCGGGTGACACTATCGTTGTGGTTACTACCCACAAAGGTCTTCATTCAGTAGATGATATATTACAAAAATAAATAAACATTATGTTTCTTTAATCGGAGGAAAAGATGAATTATTCAATAATTAGATACATGCTGGGACTTGTTTGTTTTCTCACCGGTATATGCATGCTTCTTCCACTTTTGATTGCGGTTATCTACAGAGAGCCTGAAGGAATGGCATATTTGATGTGTGCAGTGTTTTGTGTACTGTTAGGTCTGCTGATGTCACTGAGAAAACCAAAGAACACTACTTTCTATGCCCGTGAGGGATTTTTGGTAGTTTCTCTCAGCTGGGTAATGTTAAGTCTTGTAGGTGCTACACCATTTGTCGTAAGTGGAGAATTCAATTCATACACTGATGCCTTGTTTGAAATTATTTCCGGTTTCACAACAACCGGAGCCAGCGTTGCGAACAATATAGAAGGCTTATCTCACAGTACTCTTATCTGGAGAGCTTTTTCCCACTGGATTGGGGGAATGGGAGTTCTCGTATTCCTTATTGCTCTTCTTCCTATGACAGGTGGGCAGACACTTTACTTTATGAAGGCTGAAGCACCGGGTCCGTCAGTGGGTAAACAGCTTCCAAAAATGCAAAATACCGCAAAGCTGCTTTATATTATTTTTATAGGTTTGACATTTGCTGAATTCTTATTATTGGTCTTTGGGGAAATGAATGTATTTGACGCACTCTGTACTTCCTTTGCAACTGCAGGAACAGGTGGTTTTGGAAATTATAACGCCAGCATTGGCGATTTCAGTTCATATACACAGATTGTAGTAACGGTATTTATGCTGTTATTCGGTATCAACTTTAACTTCTACTTTTTACTTATTTTCAAGCGTTCCAAGGAGGCTTTCAAAATTGAAGAAGTTAAATGGTACCTTTCAATTTATTTGGTTGTCGTTGTACTTATAACAGCAAACATCGCACATCTTGGCGGCGACTTGCTGACAAACTTAAGAGATGCTGCATTTCAGTCTGCTTCGGTTATGACAACAACGGGATTCAGCACAGTCAATTTTGATTTGTGGCCTGCTTTTTCCAAGTCACTGCTTATCCTATTAATGATTATCGGTGCCTGTGCCGGAAGTACCGGTGGTGGAATCAAGGTTTCACGTATTATGATTTATCTCAAATCGGTCAAAAAGGAATTACAGCATCTGATACATCCACAGCATATAAAGGTTTTGTCTTTTGAACACAAACCGCTTCCACACGATGTATTAAGATCTGCCAATATCTTTCTGATTACTTACTGTTCAATATTTATTTGCTCATTTATCATAGTAAGTCTGGACGGATTTGATGGCACAACAACTTTTACAGCTGTGCTGGCAACTCTTAACAATATAGGACCGGGTCTTTCTAAGGTTGGTCCAACCGAGAATTTTGACAAGTTTTCCGATTTATCAAAATATGTATTTATGTTCGATATGCTTGCCGGACGACTTGAGATATTCCCAATGTTAGTATTATTCTCTCCTGCCGCATGGGCAAGAAAGAAATAGTATTACAAAAAAGGTGATGCACCGATGAGATTCTGTCTCTTGGGGCATCACCTTTTTTATTATTTCTGTTTTGCTGTTTTATGCAGCTGATTTATTTACTTGTTTTTTTGTTTTTTGAATCAGATGTTTTATTCTTTTTTTGCTTAGTGGTTTTTCTATTTTTTTGAACACTGTAACCAAACTTTCCCAATTTCTCTCCGGTTGAATAATACATTCCGTGGGAGTAAACAAGTGGATCTGCCTTGCTCAAATCAAATCTTCCGGTCTCGTCCATATATTGTTTGTCTGCGTGTACTGCTAACACTTCACCCACAAACATATCATGGGTTCCGTACTCTCTCTTTTCAATAACCCTGCACTCAATGTTCACCGGGCTCTCTGCTATGAGAGGTGCCTTTACGTATTTTGCCTTCTCTCTTGTGAGGTGACATTCTGCAAACTTATCCACCTCTCTGCCCGATTTAACACCACAATAATCAGTGGCAAAGGCCAAATCTTTTGTAGTCAGGTTAATCACAAACTCCTTTGACTCTTCTATCATCCTGTATGAATATCTGGAAGGTCTGACCGATATATACGCAAGTGCCGGATCAGAACACACTGTCCCTGTCCATGCTATGGTAATTATATTGTCATTGCCTTGATTATCTGCCACTGTAACCATTACCGCAGGTATCGGGTACAACATATTTCCCGGTTTCCATATTTCTTTTGCCATGTTATCTAACGTCTCCAATTCAAAAAATTATTTATTCTTTTTGTTTTTATTTATTAATGAAAAATCGCTTACCAAAAGCTTATCTCCAACAACCTTGTAAGTTAGAGTCATTGTTGAGTTGACCGTTCCTTCAAGTTCAAAAATATAACTGGTAGATACGGATGTGTCTGTTGACGACAGGTAATTGTAGCTGTAGGTATATACCACGCTGTACAAACCGTTTCCCTTGTATGTCACTTCGTGCTTCAAGTCACTGAAATTGAGTCCCACCAGACTGTAGTCATCTATATTTCTTGTGCCAGGCCAGAATACAAGTTTCTGACTGTCTTCAGTATATCTTGCAAGTTTCTTTTTCAGCTTTTTATCATCAACAAAATAAGAAAGTAACTTCTTGGTGGTGGATTTTCTGTTTCGCACTGCCTCGTAATATTCTTTAATCAGTTCTACGGAACTCTTTTCCATAGCCTCAAGATTCTGTTTCTTAATACTTGCCTGTGCCTCAGCAAAACCTGCTATCTTTCCCGATTCGAATATATCAACACTTCTTCCCATCTCCATGTAATCGGAATAAACATAAACATCATGACTTCCCATTACAATATCTGTGAGCCTGTAAGTCTTTGTTGATTTCAAATCCTCTGAATCTTTTGGAGACAAAACAATGATTTCGCCCTTTGCATTTCTGATTGCGTTGTCCGCATTGCACACAAGACTTTCGTCGATATCCTTCCCGTCAAACTGTGCCTTCATACTTGCCGGTATTTTAACAAAAAACTCTTCAACCACATAATCTCTTGCGGATACTGTCCACTTTGCAAAAAAGTTACCGGCAACTCCACCGTTCTTGTACAGATAAATATCAAATGTCTTCTTTTCTTCTGTCCCGGCATCCTCATATTTTACCTTTACAAGATATCTGTCCCCTTTTTTGACAGGATCAGTAAATTCATATTTTCCAACGTTTGTCTGACTTTTCAAATCCGACATCATTTTGATAAAGTCATCTTTTGCGATTGCATTTTCTCCCACATCGACGTATTTATACATCCCTTCGAAATCTTTTACCAGGAACTTTCCAAAATACTCTGCCACATATCCCGTAGGATCAGACTTTTCCTCAACAACCGCTATGCCTGCTCCAAGCCCTGCGCAGCATGCAAGCACAAACAGGGCTATAAGCAGTCTTATAAAATTATTGTCAAATATGCTCTTTTTCTTCTTATGTTCATCTAAATTGTCTTCATCAAAATTGTGTTCGTCAAAATTGTGTTCGTCAAAATTATGTTCATCTGAATTGTCTTCAATTTTCACTTCAATAATATCTTCGTTTTTTTCTATCATAACTACCTTTTCATAATCTATTCAGGATTCACCGCTGCATTCAAAGCGGTAATCTCTAGCTTAATATTCAATCAAAGTATAGTCATTATTAACATTATGAAGAATTCTGTTGTAGAGATAATCATGATATTCCTTAGTAATCATCATTCGCTCTGTATAAAGATAGTCAGCTATATCATATACTGAAGTTGAAACAACATCGCTGTACTGATATGAGCCGTCTCTAAATTTGGCATATACTCTGATTAGCAATGGCGCTTGCAGGAAGTTGTTGTTGACGCCTGTGTATTTCATTGTCATTACATAATTGTCTCCAACTCTTCCTTTTTCAGTCGCCTTATAAGAGTATACATCTTTATTGTTACTATTTACAAGCATTTCATTTGCTGTTGCATAATTTCCCAGTCCGTAAATAAGTCCGAATTCTACAACATCTGACTGATCACCCTTTAAGTTATAGACAGTTCTGAAACCTTCACTGCCCGGATTAATCTGGAATCCCTTTACCTCTAAATCAAATGCTTCCGTTGGTGCTTCCGTTGGTGCTTCCGTTGGTGCTTCCGTTGGTGCTTCCGTTGGTGCCTCCGTTGGTGCCTCTGTTTCAGGCTCTTTGGATGTGGTTTCAATTACTACACTTCCGTTTACTTCAACTATTTCCTCTACTCCGGCACTCTCAACTCCGTTTAACACTGCAGTAATCTTTACAGTGCATGTTCCCTTTGGAATATCAAAAAGATCGTATGCTCCGCACACTACCTCGCCAAGCTTCTTTACGCCGTTAACGTAAACATTGTATTTCTGTCCGCTTGCAATCTGATCTGCATTCTGTCCCCAGATTACATTTATTGTATTGGCCGCATTACTTGAAACAATCTGTCCGATTACTTCTATAGGTCCGTCATTTTGCGGCTGAGGAGTTGTTGTTTCCGGATTATTGCTTGTTATATCTTCAATGTTAATTGAATTGAAATCAATCTTTGTTCCTGCATCTACACCAAGACCTAACTCAAACATAATCTTAATCTGATTCTGAGATACTGTGTAAGTTCCTGTAAGTGTTGTGCGTGAACCTGCATTCACATTTGTGTAAACAGGGTCAGCTGCGCCGTTTGACAAATCTTCTTTCATACCAATAGATGCTGCTTTGTCTGTTGTTACATCCACTGACACTCTGTATGTATGGCCGCTTGTTACATCTGTTTGGTAACTACTCTGAACAAGCCACTGCGCACCTTTGTTAGCCTCATTTACCTTTACGGAAAACGGTGGATTACTTCCTGCTTTGTAAGAAGCTTTTGCAATACCTGCCCAATCTCCATAGTACAGTCCCCATTTTCCTGCATATGACCATTCATTAACTGTTCCCGTTGTATATCCGTCACTCGGAGCCTGTGTTGTAGTCGGCTTCTGCGTTGTTGTAGGAGCCTGTGTTGTGGCCTGCTCAGGATTGAATGAATTCCATGTACCATTCCTGTAAATCCAGTTTGCCGCTCCTGACATGGCAAGTCCTTCCTCACCATCTCCCGGATATCTGTTATCATTATTGTAAAAGAAAATGACTCTCGGATCTGTGATATTTGCAGGAACAGTATATTTATAAAGTGCTGTTGCACTGTCATATGTCATCTGTACACCAGGCCATCCTGCATTTGTTTCTCCATCCTCTTTGTCGTATGCGTAACAGTAAACCGGTGTTCCCCAACTACTTGGTAAATCAAGGTAAGCTGTATATGTTGTAGTCGGTGTCTCAGTCTGACTCTTCCAGTCATAAACAACGGCAATACCTGTACTTCCCACTGTTCCTGTTATTGTAGATGATGTAATTGTAAATGTATTTCCTGTTATCTCATCTGTGTATGTTCCCGGCTCTACTAAAGATCCTCCGTTCGGAATGCTGATCTGTCCGCCGTTGCCGCTTCCCATAGCGATAACAACGCCTTTCTTACGACATACTGCCGCAACATTGTTTGATGATACAAAGTACTCGCTCTGTCCAATCATTGCATTGTGGAAATGATTAACTGCCGCAACTTCAGCACTCTTGAAATGTGTACTTCCCTTTGCTCCTGCCATTATCTGTTCCTTAACTGCGGATGATGGTCTTGAGAAGTAAAGTGCTGTTGCAGACTGTCTGCTGGCAGCCATTGCATAAGCTCTGTCAATTACATTCTGAGACATCTCATTTGAATATCCCGAGTCCTTTCCGTTAGACCATGTATCGTGACTCTCTCCCCAGTACACCAGTTTCTTAGGCTGAATACCTCTGTTTGTCCAGTTTCCGTAGCTGGTTGGTGCAGTTCCTGAATTAAATGCATTTCTGAGAGTCTGTCCGTAAGAACTGTCGGTAAAGCTCATATAAGTTGCATATTCTGATGCAAGTTCGTTATTCTTTGATGTTGAAGATGCACCCGGTTCTCCAAGCATCTCTCCGTAATGATACAATCCGCTGTCATTACACACAGTTGACCAGAATGCGCATCCCTCACTTGGAAGTGCAATGTGCTTTGCCGCATCCCATCTGATACCATCAACTCCAAGAGACTTGAGGTCCATCAAATAATTTCTAACCAACTGCTGAACATATGAATCTTCAGACTTGAGATCCTGCATTCCAAGATCCCCTGTAGTAACTGCTGTACGATTTGAATAGTTATCAATCTGTCCGTAAGTATGCCAGTATTTGCTGTCCTTCAGATCGCTCTGAATATTTGTGTGATTGCCCGCAAGGTGATTTGCCACCACATCTACCACAATCTTAATTCCGTACTTATCAGCTTCCGTGCAAAGACTCTGAAGTTCACTCCTCGTTCCAAGGTCATTACTTGACACTGAAAATCCAAGGGGTTGATACAACCAGTACCAAATTCCCGAATTCACTCCCGTCTGTGCCGGTGAGGTCTGGATAGATGTAAATCCCGCTTTTGCAATATTAGGCAGTTCCGCCTTGATGTCATTATACTTCCAGTCGAAACAGTGAAGAATAACTCCATCCTGAATATTGTCCGCTAATCCGTAATTGTTAGTTGCAGCATATACCTGATTTCCCGCTATGCCTGTGATTGTTTTTGTGTTGCCGTCAAATGTTCCAAAACAGCTCGTCATGAGCACAGTTAATGAAACAAGACATCCGATCGCTTTTTTCTTTTTCATTGTACCCTCCATATTCCAATGACTTTTAGGATTGTACATCAAATCAAAAAACTCCCCAGACTCTTTCCTTTGGCATCAATTTTTCTTAAAATTGTCGCCGATATAATTCCCCTTCTATTCGTCTTGGGTTTTGACTCAATATCAATCCTTTTATATAATTCCGTACAACTCACCTATCTTTATATTTTATCATATTTATTCATTTATTAAAAGTCATCAAACTTATTCATCTTGAATTCTTTTTTAATTATGTGTTATCATATATCGTAAAGTTTTATGGAGGTAAGTCACTTTGGAATTCATTTTCAAAGTGTAATTATAGTATTATGAATCAGACACAATTCAATGAAGCTCTCACTTCATTAGTAGAATATGCCGCTGCAAACGGTAACAATATAACAAAAAAAGATGTGGAACTCTACTTTGGAAATATCATTGAAGATGATAGTATGTATGTTCCGATTTTTACATATCTGAAAGAAAGCAAAATTACTGTTAACGATTTAGATTCTGAGGAATTAATTAATCAGGATAGCGTATCAGACGCGATAGATAATCCTTATGATGACAGCAATTCTGATTTTCCAAAAGATTTGAGAAATGAGGTCAACTCAATCACCCCAAAAATTGAAAGTGAAAAAGAACTCAAATTTATTGAGATGTACAAAAATGATCTGGCAGGAATCAAATCCCTAGAGGTGTCAGAAAGAAAGACTCTTATAGAAAATATGAAAAACGGAGATTCTTCGGCGATGGCTGTGTTGACGGAAGACTGTCTTTCTACAGTTCACGAAATTGCAACTTCATTTATGGGACAAGGACTTACCCTTGGTGATTTGATACAGGAAGGAAATATTGGATTGATGTTAAGTCTTCCTGAGTTTGACGGTGAGGTGGAGGAGTTCGACGAATATATAAAAGAAAAAATCAGAGAATCTATAAGCGAAGCCATCAGTATTCAGGTCAATTCCGAAAGAATATCTTCCCATCTTGCCCAGAGAATGAACAGTCTGGATGATATTTCAAAAGAGCTCACCGAGAAACTTGGACATGCCCCTTCCGTGGAAGAGTTAGCAGAAGAAATGCACATATCAACAGACGAAGTGGAGACTATTATCAGGACTTCACTCAATGTGCTCACAGTTACAGGTGAAAATGCTGAGTCGGATAGCAATCAGTAATCAAATAATATAGTAAGCACTTCGTGCTTTCATAATCTCAAAAAACATTAAAAGAGGTGTTACGTCAGTGAATGATAATCACTGACATAACACCTTTTTTTGTTATTTCAAACTAATAAATTCAATGTCTATTACCATCTGTTAATATTGTATTTTTACTGCTTACGATTTACTGCTCTTGAAAGCATATTTAACTTTGGAAACTTTTGATTTCTTAATCATCTTCTTAATATTGTTAAATGCCTTCTTATCTGAAACATATATTGTAAACTTTGCATTCTTTTTAATTGACTTGAACGCATTCTTTCCGATTGACTTGAGGTTGTTTGCATAGAGATTGATTGTCTTCAGTTTCTTACATCCTTTGAAAGTTCCTGCCTCTATTGTCGTAACTGTTGAAGGAATTGTCACTGTTGTAATCTTTGTATTTCCTTCAAAAGCTCCGGCTCCAATTGACACAACTGTATACTTGATCTCACCAACCGTTATAGTCTGAGGTATAGTAACTTTTGATTCTTTCTTTGAAGGGCAAAGATACTGTACTGTTCCCTCTGACGTTCCGTCAGATGCCTTAACTACTTTGTATACTGCCTTTGAAGTATTGTCGTAGATTTCATCTCCGGCTTTTGGAATTGCAGCCTTTTTAACTGCATCCACTGCTGCAGCCTTGTCTGCTTCAGCCTTACTGTTTGCCGCATCCACTGCTGCAGTCACCGCTGCCTGTTTATCTGTTTCTGCCTTCTTGTTTGCTTCTTCTACTGCAGCTTTCTTGTCTGCTTCTGCCTGCTTGTTTGCCTCTTCTACTGCCCACAGTTTTTCATTTTCGGCAGACACTTTCAAGTCTTCTATTGTTGCTGCTACCACTAACTTCTCAAGTTTTTCTACTGCTTTGGCATCAATAAATTTCTTCTGCTCAGGAGTAAGTGCATCGTATGCTGCCTTTGCAGCATCAACTCTGGCCTTGTCTGCAAATGTAACCTTGTCTACTTCCGGCAATGCATTAATGCTATCAATTACAGGCATTGCAGCCGTGTAATCAATCTTAGCATCCTGTTTTGCATTATTAAGCGCCTGCTTCACTGCCGCGAATTCATCAAATACATCTTCACCTACAAGTTCTTTCTGCGCATCAGTCAACTTTTCCGCTTCCGCTTTAACTGTATTAATCGCGTCTTCATCAAAAACACTTATTTTATCAGCCTCAGGAAGCTCTGCAACCATTTCTGTAAATGTTTCTGCCGCATCGATATCTTTCTGAACATCTTCAGGATAAGACACAACCTCTTCACCCGGATGGAACCAGAATCTCTTGTCAAATTCATACTCGTTAGGATTATGGTAATTTGGATCATACGGATTGGTGTCAAGAACCCATCTGCCATCTTCTTCGTGATACCATTCTTCACAAGTTCTATAGAACACCTGAACCTCAATATCATCAGTTGCATCTTCCGCTATGTTTACTGTAACTATTCCTGTATCCATATCAGTCTTTACAGTTGCATCACTGGAATTACCTCTAGACTTCGCAACAACAGTCAGAGTCCTCTTATAACTGTCATTATCTTCATTAACCGGAATGATATAGAATGTTCTTCTTCCTTCACCGTATGTCGCATTGTCGCTACCTACAATATATCTCTCGGTTGCAACTTTAGTTCCAAAAATACCTGCTTCCGGCATACCTGCATTAATCATTACAAAGCTTGTCTCATCACCATCTGTATAAACTACTCTGTATACACCTGTCTTATTGATTCTGATTTCAAATACATCTTCTATCTCATGATAGATATCTTCCTGTCTTTCATCATCCCACTCATTGTATCCTGCCATTGAAATGGATGCCACATCACTTGAAACATCATTTCCAAACTCATCTGATATCTTTAATTTAGGCAGGCTGTTTTTATCAAGCAGCTCGATACCATCATCTGTTTTAAATCCAAGAGTGAGTGTTCTTCCACCACATATTGCTGCACCTTCATCTTTTCTGAAGTCTCCTGCCTGTTCAACCGGATTTCTGGCAAAATCTCTCCACGTGCCTCTCTCATCCATATCCCAATTCGTTCCTGTTACAACAAGTCCACTCTGGTCAATTTGGAGATTAAATCTGTACTCGTCAAAAAATCCATCCTGCTTATAAATTCTTACAACAACTGCCTCCCAGATATCAAACATAATACCCTCAGGAATAGTAAATGCCACAGGACTGTAATCCCAATTATCAATGTCGTCCTGCTGAAGCTCTCCCTTAAATTCAATTGATGCACCTGTGAACCAGTCATTGTTCTTAATATTATCAGATACATTCAGATAATATGTTTTGCCATCTTCATATGTAGTCCATTCATCTCTTACTCCCACAACATTTTCTTCCGTGGCTTCGGCTGAAGAGTAAAGAGCAACCTCAGGCAATCCTACATTAATACTAATCTCTGATATATTTTCGCCCGTATCATAAGCCAGTTTATATGTACCGCATGCATTAAATCTGAAATTAAATACTCCTTCCGTAAGCGGCTTTTCATTTCCCTCTCTGTCGTAATCCCAGTTTCTGATTTCAACTGTTCCTTCAGGTACCGGATCACCGTTATCATACGTTACGGAAAGTTTGTCCATATCGGTTACAGGAGTTACGTTATCATCCTTAACTATTCCAAGAGAAACTATCGAATCCTGTTTCATGCTGAAATTGTAATTATTCCAGAATCTGTCAGCCTGACCATTAAATACTGCGCTTTGCTCATCACCATTATTATCCCACCATGCATCGGAAATTAAAAAGCCTTCCATCTTTGGATCAAAGAATAATCTTTCACCTCTGTGTTCATTGTTTTCACTGTGTACTTCATCCCAAATTATCACACCATTGCAAATCACATCAAAATAGTCTGTATTTCCGGCATAAATAGTTAATTTTGCCATGCTGTTGTCTGAAGTAAAATCAAGGTCTATATCACCATTACCACCGTAAGGCACGTTTTCCTGTTTTTCTTCATCCCACAGGACTGCCTCTACGCTATTTAAATTACATCTCTTTGCACCATTCTTCAACATCTTGATGTAGTAAACACTGTCTCTGTCAGTAGGATATCTTGTAATTCTTCTATTGGATACCAGTGTAGACTCATCAAAAACTGTGTCTGAACTGTAAACTGCAATCTCCGGAAGATTAACACGAATAATTGCAAACTTATCGTCAATTACTATTTTGTAATCGCCACACTTTTCAAACCTTAAGGTAAAAAATCCATCATTAGGAATCTCATCTTTGCCCTGACCGTTGCGATTGCTAAATGGCTCAAAGAAAACCTCGTTCGTAACATCTTCATCTGTATCAGCATTTTTAAATCTGACACTTTCCACATCCGATGCATCAAGTTTGTTGTTCATATCATATCCGATAAATACTGTTGCATCATCATAGACACTCACTCCAAAATCATTACGGTAATCATCTTCGTTTGTGCTCTTAACAGGACCATTGTCATCCCAGCCTGCATCCCAGGCAAGCACAAGTCCTGTTCCCTGTGGCACTTCACCGTATGCTTTTACACTTACACCTGTAAAAAGGTTCACCACTAAAGCCAGCGCGATAATAATCGCCTGACTGCGCTTAATACTATTTTTCATTCTTCGTCCTCCTGTTTAAAATACCGTATAAACAAAAAGCCACTGATACATAATAATCTGTGGCTGGCCAATAGTTACATTTCCGATTTCAATATCATTCCGATCCATACTGAAAACTAATTAATATAAGTCCATTTTACCCCTCGCTTTATTGTGAGTCAAGAATCAAGTGGAAAAAGCTGCTACCTTAGCTTATTTGCTAAAGTAACAGCCCTTGCTGTAATCTAATGTCTATAGTTCTGTATTTATAATACTGTATTAATTGTTCTTTATTTACAATTCTTTATCTACAATTCAATGCCTATTCCCACTCAATTTCCATTTCACCTGTTCCGTTTCTAAAACCAAGTTCAAGATATTCATAATCAGCAATGTATTGAGCTTTGTAATGGAATGCTTTTCCTGAGCCGTATGAATCCGTAAATGTAAGTCCCCATGGCATTTCATCCAGACCCTTAATCTCTATTTGATTCTTAAACTTATCGACTGTTGCTTTATCTGACTTTTCAAACTTGAAGTAGAGTTTTTCTCCCTCTTTCAGTACAACACCCTCTTTCGGAATTTCTTTCCAGTTTTTATTGTCTGTACTGTAATTTGACATTACAAGAGGAATCTTGTCAAAATATCCTCCGTTTTTGTAAAAGACTGTGTCGCAGTTATCTTTGTCACTCGTAATTGAAAATTCAAATCCTTCTCTTCCGTTTTTGGAACTACCCTCAAGGGAAACTTTATAAGTTCCGCAGTTTTTAGTTGGAATAAGAGTCAGTTCATCGCTCTCTTGAGAATAAATCTTTTCACCGTTTTTCATTTTAAATGACTTATATTTGTATGTATATTTCTTATTATATTCTACATTTGTATCAGCATAATTTTCTGAAAGTCCAATTTCTTCATCTAATCCTTCATCTGATATTTCATCTATTTTTTTGAATTCTTTCTCCCCTTCAGCTTTTCTGTATACAATATATCCGTCAGGATATGCTCCTGTGCCAAAATCAACTACTATTATATTTTGTTTACCCTCAGCGAACGAATAATTACATCCGTAACCTTCCTCATACCCCTCGGTTCCAATATCAGGTTTTGACAATCCGCAACATCTCTCATAACCACCGATTGAATCATAACTGTTAGAATACATAATTACTTTCTCATTGCCATCTTTTTTACCTACCGCCTCAACATAATAATAGTAATTATTACCGGGCTTAACATCCTTATCCACATACTTGTTCTCTTCAATATCCCCAAGTTTTTCATAGAGTTTCTTGTCGATTTCTTCATAATTTCCCAATTCGTCTTTCTTCACTTTTGACATATCAACTCTGTAAAGTCTGTAGTATGAAGTTCCATCAACTTTATTCCAAATAATAGTAATATCATCCAATGAACTATCTAGTGTAATACACATTCCTTCTATATATGCACCGGATTCCGTTTCTGTTTCCGTTTCTGTTTCCTGCTCTGTTGTTATCACTTTATTTTTTGCAGATGTATTATTAACATTATTTTTTGTTCCGCAACCTGCAAGTGCACTCACACTCATACATCCAATCAAAAGATACCCCGCAATCATCTTTCCATTCACATTAGTTTTTCTCATGATTCAATTCCTCCCATAATTTACATTTACCAATAATCCTTTGTTATTATTTATTATCAATTTAAGTTAATTCAAGAACACTCTCATTTTTTGTTCTATACATTATAAACGTAATGAATTGAATTTTTATTTCATTTTTTGATATTAATTTTATTATTGTCTCTCCCCTTATTCTATTTTTCAACTCATCACTTTGCGAAACTTTTCTCGTCTTGTAAACAAATAAAAGATCATAGCGAACAACAAATGTACACTATGATCTTTCATATAATATTATTCTCTTATTGCTTACCTGTCAACACATCTCTTTATGAATCGGATGTGTCATCTCACCCTATACAATTACATTGACTTAATATTGTTATAAATTCCTTCTGCATCAAGTTTGTCGTTCATACTGTAACCGATAAATACCGTTGCATCATCAAAAACACTCACACCAAAATCATTACGGTAGTCATCTTCATTTGTGCTCTTAACAGGGCCATTATCATTCCAGCCTACATCCCAGGCAAGCACAAGACCTGTCAATTGCAAATTGGCTTTTAATTAGTTTACTTGTCCTCAGAAGGCATAACAATATTGCTCTCCAGAGAATATAATATCTCTCCTTTAAATTCACAATATGCAACTACCTTGTATGTAGAATTTTCATTGAATTCATCTTCAAATTCAACCCCAGTCTCATCCTTTTTTACTTTAATATCTGCTATTTCTTCGAAGTGCTTAAACCTATTCCCTCTGTATAATTTATATCCGGTCGGAATAGCTCCATCAAATATATTGGCATTAAGATATATTTTACCCGAATCTTGATTAGTTATTTGTAAATCCGGTGTCGCTAGTCCCGGCTGAACTGACCATCCAATATTGATATCTGAATATGCTACAACTTTTTCTTTTCCCTTCTCTTTAGCAATTGCTTCAATAAAATATCCGTAACTGCTTCCTGAATGTACATCTTTGTCAATATATTTTTTTTCTTTTACTTCTGCTATTTTTTCAAAATCAGATTTTGTGTAAAATTCCTTTTCGCCATCTTTGGAATTATTCACCCTATATATAATAAATTTTGATACAATTCCCGGATAATCATATGCTATCTCTATTGTATTGATAGTCGGTTTCAAAATAAATTGTACCGAATCCTTATCCCTGCTTATCAATTTTAGATTTTCGTAATCAATGCTTACTAGCTCATCTCCGTCAAAATCGCTCTCAGTATATTCCCTAGTCCATTCTTCGTCCTTATCGAAAAATAAGCCCCCAACTACTACCGCAAGCAACACACATCCAATAAATGCTATGCTTATTATTTCTTTTTTTGATATTGGTTTCATGATTGTCACTCCCCTTATACTTTTTTTGTTACTCACCACTTAACCCGTCTTTTGGTGAAGTGGAAGTCATCTCACATCTTATATGTAATAATAAGAATAATAAAAGATCATAGCAAACAGCAAATGTACACTATGATCTTTCATATATTATTCTTCTCTTATTGCTTACCTGTCAACACATCTCTTTATGAATCGGATGTGTCATCTCACACTATACAATTACATTGACTTAATATTGTTATAAATTCCTTCTGCATCAAGTCCGAATTCTTTGATAAGTGCAACTGCAGGACCTGAATGTCCGAATACATCATTTACACCAATCTTGTGAACTTTTGTAGGATACTTCTCCGCAAGACACTCTGCAACTGCAGAACCAAGTCCTCCGATTACTGAATGTTCCTCTACAGTTACAATCTTACCTGTCTTCTTTGCAGCCTCAACAATGAGATCTTCATCTAACGGTTTGATTGTGTGGATGTTAATTACCTGAGCGCTGATTCCATCATCCTCAAGCATCTTTGCTGCCTCAAGGGCTTCACATACACAAAGACCTGTTGCAACAATTGTAAGATCAGTTCCATCTCTCATTACGACACCTTTGCCAATTTCAAATGTATAATTCTCATCATTGATAACAGGCACTGCAAGACGTCCGAATCTGAGATATACAGGACCTTCCATCTCGTATGCAGCCTTTACTGCTGCCTTTGCTTCTATATCATCACAAGGATTGATTACTGTCATTCCGGGGATTGTTCTCATAAGAGCAATGTCTTCGTTACACTGATGTGTAGCACCGTCCTCACCTACGGAAATACCGGCGTGAGTTGCTCCAATCTTAACATTTAAGTGTGGATAACCAATTGTATTTCTAACCTGCTCATAAGCTCTTCCCGCAGCAAACATTGCAAATGTACTTGCAAATGGAACCTTTCCTGTAACTGAAAGTCCTGCTGCAACTCCCATCATGTTAGACTCTGCGATACCACAGTCAATAAATCTTTCAGGAAATGCTGCTTTGAACTTACCTGTCTTAGTTGCCGCTGCAAGGTCAGCATCAAGTACTACCAAATCGTCATGCTGCTTTCCAAGTTCAACCAGCATATCTCCATAACTGTCTCTTGTTGCGATTTTCTTTACTTCTGACATAATGCTTCACCTGCTTTCTGCAATTCTTCCATTGCTGTTTTGTACTGTTCATCATTAGGTGCAGAACCATGCCATGAAACATTGTTCTCCATAAATGAAACACCTTTACCCTTTACACTCTTCATAATAATGGCAGTAGGCATTCCCTTTGTAGCTCTCGCCTCATCAAGAGCTGACTTAATCTGCTCAAAATCATGAGCATCGATATTGATAACATGGAAATTAAAAGCCTCAAACTTCTTGTCGATAGGATATGGTGAACATACTTCCTCGATTGTTCCATCAATCTGAAGATTATTGTTATCAACAATAACAACAAGGTTATCAAGTTTTCTGTGTCCTGCGAACATAGCTGCTTCCCAAACCTGTCCTTCTTCAATCTCACCATCACCTAAAACTGTATATACTCTAAAGTCTTTATTGTCCATCTTTGCTGACAAAGCCATTCCCACTGCTGTGGAAATACCCTGTCCAAGTGAACCTGCTGACATCTCAACACCCGGTGTGTGTTTTCTGTCCGGATGTCCCTGAAGATAAGAATCAATCTTTCTGAGTGTCTTCAAATCTTCCTTTGGAATGAAATTCTTTTCTGCAAGTACAGCATAGAGTGCAGGAGCCACGTGTCCTTTCGAGAGAACAAATCTGTCTCTGTCAGGATCATCTTTCTTAGATGCATCTACGTTCATCTCCTCAAAATAGAGGTATGTGAGCATATCAGCCACTGATAAAGATCCACCCGGATGTCCTGATTTTGCACTGTGCACCTCTTCAATAATACTTTTTCGTACTTCATTTGCAATTTGCTTTAGTTTTAAAGTATCCATGTTTTTTCCTTTCATTACTTGAATATCATATATCAAATGGTTATATATAAATAATACACCATATGAAATCAAATGTAACCCTCCGGCTAATATAATGTGAATTAAAAATTCAGCCATGCACATAAAATAATAAATATTATGAAAGACTGCTTGCAGGATTTCAAATATTTATTATTTTATGTATTTGGGGAACCCAAATCAGCGAGAAGTAGCAGATTTATCTGCGGATTCGAGCTGGCATGTATTTGGGGAACCCAAATCAGCGAAAAGTAGCAGATTTATCTGCGGATTCGAGCTGGCATGTATTTGGGACTTACTTAAAATCTGCTTCCCTCAGTATGTCCATACCTGTGTCATCATTTTTGCCTGAGAAGAGATTTGTGAGCTTTCTTGTAACTTTTGAACTTGCTCTCTTGATTGCTTTGCCTAAAATATTCTCAACATCTGCCTGGTCAATGCCCTGATGCTTACTGTAGAAATCATCAATGGCTTTGTAGAGTGCAAGTGTACCCATCTCATCTATCATGTAATTTCTTGTAGCCGCATATTTCTTTGCATATGCAACCCACTCTTTTACGTCATATTCCTTGATAACGAGAACATTGTCAAACATCTTTGCAATATCTTCATTCTCAGTTCTCATAGTCTTGAGGGCAGAAGTTTCTCCCTCAAACACCATAATCATATCATCAGTAAAATACTGACCCACTGATACGAACTCTGTGAGAACACTTCTTCTAAGATGCTGTGCATTCTCAACAATCAAGTCACTTCCAACAAGTTTCTTCATTGAGCTTCTAATTCCTCTTGTATTTAGTACAGAAGCATCAACCTTGGCAATTCTTCTTCCGTGTCTTCCACGTTTTCTGTTAACAAGTTTGATAAGTTCGATTGCCATTGTAGTCTTGCCACTCTTGTCATCTCCAAGAATCATGATGTTTCCTGTTCTTGAATGTCCAAGACCGCAGTAACTTGCTGCAAGATTTGTAACTGTATCCTTTATCTTCTGTTCAAGACCATTTACCGACTTAAAGCTCTCAAACGGAACCATTTCGGCATCTGTCACTACTATCTTATCTAAATCCAGAGATAATGTCTGTGTAATATTGTTGTTTGTCTTTTTCTTTACTTCAGGTAATTCGTTATTCACACTCATTTCTTCTCCTTTATCATTTTCGGGTTTCTCTCCCTGTTGTTCATCAACTGAATCTTCCATGTCCTCTTTTGTAGCCTTATCCAAGTTCGCGAACAATTCTTTCAGACTGGCAGTATTTGCCGGAGACGGTTTTGTAAGCGGCGCAACACTTGCGTGCAGTTTCTTGACAGGTGCATCAAAATCAAGATCAAATACGGCTACGTTGTCTTTGATTTCAACTTCGATTGGATTGTTATCAGCTGCAGCCACAGAGGAATCATCACTCTGCTCATGATTATTGAAATCACCCACCTCATTGCTGTTAAAATCCTCTTTAGCATCATCACCGGATATATCAATCTTATTATAATCAACAGACGTATCATCCTTGTTGTCATCACTTGAATCTGATTTTTCTTCTTTCATCTCCTCAAGTGCCTTCAGAATATCAGGAATTACTTTTGTCTGCTCTTCTTCTGTCTCATCAGGTAAATCTCCAAATCCGTCATCACTGCCGTTTTGGGCTTCCTGCTGCATGTTTTTCTCTGCTTCAATCTTTTCAAATACAGCCTCAACTTCAGCCTTCAAATCCTTTGTATGAAGCATAACATCATCTAATTTTTTATTCTTGTTTGGATCTAATTCCATATCAAGAATACTGAGTTCGTCTGTTTTGTCACGTTCCTTAACGGAAATCACATTTTTCATAACAGGCTTTTCTTCTGTAGAAGCTCCATCTGAATCTTCAGCTTCCGCAAATTCAGATTCTCCTTCTGCAGTTGCATCTTCATCTGCATCTTCAGTTTCCGCAAATTCAGATTCTCCTTCTGCTATATCTGCTTCTTCTGCAGCTTTTGTTCCTTCAAATCCAAACTCTTCTGCCGCAACATCATCTGAATCTAATGCTTCAAAACCTGTCTCACCTGCTTTAGCTGCTCCTGAATTAATTTCATATTCCTTCACGTCATCTTCGCTGTTTTCAAGAACATCAACCGGATTAATCGGCTCTATGTTCATAGTGCTGATTTCCATGGTTTCAGGTTTTGAATCTTCCAATTCAATCTCAGCAAGAGGAATTGGTGCCGTATCACTGAGCACTTCCTCAATTGCCTCACTGTCTATTTCTTCAGTAAAAACAAATCCGTTGATTGCATCGTCCACATAAGATTCAAGAGCTGCTTTCACGTCATCCATCTCAGTCTCATCAGCCAAATCTTTTGCATCCAGTTCCTCAACAATAGTTGTATTCATTCTCTCTTCTTCAGCTCTCTGAGCTGCCTCTTTTGCCGCCTTATCAACCTGAAGTGCAGACATATCCATAGTCTCAACTGTCTTGTTGACTGTGTCTGTCTTTAATATGCCTCTGTTTTCAAGATTTCTTAAGACCTCTTCGATTGACAACTGACCTGTAATCTCTTTTTCAGCCTTTCTAGGCTCAGGAATATCAAATCCAATCTGTCCATTCTCATCGTATTTGTATAACGGATCAAGAGTCATTGTAATCTCTTCTTTTGGCTTCTCATTTTCAATTTTAATTTCTTTCATCTGCTCTTCGCTATTCATGATTTCACGAATATTTCGAGCTATAACAGCCTGAAGATCAATAGTATCGGAACCGTCTCCCTCGAATGATTTAACATGAATATCTTCAATGTTAATCTCACCCGGAATCTGAACAGTGTCTGCCACGCTTTCCTCTGCAAGTTTCTCACTTGCAAGAACAGCCTCCATAATTGGATCTTCCAACACTTCATCATTGTCAATGTCTTCAACATCTACTGTCTTATTTGCCTCAGCTTCTTCCTGCGCTTTGGCTCTGAACTCTTCTGTCTTCAAGGTTGTAAAAGGAATTGTATTGCTTTTTTTGATTTCTTCTATCTCTTCAGGTGTTTTTCTGACCGGCTCAAAGATAGCTGTCGCTGTCTCATTCCCCTGTGCGAGAGCATCTGATTTCTTCTTTTTTGCCGCCTCAGTCAATCCTGAAATAATATCTATCGCTCCAAGGGATACAGATTTAATCTTTTCAGGAATCAGACTATCTGATTCTTCATCATATGAATCCTCATCATCCGGATAATCATCTTCTTCTGTGTCATCTTCTTCTGTGTCATCTTCTTCTGTGTCATCCGAATACTTTTCTTCATCTGTTTCACTTAAATAATCTGTTTTGTCTTCGTCATCCGAATAATCTGCTTTGTCTTTATTATCTCTATCTGCATATTCATCATCATAAGAAACGTATGTATCTGTACTATTTGCATCACCGCTATCTTTGCTTTCTACCGTAGCAGCTGTCTCACCGCTTTCTGCAGCATTCTCCTCGGAAGCATCTTCATCTTCTATATTGTAATTGGCTTCCTGTGACTTTGTGAGTGGTTTGTATTTCTTTTTCAAATCCATTGCAAGCTTTACATATTTGCCATGGCTAAACCAAAGGCTCATCTCGTCGCAGAGTTCAACACATTTTTCGGTATCACCCGCCTGGTCATAGAGACATGCAAGTTCATACATCCATCTCTCTTCCATATCGATGTCCACATACTCTTCAAGGATTCCCACAAGATATCCCACAGGCATGCCCTTTGCTTTTGCTATGGTGTACTGAAGGATGTATCTGTTAGTATCTCTCGGCGCCATCTCAATGAAATCCTGATAAAAATCATCCGCCTCGTCAAACTGTTTTAGTTTAGAGCAGATAACAGCAAGTCTGAAAGCCAAATTCTTTCCCATATGAGTTCTCTCATATGCCATAAGGAGTAACTCTTTTTCAGCTTCGTAATCATGATTAAGTCTGTAAGCATTTGCTCCCAGGACAAGATTCTGAACGTCTTTTTCTTTCTTCCATTCAATCTCTTCTGCAATACTTACAGCTATCTCTGCTTTTTTCTCTTTTATCGCTTTTTCAAGTTGATCCAATTTTAAATTTGTTTCAAACTTATCCATTTTTATCTCCTTTAAAAAATGTATGTTTATATAACATTAGTAAAAGCATTTATGTCAAATGTATACACTCATATAACTTATTGAAGAAATACAAGTGCAATCAGATACTCACTCTTCCGTTAAGGGCACGAAGCAGTGTAACATTATCAACACACTCCAAATCTCCGCCAACCGGAACACCGCTGGCAATTCTGCTGACCTTGATGCCGATAGGCTTTACTACTTTGCTTATATACATTGCTGTGGCCTCACCCTCAACACTTGAGTTTGTTGCAATAATAACTTCGTCCACATCATCTTTGAGTCTCTCAAATAATTCCTTGAGACGAATGTCATTTTGTCCGATTCCAAGCATAGGATTAATTGCACCGTGAAGAACATGGTAAACTCCTTTGTACTCTCCCACGTTCTCATAGGCTGCCATGTCTCTTGTTGTCTCAACAACCATGATAGTCTTTTGGTCTCTCTCCCTGCTGGCGCAAATCGGACACACTTCTGAATCTGTCAGCGTGTAGCATTTCTTGCAGAACTTTACGTTGTTCTTTGCATCTGTCAGTGCATGTGCCAAAGACTCAACCTGTTCTGCAGGCATATCAAGAATGTGGAATGCAAGCCTCCCGGCTGTCTTTGGTCCTATACCCGGAAGGGTTGATAACTCTTCAATTAATTTTGATATATGACCACTGAAATATTCCACTAGAATAAGCCTCCCAAGCCGCCTGTGATCTTAGACATCTGCTGTGCTGATGTCTCTTCGATATGTCTGATAGCTTCGTTTGTAGCTGCTACAATCAAGTCTTCTAGCATTTCGATATCATCAGGATCTACAACTTCCTCTGATAACTTAACAGACTTAATCTCTTTCTTACCTGTGATTGTTACTTCAACGGCACCGCCGCCTGCTTTGGCAGTGTACTCCATATTCTCAAGGTTTGCCTGAGCCTCTTCCATCTGCTTTTGCATCTTCTGTGCCTGTTTCATTATATTATTCATGTTTCCCGGCATTCCTCCCGGGAATCCACCTCTTTTTGCCATTTTAAAAATCCTCCTCTTGAATTGTTATATTGTTAATTTTTTTCTGAATTTCCTGAAAATAATAGTCGCTGCCGTAGTTTCCGCCTTCAAGCTGCTTCACTTCAACTTTGACCTGTCTGCCGAATTCATTGGCAATGATTGTCTCAATCATCTCGATAATCTCCGGCTTGTTGCAAACGTCAAATCCCATGCTGGTATGCTCAAATGCCATAATCAGGGTATTATCACCTTTGACGCTCAATCTGACTTCACCAAGTTTTGCTCTCACTATAGGCGATGAAACTAACTTAATTACATCTCCCCAGTGGTCTGCAACATAGCGTATGTCCTCAGGGACTGCCATTGGCGGTGGTGCCGTCTGAGTATTCTGTGCTGAGTTTTGGTTTGCACCGGCAGTCTGGTCAGCACTTCCCTGCTGTCCGGAATTCTGTGTTCCGAAACCATTTGCATTTTGTGGAATCTGTCCACTCATTACAACTCCGTCTTCAAGTCTTTTCTCCAACAGAGCTATTCTATTTATCATGGAATCCATATCGGTTTCCATCATTGGCTTATTAATCTTGATGAGGGCTATCTCAATCAGTACTCTCTTCTGAGTAGAGTTTTTGAGGTCCGATGACAATTTTGAAAAGATTCGAATGTATCGCATTATAACTTCTGCCTCTATATGCCCGGCTTCCTGCTTGAGTGCCTCGACTCTCTCAGTTGATGCGTCAATCAGATCCTCTATATTGTCTGCGGTTTTTACCAGAAGAAGATTCCTCAGATACCATGTGAAATCACTCACAAACTGATCCAGTTCTCTTCCCTGAACCACCATATCATCAATGACTCGCATTCCCTCTACAACATCACACTTGATGATGCTTCTTATAAGTCTGCTGAACACTTCCGTATCTACAGCACCAAGCACCTCTAAGACGTTGTCATAGGTAATCTTCTTTCCCAGATAGAAAGCAATACACTGATCCAAAAGACTGAGGGCATCACGCATGGAACCGTCTCCGGCCTTTGCCACATATCTGATAGCCTTGTCCTCATATTCAATCTGTTCGTTGTCCATTATCTCTTTCAGCCTGTCAGCTATGGTATCGATTGTGATACGTTTGAAATCATATCGCTGACATCTTGAGAGAATAGTGATTGGAATCTTGTGCGCCTCCGTTGTGGCAAGCACAAAAATAACGTAAGAAGGTGGTTCCTCTAACGTCTTAAGCAACGCGTTGAAGGCCTGATTAGACAACATGTGAACCTCATCAATGATGTAAACCTTATACTTACCCTCTGTTGGTGAGTACTCGATTTCCTCTCTGATCTGTCGCACATTCTCAACGCCATTATTGGAAGCAGCATCGATTTCTATGGAATTCATGGAACTTCCTGCTGCTATCGCCTTGCATGTAGCACATTCATTACAGGGACTTCCGTTTATCGGATGTTCACAGTTAACTGCCTTCGCAAAAATCTTTGCAATACTGGTCTTACCTGTTCCTCTTGTACCACAAAAAAGATATGCATGTCCTATACGTCCTGCGTTAATCTGGTTCTGTAAAGTAGTAACAATATGGTCCTGTCCCTTTACTTCGTCAAATGTCTGTGGTCTGAACTTTCTGTATAACGCTGTGTATGACATGGTATCTCCTTTCTGCAGGTTAATTAGGAAACATAGTTTCCGCAATTATGAAAACATAAAATGTTTTTCGCATTTTGTGTGCACCCATTTAGTCCATTTATAAGAGATTTTAATCACTTATAAATGCACCCTCCGATATTTCATCTATGTTACATAACAATAAACAAAAGCCACAATTTCTGTCACAAAAATATGTGGAATTGTAACATTTTTTTAATGAAAAAACCTCAAAAGGGCATAAAGGCACACCTTAGGTTTCATTATATAATAACTTGACATAAAAATAAAGAAGAAATACAAAAGTGTCAAAAAGTACCAATAAAGAAAAACAAGCTTCAGGCTCTGCAAACAGCAAAGCTTGAAGCTTGTTTTATGCTCTTACTAAAATTCAATTTGAAATTTTATCTGATATCCAAAAGCAAATTTGCCCACTGATACCATGTTTGCTACGCCCATGGATTTGTGCTTTCAGGCTTTCTGATATCCGAAAGCAAAAACTGCTCCCACAAATACCATCTTCCGTCCTTTGCCTTTCTAAGCTGCACTGCTCTCTCACTGTCAGCTCCACCTGACTTTAAGAATAATTTTGCATATCCTTCATCAGCATATGAGTATGGATTCTCACTGACAACAATTGTGTAAGGAGTGCTCGGAGTGTAGTCATTCTGTGGTGTTGCCCCATTGAAGAAAGATCTTGGCACATAATCCTTGTCCATAAATCTGTCATTTATAAACTGCTTTTCTGCCGGTGAAATCTGTCTTGGTCCACTGATTTCCTGAAGCATTGCAAGGCACAGTTCTCTGTCCTTTGGATAAAATGAAAGCGCCACAACAGTAAGCGCAGCTGTGTCAAACGGTGTCGAAAGTGCCGCCTGAGGAAGAGCCTTGAACTCTTCTAAATTGGTCGGTATTCTGTCAAAAACAATACTCTCTGATTTGTTTTTTGCAGAATTAATCATATTCTTAACCGCAGTTTCGCCGCCCGCCGTCATCTTGCTCACTTGATTTCCAAGTTCCGGTCCTCCGACTTCCCTGGCTATGTCATTAACCTGTTTTTTTATTGAATCAAACAATCCCATATTCATACCTCCCTGTATCACTATCTTGGCACTCACCACTTAGCACATATGTGCTTGAAGCAGGAGTCATCTCACATCTGATATATTGCTATTTTACCATAATTGCCCATCCTATTTCCACAAGCAGTTGATTATTTTTCTTCTATAAATAGACGTACAATAGAAAATAAAAAAAAGTTGCCAAAGCAACTCTTTTATTATCATATATTATTAATCCGCGCATCTCGCTTTGTAAGTACACCATAGGCGTTACCTTTACAGCCAACTCAGCTCAGGTTGCCTCATGTCACACGAAAGCTCCTACTTAGTGCTGCTCCATTCCTGACCTGACACGGTTCATAGGTTTTCGTTGCATAAGACCCAAACGTCAACATCACTTATAAAGGGCAGCCCTACAACGTAAATCCGAGGCGAGATAACACCCCTGCTGTAGCGGATTGCAGGTACAGGACACCGCTAGTTTCCCGGCTGCGCGGAAGTTTTATAAC
>JAEELL010000013.1 GCA_016282745.1 Lachnospiraceae bacterium
GATGTTCAACTTCCTTGACGGTCTGTTCAACATCGGGACGGATGCATTGCCGGCAGATGAAGGAATGGTCGTCTATCTGGGAATCTGTGCCGTCTGTCATCTGAACTTTGTGTACGGTTTTCTTTTCTCTTGCCATAATAAAGGCCTCCTTAAAGTATTAATATTTTACCTCAGGAGACCTCAATAATACATAACTATTATATTTTTACAGACTTTTTTTCACAGACTCACCTAAACAAATATCCATTCCAGGATTACTTCTGCTTCTACTATAACTTATCAATTTGATATTTTTTTTCGGATTCGATAAAGTGCTCCAAACTAACATTTTCTTTAGTGACATTTCCCAACTCTACATCAGATTCTTCATAGTACGTTCCATTTTTGTAAGAATACTCTTTAACTTCGACGAATTTATTGCATTGTTTTAATTTTAAATCTGCAACGTACAAATCATACCCTTCTCGTTTCCAACCCGGTATATTTCCTCCCGAATACTCTAAATGTACCGGGATGTCGCCCCAAGATTGCTCAGCCGTATACTTTGATAAATCTTTCATAATTGCCGAACATATGTATTCTGTACCATCAATAATAATCACCGCATACTTATTAAAGGTAAATATACTCTCTATTCCCGTGAAATTATCATCTACTTTTTTTTCATATCTTATATCACCATTGTAATCTACTTTTTTAAAATCTGAATCTGCTTTATTCAAATCCCTCGTAAAAATATATCTTTTTTTACTTGTGCATACAGCACCATACAACATTCCTTTATATATAGCAAACATTTTATTCCTCCCCAGTTTTTTTGACAGGGTTCTATACTACATTTTCTTGTGTTTTTATTTCATCAAACCACTCTTCAAAAGTATCAAGCCACCCCTTATTTTTGGTGTTTGTATACTTTAAATCATAACTAATATCTGTATCCAACTTATGTGTATTAACCTCATAGACTATTTTCATCTGTGTAGGAATATCTCTATTAAATTCCTTGCATCGTTTTGTTAATTCTTCAACATCTTTGACAATAATATCGTTTGCCTGCATCTGCCTGTCTACAGAGACATCAATTTTAGGTTCACTTTCCATTAATACATCATTAACCTTATGTTTCATTACAACTTTATCATGTATTTTAAAGAAAAAACTTCCCGATAGTACGTTATCCTCATTACCACACAAAATATATATTTTATCAGCTTTTCCCTCAACATACTCCAAACAAATTTCAACCATATCTATAATTATTCCAGATAAATAATCTTCAAAAACTTTCATTTACTATCCTCCCAGTTTTAATTATTGCTTAATTCTAGTGAGATTGATTTTCTTCTTTCAGTCGCTTTTCGATATCAGAGGCACTGTATAATACTCTAGTTACCGTGACAACCCCTTCCTTAAATACATAAAATACCGAGTAATTATCTACTAGCATTCGCCTAAGTCCTTGTGAGCGTTCCGGTTCAAAATCTACCTGTCTAAATTTCTCTGGAAAAAAGCCAAGTTCAAGTACACGATCAGCTATTCTGTTATACTGCCCCATTTTATCTATAATATACTTGCTAATCTCTCAATCCATAACCGCAAATAGTCAAATCATCTTTAGCTGCGTAGACGATTAGATCACCCAATATCTCATCATTTGTTATATATTGAACTTTATATAATTCTATCCCGGTAATAACGTCATCCTCATTAACTTTACCAATTCCATCTTCAGAAGATAATGTCACTATTTCCATTTTTGAATTATCCAAATCTTTTACTTGATCCTTTTCCTCAGAAGGAAGTTTGTCATAAATAGAATTGATAATATCTCTATCAGACATCTCCAAACTTTGCTTTTCTGTCATTTGAACATCTATCGCATCATTTTTATTTTTTTCTTTAATTGTTGAACCACTACATCCCACCATTAAAAAAGCAAGGCACATTGATGCGAATACAACTATTACATTCTTCATTTTAATTCATCTCCTTTCTAGACAATTCCCTTTTAATAATAATCGGGATTTTCACGACTTAATAATCATTGCATATCTACAAGTAAATCTTTTAATTTTTTACCAAATGAATCATCATATAAATCCATCTCCATTACCGTTCTTTCAAATCCTTCACTGTTGTCATTATCCAGCATCTCAATTGCATTCAAATATTTTGCTAAAGCTTTTTTATTAATATTTGTAATTTTTTCATCTTCTAAATATAAATGCTGACAGGCATTTTTTAATATCCAACCTTCGAGTTGTCCATCTTCAACGACAAATCCAAAATCATCTGTTACAAACAGAAATATTATGTTTGTACCTTTTTCTTTCTGAAAAGCGTATAAACAATCTTGGGATACAGAATAAACAACTTTGCCTCTAAATTCATAATTCATATATGATGCATCATACAAAAAGATATTTCCCTTTATTTTGTTGTTTTTATATCTAATGTTTGAGTTTTCTGCATAATCAACACTTGTTTTACCCGAAAGATTTATTATTACAGTTTCAAGGGAATGATTAAATTTATTAAACAACACTGTATCGTTTACATCATAAAGCCAATTAAAACTCCCAATAGAATTCTCAATACTATGCTCTATTTCCGAATATTGTTGCAATTTTGTTGCCCATAGCTGTTCATCCAATAAATACCATTTTATATCTTCATTTTTTAACAAACTCTTCTGCTCTACTATCTTTATCTCCATGTAAACTCATCGTATCTGAGTGGCTGGTGGAAAGTTTTCTCCACTTGGTTGTTTAATTCCATTAATAATATCTTCGTGAGATATAGGCATTCCCGGATCCGACGGATTTCCTCGGTATATAGCTGCCCCGCTTTCTCCCCTAGGTCCATCTGGTCCATAACTCATTATAATATTACCTTTGGAACTACCTTTGCTTTCCACAATTACGACGTTTTCCCCCTTTTCTATACACATAATTTTGTCTCGCATTATTCGTCACATAAACTGCGTCTGGATCTGAAAGAATTATCTGTTCCCTACTCCCAATCATCATTTCTCAGAAGTTTGGAAACTAACTCATCATCAAAAATTATGCCAATCTGTAAAACAGAGTTTATCATCTAGTGCATCATAAGCCCCGCACAATATATTTTTTCCAAACTTGTCGGAGCACTGGAATGAAATCCCACCGTCATTTAAATTCAAATACTCCGGATTGATGTTATGCAAAAACACGTCAAAATTGAACATTGGAAAGCCTTTTCTTAATATTGCTTCAACATCATCTTTCCTAACACTTCCATCGTTGGGAGTTTCAAGACACTGTTGCTTTAATCTATCCAATTCCTCATCTTGTGAGTAAATGTTTTCTAAGGCATCATCGTCATCCATGTCAGGCATGTATTCTTCTATAACCAATTCATTTACATCCCAAAACATTGCCCATGATGAAGACATTTCCAAAAATATTCTTAAGAGAAACGTATCATTAATCAACTTAATATTTTTATCAATTTTCTCAATATACTCATTAAAATATGTATTCAAATATTCAACAATATCATTATCAGAACAATCATCAGCCAGGTTTTCTTTAACTATATTCCAGCTTCTTACTTTTTCTATGTTCTCTATCAAGTCTATATTTTTATCGGTATAAGTTCCCATATACCCCATATTCACAGTTCCTGTAACAACAAATTCCTTATTATTCAAAGTTATGTTAATACTCTTTTGTCTTTGCCTATTTAACAACCTACTAATAATGACCATTGACATTCTTCTTTCTTCATCCTTTCATATTCCTTATTTTTTCGTTTGCACAATCTAGGATTCTTTTCTTAACGATTTGTCTTTCTGTAACTTTTTCTATAATATCACACTTTTCTCCCTAGCACTACAAACCGCCAGTCTTTTCCTTTACCATTATCACAGGTACTAAGTGCCAACAACTGTTCCCCATATTTAGGCATCCTTCCCGCTACAACCGTGCTGCTCTCGACCACTTTTTGCGCAATTTTCCAACCCGGTTGCTACGCATAGCAGACATTTTTTCTTGTCATAATGACACTATCATAATGACAAGAAAAAAGAGACAAACATAAGTCCGCCTCAATATGCTCTATATTTCTTAATAGTAACGGAAAGAGAGGGACTCGAACCCCCAATACATTTCTGTACGACACATTAGCAATGTGCTGCCTTACCATTGGGCCATCTTTCCAAAATATAAACTGCCTCTGCAGGATTTGAACCTACCCTTTCAGAGTCAAAATCTGATGTTCTACCAAATAAACTAAGAGACAATCAACTGCCCCTACAGGACTTGAACCCGCTCCACCAGAGTCAGAATCTGGCGTTCTACCAAATAAACTAAAGGGCAATAAGCACATAGTAGGATTCGAACCTACGCCTCACAGAGTTGCAGTCTGTTGCCTTTCCAACTTGGCTATATGTGCAAAAGTGGGCAGGGTTGGATTCGAACCAACGTAGACCGAAGTCGGCGGATTTACAGTCCGCTGCAATTGCCACTATGCGACCTACCCATAATGATCCCCGCCGGACTCGAACCGAGCATTACGAGATTGAAAGTCTCGTGTCCTAACCTTTAGACTAGGGGACCTTGTACAGACTCATTTATCTGAGTCTGCATTTTTTCATGCACCTATTTGCATGTTCATCTTATTGTCAACAACAATAATGTCGTCAATAGGTACGTTAAATATTGCTGCCAACACGATCAAATTATCCAGTGTTGGCATTGCAGCACCATTCTGCCATTTGTATATTGCATTTGGAGTTGCAAATCCAAGCATCATCTGTAAATCTTTGACAGATAATCCTGCTTTCTTTCTTAAATCCATGATTCTTATTCCTGTACCAACTGTATCTATTGTGGGTAATGTAAACATCTTTATTTCCTCCATTCAAACTTGCTAATCAATTCTTTGGCGGCATAAAATGCTTACTTTGCCTATCGAGCAAGCACAAATTTGTACTTGGCTCGTCGTGGATAACAAAAAATACCGCCTATCTTCCAAAAAGATAAGCGGTTAATGAAAATCACATTTTTGTTTTTGTCACAATGACATCTATAGCAATCATGTTCGTTTTCGCATTTTGCTTACCGTTTTGGAGCGCACACAAACTAAACTCTGTTCATATTCCTGAACGAGCTGCTGTTCGTACTGATAGCTATAGCAGTTTGCAAAATTGAATCTAAACATAATCTTTTTCCTTTCCCGATGGATTTGTCCACCGCATTTAATCTTTCTTATAGTCCTAATGTAACATGAATTTTTCTATTTGTCATTCTTCTCGTGGGAGAAAGTTTAAATCATAATTTACGGAAGCACAAATTGATTCACAAGTCCTGCCATTGCGCAAACAACAAGAGCCAATGCTTCACCAATAAAAAATCCCTTTATGTGAAACCAATAATCTCTATACTCTTTAATCATATCCTCTGTCCCCTTGAAAACAAAGTAAGGATCATGGCAAAACCATATGATATCAAGTACTATTGCATCGTATGCATTAACTATGGTCCATAGTAGGAATCCATATCCAAAACCTTCAGCAAATGTAGTGTATCCGTTTACAAAGCGAAGGATCAAACTAAGAATGATTACAAACAACACAGATGCTATGCACTTTGCGACAATCTTATTTTCCTGTGTTGGTATTTGATCCTTGTATTCATCTAGTTCTTTTACCCTCTCCTGTATCTTTGGTGGGTAGTTATATAGAGTCTTAATCGGTTTTCTCGACATGATGTAAACCATCAATGTAAAAATCAAACATAATACAATACTCTCAATTACTAATAGCATATTTCCCCCTCACAATCGATGTTTTTAGCAAGTTGACTTTTAGCGTTCATTACGACCAACTGGAATTTGTCTGTTACACGTTCCTAGTTTATTATCAATGCTTTTAACGTGAAATCAATTTTAAAAATCTCTTGTCATTCATCTGCTCATTTGTTATGTATTTTCCATTAAAAAACAATGCATATGTTGTAATCGGCGTAGGTGCTTCCTGTGCCTCATCTTTAGTTTTAATATGAATCGCTTCAAATTTAATTCCATTTTCTTCGGCTGTCTTCTCGACTATTGGCACATACTTTGCATTAAACGGGCACTGAGAAGTATAATACAAAACATATCCCTGTTTTTTAATATACGGTTTCTTTGCACACTCTTTAAACTGTGGTTTAGACACATTTTTCTCAAATGGTAAATACCAAAGCTGTATTCCATTATCCGCCTCATCACATACTTGAAAACCTTTATATTTCAAATAATGTGGATCTGCAAGGAATGGCTTTTTCTTTGCTGAAGAAAGAATACACAATCCCTTCTTTCCCTTGTTTTTACTGTCATCAATACACTCATCTAATAAGTCATTTGAATATCCATGGCCTTTAAACTTTCCAGATACCCACAAACAATCAATATACATATACCCATCTGCATCAATTGGATTCCACGCATTTTCAGCAGGGATGTATTCTATAAAACATTTACCTCTCTCGGTACTTTTTATAAAAACAAGCCCTTCATCGAAGCGTTCGTTTAGCCACTCTTTCTTTGAGGCAACCTGAATATCCTTGTTATTTGAAATGGCGCAACAAATATGTTCGTTTTCAATGTTTTCCTTTGTAACCTTTATGTATTCCATAACTGACTCCTTTACATCTTTGAATTTATCTCTCATAATCAAGTCTTACTAAGCTCTTTCCATTTGGCAAAGTATCCCTGATTTTCTTTATCAGTTTGTATCCAGCTTTATTCATAGCCGTTGTTAATTCATTCTCTTCCATTTGGCAATGGACCCGATCCAATCCATCAAAAGCATGAATATACGGAGAATCCGAAACCCATTGTTTCTCTTTTTCGTTGATTTGAATAACACATGATACATATCTCGGCTTAACTTTTGCAACTGCCTTGTAAATAAATATCATTTCACTAAACCTAAATTATTTTTCTCAAACTCACTTTTCAGCATAGAAAAATATAGTCTGCCAATATATTCTCCATTCATATAAAAGAAATCACGCAAAGTGCCCTCATAAGTAAATCCGCACTTTTCTATGACACGCTTTGATGGGGCATTGATTGTTTTGGTACAAATCTGTATTTTATGAAAAGAAATTCTATTAAATCCATATGCGATAATAGCTTTTGTTGCCTCGGTTGCATAACCGTTGCACTGAAATTCAGAACCAATGCAATACTCAATTTCGGCAAAATGATTTTTGCTGTCCACGAGAAAAAAAGCAATCTGACCAATGCATTCACCTGATTTTCTTTCAACAACAGCCCAGCGGTAATAGTCGCTTTTATCATAAGAGCCAATATATTTATTGAGCAATTCTCTTACAGCTTCTTTTGTAGAGTATACAGGCTCAGAATACAATGATTGGATTTTCTCGTCAGCAACCCAGTTTTTTAGCATTGACTCATCATCTTTATATTCAAATTGTCGAAGAATCAGTCTTTCAGTTGTTATAGTATTTGTTCCTACATGCGTAAGCATTTTTATTCCCTCCTATAAACTTGAAGTTGTTAATCTTACAGCTCAATAGTTCTCAGCGATTTTATCATTGAGTCTGGTATTCAGACAAGAATATACCCTCTGAATCCACGAACAGAATAGTATGAATCCGCGCCATTGTGAAAAGTGAACACGGTGTCATAGCGCCGTTCGCAGAAAAGTGCACCACCTTTGCTACGGATATCATCCGGTGTAGCAATCCAACTTGATGTTTTCAGATCAAATGAACCGAGACTTTGCAGTCTACGATAGAGTTCCTCCGTCATAATCGAAATGCCGATTTCTTTCGCTTTTCGTTCGGCGCTGCCTGCTGGTGGGTTTTTGGTACGCCCTTGCAATGCCTTTTCGTCATAGCACAGGCTTCTGCGCCCGGTGGGCGATTCCTTTGAGCAATCGCAAAAAATAAGTTTTCCTGTCTTTTCGTCATAGCCAATTGTGTCTGGCTCGCCGCCACTTTTCTCCATCCTTTGCAAAACCTCTACGGCATTAGGAACCTCGCGTAGCCTACGTTCCACCTCGGACCATTCCAAATCCGGATGCCGTTCCATATGTTCTGAAAATCTCGCTTTAATTATTTCCAACATTATGCTTTACCTCCACAAAGTAATTTTTATCTTCATCTCCAATTTTACGAAATCTAACTACTTTGAAATAATTGCTATTGCACAAGGCATTCTTCCTTCGAC
>JAEELL010000014.1 GCA_016282745.1 Lachnospiraceae bacterium
ATAAAAATCCTAAATGAGATAAATAAAAAAAGAATCGCGGGGCACGCGAGGATAGCCTGTTGATACTTGGCTCAGAAGAGTCATTGAGCAGGAAGCCCCTACTTCAAAATCATATTGATTTAAGTAGTGGGAGCATGTCACCGGAACAAGATTTGGATAAATAATGCTCCTTTTTCTCACTTTAGGGAAATGTGTAATTCACGCATGTTATCCACGCAGTCAGGCGCCAGGCTATTTCTTCTTACAAAAAGTTATAAACTGGGCAATTGATCCCATAGGGCAGAAAGCACACCAGGTTCGTGGCATGTAAACTGTATTGATAATGACTCCGAAAATAGTTGTGATAACAATGATTCGGTAGAACACTGAACCGATGCCGGCAGGATTGCCAAGGTTCATGTATACACCGATACCAAAATTAGCCATGATAAAGGCTACCATAAATACTCTGAAGCCTGTACTTTTTAAAAACTTAGGTATAGCTTTTTTCTTTGAAAATCTTCCTGTTACATTCTGAAAGAAAATGCCACGCGGGCAGAAGTTTCCGCACCAGTATCTGCCTTTTCCCATAAGGGCAAATATAATCGGTGCAGCCATGCAAACAATTGCAATAAGCCCAAGTGGCATATAAAAATAAGCTAAAATAAGATAAGCAATCAAAATGAAAAATCCGTATTTCTTATAAATGTTTTTAATCATAAAAATCCTTTCTGACGTTAAATGGTCATTTCAACAATCACAATCAATTCAAAGTATTGTAATAATTCCATGGAGAGTATAAACTAGTATAAAAAGTATATCAAGTACGCAATTATTATTGACCTGGTATGGAAAAGCGTACCATGAATAATTCAAAATTTATAATTAAGGAGGAGACATATGGCAAAAAAAGAATCGCTGTGCGACAGCATTGGTGGCGAAGGCTGTGGACTAAAGAGAGTTATAGATATTGTTGGC
This sequence comes from Lachnospiraceae bacterium, assembly GCA_016282745.1. Classification (GTDB taxonomy): domain Bacteria; phylum Bacillota; class Clostridia; order Lachnospirales; family Lachnospiraceae; genus SIG293. The sequence goes on from JAEELL010000014.1 coordinate 958, forward strand.
GGCAAGTGGAAGATTATGATTCTCTGTGTCATCAACAATAACGAAGTGGTGCGCTACGGTGATTTGAAGCGTGCCATTTATGGAATTACCAATACCATGCTTTCCAATTCCCTAAAAGAGATGGTGGAGGATGGATTGGTTGTTCGTGAACAGTATGATGAAATGCCGGTGAGAGTAGAGTATTCGCTGACAGATAAAGCAAAGAGCCTGATTCCTATTTTGCTTGAACTCAAGCATTGGGGCGAGTTAAATAAGTAAGGAGAGAGAATGAATAATAACACAATGAATAATAACACAATGGATAATATCACAATGGATAGAAATGCAATGGATCTTAATACAATGAATATCAATAAAAGTTTTGATACATTTATAAATAACATGAAGACACAGGAAAAAGTAGTGAATTACGTGCAGATAAGACAGCACGGAGAGGTGATTTTTGACTGGGGAAGATTGTCACAGAAGAGCAGACTCAATACTTGGTCTGCCAGCAAGAGTTTTATCTCGGTGGCAGTTGGCATTGCCATGGATGAAGGACTTATATCTTTGGAAGAGAAAATTTGTGACAGTTTTAGAGAGTATTTGCCTGCCAATCCTTCCGAGAATCTGCTGAATCTTACGGTGAAACATATGCTGACTATGACTACCGGAGTGGCGCATTCGCTATTTTTTGATAATCATCCTGAACGTTATGTTACAGAGGACTGGATTGCTTATTTCTTTTCACAGGAGTTTCCTTACAAACCGGGGGAGAGATTTTTGTACTGCAATTTTAACACGTATATTCTTGGTTGCTTAATTGAAAAGAAATGCAAAATGGATATTATGGAGTATCTGATACCAAGATTATTTACACCTCTTAAAATCTTCAGCCCTGATTGGACACGCTGCCCAAAGAAACATATACATGCGGCCAATGGTTTGTATCTCACTATAGATGAGTTTGGAAGATTCGGACAGATGGTGTTAGATGGTGGCGTGTTTGAGGGCAAGAGAATTGTGTCAAAGGAATATCTTGATATGGCTACAAAGAACCGGTTACCAAAGGAGTGGGATTTGAAATACGGATTCCAGTTCTGGATAAATCCGGACGGTGTATCTTATAGAGCAGATGGAAAGTACGGTCAGTACATTATCATACTTCCTGAAAAAGATATGGTAGTTAGCGTGCAGTCCCTGAGTGATGGAGAGATGTTTGCAGAGGTGTGGGAATTTATAGAACAAATATCAGAGTTATAGGAACTTCAAGGAACAACTGATTTGAATAAGATACCAAAGTGGCGGTAACTATGATGCTGCGTAAGAAACGACAGTAAATTGAAAAACTGTCATGTTGTTTGTGCAAAATGTGCAGAAATATTAAATAAATGCATTAAAAAAGTATTGTAAGAATAGTAATTCACATAATTTTCACAAAATCAAAATAGTGTATGGAACCTTGATATAAATTGTTGTATAATTTTTATAAGTAGTTTATGGACGGAAACGGGAACAGAGTGAAAAGCAGAGGTGAAAAAAATGTATTATTCAGCGATTGGGGCGATTGCTTTCATGGTTTTGTTCATTCAGAATCATGATATTTTGTTTAAGAGAAGCAGGGATATTAAGTCACCTGCTTGGAGGACGTACAGGGGACTGTTGTATGCAGCACTATTGTTTCACACAACAGACATTATCTGGGGTGTTTTTTTAACACTAAGAGTACAGAATGTTTTGTTTGTAGATACACTGATTTATTTTATTGCCATGGCTATGTGTGTGGGATTTTGGACACGGTATGCTATCACCTATCTTGGTGAGAATGACGGATTTGCAAAGTGGATTCTCTATTCAGGAAGAATATTCAGCGGTGTTTTTATTGGAATGGTGTGTGCAAATCTTTTTGTACCTGTCATATTCTCGATTGACAAAGATTGTGAATATCACACTACGATAGTAAGATGGATTATGCATATTATTCAGATTTTACTTCTGATAATTATATCGATATATACTTTTGCATCATATTCGAAGAAGAAGGGAACTCTTAGAAAGAGATACAGAACAGTTGGTTTGTTTGGTTTGATAGTATCTGTATTTTTGTTTGTCATGCTTTGGTTTCCATTGCTTCCACTTTATTCAGTTGCATACCTGCTCGGATTATGTATGCTGCATTCATTTGTTGTAAATGATGAGAAGGAAGAGTACAAGAATCAATTAGAGCAGTCGCTTGATAGAGAAAAGCAGCATTTAAAGGAGTTGCAGGAAGCCAGAGAAGCAACATTCAAGGATTTGCTTACGGGAGTAAAGAGCAAGGGAGCCTATGTAGAATTTGAAGCTCAAAAAGACATTGAAATCAGAGAAAGACGTGCAAAAGAATTTGCTATTGCCGTCTTTGACATAAACGGACTCAAGAAGATAAACGATACTTTTGGACATAAAATGGGCGATGAGTATATCAAAAATGCCTGTAGAATAATTTGCGATCAGTTCAAACACAGTCCTGTTTTCAGAGTGGGAGGCGATGAGTTTGTTGCACTTCTTGAGAGCGAGGACTATGAGAATCGAAAGGAATTGGAGAAAGCTTTCATCGAACTGATGGAGCAGCACAAGCATGGTGACCAGGTTGTTGCTGCAATTGGAATGGCAGAGTATATGAAAGGCGAAGACTATACTTTCAATGATGTGTTTGCAAGAGCTGAGAGAAACATGTTTGTGAGAAAGCGTATAGATAAAGGGATGCCTGCTAACCAGATATGTGTAAATTGCAAGTATGAAGCCAACTGTCCTAGTGAATGCGAGTATAGCAGTACTTGTAAGAAGATATAACAAAGAAGCAGATGCCCCCTCCTCTAAACAAAGTGAAGGTAGGAGTAACAAGATTTACTGAGTAGATGTTACCCATCTAAGCAAAACAAGATGTGGGGCGAGAATAATAAAATTCAAGTGAATTAAGAAAGAAAGAGCGGCAGCAACTGTAATGGGTCTAATTCCAGTAGCAGTTGCTGTTGTATTGTTATCTCAGTCGGATAGGAATTGTTATTATTATGAAAGGGGATTGAGAAAATATATGATTTTAAATATCCTGCAAAAGCAGATTGGTAAAAATAGAAAGAAGATAGAACCTGTTCAAATGACATTTGAACAGCCCCCTACTAACATGAGAGAACTGATAGAGTATACAGTTACTATTATGGTTGAATCATTTAATGAGAGGGTGAGAAAGGGACATGATGATTCAAATATCAGGCTGATGTCAGATGAAGAGATAGATTCCATGGCAGAGCTTGGAAGAGTGGCATTTGGCATTGTCTATAATGAAAAGGAACAGAGTGTGGAAAAGGCAGTTGAAACTGCGCTTATGGCTTATATAGACGGAATGGTTCGTATATTTATCAATGGAGAGTTGGCTGATGTTCCGGGAAATGACGGGGTTGTCCGATTAGAGGATCTTGAGGAGTATAAATTGAATCTGAAAGATGGAGACGAGATAGCCTTTATAAGACTGGCAATGTTAGCAGGACGACTATGGTAACCAGTTTGCCAAGCACATGAAAACATAAAATTGAAAAAGCATACAACTCAAAAAGAATTTCATTAATAGGGATATAAAACGGAGGATATAAGGTGGCAACAACATATGAATTAATACAGAAAGTAGAAGAAGATTTCAGAAAAAAGAATGAGGAATTATACAGCAGTTTTGACAAAGAATTGTTTGATTTTCTTGCAAACGGAAAGTACGAGTATATTTATCTGGTAGAAGAAAGACCAAATAATAAATATTACAAGCAAATGATGCAGATGTTTTCTGATGGCAAAAAACCATCTGATTTTTTTATGCATATCGAAAAAAAGATGAAAGGATATATTTCAGAGAAGTATTTGCCTTGCTTTTATTATGCCATAGACCATGTTAATGAGTGGCAGATATCGGATTCAATGTACAGAAAATCTTATAGAAGTGCAGATTACAGACTTTATCCTAAAAAAATATTAAGCATTGCACATAAGTTCAGGTATCTGACTCTTTATGAGTACGACATTTATTCTATTCTAACAGGAAATACAAGTGAAGAGCTTGCAGCCTTTATGAAAAGTAAGATGAACTTTGTGAATGAGGTGATAATTGCCGCAACACTTGATATGGGAGACGAGAAACTGGAAGGAATAATAGAAGACATTATTATGGGTGATGGCGGCGAACTGTCTATAGACATTATTCGCGGTATAGTAATGAGCCATAATACAAAAATGTATGAACTCTTAGGTAAGCTGCTCCTTGCTGCCAGATTGCAGGAAGGACTTAGACAGTCTGTCTGTGAAGCCATGGACAGAGGTACAAAGGAAGGCTTTTTGTATCTTTTTAATATTATTCAGGACAATAATCTCATCAGATTCTCTTCTGTTAGAAGGGCTCTTGCAGTTTGTACGGGACTTCTAAGCTTAGAAGAAAAGAATGTTGAAAGAATCAGTGATAAGCAAATAACACTCATTGGGGAGTACCTTTTGGACAGTGAAAAGAGAGAGCAGGCATTCCATGGTGAGGATAGCATGGAGATTTATCTTGCACTCTGGAGTTATGGCTTTGAGGACATAGAGGTGGCATTTGACAGGGCTCTCAAGTTGATAAGGGAAGGTACTCATCATCAAAGACTAGTGGCAGCTTATTTTATAAGGTGCGCAGATATTCCTTTTAGTGTCAATAAAGCAACAATCAGTGTCTTTAAGGAGTTTAATACAGAACTTGATACAGTTGCTGTCATTATGGGTGTGTTTATGGAGGGTGTATCCGAAAAAATAATTGATGCGCTGTATCCGAATGACAGAAGATATGGTATTAATAAAGAACCGCTAAAGAGAGTATTTACTGATTACAGGACTTATTTTGAAAGTGAAGCGGAAACAAGAGAAGTGTACGGTCTGTTGAAGAAACTGCTGACCAATATTCCAAAGAAGAGCTTGGATTTTAAGGGGCTTGCATTTCCGTGGAATGATGTGTCACTTACTTCTACGGATGTGGTAAGGAGGATGGCGTTTTGTGCCAGCGCATTGCATGATGATGAACTGATTATTGAAGTGGCAGAAAATTTGGGAAGGATTGTAGAGACATACAGCGGCAGAGGTTATGTGGCTGAATTACTCCTTGCAGAACCGGAGAGACCGGAACTTCTTCGCATACTGACAAATTGTATAAGTGATGGTGAGTCAATGACCAGAGAATCGGCAATAAAACTTATGCGGGGAGAAGTTGAGAGAGATACAAGAAAGCTTGAATCTGAAATGGCCGCACCAAAAGGCAGACTTCCAAAGATGTGTTACGATCTGCTTGGAGATATGCTCAGATACAAAAAATCAGATGTGAGAGCAAATGTGTTAGAGCTTCTCTCGACTATGCCTGAAGAGGAAAAAACAGAGATGATTGACAGACTTCTCCTTGATAAGAGTGAGGAGAAGAGAACTGCAGCACTTGATATGGTGCTTCAGATGAAAAAGAACAACAGCGAGTATTTATCTAAGGTAATGCCGTTAGTAGAAGGTCTCTCAAACCCTACAACAAAAGAATTAATTCTTATAAATGAAATTGTTGGAAGCAAGGCCGATGCACCTTCAAAAAACGAAGGATACGGTATTTTTTATGTCAATGCCACTTACGAACCGGTCCTTGAGACGGAATATTTAGAGGAGTGTAAACAGCTGTTTGCAGAGACATTTCCAAACAGCAGGATAATAGACAATAAAAAGCAAAAATCAGCAAACAGTTCGATTGGCTCTGTATTGACAAAATTGTTGTCGCCTGAGAAAGGTGATAGTGACATTTCGCCGGAAGAACAGATACTTAAGAAACTCGATGACTTAATAGAGGAACATAAGCATCTTGAATATACAAGTCGCAGTGAGACAGAGCTGTTGGGAAATGAAATTAATCGGATATTTAAAGACGGAAAATGGGTAATGCCCTTTAAAGAAATATGGGATGAATTCTTTGAAGAACATATAAAGACTAATGAAGAATTGGTGCGCCTGCGATTATATCTGATTAATACAAGCAGAAGCGAAAACAGTATCAGGGGCTATTATGAACATTTTGTGCCGATTATGAAAGATTTCTTTGGCCCGGATCTTTCAAACAGGAATTTGGACGGAATAAGAAGGTGGCAACATATCTATGCCATTGTTTCTTATTATTTAGATGAGAGAGTTCCAAACAGAATGTTGGGACAGTACGCATCATATCTGCTTTATTACATGGCAACTTCAGGTAAATCCTTTGATTATGTCTACAGTGTAAATGACATAAAATCTGTATGGATGAGAAACGCATTTGATCAAAAAAAGAAACTCACATATTATATTGTCGGATACGAAAGTGTTAATTTTTTCATGAAATATATAAAGTATAACAGGGAGAGCTTCGAGGTACTGTATGCGTTTGCAGGGAAGTATGATTTCTTTAAGGGGGAAAGTTCTAATTACTATTATAGCGGATTGCGTGGAGAGACAATTACTCCAAGACCTGTTGATTATATCTCTGCATGTGACAGAGGCATTATCAGCAGAGATGTGATGTTCAAAAGCATAATGGATGATGATATGCTGTCAGAAACTTTAGAAGAATTATCCAATGTTGTCATTTATATCAGGGAAACAGCAAAGGCGACAGTGACAAAGAAACCAACTGCAATCTGGAAAATCAGGGGACAGAAAGAAACGGTGGAAAGACTTATAGGCAAAAGGCTTTCGGATAATCATTCAGAGAATTCTTCAGGGAAAACCTCTAAAATAACCTCTGAAAATGTCTTTGACATTGAAGAGAATAAGGCAGTTGTTCTGGCACTTGAATGCTTCGAAAAGATTAGCAGTCTGGTGCTTGGTGTTGAACTTGTCAGAGGTGATACAGAGACAGAGTTTTCGCAAAATATTTTCAGTCTTAAACGGTTATACGGAGTTACATATCTGGTGAAGATTCTTTCTGCACTTGGAAAGGAAACACTGGACAGATCAAGGTATTATTATAGCAGTTATTCAGGTAATGCTAAGGTCAGCAAGAAGGAGAGCCTGTCACATTTGCTAAAGAACTGTATGCCGGATTATCGTGATGGCGAATTAAATGAGCAGGTTGAGAAACTAGCGAAATTATTGAAGGGTACTGATATTAAAGAGAGCAGACTGATTGAGGCAGCATTATTCTCTCCGGAGTGGCTTGAGATTATAGGGCAGTATCTTGGATGGGAAGGATTTGTTTCAGGCTGTTATTACTTTATGGCTCACATGAATGAGAGGTTTGATGACAATAAGAAGGCGGTAATTGCCAAGTACACACCACTGACACCGGAAGAGTTGAATGCGGGTGCATTTGACAAAAACTGGTTTGACGAGGTGTATGAAAAACTTGGAAAGAAGCACTTTGATATGATTTATACCGCTGCAAAATATATTTCTGATGGTGCAAAGCATTCAAGAGCAAGAAAGTATGCAGACGCATCAAGTGGCAAATTTGAAGCGGACAAAATCAAAACAGAGATAGAAGCAAAGAGAAATAAGGATTTACTCATGGCATACGGACTCATACCTGCAAAGAAAACAGAGTACAGTGAAAGATACATTTTCCTGCAGAAGTTTTTGAAAGAGTCTAAGAAGTTTGGAGCACAGAGACGTGCCAGCGAAAAACTTGCCTATGAGATGGCTGTTAAAAACATGGCAACAGCGGCAGGTTATTCAGACGAGACGAGATTCATTCTTAGGATGGAAAGCAATATTGCCTCAGAGCTTAAAGGCTATTTTGAACCAAGAGAAGTGGGTGAGGTGTCTGTATGGCTTGAGGTGGATGAAGAAGGCAAAATCGAAGTCAGAGTGAAAAAAGGCGAAAAAATGCAGAAATCCATCCCTGCAAAGATAAAGAAAGACGAATATATAGTAGCATTGCAGGATACAAAGAAGGAACTGACAGAACAGTACAGAAGAACAAGGCTCATGATGGAAGAGGCAATGGAGAGTGAAACTGAATTTTTCATGGATGAGATTGTTGACATGGAGAGTAATCCTGTATCTTCAAAGATTGTGGATAAACTTATATTTAAATCGGGTGACAAGTTTGGTTTTGCACATGAGTTGAAGGATGCCGGAGTTTCAGGTAAAGATAAGGTGATTGTTGCCCATCCCGTTCATATGTACAAGGCGGGTGTGTGGAGGCAAATACAGAAGCAAATCTTCGATAACAAAATAAAGCAGCCGTTCAAACAGGTATTCAGGGAACTCTATGTAAAGACTGATGAAGAGAAGGAAGTAAATCGCAGTATGCGTTATGCCGGAAACCAGATTCAGCCAAAGAAGACAATGGCAATGTTGGGCGGCAGAAGATGGGTGACCGACGTGGAGAGCGGTCTTCAGAAAATATATTACAAAGAGAATATCATTGCAGGAATATTTGCCCTTGCAGACTGGTTTGCTCCATCTGACATTGAGGAGCCAACGTTGGAATGGGTTGTGTTCACGGACAGAAAGAATTTTAACGAGATGAAAATCTCAGATGTTCCGGATGTTATTTTCTCAGAAGTAATGAGGGATGTTGATCTTGCAGTAAGCGTGGCACATGCAGGCGGAGTTGATCCTGAAATGTCGCACTCTACAGTTGAGATGAGAAAGGCTATTGCAGAATTTACAGTAGAAAGCTTCAAACTTGGAAACGTAAACTTCACAAAAACACATGCAATTATTGAAGGAAAGAAGGGAACATACACAATTCATCTTGGAAGTGGTGTGATTCATCAGGAGGGTGGTCCGATGATAAATGTACTTCCTGTTCATTCGCAGAGCAGAGGAAGAATATTCCTGCCATTTGTGGATGACGATCCAAAGACAGCCGAGATAATGTCGAAGATTTTGATGTTTGCGGAGGACAATAAAATAAAGGATCCGTTCATACTGGAACAGATAGTATAAAAGCTGGAATATGACGGCGGATATCCAAGATATAAAAAAGACTGCCATTCTCGATATTCTAACTGTTTTACAGTTTTAGAAGATTGAGAGTGGCAGCCTTTTTTGTTTAACATATTTCCAATACAATCACTATCTAAAACCAATAAAAACGAAATGTAGAGATAAAATAAAAAATGACACCCTATTTGCTGTAAAATAGCCGATATTATTAACAAAAAGATGAACAATATTAACAAAAACGTTTCATAAGAAAATACAAAAAATATTATATTTTATCAATGAAAAATGATGGTACCGTTTCCGAAAAGCCCATAAAATAAGGGAAAAAGCGACAAAATACAAAATAATGTGCATAAAAACACTGCATGAAAATGATTTTTGATGCAATAAAACAGTTTTTATAAAAAATGATACCCTGTTTTAAAAAAAACGGTCTTTCGAGATTGTTTTGATTAAGTTTATACTCTACCTAGCATTTAAGGAACGAAAAACAAAAAACTAAATATTTTTTTAGAAGGAGAGTTATTTATGAGAAAGGGTTTATTTAACAAGACTTTGGCTTCTACATTGTCTTTGGCACTGGCTGTATCTTCTTTTGGTTTTACATCTGTAAGTATTGCAGAGAAAGTTGATGCAGCACCAACAACATCTTCGAAACTTGTATGGAGTGATGAATTTAACGGATCATCATTGGACACAGGAAAATGGGGTTATGAAACCGGCGGCGGCGGCTGGGGTAATAACGAATTACAGTATTACACCAACAGAACGGACAACTGTTATGTATCAGGTGGTTCTCTTCACATCAAAGCGAAGAAAGAATCATACGGCGGAAAGAACTACACATCAGCACGTATTAACACAAGTGGAAAATTCGCATTTACGTACGGATATGTTGAAGCGAGAATTTCACTTCCAAGAAATCAGGGAATTTGGCCGGCATTTTGGATGTTAGGTCAGAATATCGGATCAGTAGGCTGGCCAAAATGTGGTGAGATCGACATTATGGAAGCTATCAATACTGAAAACAGAACATACGGAACATGTCACTGGGATTCAAACGGACACGCTGAATACGGATTACCAACAGGCAATTTTGATATTACACAGTATCACAAATATGCAGTTCAGTGGGATAGCCAGTATATAAGATGTTTCTTAGACGGAAATAAGTTCTATGAGATGAATATCACAAACGGAACAGGAAATACAGAAGAGTTCCACAAACCATTCTATATGATTTTGAATGTGGCAGTTGGCGGAAACTGGCCTGGATTCTCAATCAATGATGGTGGAATGCCACAGGAGATGAAGGTTGATTACATTCGTGTATATCAGGACAACCCATCTTACCAGGGATCTACATCAAACAGAGTTGATTCTAACACAAGCGGATCAAACAGTGGATCAAACAGTGGATCAAACAGCGGATCAAACAGCGGATCTACAACAACACCTGCTTCAGGAATGGGAATTACATACACAAACTCAAGCACTGCTCAGGCATATGTTAACGGAACAAAATGGGCAGATATTCACTATTCAGTAAATGGTGGTGCACAGCAGAACGTTAGAATGTCTCAGTCAGGAACAAAATCTACATACAATATCGGTGGATTATCAAACGGAGCAAGTGTAAAATATTGGTTTACATATGCTGATACAAACGGAGTTGCAAAAGATTCAGCTTCTTACACATATACACACAAATCAGGAAGCTCAAGCAATACAGGATCAAGCAACTCAGGATCAAGCAGTTCAGGATCAGTAAACACAGCATCAGGCGATATTTATGTTTACGGTGACAGCAACTACGGCGGAAAGTCTGCTTCACTTGGAGTAGGAAGTTACAACCTTGCATCATTACAGAAAAAAGGTATCGCAAATGATTCTATTTCTTCAATCAAGGTACCATGGGGTTACAAGGTTATTATGTATGCTGATGATAACTACAAGGGTTCATCAAAAGCTATCTATGCTGACCAGTCTTACGTAGGAAATGATTGGAATGACAAAGTTTCATCTATCAAGGTAGAGAGAGCTGTATACAAGATTGTTAACAGACACAGTGGACTTTGTCTTGATGTTCAGGGTGGAAATACAGCAGCAGGAACAAATGTACAGCAGTGGACAGATAATGGTTCTACAGCTCAGAAATGGAAAGTAATCTTCCACAAAGAAGATTCAACATATTCAGTAATAAGCGCTCTTAATGACAAGCCAATCGTAGTTGACTCATACTCAAAGAGCAATGGCGGAAACTGCATCATTTACAACAATGACAATGGTGCAAATAAGAGATGGTTTATCACATCAGTTGATAATGGATACTCATTCCTTATCAACAAAGATTCTAACAAAGGTCTTGAAGTTGGTGGATGGTCGACATCTGCAGGCGGAAACGTTCAGCAGTGGGACTACAAAGCTCAGGCTAACCAGCAGTGGAAATTTGTCAGAGTAAACTAATGAATGTTCATGCATCCTCTTCCCCTTTCGGGTGCATAACAGATATACAACTCATGATAAGAGGAGACTATCAAAGGATAGCCTCCTCTTTGAAATTCTATTTTCTATTATTTTATTATTCTATTTTTTACTGTCTGTTATTTGCAATTCATTAGTTATTCTTCCTTCTTTTGCAAACGGCATACCACAAAGCAGGTGACAATAAATGTTGCAAGTGAAACCAGCAATGATACTTTTTGTATTGCAGTTCCTATGTATTTAACATTAAGCGTATCAACTTTGACATTGTCAATTTTTAAAAGCCCGTCGCGGGATGTGTATTCATATTTATGTCCTTTGGTGTCAGTTATCTGATAGCCTTTATAGTACCCAACAGGAAGAACTACGGTGCCGTTATCAGCAGAAAAAGTATAAGTATTATCATTTCTTTTAATATCAAATTCTTTGTATATTCCGTCAACAGATTCATCGATGATAAAATAGTTTCTGAAATCCTGATTCAGATATTCTCCCTGCCCAACACTGTATAGTCCGTACATATCTACCGTATCAATTGGCAGATATTTGACATATGATAGGAAGATGAAACCACTAAGAATCATTATAGGAATTGAGATATATAGCGGTTTGTGCACATACAGCAATTTTCCGAATAAATAAGCAAGAGGAACACCGGTGAACACAAGGAGTCTGAAAGGAAACTGAAGGGTGTTCAAAGCCGGAATATAGTGTTCCAAAAAGCCCCAGCAAAATGCATCTGTACACATAAAAATAAAATACAATGAAGTTAAAATTAGTCGCCCTTTAGTTTTGAGTCGGGTCTGTATAATGAGGCAGGCCACTGAAATAACAATAGTAACAATAAGCGAAGCAATATCATTATCAATAAAGTGCATACAATGTGTTTCAAGCAATCCAAAGGTTTTTAATCCCGTCTGATAATAGAGGGTTGTAAATGATTGCATTTCCAAAATCGGAAGGATAATGGATAATGTGCAAATAAGTGTCAATAGAGCATTGAGTGCAGTATTGATTAATATTTTTGGATTATTAATTATTTTCTTTATGTTTAATACATAAAAAACAATAAGAACAGCAGTAGTCATTGCAGCTGAAAGAATGTGGGAATATGCAAGTCCCGTCATTCCAAAAAACAGGCAAAGACCAAATTTGTTATTATAGAAAAGCTCATATATTCCAAGTACCACCAAAGGAATAAAGATAAAAGCGAGACATTCGCCCAGAGCCATTCTTAAATACATGTCGTACAGACGATATGGAAATGTCAGGTAAAGAAAACCGGAAACAAAAGCGATGTGTCTGTAATCTTTTACATTGTTATAAAACAGTATCTTTTTTAATGAAAAAAACATGGAAGCAGCACTGGCAAAATTGATGCTCATAAGAAACAGAACAAACAGTATGTATTTGCCTATTCCAAGTTTACCAAGTAGCGCAAATGGATACATAAATATATCCGGATAAAAAATACCAAGTGGATACCCGGTGTGAAAGAATGTTTCACTGTATATGGCAGGTTTCAAGTTGGATAGCGATATTTCATCGGATAATGCGCAAAGTCTTCCAAAATGAAAGGCACCATCATCAATGAGTGCGCGGCGTAAAAACATAAAGCACATCATTAGCACAGATATTATTGCAAATATAATCAAACAATAACGGGTGCTGTATTTTTGTGAATCCGCAGCGGATTTTTGTGATTGTGAATCCGTAGTGAATGCTTGTGATTGTGAATCAGTCATAATAGTTGTCTCCTGTGTTTTTTTTGTTTTAAAATAATCTCGTTGTTCCATGTATGAAATAATAAATCTATTTTATTACTCTAAAGTATGAAGTGGTTGGCGAAGTCTTAACCAATTCATATTTATCCTTGTGATCATACAGGTAAGTTGTCAATGATGAGGTGTTTGAAAGAAGGAATGCGTCAAAATTATATTTATTTATAATTGACTCCACGTTCTCATCAATATTTTCGTCCTCATTAAATTTGAGGGTATAGAGTTTCGAGTAATCAGAGAAAATCTCTCCGGTGTAAACGTCGGCACGACTGTCTATAAATACCGGAATATCATTGTATATCAGTGTCTCACCATAGTTATAATCATTGAGAAGCCTTTCCGGTTTTTCTTCTTTGACAAGTTTTATAAAGTCGTCATTCATGGCTTTGGCAATCAAGCCTTTTTGTGAGTGGTAGGTGATTGTGCAGTTGTACAGACCAAAGCACGCAAGAACAAGAGCAAGCCCAAATAATATACCTGCAACCATTTTTTCAGAAGTTGTGCCCTCAAATGTCAATTTCTTTTTTTGTGCCCCAACATATTTAAACATGTAGAAGCCGGCAGCAATAACAAAGAAAATAATAAATCGGGTACTTCTAAAAAACATATATGTGAAGAAACCGTATATAAGAAAATCAATTCCATCAATATCTTTCTTTGTAAGCATAAAAATGAGTGAAACACTGATTACAGGAAAATAGAAGAAAAACAGCTGTTCAACTTTTTTGGCATCAGGTGCTGCCCATTCTGCAATCATTTTAAGCATCAGGGAGTCGTTCATATTGCTCAGTGGATAGAGTAACATTCCGACGCCGTGAGGATTGATGCAAAGTGCAATTACTGAGAGAGCAATTACAATAATAAGTTTCTTTATCTGGTTAAAAGAATATTTATGAAAAATAATCTTTCCGATTTTGATATCAAACAGTCCGCTTACCAAAAAGATGACAGGAAGTATATATACTACATTTGAAGAACCTCCGTGAATGTTAGCCCATATAATGCCAAGAACAGGTATTATCCAAAGGAGTTTACTGTCAGGGTTTTTATTAAATGAATACAATATATGCAATTCCACAGACAATAATAAAAATGAAAAAATCTGAGGTCTTCCATAACAGTAAATATACATAAGGCATGCAAAGAAAAGGCAGGATGTAAATGAAATGATATAATTGTTATTCATATTTTCACCGGCAGCTTTGACAAAGAGTACATATAAAATGACTGCAGTGAGAAGAGCCAGAAGAAAGATTCCAACCACACCTGTACCTTTCATTATCAGATGGAAAATAACTTCTGATAACCATTCATGTGAAATCCATTTTGTGCTTAACGGTGCTGTATACCACGAAAAAATGTCGGTGGTGGGAACGGATTTGTGACTGATAATCCATTCCCCGGATTTGAGGTGCCACCAAAAATCATTACCGTTTATTCCAAGAGAAAATGCATAAATTAATGTGGCTCCGCATATTGCGAAAATCAGCATACTGTATATTGAAAGATTAAATAGTTTTTTTGAGTTCATTCATGTGCCTCCATTAAAAATATAACTAAAATGTGAAGTGAATTAATAATTTACAGAAAGCAAATTCTTAATTGATTTTCTTGAAATATGCTACTTTATCGTCTGAATAGGTCAGATTATATTGTTCCGGAAAAGAAACAAGATACGCATACAGGGAATCTGATTTATTTACAAGGAACGAATCGAAATTATACATGTCTAAAATTTCAGTCATGAAACTGTCGCCTTTGAAAGTGTATTTTTCAGAGTTTAATACCGAAGTCAGTTTCAGATAATTTGTTATATCCTTTTTACCGTAAACTGAAACACGGCTATCAACAAAAACCGGAATTTTGTTTTCAATTAACTCTGCCGAGAAATCAATGTTGTTAAAAAGAGCCTGTGGCTGTTCAGTATTAACAAATGAGATTGCATCTTTGGAAAGATAAAATGAATTGTCATTTTTTGCTTCATTGTTATGAATTACGATTCCTGAAATTATTCCTGCAATGGCAAAAATGGCAGTAATTACAACTGCGTTTTTTACCGTTTTTGCTTCAAACTTTGGAAGGGTAAATTTCCCAACTGACATATCTTTGTAAGGAATTGTGTATCGGAATACGTAGAATGAAGACGTAATCAAAAACAAATTAATATTTTTCATGCTTCTGAAAACCAAAAATGCAAAAATAGCAAACATAATAAAATCAAATCCGCGTATTTTTTTCTTTGTGGTAATCAGGTGTGCAGTTACAAAGAACAGTGGTACAAAATAGCAAATTAAGTGCATAACGTTTTTGGCATCAGGTGCTGCGTATGCCGGAAAAATCATGGAGAGATTGATTCCGTCCTTATACGTATAAGGAAAAGAGAGCATCTTCATTCCATAAGGATTGATACATATAGCTGAAACACAGAGAAGTGTTGCAAGGAATGGTTTGCCTAAAAAAGCTTTATTTGCTTTTTTGAATTGTATTTTTCCAAAAGTCTTATTAAACATATGCGAAAGTACAAAAAGAAAACTTAATATATAAGAAAGATTAGATGTACTTCCCTGAATGTTTGCCCACAGGCAGCCGATAAGAGGAAGGAACCATATAATACCCGATTCCTCTTTCATGTATTTATATAGAATAAACAGCTCAGCAAAAATCAAAAAGAGCACCAGTGTATCTGAATTTAAGTTTGTGTGGTTTTTGAAAGCAACAACAAAAAGAGCAAAAAAGAAAAATGCCCAAAGTGTATTGTATGTAATCTCTTTTCCACCGGCAAAATATGCTAAAACACAAAAAGCAAAAACGAAAAGCACACATACAAAGCTGATGCCACCGTATCCGGCTATATTATAAATAAAAAATATAATAATGTCGGAAAGCCAGTCATGGGCAATAAATGTGAGTGAACCTCTATCGCTAATCCATGATAAAAAATCTGTTTTTGGAATGGAGTGATTGTCAATTATCCATTTTGCAACTGAGTTTGGAATTCCAAGTGATTCAATTTTGAAATTAAAAGAATATAGAATTGAAATTAACCCAATGCAAAAAAGAAAAATAATAGTACGTTTTTGAAGTATACTTTTTGAGTCAGAAATTGGTCGATTTGTATGCATTTTTATCTCCTAAAAAATAATATGTTTTTGTGCGTAAACAAGGCGTTTTCCGTACAGTACTCATACGTTAAATTTTAAGAAAATAAGATATGGATGTCAAGTTTTGGATAATCATGTATCTATGGACTAATAATCATGTAGCTAAGGGGTGAAATATTCATGTATTAAGGTGAAAGAATCCGGCATCAAGTTGAAAAAAAGGGTATATTTTAGTATACTAAGATAAGTATTAAAGAGAATAAGCGGTTAGGAATAACTGCTTTAGAAGATAACTAAGTCAGGAGAGGGTATATGGCAGAATTATTATCAGTGGTAGTACCTTGTTACAACGAAGAAGAGGCGCTTCCACTTTTTATAAAGGAATTAAAGCGAATAGTAAAAGACATACCGGTTGATACAGAGGTTGTCCTTGTCAATGACGGATCAGTTGACGGCACATACGAATTGATGAAGAAACTTGCCAAAGAAGATTCACGAATCAAATATATTTCTTTTTCAAGAAACTTTGGAAAAGAGGGAGCAATATATGCCGGGCTTATGAATTCCTTAGGTGATTATGTTGTAATTATGGATGCAGATATGCAGGACAAGCCTGAACTTTTAGGGGAGATGTACAGGATAATCAAGGAAGAGGGATATGATTCGGTAGCCACAAGGCGTGTCACCAGAAAAGGTGAGCCACCGGTTCGTTCGTTCTTTGCAAGATGTTTCTATAAGATTATCAACAAAATGTCTAAGACAGAGTTTGTTGACGGTGCGAGAGATTACAGAATGATGAATCGTAAGTTTGTTAACGCACTTCTTCAGATGAAAGAGTACAACAGATTCTCAAAAGGACTTTTCAGTTGGGTTGGATTTGAAACAAAATGGTTAGAATATGAGAATGTTGAGCGTGTTGCCGGCGAGAGCAAATGGTCATTCTGGAGTTTATTATTATACAGTATTGAAGGAATCGTAGGATTTTCTACAGTTCCACTGGTATTCTCATCATTCTTAGGATTGATATTCTGTATGATTGCATTTGCAGCTATCATATTTATTATAGTAAGAAAGACAGTGTTCGGAGATCCTGTTGCAGGTTGGCCATCGCTGGTTTGTATTATAACTTTGCTTGGTGGTTTGCAGTTGTTTACAATTGGAATTGTGGGTCAGTACATGGCAAAGCTTTACCTTGAGTGTAAGGACAGACCTGTATATATTGTAACTGATTCAAACATTGAGAATATAAAATAATATATCTTGAGAATGATATAAAAATACAGAAAAGAAATATAATTAATAAACATATTTGAAGAAGAGATTTTCATTTAAATGGAAATCTCTTTTTCGAAATTGTGAAAAAAGATTGAATTTTTAAAAAACCTATGTTATCATCTGTTATGGACCGAATGATTGAAACGTTTTTAAGAGTGTAAGGCTTTTATATTACCGTATTTTTCAATTTCGGTTCATTTTTTTACAAGGGAGAATTGAAAGAGTTCAATCCAAAAAAAGTATTATTAAAAGGAGAACAATGATGAAAAAATCAACAAAGACACTTTTGTCAACAGTATTAGCGTTTGCTATTGCTGTATCACCAATCACAGTTAACAAAGCAAACAATGTTGAAGCTGCTACAGGCACATACGTAAACTATGCTACAAGCGCAGTTGTTACTACATCAAGTAACGAGTCAGCTGAGTACACAGGCGACAAGGCAATTGACCAAAACATGTCAACAAGATGGTCATCTGCATTTGCAGATAATCAGTGGATTATGTTTGACCTTGGAACAATTAAGACAGTTGGAACAGTAGTAATCAATTGGGAAGCAGCTTACGCTTCAGAATATACAATTTCATGGTCACAGGATAATGTGACATGGTACGATGCTGTTATTTACAGCAACTCACAGGCTGGTGAGAAGACACACTTATTCAACAAGCCTGCAAGATTTGTGAAAATCACAGGAAACAGAAGAGGAACACCATACGGAATCTCAATTTTTGAAGTTCAGTTAATCGGATATGAAGAAGTTGTTGAGACAACAACAGCAGCACCGGAGACAACAGCAGCACCGGAGACAACAACTTCAAATTCCCCTGAGAAATATTGGACAAGCATTACAGCAAGCCATAACCTTTTATTTGAGAACTGTGATAACAATATGAATCCTGTAAAGATTGTAAATTGGCAGAAACCTATTTTTGCAGAGGAGTATGGCGTATATATGACAGCACCATCTCCAATTACATCAGTATCAGTAAACGGAGTGACAGAAAATATTTGTGCAATCCAGGGTGCTGGAGTAGTTGTATATGATTCAGCTTTTACAAAGTTTTATAACACTGTAATTGTAAATTATGAAGGTGGTCCTTCACAGATTATTATCAAGAATGTTTTCAAAAATGAATTTGAGACAACAACAGAAGAAACAACAACAGTAGCTCCAACAACAGAGGTGCCGGAGACAACAACAGCCACACCTGAATCTGAGACAGTAGCTTCAGGAACAAACCTTGCAAGCTTAAGTACAGCAAGAGTTTATGCATCAAGTGAAGAGCATTCATCACTTGGAGCTCAGTACGCAATTGACGGTGATATGTCAACAAGATGGTCATCGGCTTGGAGAAACGGTGAGAGCATCACAGTTGATCTTGGAAAGATTTATTTAGTTGGAAATGTTACAATTTTCTGGGAAGCAGCATATGCCTCAGAATATACAATTTCATGGTCACAGGATGGTGTTACATGGTATGATGCAGTTCATATGGGATGTCACAGTGCCGGAGAATGTACAAACTGGTTCTTAAAACCTGCAAGATTTGTAAAGGTTACAGCAGATAAGAGAGCAACACAGTACGGAGCTTCTATTTACGAACTTAAGCTTATCGGTGAAGAATACACAGGTCAGATTTATACAAGAGGATAATAAATCTTCAGAAATATAAATTAGTAAAAGTCGGTTGCAATTTTGCAGCCGACTTTTTTGTAGTTAAATTTGCAACCAACATTTTATTGTATATTTCATTCAGTATGGTATAATATCCATAATTTGTCGGCTGTTCATCTTAGGCTGATAAGACTTCCACTTCTATAACTGGTGAGTAAAAAACTTGCCTAAGTGTGAGAGTAATCTTAGGCTGAACTGGCTAACAGTTACGTAATTTGATACAGTTGGAGGTATTACATTTTTACGAATATGTGCATTTTTTATGTGCAAGAGAGAGGAGATAGGTATGGTAAAATTATCGAAACAATCAGAATGGAAAACCTGGCAGGCCTTTGCACTTGAGATATTGGTTTGTGCATTGCTTTTTACTGCGGGAGGTTTTATGCAGTCCCACTGGGGAATGGTAGGACTGGTAACAACAGAATTTATGTTTTTGGCGTTGGCAATTGGGGTGGCTTATTTTCACAAAACGCCACTAAAGGAAGTTTTCCCAATTAAAAAAATAAAATTAAAAGAGTTTTTTGGAGTTGTAATATTAACAGTTGCAGGACTTATGCTTGGAATGATGGGTCTTGGAATTTCTATGATTCTTCTTCCGAACAGTATGGCAGAAATTCAGGGGCTCTCGGATTTTATGTACAATGATACAAGTTATCTGTTTTTACTTTTTTCAGCAGTATTACTGCCTGCAATATGTGAAGAATCAATTCAAAGAGGAGCAATCTTATCGCATCTGAGATCAATAGACAATGACATTGTAATTGCTCTTATCATGGGAGTATTTTTTGGATTGTTCCATTTATCACCATTAAGATTTTTGACGACAGCAACTCTTGGTACTATTCTTTCATATGTTATGATTAGGAAGAATAACATGGTATTTCCTATGCTGATGCATGGAATTAATAATTTTATCAGTGTTTCAATTGGAACGTTGAGTTCAAAAGCCGGAAGCACCGGGGATGCCCTTGCTAATGTTAATCCAATCCAGATTTTGGGCTCATATTGTACACTGGGATTTTTGGCACCAATTCTGTTTGTACTTGCATTTAGAATGATTGATAAAGAAAATTACAACAAAAAGAACTGGCTATATGCCGTTATCATCAGCGCAGTTATTTTTGCAGTAGGTATCGGATGTACTGCAATAGCAACAGTCGGAAGCGAACAGATTTTTAGCCAAAACGGAACATTTTCATTTAGTGCTGAAAAGAATGCAACAGATGCCGAAGTTGAACTTGAGAAAGACGGAACCTATTTGATTACATGTATTGGAAGTGTCCGGGAAGGAAAAATTGGCGTTAAGATAACAGATGAAAATGGAAAAGAAGTTTACAACAAGAGCAAAGAAAAGACGTTGTTTATAAATGAAATGATCGGCTTGGAGGCCGGAAAGTATACATTTTATCTGTATGGTGATGAAGATACATATGGCAAGGATACGACTTTCAATATTACTTTTATGAGACAAGGCAAAGGTAAGAAGAGTAGTAAACAGACGAAGAATTAAAATGAGTCTTGGGATTAGACGCGCATTTCGCAGCAAGAACGCAGATGCGTTCTTGAATTTGCATATTTTAAGGGGGCAGATTATAAATCTGCCCCCTTATTCCGGTTTTAAAGAGGTTCTGTTTTCATACCCAACCCGGTTTTCAGAAGTTTGTTTTTCCATACTCAACCCAGTGGTTCGTTATTTGTTTAGCCTTTATAATATGTAAACGAATATAAATTCACTTTTATTGCATAATTATAAATTTTTTTTAATTATAATTTGCAATCACATTTTGTAATCATATTTTTGCAAATTACATCTCACATCTTATAGGGTTTCAAAGGTGGTTTGTTTTCTTAGAAAGCAGGGCGAAAAAAGAAGTTTTATATGTCAGAGAAACGCCAAAGTATTGTAAAAATCCCTATATTAGTGCTATAATGTAGAAAACAAAAACCTTGTTTTTGAAGGAGAGGGTTCGGTTATTAAAATTAAGGAGGCAAAGAAAAAATGTTAACAAAAAACAATATCGAGAAGATCTTAGATGAGATACTTGAAGATGATGAACAGGTATGTTGGGAGGGGAAGCCTGAAATCAAAAGTAGATTGGCATCGCTTTTTGTGAATCTTAATCTAGCTGCTCTGATAGGTGTCAAATTGGTGGCAATTATCTGCGGAGGAACATCCAAAATTATTGACGGTCTTTTTGTGGTATTGGTGTATGTTGCATTGCTGTGGTATTTCTTAAATATAGCAAGGGGAATCTTAGAATATACCAACACTTATTACATTGTAACAAACAAAGGCGTTTATCGATGCGGTGGCGATTTCAAGCCGGTAACAGAGGATGTTCAGTTTAAGAACATGGGATTTATAGAGCCGTTCCAGACAGTAGTGGAAGGATTTCTTGGAACAGGTTCGCTGGTGTTTTCAAACGAATTGGATGAGACTATATCTCCCGGAGCAGAAGGCTTTACCATGAAGGTTCTTACAGGTAATGTCAAAGGAATCTACTTCTATAATATTGATGAGTATGAGATGGTGGAATCAATTACCAATACTAATCTCAATATGACAGACAAGACAGCAGTTGAAAAAAAACCGGTTATCGTTGACGATAAGGCAGAAGAGAAAAAAGAGGAAGAGCCTAAGCCGGTTGAGAGACCAAAGACATTAGACGAGAGAAGAGCAGAGTTTTTGAGGTAGGAATTGAAAAACAAGTAATAAGAGTATAAAAAAGGAACAGTGATTCAAAATGATGTTTGAATCACTGTTCCTTTTTATTTTGCTAAAGCAGATTCCTAATGTAATAGATTGCTTTTAATGAAAATCCAAAGGATTCATCTATTGTATATCCATCTCCACTGCAGTTTTCAGGGCAACTTCCATCATTTCAGTGAAACTGTTCTGGCGTTCAGAAGCAGGGAGTGATTCTCCGGTGAGAATGTGGTCAGAGATTGTGAAAAGACCAAGGGCGCGTTTACCTGCTTTGGCTGCATTCATATAGAGAGCAGCGGTTTCCATTTCAATACACAAAAGACCCATGTCAATCCAGCGTTTGGTTGCATCTTCCTGTGCATCATAGAATGTATCAGAGGAGAGAATATTTCCAACGTGATAGTTTGCACCTGCAGCTTCAGCCTGTTCAATGGCAGTTTTTAAGAGATTATAATCAGCAGTAGGAGCATAAGTTCCCGGTAATTGGAACTGACGTGCAAAGTTAGAATTGGTTGAAGCACCCATGGCAAATACCAAATCTCTGATTTTAACATCCATGTTGATTGAACCTGCGGAGCCAATACGTATAATATTTTCAACATCAAAGAAGTTGAAGAGTTCATAACTGTATATTCCTATCGATGGCATACCCATGCCGCTTGCCATAACTGATACTTTTGTTCCGTTGTAAGTACCAGTATAGCCCTGAATGCCACGGACATTATTGACAAGCTTTGCATTTTCTAAAAAATTCTCAGCAATAAATTTAGAACGAAGAGGATCTCCCGGCATAAGCACAGTTTTCGCAAAATCCTCCGGTGTTGCGTCAATATGAGGTGTTGGATATGGTTTCATAATAGTCCTCCTTTATGTTTTAGTATGTTAATTAATTATATTTCAATTATACGATAATCACTATCCATTGTCAGTTTACTTTTACTATTTCTTTATATTCTTTATAAATTTGAAATTTCATAAAACGATATGTAGTGAATTTTTAGTGGAAAAGAAAGGGTTGGAAACCCAGGCAAAGAAAAATAAAAAAGAATTCCATTTATTAAGAAAAGTTAAAGATTTGCAAAAGAAATATAAAAATCGAAAAAATGTCATTTTATTATTCAAACTACTTTGCTATAATGGCGTCAGTGTTGCAAACTGGCAAGGGGAGTTAGTCGTGCACACAAAAAATAAATAGGAGGTTTGTTATGAGAAGAACAATCAAAACAGGACTTACTTTGGCTATGGCAGCAAGCATGGTTGTTTCGGGGGTACCTACTTCAGGGGCTATTGCAAATGCAACAGAAAACAATGCAGTTGCAAAATTATCTGAAAACACAAATGAATTACATGCTATGCTTAAGAACAACAAAGGTAAGGCTAAAATCAAAGACACAAAGAAGGATGCGGAGTACGCAAAGGGGGAAGCTGTTATCATGTACTACAGTGATGTGATAAGCAGCAAATCAGTTAATAAGAAATTGGGGGCATACGCAACAATTAAGAACACATTTGAGTTCAAGGGAGTGAGCGGCAAGACTGTAAAATCACTCAGCCACTCAACTTCAGTAAGCGGTAAAGATATCGCGGTTTCAGTTGTCAAGTCTGACAAATATTCAACAGAAGAATTGATTAAGAAACTTTCAGCACAGAAGAATATTATCTATGCTGAACCAAACTATAAAAAGCATGCATTAGCTACAGATGATTCTTTAAGCAAATTCCAGTGGGCATTGGACAACAAAGGTCAGTTCGGTGGAACAGAAGGATTAGATACTAATGCTGATTCAGAAGAGATTAAGAACAATGCATCCGGCGAAAAGGTAATTGCTATTATCGATACAGGTGTTGATTACACACATGAAGATTTAGCAGATGTAATGTGGGTAAATAATCTTAAAAATGATAAGTTAAAAGGAAAGCACGGATACGATTTTGTTAATTATGACAAAGACCCAATGGATGACCATGGTCACGGTTCTCACTGTGCAGGTATTGCAAGAGCAGTAATGGATAATGAAACTGGTATTGCAGGAGTTGCAAAAGCTGACAATATTAAGATTATGGCACTTAAATTCCTTGATGAATATGGATTTGGTGACGACGAAGGTGAAATCGGAGCATTTAATTATATTTATCAGGCACAGAAACTTGGTGTAGATATTGCAGCAATCAACTGTTCATACGGTGGAGGCGGCCCAAGTGAGATTATGGAAACTCTTATCGACATGGTTGGTGAGCAGGGAGCTCTCGTAATCGCAGCAGCAGGAAACGAATACAATAATAATGATGTAAGCCCTTCTTATCCTGCAAGTTATGACAGTGACTATATTGTTTCAGTTGCAGCAACAAATGAAAAAGATGAAATTGCTTCATTCTCTAATGTAGGTGCAAAGAGTGTTGATTTGGCAGCTCCAGGAACAGATATTTTATCATCTGTTTGTTATGACTGCTTCAACCCTGTTACATATGATGAGGAAAAAATCAACGATGTAACTTCAACATACTATTCATTTGATGATGACAAAGAATTCGTCAAAGTATTAGATGATGACGGTTTTGATGCTGAAGCTTTTGAAGCAAATGAAGATGCAATTCCTTGGGGATTCAGATCATATGATGTTCCTTCATACGATGATGAAGAAGACGAAGATGAAGTGGACGAAACAGAAGGAACTGATGCAACAGACGAAACAGATGAGACAGAAGGAACTGATGTAACAGACGAAACAGAACCTGCAAGTGTAAGTATGGAATACAGCGATGAAGAATTCTTTGGAGCAAAGGATAATAATAAGTCTCTTAAAGTTTCAATTAAGAATGCAAAAGAAGGAAAGGCTTATGAAGTTGCAATTCCATACAAAGTGGACAGTTTAGATACACCGGTTTATGAAGCATTATCATTCAAGGGAATACCTGACGATAAAAAGAAAGAGGCATGGGTAACCATGTATGACGGAACATATGATGAAGAGGAAAAATTAATTAATGCAGAGAACCTCATCTCATATGACACCATTTCAAACGAAAACAATTATTGGGATTTCTTTAGTGTACCAGTCGGGGCTCAGGAAGAAGAGGATGATGACTACGATTATGAGGACGATGAGGATTGGGCAAAGAAATTAAATGTAGCAAATCACAAGAAATCTGATATTGAAGATCCGGCTGGAGAAGAAGGCGAAGAAACTGAAGGTGAAGAAGGCGAAGAAGTTACAGGACCTCAGACAAGATTTATGGTAATAAATGTTGAACCTTACGCTGATGGTGATTATGAATTCTATCTTGATGCGGTAGGTGTAAGCAAAGAAGGTGTTGATTCTTCAGAATTTGGAAAATATGATTTCTACAATGGAACATCTATGGCAACTCCACACGTTACAGGTGCAGCAGCAGTTGTAGCTGCAATGTTCCCGGAGAAGTCTAACACTGAGATAAAAGATATTCTTCTTGGAAGCACAAGATCAAATGACAATTTCGCAGGAAAGATGGTTGCAGAGGGAACACTTGATTTCTCAAAAATCAATAATCTTAAAGGATATGTTAAGAGTGCAGACATTAATGACGGAAAACTTGTTATTGAAGGTAAACGTCTTGATGGAAGTACAGTAAAGATTAATGATAAGAAAATTGAAACATCAGAAAATACAGATAGCAAAATTGTTGCTGATTTGGATAAGTCTTTAGAGAACAAGACAATTAATGTTTCCGTTGAAACAAAAACAGGAACCATTAACAGAAAGATTTTCAACTTAGCCGGAAAGAAGTTAGACAGAGTAAATGGTAAGGGAATTAATATTAATCCGATTACTGAAATTTTTTCTATGGATGATAAATTATTAATGATGGATTTTCATTACGGAAAGGTATCTATTGGAACTGTTCCGGATGATATAACACAGCCTGTTACATGGGAGACAAAAGACTTACCAAACGAAAAAGACGGATTTGAATATTATGGACTTTCAGAATATGGTAGTGAGGAATTAACATACGGATGGTTCTTTAAAGGATACTATTTGATGATCGCTTCTTTTGATGTAGGTTTCTCTGAGACATATGCAATTCTTGCATATGATGTTGCTAATAATAAATGGTCAACTTTAACAGAGATTCCAAAGTTTGACTGGATGGATGAGTATTCATTAGTTGAATATAATAACAATTTATACTACCTTTACAAATCAGGTGATGATGAAGTATATACTGTATATAAAGTTGAAGGTGATTTTGACACAAATGGATGCAATGCAAAATTAGTTAATTCTAACGATTTAGGGGAAATACCTTCAGATGTAAATATATATAGCTTTTATAATACAGGTGACAAGCTTGTTTCCTTGTTTAACTATAAATATAATGAGGAAAGCGGAGATTTAGATAAATTACCAAACTATATTTTTGACGGAAAAGAGTGGAAACAAAGCAAAGCAACTTGTGAACTGTTTGATGAAAATGAAGAGACTTGTATAGTTCCTGTTGAAGGTGGAGTTATGTTTATCGGTTCGGCGGCAGATGGTCTTGGAGACATCTATACATACGATGTTGAAAAAGATGAGTTCATAGCATCAGAATATGTTGTTGACCGCAAAGGTATGGCAGCAGAGGGCTATGATGCAATTAGAGCTTATAAGGTAAAAGATAGAGTAGTAATTATAGCGGCAGAATTGGATGCTGAGGGATGGTTTATTTTATCAAATAAATATGATGTCAAAACAGAAAATGGTAAAACTGTTTTAAGAAAACATACAAAGTGGTTTGATGAGTTTGAAGATGAAGAATTTGAAAAAGAAATCATGGATAAATATGCAAACGGTGAATTCATTCAGATGAGTATTTCTTTAAAATCAGGCAATGATGAAGGTAAAACAGTAGAAGTACCAACAACTGAAGCACCAACAACAGCTAAAAATCCGGAAAAAACAACAACAGTACCAACTACAACAGTAGCTCCAACTACAAAAGTGCCGGAGACAACAACAGCTGCAATAAATACTTCAGTTGGAAAAACAGCAGTCAGCAAAGTAACTCGTAAGGGTAACAGGAAGAAAGCTAAACTTACACTTAAGAAGTTAGATAAGGTTTCAGGATATCAGGTTAAGTATTCTACAAGCAAGAAGTTTGATAAGAAGAGTACAAAGACAGTTGATTCTGCAAAGAATGTTTTAACAATTAAGAATCTTAAGGCTAAGAAGAAGTACTACGTAAAAGCAAGAGCTTATGTTATTACAAACGGCAAGAAGAACTTTGGAAAATGGTCTAAGGTTAAAAAGATTAAATAGCCAAATAACCAATAAGGTTATTGATTTATAAAACGTCATAAAGTGACGGTGAAGAGGAGAAGTGCGAACCGAAGAGGGGAGCATTTCTCCTCATTTTGTGTAATTGTTCGCAAAGAAAACTCTATTATTAAAAAGGGAGTAAACAACAGCACAGTAGCTCCAAAGACAGGAGTTAAAGATATCTTCAATGGATTTGCAATGATGATAATCATGGCCATTTTGGGATTGTTTATTTCAGTTTTAAATTTAACAAATTATAGCAAGAATTCTCCTCTACGTGGTGAGATGAATTGCAAAAAGATGAAAAAACAGAAAAAGAACACTTGTTCGATAGCGGAAATAGTGATATAATATAATCAGTCGAAAAGATGATAGGATGATAGGACGCTGATTATATGGATAATAATGCACATTCAGTATATTTGTTTATTACCATCTGATAATGGTGATAAAATACCACAGAAAGGTTATTGATGATGATATATCAGAAAGAGCAAAAGAAATATTTGGATACATTGCGCCCAAATATGGAATAGCGATTGAAGAGTGGAAGCATTCTGGAGTCAGAGCTTTTGCCTGG
>JAEELL010000015.1 GCA_016282745.1 Lachnospiraceae bacterium
TACAACGGACATATAGATGTTGTTAAATATCTTGTAGAGAATGGTATTGATTTGGATGCATCTTATGATATAGGGTCTCTTAAAGATGTTGATGCTTATGAGTATGCAAGACAATATGGACCGACGGAAATAGCCAATTATCTAAAGGAGCATTTGAAAAATGAATAACATACAAATTAGAAAAATGACATATGATGATATCCCTTTAATTTGTAAAGCGGATAATGATGAATCAGAAAATAATATTCAGTATTTGAAAAATAATTTGAATAATCAAGATAATAATAAATGTTCAGCTATAGTTGCATTGTATAATAATCAAATGGCTGGCTATGTATTCTTATACTATGAATGTAAGTGGGGTGGTTTGAAAAATCAAGGACTACCAAGCGTGGTGGATTTGATTGTTTTTGAACCATTCAGAAAAAACGGCATAGCATCAGCAATAATGGATTATGCTGAAAAGGAAGCAGCTAATTATAATTCAAGGATATACTTGGATGTATGCTTAAATAGTGAATATGGACCGGCTCAATGCTTTTACATAAAAAGAGGATATGTACCTGATGGTGCTGGGGCGTATTATGAACAGGAAGTATTAGGTTTGAATTCACCTTGTAAAAATGATGATGAATTGACATTGTGTCTTGTGAAAGAGTTATAGACACATTAAAAACTATTGGATTGAGGTTTTAACATGAAAGATTTTATTTTCATAACAGGAGCAAGTGGGATTGGAAAATCAACATTATGTAATGGTCTTTTGAAGCACTATAATACAACATGTGTTGAGCAATATATGGTTCCGGAATTCTTTTCCAGAGATGGAATAGAGCCAATGACAGGAGAACTGGAAGAGTTGACTTGTTGGGAAACTCATGTGGCGATGCTAAAATGTTTTCACAAACTAGGATATAAAAACATTATCGCTTCAGATATTGATGATTTGCGAACAGCAGATATTCCGATTGTGTTTAAAGGCACAAACTTTATAACAATCAAGCTTGTTTCCAGCAATTTAGAACAAATCAGGGAGCAAATGAAAAATCGACCTAATAATGGATTAATTGATTACGAGCTTCAGGAAAAAATGAATGATAAAAATTTGAAGCGGGAAGCATTGGTAAATGAATATGAAATTGACGTTGCAGGAAAAACAATTGATGATGTGTTAAAAGAAGCAATAGAGATCATTGATACAAAAGAATCTAAATTAGATTATGAATATGAGAAGCCGGCGAAAGAGATGTTTTATTCGTGGGTTTTCTCAAATGGATTGAGGTAAGAAATCCACTGTATCTAAAGTATTCTTCAAATGGTGCATCAAGAGGGGATACTATAACAATTTAGGATTTACCATGCACGAGAATTATAACACTGGAGTGCGTTGGTTCTTTAGATGATTATGCCTAATACAAAATCAGTTGATGAAAGCATTTATTATTATTTTGAGGAAAGAGACGAAAATGATTATACAAAGAATTAATGAGCATTCAATAAATGTATTAAAAAAGAACGGATGGTATCAAGACAGAAAATATGATATTAGTTATTGGGTGGGACAATTAGAAAGGGAAGGATATAGTATAAATAAATATGCTGCGCAAATTCTTCAAAATCTTGGTAATCTATATATTAGAGAAAAGGGAAGTGATGATTATGTTGCGGCAACATTCAATTTTAACCCTTATGATTCGGCAAGTGGAGAATTTGACAGGATTGAAGGGTATGAAAAAAAAGTAAGGATAGATTGTTCCCTATTGGAGAGGTACAAGATTACATATTATATGCAGGAGAATCAAAAAAGATTTATATTGGGGATTGGCAAGATTTATATATCATAGGGGATACAATAGAAGATTTTTTTAACAATATCTTTTCAAAAGGTTATGAGCCCAAATTAATAAATTAAGAATACTCTATACAGCTAAATTGGATGTGGAATTGAGGTTTACGGAGAAAAATCGATGATAGAATTAGATTCAAAAATTAAAGAAGCGTTAACGAAGTTAGATTTTGTCGGTAGATACAGAACTCTATCCGATAACTTTAACTCTGAAAGAATACCATTAAATAATAGATTAATATATATTGATGGGGAAGAAATCATGGAGATGATTCGAAAACTTGGATATAGTCCTCAATTTGATACTAAAGAAAAGTTTTATAAAATCAGAGAAGAACAAGTTGAGAATTATACTATTGGAATGCATGTGATTTTAAGAGATGGAATGGTTGACCTAGTGTGGGTGGTTAAAGAAAATGGTAAGTTACTTCTTGGTGCACCTTGGGGGACTTACTCCAGAAGACTGGTAGATAGTAGTTGTAGAATAAAAAAACCGGTTTTTGGATCATATGAAGATTTGGATGAAATATTGAAAACTGCTTTTTCAATGTATGAGGATTTTAAAAAGATTTTATGTTTTAGAACGGCTCACTAATGTTTATTATCTTTATTGTAACAATTGCAATGATTCTACTTTTTAATGCATGTATTCTTGCAGAATTGAAGCTGGAGTTTAAATCTCAAGCAGTTAAAAATGCAATATTTAAAACACTTGGTTATAGATTTACAGAAAGATATAAGAGAGTATTTGTTTTCCTGATATTTTCGTTCTTTATATCATTGGCGGTATCCTTTGTGCTGTATATAAATATTTACAATTTTGGCGCTTTTTATATTATTGCTGCCAATTTATTCACATCGGTAAATATAATGATTATATCAGTAGTGTTTATTAAGAATTACGAATCAAAATGCATTGTTAACGTATAAAAGGAGGTCAGTGATGATAGAGATACAAAATCTGACAAAGTCATTTGGAGATCATGTTATCTTTAAAGATTTTTCATCAAAATCGGCTGGAATATGAAGAGTATATTTCCTTGCATCAACTGTGATTTTAGGAAGTTCATCCGAGTGTTTATTGATTAAACTGTCTTCTGGTGAGGGAGTGACTTCTTTGACATGTGCAATTGTAACAGGGATAAATGATACATCTTCATCATCCGTTTTTTTATCTTCTTTAATCGCCCTTTTGTGAAACTGTTTGTACGCAACCGAAAGAGGTATCTTTCTTTTTTCGGCAAAAGCTGCAACCGAAAGATTAGTTTGTTTATATTGGGCATAGAGCTTATACCAGTCTCTGAATTGTCTTTTCATTTAGCAATACCTCCGATAGAAGTATTATGCTGTGATTATCGCAGCAGTAGCAGGCATAGCAGTATATAAATCTACGCATTAAAAAAGGAACCTGTATGACAGATTCCTTAAATAAGGGAAAATCCCCGACGAAGAATGGCATTCTAGTTGATTTTTTGAAAGAGAAATCTTACTACGATTACCATTCGCTTTTCTTCATCAATCGTGTAGAAAGCAAGGTAATTATTGACTATAACGAATCGAATTCCCCAGCTTGACAAAACAGGGTCATCTACAAGACAGAACTTTTGAGGCATATCGGAAAGAGAGTTAATTTGTTCAGTAGCTACGTCAAGCAGGTGGTCTACGGCAGAAGGTTTTTTTAGATTAAATTCAATATGGTCAGCCGCACACATGATATCACGCTCAGCGTTCTGGGTGATATGGATCATATAACTCATCCGCGACGTCTGCTCCGGATATCAGCCATAGCTTCAGAAAAATGTCTGGTATTGCCGGATGCAATATCATCCATACCTTCTTTGATTTGGCTATATAATTCAAAGCGACTGGTTAATTCCTCATAGGCTTCAATGCTCATAACAGCAAGGTCGCTTTTTCCATTCTTCGTTATAAAAACTGGTTCAGGATAACTGTGACAAAATGAAGAGATTTCATTGTAGTTATTCCTTAAATCAGCACTTGATTTGATTGTTGGCATAATGAACACCTCCTTATTTGATAGTATAATTATAACGAATTTTGTTATATGGTCAATGAGGACCATGCTTACCCAGTCCCTTGCGGTATTGATGCCTTTTAATGTGTAGGAACTGAATGATACTGGCAAACTATGTGAATCCTCGTTCTATGGATGTGTGGAATCCTAAGTTTTACGTTGAAAGTGTTTGCTATATAGAATATACTTAAATAGATGTTATTTAACAAATTATAGCAAGAATTCTCCATCCTCTACAGGTGGTGAGATGAATTGCAAAAAGATGAAAAAACAGAAAAGGAACACTTGTTCGACAACGGAAATGGTGGTATAATATAATCAGTCGAAAAGATGATAGGATGATAGGAGGCTGATTATATGGATAAAATGGATAATAATGCACATTCAGTATATCTGCTTTATTACCATCTGATAATGGTGATAAAATACCGCAGAAAGGTTATTGATGATGGTATATCAGAAAGAGCAAAAGAAATATTTGGATACATTGCGCCCAAATATGGAATAGTGATTGAAGAGTGGAATCATGATGTTGATTATGTTCATGTGATGTTCAGGGCACAGCCAAAAACTGAGATTTCCA
>JAEELL010000016.1 GCA_016282745.1 Lachnospiraceae bacterium
GGGAACCCAAATCAGCGAGACACGCGACAAAGCATTTTTTGTCGCGAGCGAAAGTGATTTGATATCCGAAGGATGAAAATCACGAAAGCTAAGCAGATCTGCGGATTCGAGCTGGCATTGCTGAAAGGCTGAATAGTTACATTATATGTGGCGAATGGTCTGAAAAATATATACAATTAGGAGACAAGTTATGAACAATATCAAAGAAATTAAAAACGGAAAGTTATATTTTGATGGATGTGACACAACACAGCTCGCAAAAGAGTACGGAACCCCCCTTTATGTTATGTCATACTCAGATATCAAAGGAAGACTTGATGAGCTGAAGAGAGACTTCACAGACAAATATCCGGGAAACAGAGTTGCATATGCATCGAAAGCATTCTGTACAGAAGGAATGTATGAGATCCTCAAGAGAGAAGGCGTTTGTATAGATGTAGTATCAGGTGGAGAACTATATGCAGCAAAGAAAGTGAACTTCCCG
Source organism: Lachnospiraceae bacterium (assembly GCA_016282745.1). Lineage (GTDB taxonomy): Bacteria > Bacillota > Clostridia > Lachnospirales > Lachnospiraceae > SIG293. The sequence goes on from JAEELL010000016.1 coordinate 485, forward strand.
GCTGAGAGGGTAGAGTTCAACGGCAATAACAAACTTCCTTCAGAAATCGAGATGGCAGTAGAGTACGGAGTAGGTAGAATAATACTTGACGGACTTAATGAGGTTCCGCTCATTGAGGCTGCCTGCAAGAAGTTTGACAAGAAGATGAATATCATGGTGAGAATTACACCTGGTGTTGCAGCAAGCACTCATGATTACATAGTAACCGGAAAGAAAGATTCAAAGTTTGGTATTCCACTTGATGAAGAGGTATTCCTTCCAATAATCAAACAGATAATAGATTCAGAGTATTTAGAATTTACAGGACTTCACATGCATATCGGCTCACAGCTTTTTGAAAATGATGCATTCCTTGAAGCGCTTGATGTTCTTATGGACTGGGCAGCAAGAATCAAAAAAGAATTTGACGCAGATGTGAAGGAAGTAAACTTCGGTGGCGGATATGGAGCTACATACATCGACGAGGAGAGAAAGCCATACAGCTTCTTCCTTGATCCAATGATGCAGAAGTTAAAAGAAAGATCCGAAGAGATTGGAATTCCATGTCCTAATGCAGTAATTGAGCCTGGACGTTCAATTGCAGCAGAGGCAGGTATGACACTTTATACAGTAGGTCAGATCAAAGATATCAAAGGACTTAGAAAGTATGTATCTATAGACGGTGGTATGGGCGATAACATCAGAGTGGCACTCTATCAGGCCGAGTACGATGCAGTGATTGCAAACAAAGCAGAAGAGGCAAAAGATGATAAAGTCACAGTATGTGGTAAGTATTGTGAGTCAGGAGATATACTTCTCACAGACTTTATGGTTCCAAAGTCAGTAGAGATGGGTGATATCCTTGCGATGTTTTCAACAGGTGCATACGGATACTCAATGGCAATGAACTACAACAACAATACAAAACCGGGAGTAGTACTTGTAAAAGAAGGAAAGAGCGACTGGATGGTAAAACCACAGACATACGAGCAGCTCCTCCAAAATGATGTGATTCCCGGAATATTGGACTAAGGTAGATGAATTTATAGATAGGTTAATATAGAACTAGAACAGGTCGGCGCATGCCGACCTGTTCTGGTTGTTAGGGCAAGGCCCTGTTTATGAAGATGAGTTCTTGCTGTTGGAAGAACGAAACTATAATTTACGAGTGAATGGTGGAAATATATTCGATGTATTTATCTAATTTTGTATTCAGAATATAATTGTTCTCGAAATTCTTTGTCGCTGGCTACTAAATCCAACTCAGCGAATCTCATATCCTTTAGAAGATATTGAATCAATAAAGCAAGTTTGGATTCGCCTTCGGCCAATCCTTTGGCCTCGCCCCGCATTTCACCATATCTCACAAGAGCAGTAGACACATCACACATATCCTTTACCTCCTTTTCCGTTTCATCTGTAATCGGAATGTTGAATTCCTCTTCCAATATTTTTCTTCTTTCTTCCTGTTTCATATTTGAAACAAAAATAATATCCAATAGTTTTAAAATACCTTCATAATTCTGCATGTTGTTGTACATCTCGCCACCTAGACAAATCTTAACCAGTTCCATTTTGTCATATGAAGTAACCGGGTCAGCAGAGTTACCAATACGGTTGTTTTTAGTTAGTGTGTATGAAACGATGGAATTACTGGCTGCTTTTGATGGCATGGTGCAAATCCAAATGGAATAAACTTTCTTGATATTGTCAAAATTATCGTCGGAAAACTCTCTTTCATACTGTCCGGATATGAGTCTTGCGATATAATATATTCCTCTTGTATTGATAGAATATCCGGGATAAAAGTCATTTTGAGGCTCAATATCTACAATAATCTTTGTGTATCCATTATCTATTGGAATAATAGAATTAAAAAGTAAATCGAAAGTTCTTTTTCCGTTAATCGGATCATTGCTTTCAGTATTAATGCCTGTAATGATAGAAGATGTCGGATAATCAATTACTGTGTCACCAATTGAAACAGAAGGATCAATATAGTTCTCGGCAATGTACTCTACAGGTATAGTCGCATACTCATTAACAACACTCTTTAGAATCCATGCCAATACATATTTGTTACTTAATATCAATTTGCTAAGCGAATCACATTTTGCCTTGTACTCCGGATAGTTATCGTCTGTGACCTGAATAATATCCGAATTGCAATCAGAATCACTTGGGAAAGTGACATTGTCAGTATCATAATCAACAGAATCTTCGTAAATGTAACAATCGTTCGGGGTGAAAGAATTGTACAAGTATAAGTTATTTGATATGTTGAGCCTGTGAACAAGATAAATATATCTGATGTATAATTTGTAATGTGGTATTCCTGTCATATATGATATGCCTCCATTCGTGTACAATGAATACTATGATTTAGATACACGAGTTTTCTAAAATCACATATTTTGAATGTGATAATGCCATGTTATGTATCACAATATGTGATATTTATCACTTATTGTTTGTATACGTTTATCGTATCGCAATTAAGATAAAATGTCAAGATGGCCAATTTACCAAAAAGTCCACAGATGGCCATTTTATCCATAACTCCACAGATAAAATCAATTCCCATCACCCCTTAGGCACCTTTCAAAAACAAAAAATTCCACATATTGTAATTCAACAATTGTGTACTTGAAAAAATGTGTTATCATTAATGTATAGGCACAACTAAATAAATCGGACAAGTGCTAACATGAGTATCAAGTTCATTAGTATGAAGATGGGTTTTCATGCTCATTAATACAAAGAAGAACTATCACGCGATATAAAACGGTATCTGTCTTAGAGACCGTTTCATATAAACTACTTTTTTAATGAGTAATTTTTAAGGAGGAAAAATGAAAATGAGAGGGAAAAAGGTAGTAGCGTGGTTATTGATGTTGGTTATGGTCATCGGAATAATGCCACTTGCAACAAAGACAGTTAAGGCTGCAAACTACTCTTACAACAAAGGAAGCGTAACTATTAACAGCGACGGAAGTGTCACAATCGATTTCACACTTGCAGAGGTTGATCAGACACAGGTGTTATATGGTTTTGGACTTTGTCTGTTTGAGGAGAAGCCTGAATTGCTTGATAATGACAAGTTGGTTGATTCCGGAAAGACATTCTATGATTCGGATGTATGTAAACACGTGTACCATCAGGAACTTGCTAATCCAATTCCGGAGGGTACATATAATGACACTTTCCAAATTACATATCCAGCGGGAAGTCTTGATATTGTTGGGTTCGACACCAATGGGGGTCAGATTTCCAGAGATGCAGGGTTGAATCTGAAGGAAGCTCTTGATAGCGGTAAAGATTGGTATATCGTTGTGGGTGTAAGAACATCTTTCGGAGGGGTACAGCACACAAACTGCGATTTGTATCTTGGACAGGTATCTGACATTACAGGTGGAGACAATTTTGTCCCACATGAACATCATTGGAATTATGGAGTGAAAGAAAATAAGATATATGCATGGTGTGATTCTGAAAAATTAAAATGCGAGTATTATGCAACAAATCAGGATGATGCAAAGCTTCTTGATACACTTACAGCTGACGATATGGTTTACACAGGTGAGCCATATGTTGGAGGAACAGTTACAAATAACATCGCAGACGTTACAGGAGCTACAATGAGCACAATCACATATTACAACAGTAACAATGAGGTGCTTGATACACCACCGACAAATGTTGGTGATTATTATGTGACTGTAACACTTACAGATGGTCAGGGCGGTGCATATACTGCAAAGGATACATTTACGATTACACCTGTTGATATTTCATCAGGAACAATCAAAACAGATATAACTGACAAAAATAACCCACCGGCGACTATCAAGATAACTCTTGACGGAAAAGAAAGAACGTTAACGGTAGGAACTGATTGTGATATAGTATTTGATGATGCAGATCCAAGCAAAGTTAAAGTTGTTGGAAAAGGTAACTATAAAGGAACTATCACTACAGAAATCAAGAAGGATAATTCTTCTTTGACAAATGGTGGAGCAACAAACAATACAAACGGTGGATCAGCCACAAACATATCACAGGGTGGTTCAACAAACACAACAACTTCAAATACTGCAACGACAACATCCACAACTGCAACAAATACAACTGCAACAAATACAGTTGCAGAAAATACAACTGTAGCTCAGGATGATGAAGATGTAGATGAAGAAGATGCAGAAGATGAAGAAGATGAAGACGACGAGGACGCGATAGACACTAGTAACGGAAATAGCGGAAGTACAACAAGTACTACTTCATACACAACTACAGGCGGAAGTCCTGTAACAGGATATGATGGAATTGTGAGAGTGATGATGATCATCATGATGATCGGATTGGCAGGAACAGTTGCATCAGCAAGGAAATTAAAGGAAAATACAAAATAAAAAGAATCTCATGAAAAAGTAGTAAAAAAAGGCAGACCGGCGCGAGCCGGTCTGTTTATATGTTTAGGGTGTTACTTTATGAACCATTTATTGAAAATAGGAATTCTTTGCAAAATCATAGTTACTATAGCACATAAAATGAAAATCCCAAGTGAGAATAATGGCACCGAAAAAATAGGATTAAAGGATAAAGTGTCGATATGGAAAAATGAAAAAAAAGATTCCAATACAAGAGGATGCAATAAATAAATTCCAAAACTACATTTGGATAAGAGCAATAGTGCCTTGTGTAATCCTTTTATTTGGGGTTCCTGGTTGAGGTGGTTTGTTGCAAACACAAAAATAGCCACACTGGTGATTAGAACATTGATTGTAAAATTTTTAAAGAATAACTCGTTAGGTGTATTGGTTTTAATGCATAATAACAGTGTGGAAAGTGCTGTGATAATGACACCTAAGAAGCCGCCTATATAAATAATATACTTGTGTGATTTTTTGAATTTCACATTACTTAGAACATATCCTAAAACAAAATAACCTGAGTAGCCTACTGCAAAGTTGAAATTGAGCTGGGATACGACACAATTGATGGTTTCAAAAATAGTATTGTTTTTTAATGCAATCAATTCGTTGGCTTGTGGGATTAGAAACGAAAATATAAAAGACAAAACAAGAAAATAGAAAGTCATTGTCTTGTCTTCTACAATCTTCTTTAATAGTGGAACAATAAGGTATAAGGCCATTATCATATATAAAAACCACATGTGAAAGTGGCCCTTTATAGTTGAAATAATAATAGTCTGGTAGTTGTAGCATTTGTTGGTAACAAAATAGTCAAACAATGCGTATATTGCTGACCAAAAAAGAAAAATTATTGCAAGTTTAAAAATGTATTTGGTAAGAATCATGTGTATAGTTGAGTCCTTTTTTAAAAAAAGTGCACCGCTAATCATAACAAAAACAGGGACTCCCCATCTTACTAAACTTTCAAAGACAGTTAGTATTATGAAATTAAAAGAATGTTTATCACAGTTTCCCCAATTATTGCCTACAACATGTAATATTACAACGGCTAGTATTGCCATAACTCTTAAATAGTCAAATTCGATTCTGTGTTTTACTGTATTTTGTTTCATTTGTTTTTATACTCCTCTTTTAAAATATTGATATACCAAATAAATTGGTGGTGAAACTCAAAAATAGAATACTAAATAGCATGATATTTGTATTATAAAGTAAATAGAATGATTTGACTATTGTTTGGGAAAAAAGATGGAATTATATTTTTGGATATATCGCAACATGAAAGGCAAATCGTATTTGCTAATAAGGTTAGGACGGTGTTGACACTTTAGAATTGATGATGCAGACGTTGAAGATGAAGAAGATGAGGATGACGCTAAAGACGGAAATAGTGGCAGTAGTACAACAGGTACAACCTCAAATGTAACAACAGGCACAAGCCCTGTAACAGGAAACGATGAAATTGTGAGAATGATGATTATGATATTGATGATCGGATGTGCAGTAGCAGTTTCATCAGCTAAAAAGATTAAAGAATATACAAAGTAAAAAAAAGAAACTCATTAAAAGTAGTAAAAAAAGGCAGACCGGCGCGAGCCGGTCTGTTTGTATATAATGTGGTATCTGAATTAAAAGGCTATTTGTTGTTTAGCCAGGCAACATAGTCGAACTGATCTAAATATCGTTTCCAAGGTTTATTAGGCGTGAAATCAGAGCAAATACCTACAGAACTCTCGTTTTCAAAACCTTTGATATAAAAAGCGGATTTGATATTGGGATATTCTTTGTTGACAAATACAACTTTGTTTGGGTAATTAAGTTCGTCAAATTCTCGCAAAATATCTTCAGAACATCCATCTCTGTCAGTAAAGAGGACAAAAAGATTACCATAATTTATTCTTTGCTTTCTTTCGTTCCATTTGCTTTTTGCTTCTTCAAAAGATTGGTAATGCTGGAAGTACAGTTTTATATCTTTAAGTTGCCCTATGGGATAGGAGATATTATCTTCAAATACTTCAATTAAATCTGAGTTGAGATATGAATCAAAATTTTTTAATAAGAGAATGAAATCTTCGGGTTTTATCCACAAATTAACAAATGGAGAATTGAATTTTAATCCTAAATCATGTTGGATAAAAGTGCCATTACAATTACTTGCGATTATTGAAGGGGAAAGATTACTGTTCTTATTTCTTAACTGTTTAAGATAGTTATTTCGCTTGTTTTTGATTATTTTGTTGTAGATACTATAACGTAGATTTCTAAGTTTACTAATTATCATATATGTTTGAACCTCATAATTGTGTTTGCTATTATAAATAATTGTCTAGTATTATAGTACAATTATAACTGTTCGAATTCAATAATTATATCAATAAAAGTTGTTGGAAGTAATGAAGAAAAAATAAACAATGAAAAAATAGAATAATAATATAGTTTAAGACAAATAAATTAGGTGACTTGGTCAATAAGTTGTATAGGGTGGCAAATAAAATGGTTATATGGTATACTTTAAATGTTGTGTTGTCACTTTTTGTTTGCTTAAAATATTATTATTTGTAATTGTAATATAATAATATGTGACAACGTTATAACAAAAGGGGACAGAGGAACTATCACAATGATAATAATGTCTTTAAAAAAGAGAAGGACTGAAAACAGGAAGGAAAAACATACAAATGAATAATGAAACGACTGTTCAAAATTCAACTCCATATCATATCCATATATCGTCTAAACACAAATGGTTTGATTTAAAATTAAAGGAAGTTTTTCGATATAGAGATTTAATCTGGCTATTCACTAAACGTTCGTTTGTAGTTAGATACAAACAGACTATTCTAGGCCCAGCGTGGCTTTTTTTAAATCCGTTTATAACAAGTATTATATATACGATTGTTTTTGGTAAGGTTGCAGGAATTGGAACTGAAGGAGTACCAAAGATTCTTTTTTATATGTGTAGCAATGCTATCTGGGTATACTTTTCTACATGTGTTACACAGAATGCAACTACCTTTACAGCGAATGCGAATGTCTTCGGAAAAGTTTATTTCCCTAGATTGACGACGCCGATTTCTAATGTGCTATCAGCTATAATACAGTTTGGAGTGCAGATGAGTCTGATATTGGCTTTTCTGTGTTTTTATTTGATAAAGGGCGAAGTTCATCCTAATTGGTGGGCATGTTTGTTGATGCCAATTGTTCTGATACATTTAGGACTGTTAGGTTTGGGAGTAGGAATCATCGTTTCCAGTATGACAACAAAGTATCGAGATTTGTCAATACTAGTTGGGTTTGGAGTACAACTCTGGATGTATGCAACTCCTATCGTGTATCCTTTATCACAGCTAAAAGAGGGACCCTTCAGACATCTGATGCTTATTAATCCTGTTACAGCGCCGGTAGAAATATTCAGATATGCGTTGCTTGGACAGGGAACTATAGATGTGCCTTTTACAATAGTGTCATGGATGATTACTCTCTTAGTAACATTATTTGGAATTGTTATTTTCAATAAAGTCGAGAGAACATTTATGGATACAGTTTAATAAAAAACAAATTATTGTATTTAATTATACAGGAGATAATTGATGGAAAACGTAAGTGAAAACAAGGAAGTTATGATACAACTTTCCGGAGCTAAAAAGAAATATAGACTGGGACAGATTGGTGGAGAAACACTTCAGGCTGACTTGCAGAGCTGGTGGGCTCGTATACATGGAAAGGAAGATCCTAATTCTAAAATAGGCGCAGACCAAAGAAGTAATGGTGAAACCTTCATGGCTTTAAACGGAATAGATTTGACCATATACAAAGGTGAAGCTGTAGGGATAATTGGTAGTAATGGTGCTGGAAAAAGTACATTGCTGAAGTTGCTCTCAAGAGTTACAGCGCCAACAGAAGGTGAGATAGATATATATGGACGTATCGCATCTATGTTGGAAGTAGGAACAGGTTTCAGCCCAGAGATGACCGGTCGTGAAAATGTCTACATGAACGGAACAATACTTGGAATGACTAAGGCAGAGATAGATGCAAAGATGGAAGACATAATCGAATTCTCAGAAGTAAGAGAATTCATCGATACACCTGTAAAAAGATATTCCAGTGGCATGTATGTTAAATTGGCATTCTCTGTAGCTGCCCATCTCGACAGTGAGATAATGATAATGGATGAGGTACTTGCTGTAGGGGATATGGCCTTTCAGAAGAAGTGTCTTGATAAGATGAGAGATGCCGCAAAGAAAGAAGGAAGAACGGTACTGTACGTTAGTCACAATATGAATACTATACGACAGCTTTGTGACAGATGTATAGTTCTTGATAGAGGAAGAGTCGTATTTGATGGGGAAGTTGAAAAAGGTATTTTACAGTATCTGGGAGGTGATAATGAATTGTTGCCTAGATACTATGATTTGCAAACAATAGTCAGACCATCAACGCAACACGGAAAAAGAATAAGATTATTGTCATTTGAGTTTATTAACAAGGAGACGGCAATCTTTGATTCGAATGAAGAGATGAAATTCATGATGAAATTCAAGGCTAATGAAAGTATTGAAGATGTTAAAGCATTCTTTGTTATTAACAATTCTAATGGTCAAATTGTTGGCATGACGCAGACGAAAGAACCTATTGTAAGTACATGTAATGGAAAGGAATATTGTTACGAAGGTACGTTCAATATTTCAAATTTGGCAAAGGGACGTTATTTTTTTGAGATAGATATTTTTTCAGATGATGGGGAGGGAAGGCATTGGAGTTATGACCATCCACGGAAAAATATTGTTTTTGAAATATTGGAAGATGAACAAAAGGGACTTATATGGCAAAATAAATATTTTGGAAGTGTTAGGTTAAATGAAGTGAGAAAAGTTGATGTAAAGGAATTGCCGTAATGAGAACAATTAAAATGAAATTTGTTAATTTTTGGCTGGATTTTGATATTGAAAATGATTATATTTATAAGGCAGTTGAAAAAAACTATGTTGTAGATAGAACTAAAGATGCAGACTACATAATGTGTAGCGTTTTTGGGGAGTGCTATGATTATATAAATTATCCTCAAATTAGAATAATGTATTCAGGAGAAAATTATATTCCGGATTTCAATTTAGTGGATTATGCTGTCAGTAGGTATCCGCTGGAATTAGGAGATAGACATTATTACTTGCCAGGGTGTATTGATGAACAAGGTCATAGCGAAGAACTTCAATATAAGGATAGAAATTATGGAAAGGATATTCTTGAGAAAAAGATATATTTTGCTAATTTTATTGCGGGGCATGAATCTGAATATGGGATAAGAGGTGATTTTTTTAAAAAATTATGTGAATACAAGAGGGTGGAATCTCCTGGAAAATATTTAAATAATATGCCAGAAGGAGAAAACGTTAACTGGAAAAATTCAAGTAAAACAGATTTTCAAAGAAAGTGTAAATTTACGTTGTGTTTTGAAAGTACTTTACACGAGGGGTTTGTCACAGAAAAGATAACCGATGCATTTTATGCTGATACAATACCCGTATATTATGGAAGTTCTACAGTAAAAGATATTTTTAACGAGAAAGCATTTATAAATTGTTCAGATTATGAGTCATTTGAAAAAGTCATTGAAAAAATAATAGAATTAGATAACGATGATGAAAAATATCTTGAAATGTTAAGACAACCAATATTTATTGACCCTATGTATGCAACGAAAAAAATGGAAGGACTTGAAAAGTTTTTTAATAACATATTTGAGCAGCCAATAGAAAAAGCATATAGAAGATCTAGGATATATTTGCCCCAAAAACATGAACAATATTTGAGCGAACTTAAATGCAATAAGGTAGATGCTCATTGCTTGAAAACAGTGAAATTAGTACGTATTGTAGCAAAAAGAATGTTGATAAAAGTAAAACGAAAATTTGAGCCTCGGAGAGTATAAATGGGAGTGAAAGAGAGAGAGTTTTATTTAGATATTTGTAAAGGGATTGGGATTATATTGGTGATATATAATCATTGTTCAATAGGATTCGAAACTAGATTTTTTTCGCTTTTCCATATACCTTTGTTTTTTATTGTATCTGGATTATGTACTGGAAGTGCTGAAAAGAAAGATTATATAAAAAAATATGCACGAGGTTGATTTTTCCTTATTATGTATTTGGAATAATTGATTTTATTATTTATTGTTTGGCTTTGCCATTTACTGCTGATGGAAGAAACAATATGCTTGAACAAATTATATATTTTTTTCTAGGAAGAAGGATTGTTGATTGTTATGCTTTTTCGGGAGCGTTGTGGTTTTTAATTGCATTATTTTCGGATAAAGTTATTTTTTATTACAAATAGTGGCATAGATTAATTATTTGTTGCACTAACTGAAAAGCCTTGGACAGTTTTTAGTGATTATAACAATAAGTCGAGTGACACATATGAATGGATAAAATTATTATCAAAAATAATTGTATTGAGAATCCGTTATATTATTATCTATTTAGAAATGATAGTCTTACAGGAGAAATAGTTTTAATAAAAAGATTGGATGGTATAGAAACATAGTTTGTGACATATTATAGAAAAATGAATGCGATATGGGGCTATTATATGGCTTTTACTTGTTGCGTAATTTCAATTATGATATAATTAATAAGTATTATTTCTTAAAAATAAAAATGATTAAAAGGGATGAAAAATGGCTTTTGACGGAATATACAATAGATATATTAAAAGAATTCTTGATTTTGTAGTGACAGTGATTGCGCTGTTATTTCTATGGCCTTTCTATTTTATCATCAGTATATTAATAGTTATTGAAGATGGTTTTCCTGTTTTTTACAGAGCTAAACGCGGTGGATACAAAGGGAAAACTTTTACTATTTGTAAGTTTCGAACGATGGTAAAAAATGCTGATATAATAGGTGGCGGAACTACCGCTTTGAATGATCCTAGGATTACAAAAATTGGGAACTTTCTTAGAAAAACAAAATTAGATGAAATACCGCAGATTGGACAGGTCCTACTTGGAAAGATGAGTATTATCGGACCGAGACCTGAACTTCTTCAATACGTTGAGCAGTATGAAGGAGAAGAAAAAGATATTCTTCAGGTCAGACCGGGCATTACAGATTTTAGCTCAATAGAATTCATTAATTTGGATGAAATAGTCGGCAGGGAAAATGCTGACGAGATGTACGAAAAGTACGTATTAAAGAGAAAAAACGAATTGCGTGTGAAATATGCACACAGTGTTTCTTTTACAACTGATGTCTATATTCTTTTTAAAACTTTGGCAGCTGTTTTTGATAAAGGACTTGGCTTTATCTTAAAAAAAGAACACAGAGGATGATGGAGAAAAACATGGAATATATTACTTTGAAAAACTCAGAACTGAATGTATCAAGATTATGTATGGGTGGATGTCCCATGGGAAGATATGGATGGGGCACAGTCAATGAGGATGATCTCATTGAAACTGTACATACTGCCTTGGAAAAAGGCGTGACTTTTTTTGATACAGCTGATACTTACGGACTTGGACAATCAGAGCTGACGCTAGGGAAAGCACTTGGAAATCATAGAAAAGAAGTCGCCGTAGCAACAAAGTTCGGCGTGCGCGTAGGTGGAGGAAAGACGGTCTACGATAATAGTCCGGAATGGATTAGAGAAGCTTTGGAAGGAAGTTTGAAGAGGCTAAACACTGATTATATTGATTTGTTTCAGGTTCACTACAGAGATGAAAAGACTCCAATTGATATAGTTGTAGATACTTTAGAAAAAATGAAAGAAAAAGGATATATTCGTTATTACGGATTATCTAATATTCATAAAGATGATATAGCAGAATTACTTCCTTTCAAGGGAAGATTTGTTAGTATGCAGGATGAATATAGTCTTGCATGCAGGAAAAATGAAGAAGATATGTTTGAAATCTCAAAGCAATTGGATGTAACTCCTCTTACATGGGGAAGCCTTGGACAAGGAATATTGACCGGTAAATATACAAAGGACAATATTCACTTTGGAAATGATGACAGACGCTCTAGAGATATATATGTGAATTTCCATGGGGATAAACTTATTAAAAATTTGGCAATCGTGGAGAAGATGAAAAAGATAGCACAAAAATATAATAAGTCTGTTGCGGCAGTAGCTATAAGATATATCCTTGATTACCTTCCAAAATCAGTTGTGTTATGTGGAGTTAAACGTCCGGAGCAGATTGTTGAAAATGTGGAAGGAACCGGATGGAGATTGAGTGAAGAGGATATTAAGATATTGGAAGAGGTATCGAGATGAGGAAAAGGGGAACACCGTTTGAGGAATAGGAAGGATGATGACTATGACAGGAGAACAGTTAGCTTGGAAAATTAGACGACATGGTGTGGAGATGACGCACTTGTCTTGTGGATCACATATAGGCGCCATAATGTCTGTTGCAGATATTATGGGGGTTCTTTATGCAGAGATTTTGAATGTTGATTCAAATAATCCGGAATGGGAAGATAGAGATAGATTTATTTTAGGAAAAGGCCATGCGGGAGCGGCTGTGTATGCAGCCCTTGCTGAACGTGGTTTTTTTGATGTAGAGGAACTGAAGACGCATTACCAGAATGGAAGTCGTTTGTCGGGCCATGTGTCACATCATTTACCGGGAGTAGACTTTTCTACAGGTTCTCTGGGGCATGGACTTCCGGCAGGAGTTGGCATGGCATACGCTGCAAAGAAGGATGGCAAGAAGCACAAGGTATATGTGGTCTTAGGTGATGGAGAATGTGATGAAGGTTCAGTGTGGGAAGCAGCACTTTTTGCAAATCATTTCAGACTGAACAACTTAGTTGCTATCATTGATCACAACCACATGCAGAGTATGGATTTTCAGGAAAACACTCTGGAGATAGAAGACTTTGGAATGAAATGGAAAGCGTTTGGATGGAACGTTATAGAGATAGATGGTAATAACTGTGATGAATTGAGAAGTGCCTTTAAGCAGGCAGAAGAGTATGCGGCAGATGATAACCATAAGCCTACAGTAATTATCGCAAATACTGTAAAGGGATGTGGAGTATCATTCATGCAGAATGATATTCTCTGGCATTATAGATTTCCACATGACGGTTGGGAATACGATCAGGCAGTTACAGAACTGCACAAGATAAAGCCTGAGGGGATAGAAGATATATATACACCGAATGGAATAGAGAATCCTAAGTTCCCAATGGAAAATGATGATGTGGGAAATGATCATACTCTTACTTACACATGGAATACAACTTATCCTGAAAAGATGAGAAGGGTGGAAGCTAAATCAGGAACTGGCGAAAAAGAACATCGTATTTGAGAATAACAGATTTGCTGTGAAATACTTATGAAAGAAGATGAATAACTATGAGAGATACATTTGTAAAGACTTTGGTTGAATTGGCAAAAGAGAATAAGAATATAGAGCTTGTTACAGGTGATCTTGGATTTGGTGTTTTGAAACCATACTGGGAACAGTTGCCGGATCAATTTACCAATGCAGGTATTGCTGAGCAGAATATGACAAGCATGGCTGCCGGAATGGCACTTGAGGGAAAGGTTGTATTTACATATTCCATTGGAAACTTTCCTACATTAAGATGCCTGGAGCAGATTCGTAACGATTGCGCTTATCATCACGCTAACGTAAAGATAGTCTGTGTTGGTGGTGGATTTGTATATGGGGCTCTTGGAATGAGCCATCAGGCAACAGAAGATATTGCTGTGCTTAGAGCTCTTCCGGATGTTGTCGTTATGGCACCGGGAGATTTGGTTGAGGCAATAGAATGTACCAAAGCATTGGTGGATTATGAGGGAACTGCATACTTGAGACTTGGTCGTGGTGGAGAAAAGAGAATTCACGATAAGATAGATAACTTTGAAATCGGGAAAGCCATCAAGGTTAAGGATGGAAAGAAAGTTGTATTATTTTCTACAGGTGCTATCTTTGAGGAAGTAGAGAAGGCTTATGATATTTTAGTTGAAAAAGGATATGAGCCGGCTGTTTATACATTCCCTACAATCAAGCCATTAGATGTGGAATTGATTCAAAAATGCAGCAAGGATTTTGATTTGATTGTTAGCTGTGAAGAACATAATATCGTAGGTGGATTTGGAAGTGCTGTAGCAGAAGTAATGGCTGAGATGAAAGATAAGAAGGCATATTTAATCAGAGCAGGAATCAATGATGAGTATGGCTCGATTGTTGGAAACCAGAAGTATCTGCGCGAACAGTATGGTATTGCAGCAGATAGTATAGTGGAGAAGATAGAGAAAGAGATAGATGGGTAAAAGGTGACCAAATGTTTCAATTTATTGTATGGTTAAGAGCTATAGCTGCTATATTAATAACAAATTCACATTATGCTGGTATTTGGCCTATTTCTAGAATGGCGTTAGGAGGCATGATAGGGAATTGCTTATATTTTTTTGTATCCGGTTTTTGTTTGTATAACATAAAAGAAAAATTTCCAAAGTGGTATGCAAAAAGAATAATTAGAATATATCCGTCGTTGTGGATTGCGTGTATAGGTTTGTTTTGGGTTGGTTTTTTCAGTGCTGATAGTCCTATTGCGTTTTTTCATTGTCTGATTTATCCAACCTGGTATCATTTTATTGCGTCAATAATGATTTTGTATATTGCTTTTTATTTATTTATTTATTGTCATAAAAAGTGGAAGATTGACATTAGAGTAATCATTGCACTGGTTTTTCTTTCTTTTATTGTTTTTTATATGACAGGGTTTGAAAGAAATATACTTCAGATTGAAGATGTAGAACAAAGGTATGTACGTTTTCATTTTATGGAAGTAATGTTAATGGGTGCATTTTTTAGAGAAAGATATGAAACAATCAGCAAAGACAATAAAGTGTTTCTCTGCTTAAATGCTATAGTTTCATTTGTTATGTATAGTGTTTGTAAAGTTGTAATTCCTCGAAATGAAAGTATGTTTAAATATCAAATAATATTTCCGCTTATTATGATATGGATGATATGGTCGATAGGCCTGTTGTTTATAAAACTTGAGAAAACAGAGTGGTTTAAGAAAGTTAATTCCAATATTTGCAAAGGTGTGGCATTTGTTGCATCCATTTCGCTTGAAATATATTTATGTCAAAATGTTATTATTACAAGAAATACTTTTTCTTTTCCAATAAGTTTTATTGTAGTTACAGGAGGGATTTTATTATATGCATGGTTAGTACATTTATTATCTTCTTTTATACAAAGACAAATAAAAAAATTGAGTGAGAAAAGTATATGGATGAAGTGTTAAGAAAAGTTCAAAAAGTACAATATGAAATGTTATGTTTGTTTGATGAGATATGTCGAACGAATCATTTGAAATATTCTTTGTATGCAGGGACAATGTTGGGAGCTATTCGCCATCAAGGATTTATTCCATGGGATGATGATTTGGATGTATGCATGCCAAGAAAAGATTACAATCAATTTATTAAAGCGTGGAATGAAATTAATCCGGATGGGTTTGTTCTTCAAAATAAAAATACAGATAGTGATTTTACTCAATCATTTTCGAAATTAAGAAAAGATAATTCTATTTTTTTTCAAGAAAATGATATTGGAAGAAAATATCATACAGGTATTTATATAGATATATTTCCTGCAGATAGAATACCAATTGGTCATTGTCGAAAAATAATATTTAAAATTCAATCAATGAAATATAATCTATTCATTAGAGAATTTATTCCGCCAAGTGGAAATATCATTGTAAAAGTTATTGCAAAATATTTATTGCTTTTTTATTCTAAAAAACGAAGGGAAAAGTATAGAATACAATTTGAAAAAAAGCTACTTAAGTATGATGATAATTATGCTTTTTCAGTAGTTTTTTTGGAAACGCTTGATTCAATGAGAGTTCAATATCCACCAGGTGTATTGGATAATTACATTGATGTTCAGTTTGAAAGTAAAAAATTTATGTGTGCTGAACAATATGACAGTATTTTAAAATTAAAGTATGGTGATTATATGAAATTACCAGCGGAGAGTGAAAGAACGTGGAGACATAAGCCATTAGAAATTGATTTTGAGCATAATAAATAATATGGTTAGCAATGTCTAAAACGATGAAGAGAATAGTATGAAGAAAAAAATATTGATAACATCCACAGATCTTATGATGATTCAGTTCCTTATACCACATGTTATAAATATATCTGAATGTGGATTCGATGTTGAGATAGCATGTTCTGAAGTTGGAAACCGAATGAATGAAGTGAGAGAAAAACTTAAAGATTTTGTAAACGCTATATACATTGTCAGACTTAGGAGAAGTCCTGTTTCGATAATAAATATAAAAGGATATTTTGATATGAAGCAGGTCGTTGAAAATGGAAATTACGATGTGATTTGGACTAACGAACCAGTCATGGGAGTTGTTACAAGACTTGCATCAAGAAAAGTAAGAAAAAAAGGAACAAAAGTAATTTACATGGTGCACGGCTTTCATTTTTATAAAGGTGCTCCATTATCTAATTGGTTTTTGTTTTATCCAATAGAAAAGTTTGCAGGGCACTTCTGTGATAGTGTTACTACAATGAATATGGAAGATTATCGCAGGGCAAAGAGAATGAGATTGCCGGATGTGAAATATATTCACGGTATAGGTATGAATCCGGATAGGATAGATAGTAACAAAAAAAAGAGCGATATTCGGAAAGAGTTGGGATTGAAAGAAGATGAAAAAGTTATTCTTTCTGTAGGAGAGCTGAGTAAGCGAAAAAATCAAAGAACAGTAATAAATGCAGTTGCACAGATGAAAGATGGGAAAATACATTATGTCTTGTGTGGGAAAGGTGATCAATTTAATAATTTAAAGCAGCAGGCAAGCAAATTAGGATTGGAGGATAGAATACACTTTCTTGGATATCGGAAAGATATTATTGATATATGTTGTCAAGCTGATGTTTTTGCAATGCCATCATATCACGAAGGACTTCCGGTTGCAGCGCTTGAAGCAATGTACTGTGGAACACCAATAGTGTCTTCGAATATAAGAGGATTGGAAGATATAATTAAAGATGGAGAAAATGGATTTTTGTGTAATCCTGATGATAGTAATGCTTTTTCAGAAAAAATTCTATTATTGTTAAATGATAAGGAAATATCCAATAAATTTATTGAGATTAATAAAGAAAAAGTGTTATCTTTTTGTATTCAAAATATCAAAGAAGAAGTTTTAAATTTATTTGAATAGCATTAAATAATAGAAAGAGGGAAACATGAGAGAAAAACCGATTAGAATTCTTCATGTAATTGGGAGAATGAATTATGGTGGTGCTGAAGTGATGATAATGAATTTATATCGCCATATAGATAGAGAAAAAGTACAATTTGATTTTGTTGAAAATTGGTCGGAGAGAGCTGATTTCGATGATGAAATAGAGAACTTAGGCGGTAAGATTTTCAGATGCCCGCATTATAATGTGAAAAATCATTTTGAGTACAAAAAATGGTGGAATAATTTTTTTGTAGAACATCAGAATGAATACAAAATAATACACGGTCATTTAGGAAGTACTGCTGCTATTTATTTGAAGATAGCAAATCAAAATAACGCTTATACTATAGCACATAGTCATAATACAAACGGGAAAGATTTAAAAAGTTATATATATAGAGTCTTTTCTTATCCAACAAGATTTATAGCAGACTATTTTTTTGCTTGCTCAGTAGATGCTGGAAGAGCTAGATTTGGAGAAAAAATAATACATAATGCGGAGAAGTTCCACGTATTGAATAATGCAATTGAGACAAATAAATATGCTTATAATGCAGAGAAAAGAAAGCTTATGCGAAATAGATACAATATTGCAGATAAAATTGTTGTCGGAAATATAGGTAGATTTGTTAAACAAAAAAATCATGTTTTTATCATTGATATATTTGAAAAGATATATGAAAAGAATAACAATTCAGTATTGTTACTTGTAGGAGATGGGGAATTAAGAAAAAAAATTGAAGAAAAAGTTAAAAAAAGAAAATTAGAAAAAGTTGTTTTTTTTATGGGAAGCCAAGAAAATGTATGTGATTATTTGCAAGCAATGGATGTTTTTGTTTTACCTTCTCTGTTTGAAGGGTTGGGGATAGTGGCTGTTGAAGCTCAATGTTCAGGAATGCCTTGTGTTATTTCTGATAAAGTGTCAAGGGAATGTATTGTTACAAGCAATCATGTAAGTATATGTAAATTGACAGAAAAAGCAGACGTATGGGCAGAAAAAATATTAAGTTTAATAAATAGTAAAAGAAGTGATAGCACAATTGAAGTTAAAAAAAATGGCTATGATATAGGAACAACAGCTAAGTGGATTTCAGATTTTTATCAGGAGGCTTGGAATAGGTGAAAAGTAAGAAAAAAGTATCGATAATAACACCTACATATAATAGAGGAAATCTTTTAAAAAATGTATATGAATCATTAAAAAAACAATCAAATAGAAATTTTGAGTGGATTATTATAGATGATGGAAGTACAGATGACACAGAGTCAGTGGTAAAAAAAATACTTGATGCTCATGATGATTTTGATATTTTCTATGAAAAAAAAGAAAATGGAGGAAAACATACTGCGCTAAATGAAGCTCACAAATATATTCAGGGAGAATATGTATTAATATTGGATAGTGATGATACTTTAATAGCGAATGCAGTAGAACAAATACTAGCGAATTGGGAAAAGTATAAATCAGATAGCGACATTGGAGTTATAACTTTTTTGAGAGGAAAATCAATTGAGAATCCCATTTGTTATGTAAAGAATGAGAAAATCCCCCTAGATTTGTTAAAACACAAAAGGGTATGTGTCTATGGGAACGATTGTTGCGAAGTTATTCGTTCAGACTTATTCAAAAAATATCCATTTCCGGTTTTTGAAGGAGAAAAATTTATGTCAGAGGGAGTTTTGTGGCATAGAGTAGGGTTGACTCATAAATGCATCTATATTAATAGGGTAATATATATTTGTGAGTATTTAGAGGGAGGATTGACAAAGTCAGGTAAAAAGTTGAGGATTAACAATCCACTTGGAGGAATGCTTAATTCAGTCTTGAACATGGATAAAAAAAATTATTTTATACTTAGAATTAAAAATGCAATGCTATATGATTGCTATGGCTTTTTTGCAAAGTTTAGTCCTTTGAGAATACTAACAAATGAAAAGGAATATAGGGTGCTAAAAGCGATTTGTTTGGTTCCCGGTTTTTTTATCTATAAATATTGGAAAAAAAAATATTCATGATTAATAGGGAGAAAAAGTTGTGAGAATATTAATGGTTGCTGGATCTATGCATGTTGGGGGATTAGAAAATCAAATAATGCATTTACTCAGAAAAGCTAATAAGGATATTTATCAGATTGATTTTACTTCAGATAAACCAGATGCCTTTTTTAGACAAGAAATAGAATCTTATGGAGGTGATTTTATTGAATTATCATACAAGAGTAGAAAACAACCAATTAAATATAGTATTGAGATGTATAGGATAATGAAAAAAGGAAATTATGATGTTGTACATGCTCATGAGTTATTTCATAGCGGATTAACAGTTTTTATTGCTTGGTTAGCTGGAGTGCCGTGTAGATTTGTACATGCACATAGTTGGCGAGAAGGGCACGAAATAATACCTAAATATACTATTTCTCGTAAGTTATATCACAATTTAATGAGATTCTTGATAATACATTTTTCAACAACACAGATTGCGTGTTCAACTTGGGCGGCAAGGTTTCTTTTTGGAAAAAAGATTATGAAAAAAAAGTCTTATCACTTAATATATAATTCTGTAGATATCTCAAAATACCTTGATAATTATTACAAAGAAGAAGGTGGAGATTATTGTGAGACAGATGGATGGAGAAACGTAATTAATGTTGCAAGATTTTGCGGATTAAAGAACCACATTTTTTTAATAGAATTAGCAAAAGAGCTTAAAAATAAAAATAAAAAAATCAGATTTCTTCTTGTCGGAGATGGGGATGATGAGGAGTATAAAAAAAATATTGTTCAAGCTGTTAATGAATATCACTTAAAGGATTACATAAAATTATTGGGATTAAGAGATGATGTTGATTCATTACTTAGAAAATCGAGTGCTTTTATTACCCCATCTAAATATGAAGGGATGCCCCTTGTCATGATAGAAGCGCAAGCGGCAGGACTTTCCTGTGTATCTGCGGATACTTATTCACACGAGGTAGATTTTGACTTGGGAAGAGTAACATGGTTAAATTTATCGGATGATACTTCGATGTGGATTAAAGCAATTGAAAATGCCATTTCTATGGAACGGGCACCAAAGGAATTGGTAATGGATGCAATTAGAAAAAAAGGATTCGATTCAAATATTTTTGCTGAGAAAATATGTGGATTATATAATCAGGATTTTGAACAAAGAGGGAAGAAATAAATGATAAAAATATTATTTCTTATTCCAGAACTTTCTGGTGGAGGAGCTGAAAAAGTATTATGCAATCTTGTTAATAATATGGATCAGTCAAGGTTTGATATTACTGTACATACAGTTAACCCTTGCGATTATAGAAAGTATTTATCTTCAGGAATTAGGCATAGATCTATATTGAAATGCAAAAATAAATTGGTTATGAAAATTTCCAGATTGTGGTTCAGATTATGTACAGAATTCAAGTTGACATATCCATTGTACATTAAAGATGATTATGATATAGAAGTAGCCTATCTTGAATGTGAGGCAACAAAAGTATTGGCGGCTTCAACTAATAAAAGAGCTAAGAAGATTGCATGGGTACATTGTGATTTGCAGAAAAAAGGTATTGTAGATAAAAAGACAGCTGGTTATTATTCACACTATGACAAAGTGGTTTGCGTATCAGAAGATGTGAAACAAAGCTTTGATGAAGTGTATGGAGAGTGTATAGAATCGGTTGTGATAAATAATGTTATTGATGAAGAAGAGATAATAGAAAAAAGCAAGGAAAAGATTGAATGGCCTCTTAATGGAAAAGGAAAAAAAATAGTTTCGGTAGGAAGATTGTCAGAGGAGAAAAATTATAGTCATCTGATAGACACATGTATTAAGTTGAAAAATGATAGTTATGAGTTTTCACTTGTTATTGTCGGGGACGGTGTTGAATATAAAAATCTACATAATCAGATTAAAGAAAATAGAATGGAAGAGTACATTTTATTGAAAGGATTTGAAGCAAATCCATATCCATGGATAAGAGAAGCTGACTATGTGGTTTGCTCTTCTAAATATGAGGGGAGCAGTACTGTTGTTCAGGAAGCATTGATACTTGGAAAAATAGTAATTACAACACCTTGTGGTGGAATGAGTGAATTGTTGGGAGATTCTGAAATGGGACTTATTACTGATGATACAGAGGATGGATTGTATTTGGGTATTAAAGAGATTATAGATGATTCCGGATATCAAGAAAAAATATATTCACAAATAAAGGCAAAAAAGAACTGTCTTAATAAAAGATATAGAGTAAGTAAAAATGAAGAGTTTTTTAAAAAGATTATTAACTAGAAGACGATTATTTTACCCATTTGTGAGATGTAATAGTTTTCTTGAAGAGCAGTTAGAAATTAAATCAGAATAATAAATTAAACATTTTTATAATAGGTGTAGGCAAATGGGAGTAACAATATATTGGTTTATAGTAATTGCGGTAATTACTTTAGGGTTATTACTGCCTCAAGAACAGGAAAAGAGAAAAAGATATATTGGAATAATAGCTTTTTTGCATTTTTTTGTGTGTGGCTTTAGATACATGTATCTTACAGGTGATTTACGTAAATATGCAAGTGGTTATTATATGTATGGAAAAACAAAAAGTGGATGGTTTAATCAAGATTTTTTTTGTAATGGAAGAAATGCTGGATTTCAATGGTTAAGCAAATTCATATCCATTGTAACGAATGGAGATTTTCAAATTTTCCTGATAATTATTGCAATTATAACACAAGTTTCAGTTGCAATAATTATATACTATTATTCACCTAAACCGTGGCTTAGTTTTTTAATATTTAATTGTATGTCATTTTATATTACATACGATTTTTCGGCAATTAAGCAAGGATTTGCAATGTCATTACTTTTGTTTTCTATGATAGCGATTTTTGAAAAAAAGCCGAAAGCATTTATAGTGGTAACACTACTTGCAGGATTTGTTCATTTTCCTGCACTTGTATTTTTACCTGCATATATTATTGCAAATAATAAATTGAAAAGAGAAAACCTTATTGTATATGTAATAGTATCAGTGCTAGTATATGCTTTTAGAAATCAAATTGTTCAGAACGTTTCTGATGCATATTACGATAATGAATTTATTGACGCAAATGTTAATACTATTTTAGGTGGTAGATTTTTTGTCATAGTACTTATATTATTGTGTGGATTACTGTTAAAAGGTTTTAGGGAAAAGCGATTCGAGCAATTATTCAATATAATATTTGTAGGTGCCATAATTCAGATGTTTTCTGGATTTGATAATGTATTTACCAGATTTGCGGATTATTATCTTCAGTTCTTGATTCTTTTTATTCCGATGATTTTTTATAAGCAGCAGGGAAAAGTGGAAATGAACAAAGACGCAGGTGTTGCAATATTCCCATTTGATGAGGAGAGCAATAGAATATTTGTAATGATAATAACTGTAATATTGATTTGGTATTATTATAAGACATGCTTAAGTGTACATATTAGTTATTCAGTTGATGATTATTTGAATTACAGATTCATGTGGCAAGTATAATAGATTTCTGGGAGGTTTTATGGTTAATTTTAGTTTTATTATTCCTATATATAATGGGAAAGATTATATTACAGATTGTGTTGATAGTATATTGATATTAGATAGAGATGATTATGAGATTATAATAGTTGATGATGGCTCTATTGATTCTACAGCAGAAATGTGTCAAATGATAGTGAAGCGGAATAGTAAAATTAGATATATATACCAAAAGAATAGTGGAGTGTCATCGGCAAGAAACACTGGATTGAAAAAGGCTATGGGAGAGTATGTTTTATTTTTAGATGCAGATGATACAATTAATGCATATAGGTTGGAAGAGGTGCTGAATAATCTATTACATTACAAAACGATAGATATGGTGATTTTTGGAATGGGATTTGATTATTATTACAACGGAAAATGTTATAGAAGGGATGAATTGGGACCAAAAGAAAATGTGATTTTGGATAAAAATGCATGGATTTTACAGCTTAAAGAATTGTTTGAAGAAAACTGTTTGAGTTCTATTTGTAACAAAATAATAAAGAAAACAGTAATTGAAAAAAATAATCTATACTTTAGAACGGATATGTTTTATTACGAAGATTTGGAGATGACATTTCGTATATTGTCGCATTGTAATTATGTTATGTTTAATGAAAATATTATTTATAATTATAGACAAGCTGAAGATGAGGGGAATGCTGGTCGTAGATTATTGAAAATACCTCAATTATCAGATTTGGCGGATGTATTAGAAGATTCCATTGTTACTTTATTAAATAGTGTCAATAAAGAAGGCGTAAAAGAACAGAAAGATTATATTATATTGAAACTATATTTAACATGGGCGAGAGAAAAAATATATGTTTCTAATTTGAAGGAAATAAAGAGTGTTCAACAAGAATTTATTACGTGGTTAAAGTGTCACAAAATAGAAATAGTAGATGAACAAAAAAAAGATGTGTATTTACTTTGTAATAAGAAACCAATATATTTTTGTTTGAAAAAAATATATATATCCATTCGACATTCGGTTGCTATAGCATTGAAGCGTAGAGGAATTATTAATAGTAGAAGGGGTTAAGTGTTTTGAAAAAATCATTATTGGAAAAAATGTTTTGGAATCCAAATTATTTTTCCATAGCTATTAGGAAAAAAAATAATGAAAAAGACTCTATTTTTTACAAGAGATTTTTCGACTCGGAAATTGAATTGAAATCATGTAAGGACTATTGGAAGGCTGATCCAATTTTAGTACAAGAAGGAAGTAAAACTTTTTTATTTTATGAGGCTTGCCATAAAGGCAAAGGAGTTATTGAAGTAATAGAGTTATTTGAGAACGGAGAAGTTAGTGAGCCTAGTATTATTTTGGAAAAAGAATATCATCTTTCATATCCGTTTGTTTTTAAAGAAAAAGATAAGTGGTATATGATTCCTGAATCAAGTGCGAATAATACAGTAGACTTGTATGTTGCAAAGAAGTTTCCTTATGAATGGGAAAAAATTAGAACAGTACTTAATGACCATGCAGTCGACACGAGTGTTTATAAAATAGATGAGAAGTATCTGATGATTACTTTTTTTCCTGTTAAAGGTTCGGAAGCGGTTATTCCAAAGCCCTTTTGGTTAAAAAAAGATAGGGATGGCAAAGTTGTATTAGTTAAGCTATTTTGGGATGAGTACAATAAATTTGAAAATAGAGGCGCAGGAGAATATTTTGTAATAGATAACAAACTATACAGACCGTCTCAAATTAACAGTATAGATAGTTACGGTAATGGGATTGCCATTAACGAAGTTAAGATTAATGGTAATCAGTATGGGGAAAAGAAGATTTTTGAATTACTAGCGGAAGACGTAAAGTTCGATAGATATAGGATTGATGGTCTTCATACATATACGCAGACAGAAAAATATGAGGCCATAGATGTTAGATGCTCTTTTTTTGATCTGTTAAAACCGGTTAAAAAAGTTATTAGCATTGTACAGAAGAGATAAAAAGGGAGTTATATATGGATATAGATTTTGTAATATTGTGGGTTGATGGCAATGACTCGGAATGGCTGAAGGAAAAAAATAAATATGCAGTTGCTGTTGAAAATGAGAACAACTCAAACAATAGATATAGGGATTGGGGATTATTACCTTATTGGTTTAGATCTGTAGAAAAATTTGCACCATGGGTTAGAAAGATACATTTTGTAACGTGGGGACATATTCCCAAATTTCTTGACGTGAATTCTCCAAAACTCCATATAGTTCGTCATGATGAGTTTATTCCGAAAGAGTATTTGCCAACATTCAGTTCACATGCTATTGAAATGAACATTCATAGAATTCCGGGATTGAGTGAACATTTTGTTTACTTCAATGATGACATGTTTATGTTAAGACCATTTAAAGAAGATGATTTCTTCAGAGATAATCTCCCGTGTACATATGGTGGTGAAGTTCCGATAGAGTTGGTTGGAAATATAGGAACATGGCAGCATGCAGCAGTAAATGATCTTGGAATAGTAAATGCCCATTTTCCAAAGCGAGAATCGGTAAAAAGGTTTAGAAAAAAA